>JBHTFH010000068.1:0-19127 GCA_042666135.1 Roseomonas sp. GCM10028921 | reverse complement strand
CCGTGGTCCAGCACCATCCGCACCGCCCGTTGCCGGACCTCAGGCGAAAATCGGTTCGAGGTCTTCTTCGTCATGGCTCCATCCTCTCAAGAGTTGGAGCCTCCAGGGAACCCGGCGCGGTTCAGATCAGCATCGACGAGTGGGCCTGGAGGCGGCGTCAGCGCTATGGGACGCTGATCTGCGACCTGGAGCGCCGGCGGGTGCTCGATCTCCTGCCTAACTGCGAGCCCACGACCGTGCGGGCTTGGCTGGCCTCTCACCCGGGCCTCACCGTCGTCGCGCGCGACCGGGCCGGCGGCTTCGCGGGAGCGGTCACCGCGGCTGCCCCGGGCGCGATCCAGGTGGCGGATCGCTGGCACCTGATGGAGAACGCCAGCGCCGCCTTCCTCGGGGCCGTGCGGAGCGTCCCCGGGCCGATCCGCCGCGCCCTCGGCGCCGGTACCATCAATCCCGACCTGCTGAGTGCCGCCGAGCGGCTCCAGTACGAGGGTTATCTCCGGCAACGCGAGGAGAGCACGACCATCCGGGCGCTGGCCCGGGACGGCGCCTCGATCAAGGGCATCGTCCGCCGCACCGGCCGCAGCCGCAAGCTTGTCCGGGTCGTGGCGCGTGAGGCGACCTCGGTGAACACGCGGCGCGCTTACCGGGCGGCCTGGGCAGACTTCACCGCCTGGTACGAGGCAAACGGGCGCGAGGCTCTTCCTGCCGCGCCAGAGACGGTGGGCACCTACCTCGCGGCGCGCGCGTCCTCGTTGAGGGCCGCCACCCTTGCGCTGCGCCTTGTCGCGATCGGCCAGGCACACCGGCTGGCCGGGCACCGCATGGACGCCGGCCATCCCGCGATCCGGAAGACGCTGCAGGGCATCCGCGCCGTCCACGGCTCGGCGCCGCGGAAGAAGGATGCGGCAGTGGCCGCCGTGATCCGCGATATGGCCGACGTGCTGGCGAAGCGACCGGGCCTGCGCGCGATGCGGGACCGGGCTTTGCTGCTGGTGGGCTTCGCCGCGGCGCTGCGCCGGTCGGAACTCGTGGCGTTCGACGTGCAGGATCTGGCCTTCGTCTCGGAGGGATTGGTGGTGACGATCCGGCGCGGGAGGACAGACCAGGAAGGGCGCGGTGTTGAGATCGGGATCCCGTTCGGCATTTCGGAGCGTACCTGCCCGGTGCTGGCACTTCGCACTTGGCTGTACAAGGCCGCCATCCAAGAGGGCGCCGTCTTTCGGAGCGTGAACCGGCACGATCGCTTGGGCACCGCGCGCCTCTCGGATCGCGACGTGGCCCGGGTGGTAAAGGCCTGCGTCGAGGCGGCGGGCTACGATCCGACCGCCTTCGCCGGCCACTCGCTCCGCAGCGGCTTTATCACCAGCGCCGCGCGTGCCGGCGTGGCGGAGCGGGCCATCCAGAACCAGAGCCGCCACAAGTCCCTCCCCGTGCTGCGGGGCTACATCCGGCGGGGCAGCCTGTTCGTGGACAATGCGGCGGCGCGGGTGGGGTTATGCTACTCGGCCGTGAAAGACCTGGCCCACCCCTATTGCGGCCATCCTTTGAGCCGTTCTTCCGGTTCGTGGGAGAGCCGGAGGCGATCGGTTCGATCCCTCGGTTCCATGTAGCTCGCAGCCAGATCACTCACCTCGGCGCGGGCAAGGCGGTTCAGGGCGTTGCGGACGATCCTGCGCTCAACAAAATTCGGCTTCCACTCGCCCACGTTTGTCTCGAAGCGCAGGCCAGACGCGTCAGCCAGGCCCGTGTAGATCGAAAGGCCCGACGGTCCATGCTTGGCGCGATATCGCTCGCGCTCGAAAGTCCAGGTGCCAGGCTCTTCACGGAGACTCCTAGCTATTCGATGGGCGAGCGGGAACAGCCGGTGGTGGAAGGGGCGGAGCAGGAAGGCCGTGATACGGTCAAAGTTGAACACCGCCACCATGATCGCTGCCCAGAGGACGACGGAGACGAAGAGAACGGCTCCGATCAGCAGGTCCCTCATCCACATCTCACCGTGAGAAGCGCTGTGAGCCTACACGACAGCAGGAGCGCCGCACTATAGCCATGCTTCATGGGGGCTTCCTTGCCGCTCATGCGGCGCAGCCGGCGGCCATGCCGGCCGGTGGAAGCCAGCAACGGTGCCAGTAGGTATGCGGAGAATGAGCTGGCGGAACGCGGCCCGGTGGCTCGGTTCACCGTGGGGTGGCAGGCCTGCCTAGCGGACCCCGGATGATGCGGCAGTCTGCGCGGGCGAGACGCTCAATTTCTCACCTACGAGCATCGACGCATCGCAGAGATCGATCAAAATTGCACCGGTGCTGCGGACATTAACCCTTCTGCTTGCCTTGTGAAAGAAATTAAAGAATCGATACGATATGAAGGAGCCGTAAACAAGACCTGGAGCGTCGAATGTCGACACAAGAGACCGGCGGCAACCACTCCTTCGGTACCGCGCAGGATCTGACCTCTACGGTGGCATCGGCAACGACTTCATCACTGGCGATGCTGGCGATGATCGGATCGAGGGCGGTGGGGACGTCGATCTGATCTACGGCGGCGCCGGCAATGGCGACCGCCTGTCTGGTGACGCTGGCGACGACATCTACCTCTTCCGGCAGGGGGATGGGAGCGATGTCATCGAGGGCTTCTACACTGGTAGAACGACCGCATTGATCTGCGGGACTTCGCCTCGGTCCTGGGTGGCGTCGACAGCTTTGCTGAGCTGAAGGCCGCTGGCCGCGTGCAGTCTCCCCAGTGGGGCGGCGACACCGTGCTCACCGTGACCGGCACTGACGTCCTGACCATCAAGTGGGTCAATGCCAGCCAGATGAACGAGGGCGACTTCCTCTTCGTGTGAGCTGCTGAACCAGGGGGCGCCAGACAACGGCGCCCCCTATGCCGACAGGGCCGGCAGCCACCCCGTATCGAGTCAAGCGTCCGCCACCGGTAGGTGGAGGTGGGCGGACAACTTTTTGTAACAGAACCCGTTTGAGCCCACTGCTCCTCCCATACACGCACGCCGATATAGGAAACCCTGTGGTGTCGAGGCTCTGCAAACAGTTCCAAGCGTCACCGACGATTGCCTGCCAGTTTGAGGAGTATTTCTCTTCCTGCTCGACGCCCGCTCAAGGCCTTTCGGAGCAGCTGATCCTGTACGTCATCACCAGCGCGTCTTCGGCTTGCCTCGGTTTAGCGGCCTGCCTTCTCGGCCTGCGACTGTTCGACTGACTGCTGGTCGACACTGCCCTGCTTGGCTCCTGGCAAGCGGGGTGGCGTTGGTGACCAAGCAGGGCGAGCGCACATGGGCGAATGCCGAGGGGGCGCAGGTCTAGGGCGCCTATTTACCGCTCAGGGGTGAAAGCCACCCCGCGCCTATAACTTCTTCGGTGGATGGATAGGCCGCTAAGCACCATCAGCTCGGCAGTTCGAGGCTATGAATGAGGCGCTGAAGGCGGGCCGCCTTCTCGCGATACTCCTCGGCCGAGCGGCTGTAAGTGAGGGATAGGGCCGCATAGGTCGGGTTCCGCGCGGCAGCCGCCCGGTCGCGCCAGATCTTTGCGTCGGCTTCGAAGCCGGCGGCGGCACGTAAGAGTTCGTCGACGTACATTCCGTTGGTTCGCTCCTCCGTGGCCGCGTCAAAAAGCCATGGAACAATCACGACGCAACCGGATTATTCCGGCGCAACGTTAAAAAATGCCAAGCATGCACGCTGAACGCGAAGGCGGTGTTGCCCATTGCATCCACGGCAGCGGACGGGTCGGCGCTCGTATCGAAAAGGATGCCTTGTCCTGCCCTTTGTTCAACAGAGCAGCATCCGTTCGAGAGGGCAGTATCGCGCTGGCGGCAGACACTGGCCAACTTGATCGGCACACTGGACCGGTATGTTGAATGCAGCGCCTTCTCCCCTGAAGGGCTCCTAGCGGTCGCGTGTGGTGGCCGAGATCACGGGGCGCCTTGGGACCGATGAGGCGCAGGAGTAAGTAGCGCCCCGGCCAGCCTCCGCGATCTCCAATAGCTGCGCTTCCCGAAATGAGGATGTTTAAGGGTGCCCGAGAACGACCCCGAGCCGGTCCGCCGCGGCCGAGAGGCTCTGGAGCGACGTGCCGGTGAGTTCGCCGACCCCGCCTGTGCGTGGGAACTGGTCGTGCAGTGTGCCGGCCTCTGCCGGGCCCAACGACGGCTCGTGGCCGATCTCGTGCCCCTGGTCCCGCCCGAACTCACCTGGGCCGAGGTGCCGCCCAAGTTGAGGTGCTCCGCCTGTGGCGCCCCGGCTGACAACATCGGGCTGGGCGGACCGCCTGCCGCACCAGGTGTCGGGGGATCGTGGCTGCTGCTCCAGCGCGGCCCAGGGAAGTGGCGCCGCGGCTGAGGGGGACTGGCGCGAGGTGAAGCGCGCCGGTCCAGGCCATACGGTGAGGGTCGCCGAGAAGAGTGGAAGTGTGGCCCTCTCAGGGGCGAGTGCACCACGAGCGGGTGAACGGAGCCTTACTGGGACAGGCAGCTGACCAGGCGGATAACCGGTGAGAACGGGGAGGCCTCGCCGGCGCGCAGCAGATGGGCGTCGAGGCGGCTGAGAGGCATTGCGCCGCGCACGGCGGCCGGATGGAAGCAGGGTCTGCAAGCGGGGGCAGGACCCCGCACCGCCGCGGTAACCACTCTCAGCGGCTCTGAATGAGGGATACTATCGAGGCCACTGCAAGGACGACCGACATCGAGCCAAATAGGATTAGCAGCAGGGTGTCAGCCTTCGGGCTCTCCAACACATCGCTGAGGAGCTTGGTTTGCCTCTTGCAAGCATCGCAGGTCAGAACCATTCCGCTATCGCGAGTGGAGGAAGGGGATGACCAAATCCCCGCCCGTAAGAGGCGGGCGAGAAGATTCGGATCGGAAGACGCGGGTCTCGGCACGGGGGCAACCTATGATGGCTTTCGGAGAAACACAACCATAACGCGAGTTAGAGCCGCCATTACTCGCGCCTGTTTCTTGGCCCATAATGCTGCGGCGAGCAGGGAATGTGCGCGTAGGCGAACGCCGAGGGGGAGCAGGCCCGGCGCACAAGTCCCCTCCCTACCCGCCGCGTCACGACGCTGCGCTCTGACGGTCGCAGGATACCACCACCCGTTGGTTGTCACGCCGCACGAGCAGCGCCACCGCGAGCCCTATCTTCCTGCGCCGCTTAGGAAAGCGCCGCAGGGCCGACGCGATTTCCTTTTAGGTGGATTATGTCTCTGATTCCTTCTCGTTGGGCGTAGCCTTCGGGACCATGCCTCTCACCCTGCCCCCACCCCTCCTTCCCCTGTCACCCGCGGCGCCGGCCGCACCGAGCTAGTGCAGATCTGGGACGGGCTGGACGCGGAGGGGCGGCGCCTGCTGCTGGCCCAGGCGCGTGCCGTGGCCGAGATTACGGGGAAGGCGAAGTGACCTCTTCCCTCACCCCCGCCGAACCCGCGGATCTGAAACAGGCCGTCCACTACGCCCTGCGCTTCGGGCTGACGGGCAAGCTGCACGGGAGGCGGCCCCGGGATGACGACCAAGCCATGGCAGCGGCAGTGGTCGCGCATCTCGCCTGGGCCTATTACCGCGTCTTCTGCGGCCTGCTGACGCCGCATCGTACGGCCGGCGGGGATGGACCGGGGCGGGTCGATGGTAGGGAGGGTGATGATCCTCCGCGCGCTCATCCTCTGCCTTGCCCTTACCTCTCCCGCGCTGGCCGAGGATCTGCGCGGTCGCGTGGTCGGGATCACGGACGGCGACACGCTGACCCTCCTCACTCCCGAGCGGGAGCAGGTCCGTGTGCGCCTGGCCGAGATCGACACACCGGAGAGGCACCAGCCCTATGGCACCCGCGCAAGGGAAGCTTTGTCGGCCCTCGCGTGGAACCAGCAGGTAAGTGTGAACGTGGTGGATACTGACCGCTACGGCACGAACCGTGGGGCGGGTTCACGCCGGACCGGTGGACATCAATGCTGAGATGGTCCGCCGCGGTATGGCCTGGGTCTACCGCCGCTATAGCCAAGATCTTGTACTGCTGAGATTGAGGAGGAGGCCCGGCGAGCACCGCGCGGGCTGTGGGCGCTGCCCGACGCGCAAAGGGCACCACCCTGGGAATGGCGGCGGGAGAGGCGGTAGCGAATCAGCTTACCCTCCTGGGGCGAACTGCCCGCCTCCTGGCTGTCGCTCGGATGCAACGGCAGAACTGCGGTCAGGGCAGGCTTGTCCAGCGTGGCCAGACGCAAGGCGCTCCTATCTTCGGGGTCTAATGCGCTTGATCGCATATGCGTTTGGTGCATTTTTCACGCGTGCCGTGGCAGGTCACCTTCCACCCTGAGATGGCCGAGGACTTCGACGCCCTGACCGCTGAGGTGCAGGTTGCCATGCTGGTGCAGGCCCGGCTTTTGAGTGCGATCGGCCCTACTCTCGGGCGTCCCTCTGTGGACACCCTCAAGGGTAGCAAGATCGCCAATCTGAAGAAGCTGCGCTTTGCAGCCGATGGCGGCGTGTGGCGCGTCGCCTTTTCCTTCGACGGGCGCCAGATCGCAATCCTTCTGGCGGCTGGGGACAAGGCGGGCATGTCAGAGGCAGGGTTTTACCGGACCCTGATCGCCAAGGCGGAACAGCGGTGGAGGACATGGGAATGAGCAAGGCCAAGAGTGTGACCCTGGACGAGATGATGGCCCGGTTGCCGGCTGAGCGGCATGCGTCCGTGGATGAGCGCGCCGCCGTGCTGATCGCCCAGCACATGGCGTTGCGCGACGTGCGGAAGGCTATGGGGAAGACGCAGGCGACGGCAGCTCGGCATCAAGCAGGAGAACGTCGCTCGTATCGAGCAGCGCAGCGACATGCTCCTGTCCACGCTTCGGGGCTACGTCGAGGCCCTGGGCGGGCGCGTGACGCTCAACGTGCAGATGCCGGGCCTTCCCCCGGTGGAGCTGGAGGGACTGGGAGACCTGGCGCCGAGCTCCACGAAGAAGCCGCAGGAGCCAGCGTAGCGGGCGACCGCACCGTGCCGGGCAGGGTCGCGGTGAACCAGTCGAGCAGGGCACACCGTGCGTGGTGCTCAAGCCCCGCCCGGCCAAGCACGGTCGCGCCAGCCTGCCGCGTGCGCAGCCAGTAGCGGCAGGGGACTGCCGCTCACCGCAGAACCGCCAGCCCGTCCACCGCACGGACCCCCTGCCCCTCCGGCAGCACGAAAAGCGGATTAATTTCCGCCTCCAGCAGGCGATCTCCCGCCGCGCCGGCCATGGCGGCGAAGGCCATCACGGTATTCACCAGCGCCGGAATGTCAGCCGGCGCGGCGCCACGATAGCCGCGCAGGAGCGTCGCGGCCTTTAGTTCATCCACCATCGCTTCCGCGTCCGCGCGAGAGATAGGCAGCAGTCGCAGTGCGGTGTCCTGGAACACCTCCGCCACGACGCCGCCTGAGCCGAGCAGGATCACAGGTCCGAGCTGCGGGTCGCGATGGAAGCCAAGGATCATTTCCACCCCACCACGGACGCGCTCCTGCACCAGAAAGCCCTCCGGGGTCGGGGCTCCGGCAGCGCGCAGGCGGTCGAGCATGGCGGCGCACGCCTCCGGCACTTGCTCCGCCGTCAACCCGACCTTCACGCCGCCGAGGTCGCTCTTGTGCGCGATGGCGCGGGAGAGGATCTTCAGCACTACTTCGCCGCCCAGGGTGCGCGCCGCCGCCTGGGCACCGGCGGCGTTGGCGGCGGTCTGCTCCCGTGTCACCGGCACGCCGAAGCGAGCAAAAATTGCCTTGCTCTCGGCCTCGTTCAGGTTCCCCGCCGGAAGCCCAGCCAGCAGCGACCCGTCGGCGTCGGAGGGAGCGGACGCCGGCGGCAGGGCCCGGCGGCGCAGCGCGCGCAGCACGGAGGCGCAGCTCTCGGGTGTGGCGAAGGCCGGAATGCCTTTGCCGTTCAGCAGCCTCACCAAGTGCGGCGCGTGAGGGCTGACATAGGCCAGAATCGGCTTCGTGCTCCCCGCCTGGCACTCCAGGATGGCGCCGGCCACAATATCCGGCGTTGCCAGCGCCGAGGAGCCGATCACCACGACGACGGCGTCATAGAGGGGGCTCGCCAGCAACGCGGTGATGGCGCCGCGGAAAAGGTCGGGGCGCAGCCCGGCCAGCGTCACGTCCACGGGGTTGCGGCCGATGGCCGCCGGGTCCTCGTTCAGCAGCGTGGCTAGGGTCTGAGTGGTTTCCGCGTCGGGACCTGGAACCTCGATCCCTGCCAGGCCGCAATTATCGGCCAGCAAGGTACCTGCGCCGCCGGTGGAGGTGAGGATGGCGACGCGGTCGCCCTCCGTCCGGCGCCCGACCACGAGGGCAGCGGGGATGTCCAGCAGGTCGGTGAAGGTTTCGGCGCGAGTCACGCCGTACTGTCGGAACAGCGCGTCGTAGACACGGTCCGCGCCCGCCAGCGCGCCGGTGTGGGACGTGGCGGCGCGCGCACCGGAATCCGAACGACCGACCTTATAGACGACGATGGGCTTGCCGAGCTCGGCGGCACGACGGGCGGCGCGCTTGAACACCTCCGGCCGGCGCAGCCCCTCCATGTAGACGGCGATCACGTCAGTTGCCTCGTCCTCGACGAGGTGTTCGATCAGGTCGGAGCTGTCCAGATCGGCTTCGTTGCCGGTGGAAATAAGCTTGGCGAAGCCGATGCCGCGATCGGCTGCGCGCGACAGCAAGGAGCCGAGAATGCCGCCGCTCTGGGAGACAACGGAGATGCGCCCGGCCGGGATTTCGGGCACCTCCAGCGCGCCGGTGGCCGAGAGCATCATGCGATCCGTCAGGTTGACCAAACCGATCGTGTTGGGACCGAGGAGGCGCATGGCGCCTGCCGCCTTCTTCAGTGTGGCCTGCCGCTGCGCGCCAACCTCATTGGCCTCGCCGTAGCCGCTGGCGAGCACGATGGCGGCTTGACATCCCATCGCAGCAAGGTCTCGCACAGCGGCTTCCGCCCGGTCGGGGCCGAGCAGGACGATGGCTGCGTCCGGCGCTCCGGGCAGGGATGCAACGTCGGGGTAGCAGCGCAACCCCGCAATGGTTTCCGCGCGCGGGTTCACCGGCCAGATCTCGCCGGTGAAGCCATATTTCTGTAGATAGCCGACCGGGCGGCCGGTCATTTTGGAAGCATCGGCAGAGGCGCCGATGACGGCAACGCTGCGCGGACTCAGTAGGGCGGCGACGGCGCTCATGCCACTTCCCCCTTTGCCTTGGCGGCGCGTCGCCGGGCCACGTCCTCCAGGAAGGACGCAACCGCTTCCTGGTGCTCCTTTGATGCGTAGCAGATAGCCTGGGCCTGACTTCCCATGGAGAAAACCTGCTCGACCGAGAGCTCGAAAGTTTGGTCCAGGATCGTCTTGCTCAGCGCCAATGCCGCGGGCGCGCCCTTGCCCAGCTCCGCAGCCCAGGTGCGGGCCTCGGTGAGCAGGGCGTCGGCCGTCGTCACGCGCTCGATCATGCCGAGGCGCAGCGCCTCCTCCGGCTCCAGCGTACGGCCGGTGAAGATCAGCTCCTTGGCGCGCGCCAGCCCGACACGGCGAGGCAGGAAGTACATGCCGCCGCCGTCGGGGATCAGTCCGCGCAGGATGTAGGTCATGGCGAAGCGTGCCCGGTCCGAGGCGATGACGAAGTCGCAGCAGAGTGCCACGTCGCAGCCAAGCCCTGTAGCCGCGCCGTTCACGGCGGCGATAGTGGGTTTGGGTAAGGCATGCAGCATGGAGATCGCGTGGTGCGTGCGCTGCTGGCGGCGCCAGCCGTTCAGCGCCACCTCGTTCTGCGGCACGGAGAGGCGCGCCTGCATCGACTTTACGTCGCCGCCTGAACAGAAGCCCTCCCCTGCGCCGGTAATGACCAAGGCCTTGATGGAGTCCGTGCGCGCGACGTGGTCCAGCGCAGCCGTCAAGTCGGCGCGCATGGCGTCATCGATGGCATTGCGCGCCTTCGGCCGGTTCAGTGTGAGCACGGCGACAGGACCGTCCTCTTCCAGCAGGATAGCATCAGAATCGGGGTTGGCCGGTGTCATGGCATGTCTCCTTGATCGTGGCGTGCGACGTCGTTCAGGGGCCGCGGCAGTGGAAGGCCGGCGTTCCAGGCCCGCAAGCAGGCCGTCGCGCCCTCGAAGTAGAGGCGGACATTCTGTTGTGTGACGTAGCCCAGATGTGGCGTCAGGATCGTGTTCGGGGCGTGGTGGATCGGGTCATCCGCGGCTATGGGTTCTGGCTCGTGCGTGTCGATGGCCGCGCCACCAAGATGGCCGCTCTTCAACGCCGCGATCAGTGCCGCCTTTTCCACTAGCGGGCCGCGTGCCGTGTTCACCAACAGCGCACCGGGCCGCATCAGCGCCAGTTCCTCCCCGCTGACGACACCGCGGGTGGAGGGGCCGAGACCTAGATGCAGCGTGACAATGTCGGCGCCGCGGAAGAGCCCGGCCTTGTCGGTCAGGGTCGCACCGACCGCTGCGGCGATTTCCGCCGTCATGTTCGGGCTCCAGGCCAGGAGGTGCATGCCGAAGGCACGGCCGATGGCGGCTACCGCCGTGCCGATGCGTCCTAGGCCGGCGATGCCGAGGGTCGCGCCCTTCAGTCCCAGCCCCGCGCCATGCTGCCATTCGCCCCGCCGCAGCCGCGCCTCCTGCCAGGGGATCTGGCGGGCCAGGGCGAGGATGAGGCCCCAGGTCAGTTCCACGGTTGGGGAGGCCGTAGAGTCCGTGCCACAGACAGCAATGCCACGCACCGTACAAGCCTCCAAGTCCAGCACGCGGTTCCGCATGCCGGCGGTGACGACCAGGCGCAGGGCCGGGAGCCGCTCGATCAGCTCGGCGGGCAATGCGCTCCGCTCCCGAACCAGCACCAATGCCTCGGCCTCTGCCAACCGCGCCACCCGCTCCTCCTCAGGGACCGGTGTCCGGAGAAACTCCACGGGAAGGCCGGACCAGTCCGCCGATCTGGCAGCGACGTCGCCGAAATCATCAAGGACGAGGATGCGGCGAAGGGGTTCCCTGGACATCACTCGGCGCGGATGTTCGCGCGGGTGACTACCTCCTGCCAGCGCTGCCGGTCGCGCTCGATGAAGCGGCCGTAGTCCTGCGGGGTCGGGCTGGCCTCTATCTCAACGCCCTCCTCGGCCAGACGCTGACGCACACCCTCGTCAGCCAGGGTCGCGTTAAGGGCCGAGTGTAGCGCCGCCACCCGGTCCGCCGGCGTGCCTGCCGGCGCTAGCAGGCCGTACCAAGTGGAGGAGATGACGTTGGCGAACCCCTGCTCTACCGTAGTCGGAACATCGGGCAGCAAGGGAAGGCGGCGCGGCGCGGCCACAGCGAGGGCGCGCAGCCCACCCGAGGCGATATGCGGACGCAAAGGTGCGGCCGCGTTGGTCAGGATCTGCACACGCCCAGCCAGCACGTCCGTGATGGCCGGCCCCGTGCCGCGATAGGGAATGTGTTCCATCTCGGCCTCGAAGGTGAGCGCCAGTAGGGCACCGAGCACATGCCCCGTGGTCCCCACGCCGGGGCTCGCATAGGACAGGAGCGGGCGGGCACGACGAGCGAGGTCGCGCAGTTCGCTCATCGTGCGCGCCTCGACCTTCGGGCTCACGGTGATGACGTTGGGCGCGTTGCCAACAAAGCCGATAGGGGCAAAATCGCGGATGATGTTGTAAGGCACGCGCGGCTGCACGAGGCTGCTGATGAGGAAACTGCCACTGCCGCCGAGTAGGATCGTGTAGCCGTCCTTCGGCGCCTGGGCCACGGCCTCATTGCCGAGGATGCCACCGGCGCCACCGCGGTTCTCCACCACGAAGGTCTGGCCAAGGCGAGGGCCCATGCCTTCCGTCAGGACGCGGCCCACAATGTCGTTGCTGCCTCCCGCCGCGAACGGGATGATGAAGCGGATCGGGCGGTCCGGGAAGCGGGACCCTTGGGCGACAGCACGGCGGCCAGGTGGCGCGAGGGCGGCCAGGGCGGGCGCGAGACGCAGGACTGTACGACGGTTCGTCATGGCGTTCGGTTCCTCCAGCGCAGTTATTTCCCGCCTCGGGCGGGGTCTGCCTTGATCACAACCTCTCCGCCCGCCACCGTGATGTGAAGTCCTAGAATTTCTTGCTCTACCCCAAGCTGTGTTTATGCTCCCGCGATGCGGCTGGCTTTGCCTCTCGAAAGCCTCTGGGCTTTTCACCTCGTCGCGGAAACCGGCAGTCTGAGCGCCGCGGCCGCTGCCCTGGGCGTGACCCAACCGGCCGTCAGCAAGCGCCTCCGCGACCTGGAAGCTTCACTCGGTTGCGCACTCGTCCGACGTGGCGCCAACGCGATCAGCCTCACCGAACCGGGACGCCGCTTTGCGGAGGAACTCGGTGACGGGTTCAGGAAGCTTCAGGCCGCCACTCAGCGGCTGAGATCAGAGCCCAAGCCACTGCGCATTCGGGCCTACACGACCTGGGCACTGCGCTGGCTAATCCCACGCCTGCCCGATTTCCGGGAGCACCATCCCGGGGTCGATGTCGAGGTCAGCACTTCTACGGCTGCCGTGGATCTGGCGCGCGAGGGCGTGGACGCGGCGGTCAGCACAGCCCCTCACGATCTGCCGCCCTCCCCAACCGCCCGACGTTTGCAGCCGGTCGTGGTGGCTCCCTTCGCGATCCCCGCCGTTGCTCGCGCATGGTATCCTGGGCAGCCAGGGCACCAACTGCTGGGCAGCAAGGTACGACGGCTCGACTGGCCGATGTGGCTGCGCGCGAACCGGATGACGACGGAAACCAAGCCGCTGCTGTTCGAGAGCACCACTCTGGCCATCCAGGCCGCGCTGGAGGGCCTGGGAATTGTAATCTGCGCTCCCGGCTATGTGCGCGGTGAGGTCACGTCCGGCCACCTCATCGCTCTGCCGGGCGAGGCACTTCGGACGGGCGACTACTACTGGCTGGTCTTGCCTGGGGGACGGATTGACGCCTCGCTTCAGATTTTTGCCGACTGGCTCACGATCGAGGCTTCCACCGAAGCAGATCGGCCTTTCCGCGCCGCCACGCCATCCTGAGCAGCCGCCCCCTTTCCCTGCCGCCGTTCCGCACGAGCCGCACGGCCGATGGTCCGGAGATCCTGGCGCGCCTGCACGGTATCTGGGCGGCCCGACGACCGACCCAACTTCCATCTTTTGAAAGGAACTTTCCGCCTGCGGAAGTTAGGGCGACTGCCACCTCCCGGGCGCATAAGGGCTCACCGGAGCGCCCACATGCTGCGCTCCTGCTCGCGCCGGGCGAGCCTGGTATGGCTGCGGGCCTGAGTGACCATCGCCCGCTCATCCTCGATGGCCTCGAAGATCCGCCGCTGGGAGGGATATCCCTCGCCGGCCTCGGTCAGTCGCCTGGATGCGGCCTTCACCTCGGTCAGCGTGACGGCGGGGAGCCGCCGATCACTGAGGGGTATAGGCCAGTAGCTGCCATTCTCGTCGCGCAGGTAGACCTGCGACATGTCCCGCGGATCGTAGCGCACGATGACCAGCTGCCGGGGCTTGCGCAGGAAGGTCGAGAGGACCCCATCCGAGTACCGAAGGTTGAGGAGTGCCAGCCCCTCGCGCGGGATGGTTCGCCTCCTGAAGGGCAGGAAATCAAGGTAGAAGCGATCAAGATCCCGCGGCAGGTGCGGTGGAGCCGAGCTGCGGTCTACTGTCTCAGCCCAAGCCGTGATCGGCGCCATGCCGAGGCCGAGGCCGAGGCCGAGGCCGGGGTGCTGGGTGTGGTGATAGACGCCCACGATCTGGTGCACGAGCGAGTTCTCCAGCTCGTCCAGTGTCATTGCCGCTGTCGCCTCCGGGTCGGGACCGCGCTCGGCGACGCTGCGGCCGGTGGCGCCAGGCAGGAGCCGGAGGCCCCCATCATGGTGCCGATCAGCCGCTCGATATGGCCGCCCCAGTGCGGCGTGGCCGGCGGGCGGTACCGCAGCTCAATGCCGTACTGGGCAGCACCCCGGGGAAGGGCCTCGGAACGGAACTCCTTGGCGTTGTCGAGGTGAAGGCACCTCGGCAGCCCGCATACCGGCCAGGGCAGGCCCATTCGCCTGCCCTGCAGATACTCGTTCTTTGGCAGGACCGCGTGGCTGAGCGCCAGGGCGACGCTGAGGGCCGACGGCGGCTCGAGGCTGAGATGGAACCCTGCGACCATGCGGGTCGCGACATTGATCGCCAGGGTCAGCCAGGGCCGGGCGAGTGGGCGCCGGTCGGTCGACGAGACCACGATCACGTCGGCCAGCGTGTGATCGATCTGGACGAGGCTCAGCGGCTCGTCGGCTCTCACCTTCCCGACTACCCGCCCCAACCTGTTCCGCGCGTGCGCGGCGCCCTGCCGACAGCGGAGCACCTCCCGCTGGTCGTGCAGCCGCACCCGAGCGGCAACGGCCTTGTAGCTTGGCGGCCTGAGGTGTTCGCCGAGGCAGCGCCGTTCGACTTCGCGCACGAGGTCGGCAACGGTTGGCCGCGACCGGCTGAGGTAGAACTCCTCAATAGCTGACCCGATCACCGCCTCGACATCGCCAGCTAGAAAGCGGGTGTTTGTGGCCCTGCCACTCTGCCGAGGCAGTAACGCGGCCAGGGTCGGGTCCGCGCGGAAGCGCCGGAGAAGGCGATAGCACTGGGCCCGCCGCAGCCCGAGTTCCTGCGCCGCGGCATCCACGACGGCAGCCGTCACGGATTCCTGCGCAGCAAGCGGTGCCAGGACCCGGATGCGATCCTGGCCGACGCGCCAGGTCAGGTCATCATGTTCATGGATATCCGCGCGACCAGACAAGTGCCTCTCGGCTCCGGAACCATCATCCTGGTTGAGGATGAGCCGGCATCAATGAAAGGTGTGTTGCACGGGTCGGCCTACCGCTCCGCCCGAGGTAGGATTTTGAGGGCACGTGCCCTGCCATCCTCGAGGAGAGCCGGGCTTGCCTTTCAAGGCGGATGCCGAGCGCGTCATCGCATTCCGAAGCAGCGGTTCCGGGCGACGAACTGGAGTGAGTACGACGCCGCCCTGCGTGGGCGCGGCAGTCTGACCGTCTGGTTTGCGGACGCGGCGATCAGGAGCTGGCAAAAGGCTTCGGGCTAAAACTGGCGCGCCCTGGTTGAGGCGGATATCCCACGCTTCAAGCGGGTCATCGGCCGCGAACTGCGCTCGCGCACGGACGGGCGCCGTGCCACCGAGGTGGCCATCGCTATCTGCGTACTCAACCGCATGCTCGACCTTAGACGCCCGGAGTACGTCCGGCTCGCGTGAGTGCGGACTTGCCGACGGCGCTCCTGCGCCTTCAAGCTGGTCCATGCAACGCAGTCGTACAGCGTCCCACTCCGCCATTGCTGCAGGAAGGGCTGTTTTGAGAATTTCGTACATCACATCACGCAGCCACGCCCGCTATTCTGAAGTGGACCACATCGCCATAGCTCGCGATCGGCAGCGGCTTACCGATCAGGTAGCCCTGGATCTCTGCACATTGGGCATTCTGGAGCATGCGGAACTGCGCATCAGTCTCTACGCCTTCGGCGATGACAGGCATTCCCAGGCCTCGGCCGAGGCCGAGAATGCCGTGCACAAGCGCAGCCGAGTCGTCACTCTCGGCAAGCGAGTTGACGAAGCTGCGGTCCATCTTTATGCGGTCAAAGGGAAAATTACGAAGCATGCTGAGGGACGAATAGCCCGTACCGAAATCGTCAAGCGAGAGCTGCACACCGAGGGACTTTAGCGCAACGAGGGTGCGCATCGTCCGATCGGTGTCGGTGATGAGGAGGGATTCCGTCACCTCGATCTCAAGTCGCTCGGAATCGAGGCCCGTCTCCGTGAGGATTGTGCGAACGGTTTCGGGAAAGTCTGGCTGCTGAATCTGAAGCGCCGAGACATTCACCGCGACGCGGAGCGGATTCGACCAGCTCGCCGCCTCGGCGACGGCTGTGCGCAACACCCATGTCCCGATCGAGAGGATAGCGCCGGAGGCTTCCGCGATCGGGATAAACACGGCCGGGCTTACAGGTCCGCGCTCGGGGTGGTGCCAGCGAAGGAGTGCCTCAAAGCCGCGCACACTGCCGGTCATGGCATCGGCTTGCGGCTGCCACGCGAGGGACATCTCCCCCTTAGTGATAGCATCGCGGATGTCGCGCTCCAGCGCGTGTCGGCGCCGCACTTCCTCGTCCATGCCAGCGTGGAAGAAGGCAAAATCGGCGCGACCGTTCTCCTTTGCGCGATAGAGAGCAATATCGGCGGCGCGGAGCACATCTTCAGCGGTCACAGCGTCGTCGGGAAAGAACGCAACACCGACCGAAAGGGAGATTTTCACCTCTGTGGAGCCGAGGTCGAAAGGCTCCGACAGAGATGCCACCAGCCGCTTGGCCAAGGCCTGGGCGCGGCCGGGATCGTCAGTCAAAGGCAGCAGGATCACGAACTCATCGCCACCGGTGCGGGCGCAGAGATCGGAATGGCGCAGACAAGAAACGAGCCGTTCAGACACCTTCTGCAAGAGCTGGTCGCCGGCAGCATGGCCGTAGATATCGTTGACCGGCTTGAAGCGGTCGAGGTCGAGGCAGAGCACGGCAAAGCCGGGCTTGCCACGGTCGATCTCCTCCTCAAGACGTCGTTGCAAGAGGGTGCGGTTCGCAAGGCCGGTCAGCGTGTCATGGTAGGCGAGTCGCTCCATGCGGTTCTCGGAAGCGATCTTCTCGCGAAGATCCCGCAACACAACCACCACCCGCGTGCCGGCGGCTGTTTCGATGGTGCGACGCTGGATTTCGACTGGGATGCCGCCGGCGAGCACAGCAGCGGCATCCTGTGTGGTCCCGCGCTCGAGGAGGGCGGCAAAGGGGAGGCCAGCGAGGCTTTCGCGGGGCCGGTCCGCAAGAAGTGCGAGCCGGTTACTTGCATCGACCACCATGCCTGCTGGGTCCACCAGGGCGAGCGCCTCAGAGGTGGCATCAGCGAGACTGCGAAGTCGTCCCGCCTCGACGTCGCGAGCAGAGAGGGCCATTCGGGCCTCGAGCATGAGTACTATGAGTGCGGCGAGGAGCGCGACTGCCGTAATCGTGCTGATAAGAAGGACCAGCTGTGTCCGTGGCAGCGCCGCCGGCGGAACAACGACCTCTGGATCCGGCAGCACGAGTACGCCGCCCATGCCCGTGAAATGGAGAGAGACGACCATAACCACCAGCAAGCCGGCGCCCACAACGCGGCGCCCGTAAGGTGCGTCAGGGCGGAGGACTTGTAGTGCGAGAGCCCCCAGACTGACCGCGAAAACCAGGGACGCAGCGATGTGGCCCGAAGTGATGGTAAGATGCCCCGGCAAGAGTACTGCGGCCATGCCGATGTAGTGCATGGTCGTGACCGCACAGCCGAGCAGCACCCCGCCAGCGGGGCGGAGCCAGGCGCGCCTGCGCCCCCCGGCGGAGACCAAGAAGCCCGCAATGCCTCCGCCAATCGCGACCGCCACAGACAGGAGGGTGGGAGCAAGGGCAAATCCCATAGGCAGGCCAGGATCGTAGGCGAGCAAGGCAACGAAATGCGTCGACCACGTGCCTGCGGCGATAAGCACGGCGGCTAGCACCGGACGGACGCGCCCGGATCCGCGCAGTGAGAAGGCACAAGAGAGTGCTGCCGTGACACAGAGGGCCGCGGCGGCCAGGACGACCCATGGGTCGTGCTGGTCATTCAGGCAGGCGAGGATCTGGATCATGGGTACCCGAGCGGAGACGGCTCGATTCAATCATGAGAAACTTAGGAGAGGATAAATCACGATTGCCTGGCCTGACCGGCACGCCGAGAGCGCGTCACGGCAGCGCCACTGGCGTGCTGATGCGCTCGGAGGATAGCCGCGTCCAGGCGGTGCAGCTCCCAGTCCACTTCGCCGCACGCTTCGGCCCCAGCTTGCAGCGCCGACAGGACCTGGTCCCAGAGCCAGGAGGCAAGCGGTCGATAGAAGCGGCTCGACAACATCCGGCCAGGATCATAGCGTCGAAGTGGGCGCGCTAGGATGCGCCGGTTCGGCGTGTTCGGCCGCCTGGCGCACCGTTCCCGCCCCGCTGAGCAGGACGGCCTGCTACGCCCACGCCTGATCGACGGCCGGCACGAGCTGGTCCGGCTGGCGGCGCTGATCGACTGGGACTGGTTCGAGCGGGAATGGGCTGGCCTCTTTCCCGTTGCTGAGGAGCATCGTCAGCTTGTTGGCGTTAACTTTGCCGTGTTGGCAGGCCAAGGTTTGCGGTGCGGCAGGGGTCACGCGGCGATCGCCATCCCTCTGACTTCCGCCCACGCCTGGAACGCTCGCGTCCTCCCGGCGCGGTGCTCGGCGTCGGTGAGGTGGTCGCGGCGCAGATGGAACAGATTGCTGACCTGTGCGTGGGCCGAGAGGAGGCGCTGTGCCTGCCGTGGCGACTTGAACCGCCTCACGCCCCGTTCTCGTCGTGGCGTGGGCTGGTGCGAGTTCTCCGCCCGGTTGTTCAGCCCCTTGTGCCGCCGGTGCTCAACACCCGGGATCAGCTCCGCCCTGGCCGCGCCGTAGCTCGCTAGTTTGTCGGTGATCACCACACGGGGTGGACGGCATCGCCGCTTCAGCAGCTTGCGAAGCAGCCGCTTCGCTGCCCGCTTGTCGCGCTGCCTCTGGACCAGTACGTCGAGGACCAATCCTGTTCGATCGACCGCCCGCCAGGGCCATTGCTGGACGCCACGGATCCGGATCGCGACCTCGTCGAGGTGCCACTTGTCCGCGAGGCGCGGCAACCGGCGCCGGATCCGGTTGGCGAACTCCTGCCCGAACTTCAGGGCCCATTGGTGCACCGTCTCGTGGCTGACCAGGATGCCGCGCGCGGCCAGCATCTCCACCACCACGCGCAGGCCAAGCGGGAAGCGAGATACAGCGAGACGGCGTGACCGCTTACCTCAGGCGGAAAACGGTATCCTGCATACATCCCTCTCGGGGTGGCTGCGCTCATGCCCAGCGCCTACCCGAGCGGGCCGGGACGGCCAAGCACCCGCCAAGTTGGCGGGGCCACCTTCATCGCCGAGCTGTTCTAGGCTGCTGCCTAGTCCGCCTACCATCTAGTGTCCTGATTCCGTAGTCCCTCCGATCTGCCGTGTGCGGAGGCAGAAGCGCTGGATGCTGGCGAGGATGTCGTCGGCGGACTTGGTCCAGCGGAAG
>JBHTFH010000067.1:0-19336 GCA_042666135.1 Roseomonas sp. GCM10028921 | reverse complement strand
GGGCGGCGGGGATCAAGGCAGCGGCGGCGAGGTCAGCCGACCGTCGTGAGACGGCCATGAAATCCAGCAACGTCCCACAAGCCCTAGTGGCCGCCTGCGACAACTGGATAGTACCCTTCGGTAGCACGGTACGGCCCAGGGCTACCGCCGCTTCCGGTGCTGTGCTTGTGGCCGAGGGTTCAACGAGCGCAGCGCTGGCGTGCTGAACCGGACGCAGTACCCGAGCGACGTCATCGCGCTCGTGGTGCTCTGGCGCCTGCGGTATCGCCTCACTCTGCGAGACATGACCGAGATGTTCCTCCTTCGCGGCATCGTGTTCAGCCATGAGGCCGCCCGCAACTGGGAGGCCAGGCTCGCACCGGTATTGACCCAAGGCCTTCGGCAGCGTCGGCGCGCAAAGGACGGCTCCGGACGTCGCTCCTGGCACGTTGACGAAGCATATCTGAAGGTCCGTGGACGCTGGTGCTACTTGTATCGCGCGATCGACAGGAACGGCGGCTCGTCGGCGCCATGCTCGGCGAGCACCGCGACATGGCGGCCGAGAAGGCGTTCTTCCGCACCGCCAGGTCGGCCACAGGCATGGTCCCCGACCAGGTCACCACGGACGGGCATGGCTCCCACCCGCGGGCGATCCGCTCGACGCTGGGCAAGCGGGTAACCCACCGCACCAGCGCTTATAGGAACAACGGGCTCGAGCAGGACCGCCGGGGCATAGAGGGCCGCATCCGATATATGCGCGGGTTCAGAAGCTTCAGCTCAGCGGAGCGCTTCTGTCGCAGCTACGACGAATTCCGCCACAACCAGCATGGTCCCGCCAGCCGCCGCATGCTTCATCTCCGTCATGCCACAAGCGTGCTCTTCGTCCTCGCAGCAGGGTAGGCTCACAGCGTCGGCCGGCGCGAGGCGGCAGCTCTGGCGCGAGCGCCGACAGAACCCGCAAGCCCGCCTCATACTCGGCCCAGTTCGTAACCCGATGCCGCTGCCGCGGAATCCGATGGCGCGCGTCACCGTTCACTTCGAAGGGCAAGCGCAGTGTCCCTATCGGTTATTGGGATGCTCCAGCCCCATCTTACCCTACCTCGGACTCAGATCCGATCCATGCACCACAGTCTCTGCAGAGGCCCCCCATACTCAACGTTGGTTCGAAATATGTGCGGTCCCTCTCTCCGCTCAGTTCAGAAATGGGTTGGTGTTTTGCGGGTTCCGTCGTGGCGGGAAGTGCTCGGCGAGGTAGCCGACGATCAACGTTCTGTCCGTCCCTTCCAGCGGCGCCATGCCCTGCTTCTCCGTCATCCAGTCCATCAGCTCGTCCCAGCGGGCCTGGGTAAAGCCGCTCCGTCGAATGATCGCGGTGCTGTGGCAGGCGGTGCAGCGGGCGAAGGTCTCATCACGTCCATGGCCGGCAGGAAGGATGTCGGCCGTCTCCGCCGGTGTCTGCACGGCAGCCAGGCGCTCCGCCTCTGCCCTTGCCGCTGCCTCGCGCACCGCAACGGCCTCGTGCGCGCTTCGGTAGGCTTCGGCGTAGGGGGTGGGTGGGTAAGGCGCGCGGACCGTTGGCTGGCGGGAGAAGGGCACATCCAGCGCCAGGGCGAGGAGGACGAGGGCGCAGACCGCGCCCATCGCCGCCTTCTCGAGAAGCGAGAAGCTCATCCGACCAAAATGGCCGTGCGGGCCATCGCGTTCGCCGCGTAGCCCTGTGGGTTCCAGTTCGCCGCCGCGTGCGGCTGCATCTGCCCTTGGGAGTCCGTAGCGCGCGTCCAGAGTTCGAAGTAGCCGTCGGACGGCAGCTCGACCGCCCCCGTCCAGCGCTGCCAGGAATGGCGGTTGGGCGGCTCGTTCACTCGCATCTCCGTCCATTTCGCGCCGAAGTCGGCCGAGACGTGCACGGCACGCACGGTCAGGTCGCCCGCCCAGGCGTGGCCGCGCAGGTCCAGCCGGCGCGTGCCCGCCGGCATCCGGCTACCATGGGCGATGTTCGTCAGCAGGCCGCGCACCGGCATGGACTGGATATCGGCGAAATCCTTGCCGTCATTGGTGCTGCCGGGGACGATCGGCCGAACCGGTACGCGATAGGAGGTGCCGCCCATGCCCGGCCCGTCATGCGGCGTCGCCCGCAGTGTGATCCGGTTGAGCCATTTTTGTGACAGGCTGCCGGGCCAGCCCGGGGTGATAAGGCGGAGCGGGAAGCCGTGCACCAGCGGGATCGGCTCCCCGTTCATCCCCCAGGCGAGGATCGTTGTGTCCTCCATCGCCTTGGCCACCGGCATGCCCCGGCTGATCGCCTGGCGGGAGGTGTCGCCGGACAGGTGCGGGTCGGCGCCGGAATGACCGGTGAAGCGGGCCGTGTCCTTCGGCTCCGCGGCGCGGATCACGTCGCGCAGTCGCACGCCCGTCCACTCGGCGTTGGAGATGGCGCCGTTGCCCCACTGGTTGCCGCGCGTCTCCGGCGTGAAGGCGGCACGGCCGTTACCGCCGCACTCCATCTGCAGCCGCAGCGTCACCGGCTCGAAGCGGGATTGCAGCTCGCCCAGCGTCAGGTCGAGGGGCTTGTTCACCTCGCCATCGATCCGCAGGCGCCACGTCTTCGGGTCGCCGGCGAAGCGCTCGGGGATGCGGCCGTTGTTGCGGATAAAGAACTTGTCCGCCGGGGTCACGTCGTCGTCCAGCAGTATCTCGGGCGTTTCCGCCACCAGCGGGCGCTCGCCCAGAAGGATCAGCGCGGCCTTGCCGTCCATCCGCAGCGTTGGCACCGATGCCGACTGCGCCAGGGCGGCCGGCAGGAGCCCGGCAGGCATCCGCACGGCGAAGGGGATGGTGCCGCCCACCGCGGCGCCCATGGTCGCCAGCGCGGCCCCCTTCAGTGCGCCGCGCCGGCCGAAGGCCAGAGCATCGGCCCGCTCGGGATCCTGCCGATAGAGTTCTGCGAGGCTGCGCTCGATACCCATGATCCGTTCCCTCCCCGGCCGTGTGCGGCTCAGACGCAAGAACGGCCGGCACCGCCGTTTTATTCCCACGTCAGTCGTAGCAAGATACGTCCATGCGCGATCGCCACGCCATGCTCGCCCGCCATGGTGAGAGCCTAAACCGCTACGCCCGCGCCCTGGCCGGGGATTTGGACGTGGCGAAGGACCTCTGGCAGGAAACGGCCGCGCGCTACCTTGCCGCCCGGCGCGCGCCCGCAGAGGAGACCGAGGCGCGATTCTACCTCTTTCGCATCCTGCGGAACCTTTTGGTCGACGAGGCTCGCCACCGTCGGGTCACCTTGGCGCATGTGGAGGCGGAGGGCGCGTTGAATTGCGGGGCGGGGCACCACACGCACGCGCTGATTGCGGAAATCACGGTTCGCCAAGCACTGGCGCGGCTCCCGCCCGAGCAGCGCGAGGTTGTCGGGCTCGTGGACATCGGTGGCTTCGGCTATGTCGAGGCGGCCGGGATCCTGGGTGTTCCTGTCGGGACGGTAATGAGCCGGCTGGCGCGCGCACGGGCCGCCATGCTGGCCGATATCGCCGGAACTGCCATGCTGCCGGTGCGGAGGCGGGCGTCGTGAGCACGGACGACGACCGGCTGAGCGGGCTTCTTGACGGCGAGCTCCCTCCCGACGAGGCGGCAGTGACGTTGCACCAACTTTGAGCCAGAGCCCCTTGCGGGTACGCCACCTGAGGATCCAAGCTTGGCGACAGCTTTCCGCCGGAGCAGGCAGCAAGGCCGACCGGTTCCTTGGGCCGCTCCCCTTGATGCCATGCCCTCCCTTGGCGGTTCAGCAGAAATGTGCGCCACGTGTTTCCACAGGCACCACGTAAAGGCTCTGACTTGCCGTCATGAACAACTGATTTCGCCTCGTGCCGCCGAAGCAGATGTTGGCACAGATTTCCGGCAATCGGATCTGGCCGATGCGCTGCCCATCGGGCGCAAAGACGTGCACACCGTCATAGCCCTCACCAACCCAACCGGCGCCCACCCAGACGTTTCCCTGCTCGTCGCAGCGGACACCGTCGCCGAAACCCGATTTGCCGTTTAGCTCCATGTCGCAGAACGTGCGCGGGTTCCGCAGAACCGGACCGTCGACGTCGTAAACCCAAATGATGTTCTTCGCCTGCGGGTAATGGCTCGTGCCGCTGTCTGCCACGTAGAGCCGACGGTAGTCAGGGCTGAAGCAGAGCCCATTTGGCTTGAAGGCGTCGTCTGCCACCTTTGTCACCTGCCCGCTCTGCGCGTCGATGCGGTACACGGACTCCTTGATGAAGGGGCGAGGGCTGTTAGCGCTTTCGGGCGTGCGCTGCCCCTCATAGTTCATGAGCGCTCCATAGCCAGGGTCCGTGAACCAGATGGCGCCGTCCTCTGGGTGCACGACGCCGTCATTGGGCGCGTTAAAAAGGCCGTCAGGACCGCGCGCGGCGAGCACCGTGCGTCGCCCGTCCGCCTCATAGCGCACCACGTCCCGATCGAAGTGTCGGAATGCGATATGCCGCCATTCGCGATCAAAGGTATTTCCGTTCGAAAACCCGGAGGGTGAGCGAAAGCGGCGGTGAACGGAGTAATCCTCCTCGTTCAGACGTAGACACTCGTCGTTCGGGATGTCGGACCAAACCAGGAAACGACCAGTGGCATGCCAGGCCGGGCCTTCGGCCCAGCTGAAGCCGGTGGCCAGGCGCCGGATGGAAGAGTTGCCGAGCGGGGCCTTAAAGCGCCTAGGATCGAGCGAAACGATATCTGCATCCGGGTAGCGCACCGGTGGCGCACCGGGTTCGTAACTCCGCTGTGCACTGGCAGGCATGGCAGCGCCAGCCGCGAGCGCGCCAGCCACAGCGCCCAGCACAACACGGCGGCCGTGCGCCGTCGGCTCGTGATCGACCATGTGTTTCCTCCGGCAGACGAGCCCGTTGCTCGGGCTACCCTGGAGAGAACATTGGCACGGGCGCCAGGGCCAGCGCCACCGGCAAACTTCCTTGGTGGCGCCGTGAAAGGCAGCCGCTTTCCTCGGCCGTCCCCGCTTGGCTCACGAGCCCGGTTGGCGGAACCCTTGACCTTCGGACGCCTCTGCGGCCGAAATACTTCAGCCTGGAGACACAAAAGATCTCCGGCGGGAGAAACCGGAAGATGATTTCACGTCGGCATCTGTTCACCTTGCTATCAGCTGGGATGGTCGCCGTGGGGGGCCTCTCGTCCGGCCCGGCGCTGGCCCGTACGCCCGAAGCCCGCATGGCGAAGATGGATGAGGCCGTCCGTGGGCTCGTCGAGGGGCGCAGCACGCCGGGCATCGCAGTGCTGATCTTCCAAGAAGGTCGTCCGGTGTACAGCCGCAGCATGGGCACGCGCGAGCCGGGCGGCACTGCGCCGCTCGCCGAGACGGACATGTTCCGCTACGCCTCCATGACCAAGGCCGTCACCTCCGTTGCCGCGTTGATCTTGGTCGAGGAGGGGCGGATCGGGCTTGATGAGCCGGTCAGCCGCTATCTTCCTGGTTTCTCAAACCTTCGGGTGCGCGGATCT
Source organism: Roseomonas sp. GCM10028921 (assembly GCA_042666135.1). GTDB lineage: Bacteria > Pseudomonadota > Alphaproteobacteria > Acetobacterales > Acetobacteraceae > Roseomonas. Next base: position 13,846 of record JBHTFH010000067.1, on the reverse strand, counting down.
GACGGAGGTGACACGCCCACCGCGCGGCCGCCCACTATCCGCGAGCTGATGACCCATACAGCGGGTTTTTCCTACAATTTCATCCACCGCCCTATCATAGTGGATGCCTATCGCGAGGGGCGGGTCACCGACGGGCTGGACCAGCCGGAGGTGACGACGACGGAGGCGATGCGGCGGCTGTCCCTGGCGCCGATCGGCTACCAGCCTGGAACAAGCTGGGAGTACTCTCTCGCAACGGATGTGCTCGGCGCGGTGATCGAGCAGGTGACGAATGACACGCTCGGCGCCTTTGTGACGGAACGGATTGCAAGGCCGCTCCGGATCGAGAGTTGGGTCTTCAACGCGCCGGCGTCGGCACGACCGCGGTTTGTGCCGGTGACACGCCCGGGGCAGCCCACAGGAACCCTTGGTACGGGCTATGTCACGATGCCAGCGACTGAGGGTGTCCCCTATCCCGCAACCCGGGGAACCGCGACCCTCGATCCGAACCGGGCCTTCTCGCCGATCGCCTATCATTCGGGTGGCGCGGGGATGAGCGGTACTCTCGGGGATTACGCGCGCTTCGCCCAGATGCTCCTGAACGAGGGCGAGCTAGATGGGGCAAGGGTGCTCCGCGCCGAGACGGTCCGGCAAATGACGACAAACGCCACGGGCACAATGCCCACTCTCCGCGGCCCGGGCTGGGGCTTCAGCCTCGGCCTTGGGGTGGTGACCGACCCTGCCGCTGCCAAGACCGGCATGCCCCCCGGCAGTTATGGATGGGGCGGCATCTACGGCACGCAGTTCTGGGTTGACCCGACGAACCGCGTGGTCGGGGTTGTCATGACGCAGACGGCCGTCATCGGATCGGGTCCGATCGCGAACGCGGTGCGGGAAGTATTCTATGCGCCGGACTAGGTCTGCCACTGCGCCGCCGCACTCTTCATTCGGCGCTTAAAACTAGGGTGAAGATGCGGCCGGTGCATCGGGCCTTGAACTCGCACAGGACCTCCAAAGCGACGGCGTGGCGGGAGCGCGGGGGATGGTTCCGCGGTGGGCCTTCCGCTCAGCATCGTAGCGGCTGCGTTGCACGGAACAGGTTTGAGGCGCAGTCGGTCAGCGGCGGGTCCGGGATCACGCGAGCCGGACATACTGCGGGCGTCCGAGCTCGAGCATGCGGTTCAGTGCGTCAACGGCGATGGCCACCTCCGTTGCGCGGCGCCCGTCTGTGCGCGAGCGCAGTCCTCCGCCAATGACCCGCTTGAAGCGCGCGATATCGGCCTCGACCAGGGCACGCCAGTTGTAGCCCGAGACCTTCTGCCAGCCCATACGGCCGCGCTCGGCGATCATCCTGAGGTGCTGGTCGCGCCCGGTTGGTGCTGTTTCAGCCATCGCACTCGGCACGGCGCTGGAGCGGGGCGGGACGATCACCGAAGCATCAGGGTATCGTGCGGTGACCTCGCCGTAGACACCGTCCTGGTTGTAGGCGCCATCAGCCCTGAAGGAGGCGATCGGACCCGCCACCTGGTCAAGGGAGGAACCAACCTGGGATGCGCCATCGACGTCGCTCGCCGTCAGTGACGATGCGACGACCCGCCCGGTGTCAGCGTCGACACCGATGTGCAGCTTGCGCCATGACCGACGCGTCCTGCTCCCGTGCTTCTCAACCAGCCACTCGCCAGGTCCGCACAGCTGCAGCCCCGTGCTGTCGACGGTAAGGTGCACGGGGTGGGTGCCGGGCCGGGGCCGAGGCACCACCAACGTCTCGGCCCGGCGGCTGAGGGTACTATGGTCAGCCACGGCCAGATCGAGACCGAGCAGAGAGAGAGAGAGAGAGAGAATGGAGCCGATCAGACCCTCTGTCTGGCGCAGAGCCAGGCGGAACACTGCGCGCAAGGTTGGGGCTGTGGTAATCGCCAGGGCCGAGTAGCGCGGCTGCCCGCCGTGCGTGGTCCGCGGCTCAGCCTTCCACGCCGCGATCGCCGCGTCCGTGAATTAGACCGTCAGACTGCCGCGCCCGCGCAGAGCAGCATCGTACTCCGCCCAGTTCGTTGCCCGGAACCGCTGCTTCGGAATGCGGTGACGGCGGTCGGCATTCGCCTTGAAAGGCAAGCTCCGCCCCTTTTCGAGGACGGCAGGGGATCGTGCCCTCACCATCCTACCTCAGGCCAAGCGCCGAGCCGACCGGTGCAACACACCCACTATCGTGCCGCAAGGGCGCGCGCGTTCGAGGTGTGGTCCGAGGTCAGCGGGGTCGCCGCACGGGCTTGATCGCCCTGGAGTCCGTTGTCGATCAATCAGCCTCGTCGCCTCGAGGCCGGAAAGTTGACGATGCCGCGGAAACCGTAGGTGACGGCGCTGGCAGACGAAAGAAATGGTGGCGCATGTGGAGGCATCGTTCCGCTTCCACCTACCCGTTTCCGGCGGTCCAGCTTCCCAAGAGGCGTTCGCGGCCGGTGATACCGCCTTTCGGCGATGACGTCTTATCGTCCGAGCGGCTTTCACCTGGTGACAGCATAGGCCCTCCCCTCTGGCTTCACCCAAAACTATCCGCAGCCGTGGGCCTTCCTTTGGCGTGCAGGGTTGGAGTCAGGCCCGGTGTGCGCCCGCAGGCGCCCGCCGGACCTTTGGGATCAGGTGTTGCGCGGCTGAGGGGACGTGGAGGCGGCTGCTGCGCAGCCATCCGCGAACGCCTCTGGATCATTAATGAGTTTGACTGGACATCCTCTCCCCCATGACGACAGCATTCTGGCAATTGGCTGTGGCGAGAACCCTCATGAACCTTCTCCACAAAACGCTGTCGGGCATCATTCGGCGGGGCCGCCTGACGGTACATTATCCAGGCGGTTCGGTTCAGGTGGTGTCCGGACCGGAAGCAGGCCCCGATGTGACCTTCGCGATCCGGGACAACCGCACAATCCGGCGGTTGCTGCTGAATCCTGGCCTAGCGTTCGGCGAAGCGTTCATGGACGGGGAAATCGAGCCCGTCGGCTGCACGATCTATGAAATTCTCGATCTCCTGACCCAGAACATGGCTGAGCGCGAGCCGAGGGCGGAGCGGCTATTGGCTCGCATTCGACACGCCCGACGTTGGCTGGACCAGTTCAACCCGGCGCCTCGGTCCCGGCGGAATGTGGCTCATCACTACGACTTGGACAGGCGGCTGTTCAGTTTCTTCCTGGATCGGGATCTCCAGTATTCCTGCGCCTATTTCCGCACCGGCAAGGAGACGCTGGAGGAGGCCCAGGCCCTCAAGAAACGTCATATCGCGGCGAAGCTAATGCTGGACCGTCCGGGGCTTGAGGTACTGGAGATCGGCTGCGGTTGGGGAGGCATGGCGCTGACCCTGGCGCGGGACTGGGGAGCGCGCGTGACCGGAGTCACTCTGTCCACCGAACAGCTGGAAGTGGCGCGCGCACGGGCTGCCGAGGCCGGGCTGTCCGACCGAGTGCGTTTCGAGCTGTTGGACTACCGCGCCTGGGACCGTCCGGTCGACCGTGTTCTCTCCGTCGCCATGTTCGAGGCCGTCGGGCTCGCGCATTACCGAACCTTCTTCGACACGATCCGTCGTTCCCTGAAGGACGACGGAGTAGCGCTCGTTCATTCCATCGGGCGATCGGAGGGCCCGGGGAGCACCAACCCGTGGCTAGCCAAGTACATCTTCCCGGGCGGTTACTCCCCCGCCCTGTCGGAGGTGCTGCCGGCGGTGGAGAGATCCGGCCTCAAGGTGACCGACCTTGAGATCCTGCGCCTTCACTACGCGATGACTATTGCCCATTGGCGCCGCCGGTTCGCCGCGAACCGGGACGCCATAAGCACACTTTACGATGAGCGCCTGTGCCGGATGTTCGAGTTCTACCTTGCGGGTTGCGAACTGGCATTCCGTCACATGGGCCACATGAATTGGCAGATGCAGCTCACGCGTCGCATGGATACCTTGCCGCTGACACGAGACTGGATGTCCGCGGCCGAAGCACGCGAGGACCAGTTTCACAGCAGCACCATCAAACCGCGTCACCCCGAGTGAGGCTACATTTTACTAGCTGCTCCGTGATGTTCCACCGGCACGAGGTACGGACGGAGTTGGGCTGCTGCGGCAAGGCCTGCTGGCGACGGCTGGGCGAGTGGCACGCGGCCGGGCCTTGTCAGGTTGGCGGCGCGGTGGGGCAGGTGGCAACCTGCCGGGCGTGACGACCCCACCCAACCCTTATCCCGGCTTCCGGTACCCGGCCGAGGTCATCCAGCATGCGGTCTGGCTGTACCATTGCTTCAGCCTCAGCCTGCGTGACGCCGAGCTGATCCTGGCGGCCCGGGACATCGTGGTCAGCTATGAGAGCATCCGCGAGTGGAGCCTCCGCTTCGGCCGGCTGTTTGCCATTGCTCTGAAACGACGTTGGCCAAGGCCGGGCGACAAATGGCACCTCGATGAGGTCCTGATGGTGTCGGCAAAATCCGAAGTGCCTGATTTTGCTACTACGCGGATCGCCAGGGTCGCCGCTTTAAAGCGATGCCTTTCTGCACAGACCTGCGGGGCAGAACGGATCACGTCCTATGGCGAGCCGGATTGTCTGGTCAGGATCGAGCTGCAACGCTCGGTCATGAGCTTGCAGCCGACACCCATAGGCGAGATCCCGCCCGAGACGGTCCGGGTGGCAAAGGCCGCGTTCCCCAAAGGCGCGCTGGCGGCGCGCTTGCGCGACGAGTTTGCTGATCTTTATGAGGATGCGGATTTCCGGGCGCTGTATCCTCGCGGAGGCCAGCCTGGCCTGGCACCGTGGCGACTGGCCCTGGTGACGGTCTTGCAGTTTCTTGAGAAGCTCAGTAACCATCAGGCGGCCGACGCCGTGCGAGCCCGCCTCGATTGGAAATACGCACTCGGGCTCGAGCTGACCGACCCGGGGTTTCACTTCAGTGTCCTGACCGAGTTTCGCGCCCGTTTGGTGGCGGGCCAGGCGGAACAGCTGCTGCTCGACAGAGGTTATAGGTGCTGGACCAGCAAGCGAGACAAAGGCAGGCCGCACTGGATCTCCGGGTTGCAGACTTTGCCCATGCGATCGGTGAGATTGGCATCCGCGATCAGATTATAGCGAAGCAGACCGAGCAAATTGCGGGCCTTAACGGGGAGGTTGAGAAAATCGGCCAGCGCTTGTCAGAACTGACCCAGCACATCGAAAACCAGCAGAAGTTGATTGATCTCAAGAAGGAGGATATCGAGAAAAGAAGTCAGCAGCTCAATGAACAACACAAGCTGATCGAAGGGCAGAAGCGGTCAACTGAGGAACAGCACGAGGTGGTTGAGAGCGGAGAGCAGCAGAATGCTTGGCTTGCTCGACAGACTATGGAGCAGGCTAAAAATGTTTCAGCGTTACAGGCCACATTGGCAGCCCTGTATAACAGCACCTCCTGGAAGATCGGCGCTCCTTTGCGTGCTGCAGCCAAATTGCTCGTCGCTCCTCATAATTCCTAAACTCCTGGCAGAGGCTTCAGCCCAGGCATGCAAGCTCACGACGGCTCTCGTCATTCTGAACGATGTGGACAAGCGCTACCGCCTGGCTTGCAGGACCACCCGCGTGTTTGTGCTGCTCGACGGACCACCAAAGCCGCCCATGTGGACGAGCACTCAAGCTACGCTCTCCAGCCATGCTGTTTCACGAGGACGACGCGGCCCAGGTCTTCTACCAGCCGGGCACGGCCGACAACCTCGTCATCACCTTCAGCGAGATGACGACAACCTTCGCCGCAGTTTGCGTCTGCTCGGGGATGCGCCTGCGTGAGAGGGGCTCGAACTGCGCCCGTTGAAGGACTGGGATGCCCGCCACAGGAAAAATCCGGGGCCTCCGCCGCTCATCGACGCCCCGCAAACCCCAAGCCTGGCCAGAACGGCTGAAAACGGCGGTTACGAAGCCTTCCGCGCACAGGTCTCATAAGTCGATGTTGTAGTGTCCGCTATCCGCCATCGTCTCGCCGAGAGCGACCGCCACGCTACAACAGACCCCGGCGGCACTACAGCGCCGGAGACGCCGATGGGTCGAATTCCAGTTATCGTACTTCTCGGGGACGTCGCGCCATGGCGCGCCGGTGCGCAGCCGCCACAGAATGCCATTGATGATGTTGCGATTGTCCTCGGGCGGGCGACCCCGGCCGCGCTTCCCCGGCTCTCGCTCAACCGGCAACAAAATCCTCAGAATACGCCACTCGACCTCGCTCAGATCACCGCGGCTCAACGCTGCCTCCTCGAATCCGCAGCCTTGAATTAAGCCGAGATTCTTGCGTCAATGGATTTTTTCCACGCCAGCTAGCTTCATGAGGATGAACTGTTATGCTGCCTGTAGAGCGTATCTGGACGAGGATCCTGTGCTGCCCCGTTTGCACGGCGCCTGGCGCCATGCAGCCGGTGGACGGCGCGGCCCGGTGCAGCAGCTGCGGCGCATCATTCCCCGTCGAGGCGGGTGTCATGGACCTGATGCCCGACCGGGTCCCCGTACAGGCGCCATCCTGGATCGAGATGAATGCGCAATCCATTACGGAGGTGTTGCTGGGGCGCCTCGGCCTCGCCGATACCGCGGCGGCCAGGGCGCGCTTCGAGGTCGTCGTGCATCCCGTCAGGTCCACTGGGGAATCCTTCTTCGACGCGGAGGAGGAATTGTTCCTGGAGCGCTGGGGCATCACCAACGAAGCCGTGCATACCAGGATCGGCCCGGTCTACCTCGCCGGTCGCCACGCCCCGGACAGTGAGGCATGGCTCGCCGTTCGCATCGCGAACAGGGGTCCCTTCGCTCTCTGCAGTCAGGGCACCAATCCTTTCGCCCTGAGCTACCACTGGATGCGTGGCGCGGAGTGCATTCACTACGAAGGACTGCGCAGCGGATTGCAGCTCGCGCTTCAGCCCGGGCGCGAGCTAACTACCCATCTTCGCTTTCACACCCCAGCTGAGCCAGGCCGCTACACCCTCCGGATCGTGCCGCTAGTCGAAGGCGTCGCGTGGTTTGAGGACCAGGCGGTCGAAGTTGCCGTGCAGGTCGGCGCGCCCGGGAGCGTCCTCCCTCGGGACGAGACACAGGGCATCCAGTTCTCCGAGGAGAAGGATACCGAGCAGGCCACGCAATTCGTTGAGCGGCACCTGCGCCTCGGTCCCGACGCGGTGGTAGCGGAGATCGGTGGCGGCATCCGTCCGCTGTTCCAGCGATGCGGCGCGAGCCGGATGGCGGATACCGTCCTCATCAACTGCGACGTTTCTGTGCGCCTCCTCCGTGTCGCGTCGATCCTGTCCGCGCAGGACGGCACGTCGGAGCAGATCATCCAGGCCCGGCTCGACGCCAATGTCATGCCCTTCCAGGACGGGAGCTTGGACGCGGTAATCTTCTGCCGCGCGCTGCATCACTTCCAGGACCTGTACACTATCCTCGCAGAAGCGCACCGGGTTCTGCGCCCGGGCGGCAGGCTGCTGCTGCTGTGCGAACCCGTCGGGCATGCCTATGATGCTTACACCGTCTCACTGATCGAGAGGAACGTGAACGAGCAGGTCTTTCCCGTCGGTGTCTACGAGGCCGTCGCGAGCCAATGCGGCTTCACGCTGGACGCCGCCACACTGGATTGGGGCTTCTCGTTCAAAGGATCGTTCTGGAAAGTCGAAGATCCGGGCCAGGTGGGCTCCGCCTGAATCCCCACCCGCGGTCGGCGGTCGGCGGCGCCGATGCGTGGCACGGGCGCTACGCGGGTGCACTCATCGGCCCGGACCACCGGTTAAATGCAGCGAAGTGCCGGAGTACGGCCCTGGAGATTCGGTGATGACGCCGCGCCCGAGGACTTCCTTCCACATGCAAATTTTTCTAAAATGGCAGGCAGTGGAAGTTCCGCTTGTCTGGAGGGCAGTCCCACGGGTTCCTCGTGGCTGGGCCGCGCGTCAGATGACACTTCTCCTGGAGTCTCTGAAGGCCTTATGCGTATCCTCGTAGCCAGTAATTTTTTTCCACCCCACACCGTCGGCGGGGCTGAGATTGTAGCAGATCGCCATGCGCGGGAACTTGTTCGACGGGGGCACGACGTCCTGGCCATCGGGGGCTCTGTTCCCGCTCCCGGCCGCCCGCCGGGCAGCCTGGAACCCGAATTCTACAACGGCCTTGAGATCCAGCGGCTCGCCTTGCGCTCCCTGGACCCGGACGATTCCTTCCGTTGGCCAAGCGTGGCCCGGCGGATTGCCTCCTTCGTGGCGTCCCGCGGCGTCGATGTCGTTCACCTGCACAACCTCGTCGGGCTGGGAGTGGACAGCATCCTCGCGGCCCGGGCGGCGGGCGCGCGCTGCGTGGTTACCCTGCACGACCACTGGGGCTTCTGCCTGCGCCAGACTCTGCTGCGGCGCGACATGTCGCTTTGCCGGAACTTTGAGGAATGCGCCGCCTGCCAGCGCAGCTTCGAGCATGAGGGGGAGCGCCTTCCGATTCGCCTGCGGCGCGACTACACGGCATGGTGCCTGGAGCAGGCGGACGCGCTGATCTCGCCCAGCAGGTACCTGGCCGACGCTTATGGCGCCGCCGGCGTGGCGCCCGGCACGGTCGAGGTGCTGTCCAACGGGCTCGACCTCACCGCCCTTCCCCCCGCCGCCGGGCGCGGGGGCCGCGTCATCCGCTTTCTCTGCAGCGCCAACCTCTCGCCCCACAAAGGCATTGGCGTGCTGCTGGACGCCGCGCGGCGCCTGATGGAGGAGACCATGCTGGCGGGACGCTGGCAGATTGTGCTGGTGGGGGGCGGCGCGCTTCACAAGACGGCGCAGCTTCTTGCGCAGGAACTGGCCAGCCAGGCGGGCGCGGCGTGGCACGCTGCCGCGATCCTCCCCCTGATCGTCACCGGCCATCTGCCGCGCGCCGAGCTGCTCACCCGCATGGCGGAAGCCGACGTGGTGGTTCTGCCGTCCATCTGGCCGGAGAACGAACCGGTGACGCTGCTGGAAGGCGCCGCGATGGGCGCCGCCCTGTTGGTGACCCAGGCCGGCGGTTCGGCCGACCTTGTCGAGCATGACAAGACCGGGTTGCTGGTGCCGAAGGGCGATGCGGCGGCGCTGGCTGAGGCTATGCACCGGCTGATCACGGAAAACGGCTTGGCCGCCCGGCTTGGCGCCGCCAATCTGGCCCGGCGCGCATCCCTCGACGAGGCGCGGACGGTGGACCGGCTGGAAGCGCTCTACGCCGGGACGTCCGCTCCCCCCAAGCCGGATGCAGCAGACCGGCCGCGCAGGCCGGTGGTCCTGGTGGGATCGGGGTCGGCGCCGGAAGACGTCATCGAGCTGGTCGGGCGTCTGCACCAGCATGTGGGAACGGAGCAGGTGCCCCGCTTCCTGCGGCGGGACTGGGTGACGGAAGCCGCTTGGAGTCAGGCCTCGCTGCTCTGGCTCTGGGACGGCAAGGATGCCCAGGCCGCCGTCCTCGCGGCGCTGCGCCACGACATCCCCGTCCTGGCACCCGCCGGCATCGGGCTGGAACACTGGGTCGGCGCGGGCGCGCCGGTGCTGACCTACCGTTCGGCGCTGGAGGCGCTGGCCGCCCTGCAGGTGCTGCTCGGCCACCCCGCCACCCGCCAGCACTTGGTGCGCGAGACGTCCCTGGCCGCGGACGCCGTCTGGTCGGCTCCCCGCGACGCCTTCGCCCTTCTCGCTGAGAAGCTGTTCTGATATGCGCATCGAGATCGTGAACGAGCGGATGCTGCCGCGCTTCGGCGTCGATCGTCTGCTCGTCCTGCTGGGACAGCACCTTGCGGCGCGCGGCCATGAGGTCGGGTTCTCCAGCTTGCGGTGCGACCGGCGGATGCTGTCCGACATCGGCGACGCAGCGGTGCTGGATATGCCGCCCGGGCTGGACATGGCATCGACGGAGCGCGAGGTGGCACTGCGCATGCGCGCGCGGCTGCACCAGCGGCGCCCCGATGCGCTGGTCACCGGCGGCTGGCCCTTCTTCCGCACGGCACGCGAGGCGCCGGAGTCCGGCGCGGCCAGTGTCTTCATCGACGCCGGCGCAGTTGCCCAGGATGGCCTTGGCGAGCCCGGCATCTCCGTCCAACGCGAACTCCGGCGGATTCGGCAGATCGAGCTGCCTGGCATCGATCGCATCGTGCCGATCAGCCGCTTCATCCGGGACAGCCAGACCATTCCGGACCGCAGCCGGACCGAAGGAGTGCGCACCGTCCTTCTCGGCGGTGACCACATGCACAAGACCCTGTTCCTGGCAGGACAGCAAGATCGCGCCGGCGCGGAGCTGCTGGCCAGGCTGGATACCTTGCGCGCCGCCAACTCGCCGCTCCTGCTGCTGCTCGGCCGCTTTGAGAAGGCGGGATACAAGAACTCCCCGGCAGGGTGGGCCTTGTTGCGCCGCATCCGCGCCGCCGTTCCAAATGCCCGGCTGCTGATCCTGGACGCCGGCGAGGATTGCGAGGTTCCGCCCGACCTCGTCAGCGCGGCTATTCCGCTGGGCCAGCCGGACGACGCCACGTTGAACGCCGCCATGCGGATCTGCGCGGTCGGGCTCAGCGTCTCCATGTGGGAAGGCTTCAACCTTCCTGTTGTGGAGATGCAACGGCTGAACCGGCCGGCCCTCGCCTTCAACCTCGGCGCCCATCCGGAGGTGATCGCCCATCCCTGGCTGCTCTGCGATACGTTGGACGAGATGGCGGACAAGACGGTCCGCCTCCTCACCGGCCTCGCTCCGCCACAGGTGGGCGCGGCTGTCGCGGCGAGCGGCGAGCGGCATCTCTGGGAGAACACGCTGCGGGCCTGGGAAGAAGAGATCATTAGCGCCGCGGAGGCGCGGCAGCACCCGCCCCAGCGCGTTCCCGCCTCCACGTCCAGGTCATGGCGGACGGTGCTGATCGACGTCACCAATGCAGCGGTCGATCCGGCCAATTCCGGTGTGATGCGGGTGACCCGCACCTTGTGCGCGCATCTGCAGCAGCAAGAGCATGTTCGTCCCGCCTTCGCACGCTGGGATGCCTCGCACCGCACCTACCGGCTGCTTGACGGGCACCAGCGCCAGGCTCTGGCCAATTACGGCGGCCCGCAGGACCGACTCTCTCTGCTGGCAGGGCCCGCGGTGCATTCGGTAGACGACCTGCTCGGGGCGCTTGAGACCGGTTCCGGCCCCGCCGCGCTGTTCCTGCCGGAAGTGGTGTTGGATGGCGGCTGCCAGGACCGCATCGCCTGGGCCCGGGGCCGCGGCATGCCGACGGGCGCTATCCTGTACGATCTGATTCCCGTGGACTTCCAGAGCTACTGCGACCCCCATGTTGTGGCGGCCTTCCCGCCCTATTTGAAGGCTCTGCTGCAGGTGGAGCAGCTCTGGAGCATATCTGGGTACAGCATGGACCGGCTCGCCGCCTATGCCGCGGAACGCGGCATCGCGCTGCCGCAGCGGTCCCGCGTGGTCTGGCTACCCGGGCAGTTCGGCAGCCATCCGCGCCTGTCGGAGCCGGTCAGCCCGCCGGAAGATACGTCCGATCTGCGCATCGTGTGCATCTCCACCCTGGAGCCCCGCAAGAACCACGCGAGCCTTCTGGCCGGCTGGCAGATACTGCGCCGGCGCCGGCCTGACCTTCCCGTCAGGCTCATCCTCATCGGTAATCGCTACGCCGGCGCGCCGCAGGTTTGGGAAGCGGTGGTGCAGGCTTCGGCGCAGGATGATCGCCTGAACTGGCGCGGCGTGCTGAACGATGCCGAGATGATGGCGGAACTCGATGCCGCCGCCTTCACGGTCTATCCATCGCTGGTGGAAGGCTTCGGCCTGCCAATCCTTGAGAGTCTCTGGCTCGCCAAGCCATGCCTCGTGCATGATGGCGGAGTGATGGCGGAACTGGCCTCACCAGGTGGCTGCTACCAAGTGAACATGCGTGACCCCGCCGCCATCGCCGATGCCCTGGAGACACTGACCACCCAGCCCGCCTTGCGCCGGCGGCTCGTGCGGGAAGCTTCGGGGCGCCTCATTGCCACCTGGAAGGATTACGCAGCCGATCTGGGCGCCGATATGGCGGCACTATCGCGAGGAGTGAGCCCGTGAGCAAGCAGCTTCCTGACGCACGCAGCTTCGTGGCTGACCTGATAGAGGGCCGCACGCTGCATCTGGCGAATCAGAACCCGGAGCTGGCGCATCTGCTGGGCGCTGGCGATCTGGTGCGACAGGCGCTGCCCATGCACCCGGCGCCGGTGCGTCCGCAACGCTGGCTGGAACGGCAACTCGGGCGTTCCGCGCCTATGCTGACGCGGAAGGTCCCTTCCGGCGCTGGAGACTAGCGCCCCAACGGGAACGCAGGTTGATGATGATGCGGCGGGCCAGCCCGGTACACCGCCTCACCGGCCCCATTGCCCGCCAGGAATAGCTGCGCTCATAAGCCGTCACCATTGCGCGGGCTTCCTGAGCTTCGATGCGGGCCCGCTGCATCTCGGTATCCGTCGCCTCCACGCGCGCGCGCCAGCCGCTGATTTCCTCCCTCATCAGCGCGATCGCCTCCAGGTGGAAGGCGTGCTGCTGCTGCAAGGACGTGGTCAATTTCTGCAGTTCTTCGATGTGAGTCTCGCGCGCCGCGATCGCCGCCTCCAGCTCCGCCGCGCGGGAATTGCGCGCAAGGACCGTAGCGTCCAGCTCCCCGATGCGGGAATCGCGGGTGACGATCGCCGCTTCCAACTCGGCAATGCGGGAGTCGCGCGCGACAACAGCGGCGCTGAGTTCGACGACGCGGGCATCGCGGACCTTCACCCGCACATCCAGGTCACGCACCCGTTCGTCACGCAGCGTCACAGCCGCATGCAGGTCGTGCTGCATGGCCTCGGCCTCGAGCCGCGCGGCGCGTTCCCTCAGAGTCACGGCCAGTTCGAAACGGTCGAACACGTTCGGCGGCATGGCGAGGCGCGGGATTCTCTCCGCGTGCTCCTCCGCCACGAAGTAGCGGTTCAGCCCGTCTGACCAGGCTTCCCGATAGCCGAACGGCAGGATCAGATCGTCCCATGCCGGGCCGGTCGGCCCGATCCCCTCGGGCGGCGCCGCCTCGATCACGACCACCCAGGGACGGAAGCGCTGGAAGTCCATTCCTTCCAGGACATTGCGCTCCGCCCCTTCCACGTCGATTTTGAGGAAGTGGATCGGCTGGTTCTCGAGGGGAGCAAAGATTTCCCTCAGCGGGAGAACCTCAATTTCCAGGTCCTCCCCCTGCATCTGCGATGCCTCGGCGACGTTGATGTTGGTGGTGGAGAGGCCAGGCGAGTCCGGAAACACCCTCAGGACCGCCCGCCCCGCTTTCGCTCCGGCCGCCACGGCGAGATTGCGGTCCCTGGGGCGCGAAACTTGGAACCGCTCGAATAGGTGGGGAACGGGTTCCAGGTTGATGCCGCTCCAGCCCTGGTCATAGAACCAGCGGGTCACGGAATCGAGTTCCGGGTCATGCGCCCCGACGTCGACATAGACACCATTGGGGATGTCGCGCAAACAGCGCCAGAGCAAGACATCCTCAAAGTTTTGCGCGTAGGAAATCATCATGCCCGTCAACATAAACTTGGAAACGAAGCAGTAGTACCTGCAAGTTCCCGGCTTCTGATATACCCGATCGCGCCCTCAGGCGCGATCTCCCCGCCGCACAATCCTCCAATAGACTGTTGAGGCAGGTACATTTCGGGCCGGCCGCGAAGGGTGCCTCCGGGTCCGGCGCCATGGGGAAGATGCGCTGGCTTTGAGGTTGATCCCCGGTGTGGTGCACGGATCGGTCTGGCGGTTTGGGTGGGTTAGGATCCTGAGGGGGCGACGACCCGTCACTCTCCAGGAGAGCGCAGCTTGCCGTTCAAGGCCAATGCCGACCGTCGTCACCGTATTCCGAAGCAGCAGCTCCGAGCCACGAACTG
>JBHTFH010000066.1:0-19411 GCA_042666135.1 Roseomonas sp. GCM10028921 | reverse complement strand
TCGGCCGCCGTCAACTCGGCGGTTCGAGGCCATCCATGAGGCGCTGAAGGCGACCCGCCTTCTCGCGACGCGCCTCGGCGGCGCGGCCATAACTGAGAGACAGGGCCGCATAGGTCGGGTTCCGCGCGGCAGCTGCCCGGTCGCGCCATATCTTTGCGTCGGCTTCGAAGCCCGCGGCAGTACGTAGAAGGTCGTCGACGTACATAGCGTTAGTTCGCTCCTCCGTGATCGCATCAAAAAGTTCGGGGCGGCCAGGCCGAAGCGTTGCCCACGCGCAGGGTCCCCTGGCCCGCCCGACCCGAGAGCCGGGATCGTCGAGCGCTCCGCCGCGAACCTCGCACCCTCACGTTCTACGGTCGGCATCCCGTCCCCCGACGCCGCCTTGGCGGCCTATTAATGCGGAAACAAAAATGTTCTTTTTTGCTACGGTCTCCGGGGCAATTGCGTGCCTCAGCCGGCCGAGGACGTGGGGGCGTCGACCGGGTCCACGACAGGGTGGGTGCCTACCTGAATCCAAGGAGCAGAGCTTCCCATGGCCCACGCGCTCAACCTGACCATGCGCATCCGCCAGGACGCCGACGCGCTGGCCACCCTTCCGTCTACGAGACCCGCGGCCTTCTCGTGGTGTGATCCACTGCGCATCCGACGCGTGAAATGGCATCGTCAGTGTCACCCGAAACACGTTTCGCATAGACCTCAGGCTGGTCCCGGTTCGGGTGCACGCTCTGCTATGCTGCCGAGGGCGCCATCGCACCGTCCGCTGAAAACCGCAGCGACGGGCGCACAGGGGGTGAAGTGGATGAGCGTAGCTCGTCGCTTGGTGGTCCGTCGGCTCGGCGCCTGCCTCCTGGCGATATTGCTCTCGTCCGGGCCAGTGGTCTCACAAACATCGCAGGTCGGGCGCGTTGACGGACCAGAGGGCGCCGTCCTCGTCCACGGTGGCATGTGCGAGGCTTCCGGAGCCGTCCCAGCACCGGGCGGCGGCTTCATCGTGGCGAATGACGGCGACAACCTGCTCCGTGCCTACCGCCCCAACCCCGGGAGCACCGGGCGTGCCGTCGCGAACCTCGGTCGACCGGTCCCGCCGAACTCGAACCGTATGGACCTCGAGGGCGCGGCCGCGCTGCGCGAGCGGACCTACTGGATCGGCTCGCACAGCCGGAACAATGACGGTGAGCGCAGGACAGCCCGCCACGGGTTCTTCGCGACGGTCTGGCAGGACGATGCCGTGGTGCTCGCCCCCGGCACCCAGTCCGTCAGCCTCCTGGACGCGCTCTCGACCCTGGCCGAGCGGGAGGCGAGCCGGTTCCCGGAGCTGCGCCGCTTCATCGGAGGAGCGGCTACGGACAAGAACTTGGCGCCCGACCGGGGCGGCTTGAACATTGAGGGGCTAGCGGCTGGGGCAGACGAGTCGTCACTTCTCCTCGGCCTTCGCAGCCCACGGCGCGAGGCGGACGGCGCGGCGTTCGTGATCTCCCTCCGCAATCCGGCCGCCGTGGTCGAGAGGGGCGTCGACCCCGACTTTGGCACCCCGATCCCGCTCGATCTCGGTCGCCGAGGCATCCGCAGCATGGAATGGCTGCCGGGGCGCCGCACCTACCTTATCGTCGCTGGCTCGGCCGGCGACCGCACCGACAGCTCCAAGACGTTTGACCTCTACAGCTGGGCCGGGCCAGGCAGCGCGCCGGTTCGCTTGGAAGGTGCCGAGGCTCTTTTGCAGAACCTCGTCCGCCCCGGTGAACCCTCCCCACCGTCCACGATCCCCTTCGGTCCCGAGGCGTTGATGGTCGAGAGCCACGTGCCTGGCAGGCCCGTCCGAATTCGCCTGCTGAGTGACGACGGCGACGATAAAACCGGCGGGAGCGTGGAGTGTCAGGACTTGCCGCCCGAGGATGCCGGCCGGCGCTTCCGCAGCCTCCTGCTCGACCTTGACCTGCAGTGATGAGGTCCCACCGAGAGTGGTGGACCCCACTCTCGAGTGCACCCGGTTCAGTAACACCTGTTGGTTCAGCAGACGTTGCGCACGCCGGTTGGCACGTCAGTAAAGGGCTGCGGCGATGCGCTAGGGATGGACCGTCCCGTACGGTCCCCTTCGTGACGACCTGCGTCGGCTGCGCGTCATCTGACCTGAGGGACGCGGGCGGAGATGCGACAGCCGTCCGATCTCACGCCAGCTTCCGAAAGCACCTCATCGCGACCGAATCGGTGCCAACGCCGTCGCTGGTATGTTTTCATACGGGCTGTAGCGCCTCAGAGCTGTCACTGCGAGGCGAGCCAAAGCTCGAGGGGATGCTAGGGGGAGGATCTATCGAGGGCCAAGCTGCCCAAAACTCCGCGAACCGGAGGTGGACGAGGGCCGAGCAAGCGAGACCTCCAAGGCCCTGTTGCGCAGGTGGTTGTGCTGAGCCCGGACCAAGTGCCGGACGGCACGGACGTCACTGTGGACGGCATCGAGGGAGTGCTGAGCCCCTACCGGACCGGGGCCAGCCCGCCAAGCTGTGCTCGATTTAACGGTGCCCAGGCGACCATCCCTCTCGTCCGACGCAGTTGGTCGGTGAGGGCCACCACCTCAGCTGCTGGAACGGGACGGCTAAAAAGGTAGCCCTGTCCATGATTGCAACCTAGACGACGCAGGGCGTCCAGCTGTTCGGCGGTTTCGACACCCTCGGCGGTAACCGAGATGCCGAGGCTTCGGCTCATGCTGACTACGGCGCGGATGATGGCGTTCGCTTCCTTCCCACTGGGCAGGCCCGTAACAAAAGAACGATCGATCTTGATCTTGTCGAAAGGAAAGCGGAGCAGGTAGGCGAGTGACGAGAAGCCCGTCCCAAAATCGTCCAGGGCGATCCGCACACCCAGCCGGCTCAGCTCGCGCAGGATCGTAAGATTGGCCTGATCGTCCTGCAGCAGGACAGACTCCGTGATCTCCAGGTCGAGCCGTCCTGCGGGCAGTCCTGCATCCGCGAGGGCATCAGCCACCACCTGCAGTAGGCCAGGGTTCCGGAACTGGATCGGGGAAAGGTTCACAGCCACGCGGACGGTGTCGGGCCAGCGAGTTGCCTCCCGGCAAGCGGTACGAAGGACCCATTCTCCCATCTGCATGATCAGACCGGTTTCCTCGGCCAGCGGGATGAACTCGGCTGGTGAGACCATGCCCCGATCTGGACGGTGCCAGCGCAGTAATGCTTCGAAGCACGTCACCTCACCCGTCTGGATCCCGACCAGCGGCTGGTAGTGCAGGTCCAGCTCGCCCCGATCGAGAGATGTGCGAAGCCCGACCCTCAGCTCCTGCTTCCGGCGGACCTCCTCATCCATCTTGGGCTCGAAGTAGCGGAAGGTGCCGCGCCCGTCGGTCTTGGCGCGGTAGAGGGCAATGTCCGCGTTTCTGATAACCTCCTCCGGAGTGGTGCCCTGGCCGGAGGCGAGGGCGATGCCAATGCTTGCCCCCGTCACCGCCTGTTGCTCATTGAGCTGGTAGCTCTCCTCAAGAACCTCGAGAATGCGCCGGGCAAGCACTGTGGAATTCTCCTGCCCGCACAGGTCGGTCTGGATGATGGCAAACTCGTCGCCGCCCAGGCGAGCCACTACGCTGCCTTCTGGTACGCAGCCACTGAGCCGGTCCGCTGCCTTGCGGAGCAAAATGTCACCCGCGGCATGCCCGAGCGTGTCGTTGACCCCCTTGAATTGGTCCAGGTCAATGGAGTGCAGGGCCAGATGCTTCCCGGCGTGAAGGCGGGCAAGCGCCCGCTCCAGCTCCTGGTAGAACAGTCGGCGATTGGCCAGACCTGTCAACGGATCGTGGTACGCCATGTGAGCGATCTGCTGCTCGGCCAGCTTGCGCTCGTGGATGTCCTCATCAGTGCCATACCAGCGAACGATGCGGCCAGTCTCGTCCCGTCGAGCGGCTGCCCGGGAGCGGAACCAGCGAAAGCTCCCGTCCTTGAGACGGAACCGGGATTCTACGTCCAGCGGCTGGCTGGAAGCCATGGCACGCATCCAGCTGGCTTCCATCCGGAGCGCATCTTCTGGATGGATGGCAGCTAGCCAGCCCATCCCAAGCGTCTCCTCTTGCGTCATACCGACAAGGTGTTCCCACCGTGGGCTGATCACGATGATCTGCCCATCGGCATCCGCGATCCAGGGGATCTGCGGGCTTAGTTCGACAGTGTACCGATAGTTCTCCTCACTCTCGCGCAGCGCCTCTTGGGTCCGCACCCGGTTAGTAACGTCCCAAGCATTGACCAGCACGGCAGGTCGCCCGGCAAACTCGATCGTATAAGACATCACATCGACGAGGCGCTCGTGCCCGGAGGCGTCGAGATGCCGCCAGGGGCCGGACACCTTCCGGGTGGACCGGCGCTCCATGGCGGAGCGGCGCGCCAGATCGCGGTCCTCGGCCGGGCGGATATCGAGGATTGTCATCTCCAGGAAATCCTCACGGGACCAGCCATAGACCTGAATGGCGGCGTCGTTCACCTCGAGAAAGCGCAGCGTCCTCGAGTCATAGACCCACATCGGGGCGGGGTTGCTCTGGAACAGCAGCCGGAAGGCCGCCTCTCTCTCAGCCAGGGCCACCTGGGCCAGCTTGTGCTCGTGCACGTCTTCCAGGGTTCCGTACCAGCGCATGATGCTGCCAGATGCATCCCTTCGTGGCATGGCGCGTGCACGGAACCACCGGTAGTCACCAGTCGCAAGCTGGACCCGGTACTCGGTATCGAAGGGCTTGCCGCTACGCACGCTCTGGGGCCACACCTCCAGTAGTCTGGGCCGATCATCCGGATGGAGGACGCTCAACCAGCCGTTGCCCACCAACTGTTCCAGAGGCAGGCCGGTAATGCTTGTACCGCGCGAGCTGACCTCGATGATGTTGCCTTCAGGATCGGCGGTCCAAGGGATGTGCGGGCTAAACTCGACCAAGTGCCGGTAGTGGCCCTCGCTCTCGCGACGAGCCATATCCGCCCGCCTCGCGCCCGTGATGTCCTGGACGATGGAAACCACCATCTGCGGGCGGCCGGACATGTCACGCGTCGCCGACATGTAGTTGCTCACCCACACTGACGAGCCGTCAGGTCTGACGTAGCACCTCTCGATCGAGAAAGGCTCCCCCGTCTGCACCAGGCGTTTGAGGAGGGCCATGTCCTGTGGCTGCGCATCCGTGTGCGTGACGTCCTGCATCAGACTGCCCAGGAGCGCCTTCCGATCCCGACCAACGATTTCGCAAAAACGGTCGTTAACAAGCAGAAATCGCCCCTCCAGATCGGTTTGGACGATGCCAACAGCAGCCTGGCCGATAAGGTTGGACAGTTGCTCCCGGTGTTCCCGCAAGGCCTCTTCGGCCCGCTTGCGCTCGGTGATGTCGAGGACGGAACATATAATTCCGACGACTTCCCCCTTCTTGTCGCGCGCGGGCTCAAGGGACACGAGATAGACCCGACCCTCGCGAGCGCCACCGATCGGCATACCCTGCAGTTCGAGATCAGCTACTGGCTCGCCCTGCAGCGCCCGCCGTAGGTGCGGCTCGAGTTGCACGGCAACGCTTGGCACAACGTCGCCCAGTGTGCGGCTGATATCCATCTCGGCGGGCCGCCCCATTATTTCAGCCATCCGCCGATTGATGCTGACGAAGCGCAAATCCTTGTTGATCAGGCAGAGGCCGATTGGCACGGCGTCGTATACTGTGGGGAGGATTACCAGCTGCTGGTCAGCTTCCCGGGAGGGGCTATGGTCCGGGCTCCTACGTACAAGGCGTTCGATCACCGGCCCCGCTCCTTTGGAAGCACCTGATGCTACTGCTCTAGGCGTTTACTGGTGTTTACCGCGGAATGTTCGTACTGGTCGCAGACGATTTTGCACAACTTATGATTGTGCCTCCAGGGACATTTCGGCTGATAAGGCAGGTCCAGCGATGGACCAAAGTCTGCCTCCGTCCCGTTCTGCCCGGTCGATTTCTCGTCTGCCTCTGGGAAGACGTGAGGCCGTCTGGCTAGGCGGGATGGGCGCTGAGCCGACCTCGGCTTGGCCGTAGCCTCGTGAGACCTCTTCACCACCCATCAACGGTCGATGCCGGCTGTTGCCCTGCCCGCGTCGGCGTTGCTGCTCGCAGCGCCCAAGAGCTGACGAGCACGGCAAGCTTTGTCGGAACCCGGACGGTGCAGCTTTGGTGGGGAAAGCCCCAGCTGTCACTCAGCCGGGGCTCACGTGTCAACGGGTCGAAAGGCCGTTCCGCGTTGCCACAATCTCGTTGGTGCTGCAGATGTCCACCTGCCTCAGCTCTGCTGCCTGACTGTTCTCCCAGACCACCTTGAAGTCCTGTAGGTCGCCCTGGGCGGTCCGGAAATCCTGAGTACGGCCGGAGGGGAGTACGTTTTCGCCGAGCCGATCGGGGCCCCAACTCGGGTTGCGGCTCGACCCGAAGTAGAATTCGTTCACCTGGGCCCCGGATACGTTCCGCAGCGTGAAGCGCCTATCGCACTGCGCGGAAGCAGAGCCCGCTGATGCGGCGAGAGCCATAAGCGCGAGGCCAGGGACGAGACGAAGAAGCATGACTTGGATCCTTGATGGAGGTCGCGTGCCGAGGCGTCGCACGTGGATCTTGAGCTCCGCCCACGCGCACCCGATGCAGGGTCGTCGTCATGGCAGGCGTGAGCAGCTTAGGTCTTGTTCGTCACGGATCCGTTAAGATTCCTGCGGCGACGATGCTGTGCCGAGAGGCTGCCTCTGGACGACGGCACAAAGATGCCTCGGAGCACGTGGGCTCAGGCTACCTTTCATCTTTCGCATCCGTCCCCGGCACTCTCACTGAGCCATCAAGCGTACCCGTCCCTCGTCTCGGCCTTGTGCTGCCTCGGTGCAGTTTGCACGGTTGTGTTGCGAAGTTTTCGGCGGGCCGCAGATGGCCTGGATAGCAGGCGGGTCAGGCAGCAACCTGGAACAGCTCGGCGGCGAAGGTAGCTTGGGCCCGCATGTCACCTCCGTCGATCTCCCGAAGCTGCCCCTTCCTCACCATCCCCATCACCTCGTAGCCTGTCAGTGTTCGTCGTGTCGTATGGAAGCTGCCGAAACCAAGCCCCGGTCTGACCAGCCGCTTCACGCGCCGGTGGTCTTGTTTCACTATGTTATGGAGGAACTTGCACCGCCGTAGGCGGGCGAAGCGCCACAGCTCGCCATCCTCCTTCAGCTGCTCGGTGGCACACGGGTAGGCCGGGTTCTTGTCCACCGTGATGGTGTGTGGGTTCACCGTGTGTGGCTGCCCCAGCGCCTTGCGGAAGAAGCGCTTCGTGGCCGTGGCATCCCGCTTGGCCGAGAGCAGGAAGTCAAACGTCTGGCCGCGGCTGTCGACCGCCCGTTACAGGTACATCCAGCGCCCCTTCACCCGAACGTAGGTCTCGTCGACCCTCCACGAGCTGTTGCTCGGCCGAAGGTGCGGTCGGATCCGCTTCTCGATCTCCGGCGCGTAGGTCTGGACCCAGCGGAAGAGGGTAGTGTGCGCGATCCCGACGCCGCGGTCCTGAAGCATAAGTTCGAGACCGCGGTAGCTGACCGGGAACATGAGGTACCACCAGACTGCCCAGAGGATCACCTCGGCGGTGAACCGCCCCCCCTAAGGACTGATCCGGCCTTACTGAGGCCACCCTCCGCCGTCTACCCATGCCCTGGTTTGTACCTGCCTGGGGCAGCGCCGCAAGTTCGCAACGGAACCGGCGAACTCAAGCCCTCGGAGGGGGTTCGACTTCCAGAAGTAGATGCCCCAGCCGAGCCAGTCGTGGACATTCTCGCTCGCCTGGAAGTCACTTCCCCTGAGGAGCGCCTCGCCAATGGCGGCATCGCAGCCATAGAAGCCGAGGACGAACGACGCCTGCAGGGAGTGCAAAAGCTACGAGCCTAGGTTTAGCCAGCCTGGGCTACTTAGCTCTGCGTCTCCGTCCGGTAGGGTTCGGCAAGCCCACCACCCGCGGCGAGGACGCCCTCCTGCACCAGGAAGCGACGGGCCTTCTCGCGCGATGCCGTGTTCTCGGCGCGCAGGGCCTTCATTGCCGCCAGCAACTCGTCAGTTCCTTCTGGCTCACCGGCTGCCCCCTCAGTTGAAGCTGCCCAGACCCTATCAGGGATGGGGTTTGAGACCAACGGTCAGATGGGCCCGGAGTTGAGGCGCCGCAACCTCAAGCGGCGGGGCCTCCCTCCCCGGGCTCAATGCCGGGCCCAGATCCTGTCGCCACCGGTCCCGCCGAACAGCACGACCTCGTAAGGGGTGCCGGGGATGTCCATGCCGGGCGAGGAGGGCGGCATACCCGGCGCGGCCAGCCCCTTGGCGCGCGGGCGCTCGGCGAGCAGGCGGCGCACGTCGGCGGCGGGCACGTGCCCCTCGATGACGTAGCCGTCCACGACGGCCGTGTGGCAGGACTGGAGGGCGTCGGGCACGCCGCGGACGACCTTGATGGCCTGGAGGTCCGCCACGTCGTGCACGTTGGCCTCGAAGCCTGCCGCGCTCATGTGGCGCACCCAGCCTTCGCAGCACCCGCAGGTCGCGTCCTTCCAGACCTCGATCCTGGGCACCTGCGCCGCTCCGGCCATGCCGAGCGGCAGCGCCGCCGCGGCCAACCCGAGGCCGAGGATGGCCCGCCTGCTCTGCCCGCTCATCCGATCACTCCCTGAAGGTTCCGATGCTCCACGGCGCCCGTCCCTCGGCGCTTGGTCCCGGCCGCCCGTCGCGGGGTGCCATGCGCCTGCGCTCTCCGGGCGATGTCCTCGAGAATCGGGCACTCCGGCCGGTGGTCACCATGGCAGGCGGCCGCCATTCCCTCGAGCGCCTCGCACATCCGGGTCATCTCGGCGATCTGGGCACGGAGCTCAGCCGCGTGCTCGGTCGCGATTCGCTTCACGTCCGCGCTCGCCCGGTCCTCGTCCTCCCACAGGCCGATGAGCAACTTGATGCGCTCGAGCGAGAGGCCGAGGTCCCGCGCCCGGCGGACGAAGCGCAACGTGTTCACGTCCAGATCCGAGTAGACCCGGTAGCCCGCCTCCGTCCGCCCCGCCTTCGCGAGGAGGCCGATGCTCTCGTAGTACCGGAGCATCTTCGCCGACACGCCGGACGCCTTGGCCGCCTGTCCAATGTTCATGATGGCCTCCGTCCCGGGGAACGGCCCCGCCGACGCCGTGACTGTCCACCTTGCCGTCATGGGAAGGTCAAGCTCCATCCGCAGCCCTCTTGGTTGGCGGGAGCCCTGGGCACGAGGCGGCTCGAAAGCCCTTGACCTTCCCATGATTGGAACCACCAGGTTGCTGGCCACTCCACACCAACGACGGCCCGCAGCACGCGAGCGGCACCGGAGGGCGGCACAGATGAGCGGTCAGCATTCCAGCCACGGGCACGGCCATCAGCACGGTCCGGGCTGCACTCACGGGCATGGCCATGGACAGGCGGTGATGGCCGACACGGCCTCGGTCACCGACCCGGTCTGCGGGATGGAGGTGGACCCGGCAACCTCGAAGCACCGGCTGGAGCACGGCGGGACGACATTCCACTTCTGCTCGGCGGGGTGCCGGACGAAGTTCGAGGCGAACCCAGAGCAGTACCTGCGGACGGAGAAGGCCGCCGCGCCCACGGCGGCGCAGAAGGCCGCCATCTACACCTGCCCGATGCACCCGGAGATCCGCCAGCAGGGGCCCGGCAGCTGCCCCATCTGCGGCATGGCGCTCGAGCCGCTGGAGGTGACGGCCGAGGCCGCCCCGAACCACGAACTGGCTGACATGACCCGCCGTTTTTGGATCGGGCTGGCGCTGACTATCCCCGTGGTCATCCTGGAGATGGGCGCACACCTCCCCGGCCTGAACCTGCACAACCTCGTCCCGCCCCGGACATCGGTCTGGATCCAGTTCCTGCTCGGAACCCCGGTCGTGCTCTGGGCCGGGTGGCCGTTCTTCGTGCGCGGCTGGCAGTCGGTCGTGAACCGCAGCCTGAACATGTTCAGCCTGATCGCGCTCGGGACGGGCGCCGCCTACCTCTACAGCCTCGTCGCGACCTTCGCGCCTGGCATCTTCCCTGAGGGCTTCTGGGGCATGGACGGCACGGTCGCGGTCTACTTCGAGGCGGCTGCCGTCATCACCGTGCTCGTCCTGCTCGGGCAGGTGCTGGAGCTCCGGGCGCGCGATGCGACCGGCGGCGCCATACGCGCCCTGCTGAACATGGCGCCCAGGACCGCCCGCCGGATCCGGCCGGACGGCTCAGACGAGGAGATCCCGCTGGCGGACGTTCAGGTCGGCGACCGGCTGCGCGTTAGGCCGGGCGAGAGCGTGCCGGTGGACGGCGAGATGCTGGAGGGCAGCGGCGCCGTGGACGAGTCCATGGTCACCGGCGAGTCCTTGCCCGTCGAGAAGGCGCCCGGCTCCAAGGTCATCGGCGCCACGGTGAACGGCACCGGCTCGCTGGTGATGCGGGCGGACAGGGTCGGCTCGGACACCATGCTGTCGCGCATCGTCGCCATGGTGGCCGAGGCCCAGCGCAGCCGGGCCCCCATCCAGCGCATGGCCGACACCGTGTCCGGTTACTTCGTCCCGGCTGTCATCGCCGTCGCGGCGGTGGCCTTCATCGCCTGGGCGGTCTGGGGTCCAAGTCCGGCGCTGTCCTACGCGCTGATCGCCGCCGTCTCCGTGCTTATCATTGCCTGCCCCTGTGCGCTCGGCCTCGCCACCCCGATGTCGATCATGGTCGGGGTCGGCAAGGGCGCCGGTGCCGGGGTGCTCATCACGTCGGCCGAGGCGCTGGAGCGCATGGAGAGGGTCGACACCCTGGTCGTGGACAAGACCGGCACCCTGACCGAGGGCAAGCCCAAGGTCGTGGCCGTGGTCCCGGCGCCGAGCCTGACCGAGGCCGAGGTGTTGCCGCTGGCGGCCAGCCTGGAACGGTCGAGCGAGCACCCGCTGGCGGCCGCTATCGTCGCCACGGCCAGGGAGCGCGGCGTCGCATTCGGGGAACCGGCCGACTTCGCCTCCATTACCGGCAAGGGCGTGACGGGCACCGTGGACGGGCGCCGGGTCGCGCTGGGCAACGCGCGGATGATGCAGGAGCTCGGGGTGAACCTGGGTAACCTGGTCACCCGAGCCGACGAGTTGCGGCGCGAGGGTGGGACGGCGCTGTTCCTGGCCGTCGACGGCAGGCCGGGCGGCGTCATCGCGGTCGCGGATCCAGTGAAGCCGACGACGCCCGCCGCGCTGGCGAGCCTGCGCGCCGAGGGTATCCACATCGTCATGCTGACAGGTGACAACCGGACGATGGCGGAGGCGGTCGCGCGGAGGCTCGGCATCGACGAGTTCCAGGGCGACGTGCTGCCCGAAGACAAGCACCGCATCGTCCGGGAGCTCCGGGCCAAGGGGAAGGTCGTCGCCATGGCGGGCGACGGCGTCAATGACGCTCCCGCCTTGGCCGAGGCCGATGTCGGCGTCGCCATGGGGACCGGGACGGACGTAGCCATGCAGAGCGCGGGCGTGACCTTGGTGAAGGGTGATCTCGCGGGCATCGCGCGGGCCCGAACGCTGAGCCGGGCCGTAATGCGCAACATCCGGCAGAACCTGTTCTTCGCGTTCGCCTACAATGTGCTCGGCATCCCAGTCGCCGCGGGGGTGCTCTACCCCTTCCTCGGCATCCTGCTCAGCCCGATCGTCGCCGCGCTGGCCATGGCGCTGAGCTCGGTGTCCGTCATCGCCAACTCACTCCGCCTTCGTGCGGTCCGGCTTCGATGACCATGCTGGAGAAAGAGGTAGGGAGCGGCGTGTGCCGCTCCCGCTTCCCGTCATCAGTGCCTGTGCTGGCCTGCGGCGGGGGCCGACCGGCCGGTGCCTGCCTGCGGATGCATCTGATTGCAGTGCGCCATCATGGCCTGCATGTCCGGACTCATCGTGGCGCCCGGCCGCATCTGCTGACGCATCTCGGCGCAGTGCGCCATCATCTGCTGCATGTTCATGCCGGACATGTTGTGGCCCTGCATGTTGGACCCGCTCATGCCCGGCATCCGGGAGTGGTCCATGCCCTGCATGCTCGTGGCGGGCGCCGCGGTCGACCGGCCCGCAGGCTGAACCGACAGGTCGGCAGCGGAAGGCGCCGAAGCCTGGGGTGCGGTCTGCTGCGCGCAGGCGGCGACCCCGAGCGCGAGTGTCAGCCCGAGAACCAGGCGCGTGTTCCGAGACAGATGCGAAGCGACGGTCATGCTTCCTCCTCTGGCCACACCGCGCCGGACCGGGCTGGCTGGAGCATCGGGAGTCCCGTGTCCGGCGGGACGTAACCACTGGCGCCGGGCCATGCCAGGCACCCGTCTGCGCAAGCAACGCACCCAAGCGCGCCGCGATGGCAGGCTACGGGATCCCAACGCCGCCGTCCCCGATCCGGCACCCCGTCAAATCTTACGTTTTATTGCCGGAGCGCCGCGGCGATTGCCCAAGGGGATACCAGCCTTGATATCGGGAGCGGCCCGTTGGACGCCGCGCTCCGAGATCTCCGGGCGCAATCCGAGTGGAGAGGAGTTTTGCAGCATGGCTGAAATTTCCGTGTCGCGCCGCAGCATGCTGGCCGCTGGCACCGCAGCCATCGCCGCTCCGGCGCTGCCCGGAGCCGGGTTGGCGCAACCGAGGATCGGGCGTTCCCTGCCGCGCGAGTTCAACCTGGCGGTTGAGCACGTCACCCTGAACATCACGGGCAGGCCGCGCCCGGCCATCGCCGTCAACCGCTCGGTGCCCGCTCCCGTCCTGCGGTTCAGCGAGAGCGAGGAGGTCGTGATCAACGTCGCGAACCGGCTTCGCGAGGATACGTCCATCCACTGGCATGGCCTGATCCTGCCCAGCGGCCAGGACGGCGTGCCGGGCATCAGCGACGGCTTCCAGGGCATCGCGGTGGGGCAGACGCACCAGTATCGCTTTCCGCTCGTCCAGTCCGGCACCTATTGGTACCACAGCCACTCCGGCACGCAGGAGCAGGCGGGCTTCTACGGCCCTCTGATCATCGACCCGGTTCGTCCCGATCCCTTCGGCTACGACCGCGACTACATCGTGCAGCTCTCGGACTGGACGGACGAGAACCCGCACCGCGTCATCCAGAACCTCAAGCGGGACCCCGGTTACTACAACTACAACAAGCGGACCGCGGCGAGCCTCGCCGCCGAGCTGGCGCGCGCGCCGAACGCGGCTGCCCGCGCAGCGGTCATCCGCGACCGGATGATGTGGGGCCAGATGCGGATGGACCCGACCGACATCGAGGACGTCACCGGCTACACCTTCCTCGTCAACGGCCGGACGCCCCAGCAGAACTTCACCGCTCTGTACCGTCCGGGCGAGACCGTGCGGCTGCGCTTCATCAACTCCGGCGCCATGAGCCACTTCGACGTCCGCATCCCGGGCCTCGAGATGACGGTCGTGCAGGCGCACGGCAACAACGTCCAGCCGGTCGCGATCGACGAGTTCCGCATCGCGCCCGCCGAGACCTTCGACGTGCTTGTGCGGCCGACCGGCGGGCGACAGTTCCAGATCCTCGCCGAATCCATGGGGCGCCAGGGCTTCGCCAGCGCCAGCCTCGCGACCCAGGACGGCCTGCCGATGCTGGACCTGCCGCCGCACCGCGAGCGGCCCCTGCTGACCATCGCCGACATGGGCGGCAACTACGGCCCCAAGGGGCTCGACCGTGGTACCCCGCGCCCGGAGGTGGACCGGCCTGGCCAGGTCGCCCCCATGGACCTGGGCGGCATGGACCACTCCGGGATGTCAGGCATGACCCACGGGGGCGGCGGAGCCGGGATGACCGGAATGGACCACTCCGGCATGGTGGGCATGAACCACGGCGCGGCGGGATCCACTGGCGGCATGGCCATGGACCACTCAAGCATGCCAGGGATGGATCACTCCGGCATGGCTGGAATGGACCATTTGGCCATGCCCGGCATGGGGACGCCACAACCCCCCGCGCGAAACCAGCAGCCGGGGCGCCAAGCCCGGCGCTCCGCATCCCGGCAGGAGCAGGCTGCCGCACCGGCCGCGCCGAGCCACTCGGCGATGGGTCACGGGGCGCCGGGCACGGGCCAGGTGGGGCAGGTCGACATATCGGCAGCCAACGCCCACGCGGGACACGGGGGGATGACGCCGCCCGACCCCTTCGCCGTGGACACCGGGGCGCCTCGGGGCACGCGCGTGCTGTCCTACCGGCACCTGCGCGCGCTCTCGAACCCTTATCCCGTGCGCGAGCCGAACCGCGTTCTCGAGGTGCGCCTGACCGGCAACATGGAGCGCTACTTCTGGTCCATCAACGGCAACCGCTTCAGCGAGGCCCAGCCGATTGTCCTGAATCTCGGCGAGCGCGTGCGGATGCGCTTCATCAACGAGACCATGATGAGCCACCCGATGCACCTGCACGGTGTCTGGATGCAGCCCCAAGTCGGCAACGGCGCCCAGAACCCGCTGCTGCACACAGTCAGCGTCAGGCCGGGCAGCACGCTCGACGTGGACGTGGAGGCCGACGCGGAGGGTGGATGGGCCTTCCACTGCCACATGCTGATGCACATGGAGACCGGGATGATGCGCAAGGTCGAGATCCGGCGGCAGCCACGCGTCGCGTCCGCTCGCTGATGACGAAGGACCACTCGCCGATGCGCCGCAAGACCAGAGCCACGGTCGTCCTCGCGGCCCTCCTCGGCCTTTCCAGCGTGGAGGCGTCGGCGCAGCAGGCCGCCTCCCAGAACGCGGCCCACAACCCGGGCGCACACGCCGCCTCGTCGCACGAGGTCTATTTCGGAGCGGTGCTCTTCGACCGGCTGGAGTGGGGCGTCGGCCTCGACGGCTCGCCCAACGTGGCGCGCTGGGATGGGCAGGCGTGGTACGGAACGGACTACGACAAGGTCTGGCTGAAGACCCAGGGCGAGCTCGAGAAGGGCCGCCGGGCAGAGAACGCCGAGGTCCAGCTGCTCTACTCGCGGCTCATCGGCTACTACTGGGACTTCCAGGCGGGTGTGCGCTACGGCCCGCGCCCGCGACCGGACCGCACCTACGGAGTCATCGGCATCCAGGGCCTCGCGCCCGGCCTCTTCGAGGTCGACCTGCAGGCGTTCGCGAGCGAGAGAGGCGACATCTCGGCACGCGTCGAGCTGTCCTACGACCTCTACGTCACCCAGCGGCTCGTGCTGCAGCCTAACCTGGAGGTCAACGTCGCGGCGCAACGGGTGCCGGAGCTCGGCGTGAACAGCGGCTTCAACGACGTCGAGGCGGGACTGCGCCTGCGATACGAGGTCACCCGGGAGATCGCGCCCTACGTCGGCGTGAACTACACGCGCCGGTTCGGCGAGGCGGCCAAGTACGCTCGCGCCGAGGGCGGACGAGCCGAATCCATCGAATTCGTCTCCGGCATCCGGCTTTTCTTCTGACACGGAGCGGAAGCATGAGGACCCGCCCGGCCCAGCCCCCAGGAGCGCCGCGATGACGGGGCGGCCCGGCGCGGCCGGGCCTCTCGGCCTGACGCCCGTCGACCTCCCTCCCATGTCTGGAGAGGGACGGCATGTCCTCGTGGTCGAGGACGACGAGGAGCTGCGCAAGCTCCTGCTTTCCCTGCTCCGCCGCAGCGGGTTCCGCGCGAGCGGCGCCCGGGAGGGCGCCGAGATGCGCCGCCTGCTCGGCTCCGCGCAGGTCGACCTCGTCCTGCTCGATGTCATGCTGCCCGGCCGGTCCGGCTTCGACCTCTGCAGGGAGCTGCGGTCCGAAGGGCGCGTCCCGGTCATCATCCTCACCGCCCTCGGTGGGTCCTCCGAACGCGTGGTGGGCCTCGAGCTCGGCGCGGACGACTTCGTCGTGAAGCCCGCCGACCCGGCCGAGCTGATCGCCCGGATCCGCGCGGTCCTCCGGCGGGTGGACGGGGCCGAGGGAGCGGCGGGAGGCAAGGAGCGGGAGGTGGCCCGCTTCGCCGGTTGGTCGCTGAACACCCGGCGGCGCGAGCTGCTGCGGCCGGACGGCGCCGTCGTCGAGCTGACCAGCGGCGAGTACGACCTCCTGCTCGCCTTCGTCGAGCGGCCCCAGCGCACGCTGACGCGCGACCAGCTCCTGGACCTCGCCCGCAACCGGCCCTACGGCGGGCTGGACCGGTCGATGGACGTCCAGGTCAGCCGGTTGCGAGCCAAGCTGGGCTCACGGCCTCACGAAGACGGCGAACCGGGCTTGATCAAGACAGTGCGGGGCATCGGCTACGTGCTCTCCAGCCCCGTGGAATGGACGGTGTGAGGCGGTTCCTCCCCCAATCGCTCGCCGCCCGCACCCTCGCGGCCCTCACGGTCGGCTTCGCCGTCCTCTTCGCCGCCATGGTCGGCGTGCACGACCTGCTCCTGCGGCAGGCAGTGGAACGCGGGACCGAGGAGCTGCTGGCCCAGCGGCTGGCGACCCTGGTGGACGCCGTGGCGGCGGCGCCCGATGCCGAGCGGGAGCGGGTGGCGCACGCCCTCTCCCGGCCAGACCTGGAGGTCCACTGGCGGCGGAACCTAGCCCCAACGCCGGAGCACCCCGCCGTGGACGGG
The DNA here is from genome assembly GCA_042666135.1 of Roseomonas sp. GCM10028921. GTDB lineage: Bacteria > Pseudomonadota > Alphaproteobacteria > Acetobacterales > Acetobacteraceae > Roseomonas. The sequence continues at coordinate 2,882 of JBHTFH010000066.1, read as the reverse complement.
TGGCCGACGGTGGCGGCGCGGACCAAGGCCCTGACCGACCTCGCGAGCGAGGTGCAGGTGCGTCCCGGCCGCCACGACGCCGGGTCGGACCGCCTCGTCGGCATCAGGGCCGTGGCCCGGCTCGCGGACGGCTCCTGGCTCGACGTCGAGATCTCGTCCTTCAACGCGCTGTCGGCCGACCAGAGCGTGCTGCACTCCTACGCCGCGGCGATCGGCCTGGCCCTGCTCCTGGCTGTTGGCTTCGCCGCCCGCTCCGTGTCGGCGCCGGTGTCGGCCCTGGTGAGGGCGGTGTCGCGGCTCGACCTGGAGCGCGAGCCTCCGGCGCTGCCCGCTTCCGGACCGCGGGAGGTGCGGCAACTGGCGGAGGCGCTGAACGCCATGGCGGCCCGCACCCGCGACGCCTTCAGCCAGCGGACCCTCGCGCTCGGCGCGCTGTCCCACGACCTGATGTCGCCGATCGCCCGGCTAAAGCTGCGGGCCGAGGACCTGCCGGAAGAGGCCCGGGATCCGATCCGCCGTAACCTCGCCGAGATGGAGACCATGGTCGCCGACGCCCTCGCCTATCTTCGGGGCGGGCATGCGGGCGAGGCCGTCCAGCCGCTCGCCGTCACGGCGCTCGTCCGCACCGTGGCGGACGAGTTCGCCGACGCGGGGACGGCGGTGGAGGAGGCGCGGATGGACGAGGACGCGGTCGTCCCAGGCCGACGGGTCGCGATGAAGCGGGCCGTGACGAACCTCCTCGCCAACGCCGCACGGCACGGGCGCGATCCGTGGGTCGAGGTGGAGGCCCGCTCAGGCGAGGTGCTGGTGCGGGTCGGCGACCGCGGACCCGGCATCCCTCCCGAGGACCTGCCCCGGGTGACCGAGCCACTCTTCCGGGGCGACCGGGCGCGGACGGCGGGCGGCGGCAGCGGTCTCGGCCTCTCGACCGTGCGGGCCATCGTCGAAGGCCACGGCGGCGCCCTCTCGATCGACAGCGCGCCGGGCCAGGGCACCGTCGTCACGCTGCGGCTCCCGCGAGTCCAGGTTCCGCTTCCCGTCGCCAGCGCCGCTGGCCTCGGCTTTCGCCCTTGACCTTGCCACCGTGGGAAACCCCATCTCCTCGGCTCCCATGAGGCCAGAGGGACCGACCATGCACTTCACCATCGAGAACATGAACTGCGAAGGCTGCGCCAAAGGCGTGACCGCCGCCGTGCGGAACGCCGATCCCGCGGCGCGCGTCGAGGTTCGCCTGGACAGGAAAGAGATCGCCGTGAGCGGCGGGAACTCCGACCCCGGCACCCTGGCAAACGCCCTGCAGGCGGCGGGCTGGAAGGCGCAGGCCGCCGCTTGATCGCACAGGCCGCCCGGACGCGGTCGCTGCAACAAATTGGTGCGCGGTTGCGGATGCCTCGGGGCAGGCACCCGCCTATTCAGGGTCCCTGGCTTCCGCCGCGCAGGTCAGGTGGGAAGACCCTGGTCACAGGAGCTACCATGCTTTCTCGGAGCGCTTTCGTCAGGGGCGGCCTTGTGGCCGCCGTCCTCGCCACACTGGCGCCGTCGGTCGCCTCGGCGCACGCGATGCTGCATTCGTCCGACCCCGCCGACGGGGCGACGCTGGCGGCGTCGCCGCGTGCCCTCAACCTGGCGTTCAGCGAGGACTGCCGCGTCACCTCCATGCGCCTGCTCGACGAGGCCGGGCGGGAGCACCCTGTGCGCCGTGAGGGCGGGCGGGCAGCGTCCAGCAGGGCCAGCGCCACGGTGGCCAACCCCCTCCCGCCGGGCGCCTACCGGCTCGAATGGCGCGCCATGGGGGACGACGGTCACGTCATGAGTGGGGCGGTGCGCTTCGCCGTGAACGCCACCCGGTGATCCTAGAGCTGCTCCGGCCGGAGCCCGAATGGCTCCGGGCGCTCTCCGCGGCCTTGCGCATCGCCCATTACGTGGCCTGCCTCGGGGCGGTGGGCTTGGCTGTCTTCGCCATCGGCTTCGGGCGTCAGCAGACGCCGCAGGACGCCGCCGCGTGCCGTCGGGTGACGTTGGGCTTGGCGTCCATGGCGCTTGCATCGAGCCTCGCGTGGCTGACTGCTCAGGTGGCACTGGCGTCCGACGGGGATCCGCTCGACCCAGAGGTCTGGGACATGATGCTGACGGCCCGCCCCGGCATCTCCGTCCTGCTCGTGTGGGCGGGAGTGATCGCCGTGGCCCTGGCTACCTGGATCGGCCGTGCCGCCGCCGTGCTCGGATGGGCGGGGATCCTGGCCGTCGCGGCGAGCTTCACGGTGGCTGGCCACACCACCCAGCACCAGCCCCGGCTCCTGCTGGCGATTGCCTTAGTGGTCCATCTCCTGGCGGTGGCCTTCTGGGCGGGAAGCCTGTGGCCTCTTGCGCTGGCTTCGAGACGCGGCGGTCCGGAGGCGGCACGGCTGGTGGAGGGCTGGGCAAGGGCTGCCACCTGGATCGTGGGCGCCCTCGTGCTGGCTGGAGTGGCGCTCGCCTGGTTTCTAGTCGGGCAGCTGGAGGTCCTCGTGACCACGGCCTACGGGTGGGCTCTCCTGACGAAGGTGGGTCTCGTGGGCATGCTGCTCGGGTTCGCGGCATGGCACCGCTTCAGGCTGACGCCCGCCCTCTCGGCCGACGATCCCGGGGCCGGTCGGCGCCTCTCTGCCTCCATTGGTTGGGAGATCGCGGTGATGGTCCTGGTCTTCTGGGCCGTTGCGGAGATGACCTCGACAAGCCCGCAGGGCGAGGGCTGAAGGCCTGTCGCAGTCTGAGCGCCGTGAGTTCCTACTGGTGGACCGGAAGGTGACCTGCCCCCCTAGAAGCGGTCCGCCGGTTATGTAGTCCGGCGGCTGTTTTGGGGAGGCAGAGGATGGGTCGAAAGAGGACGCACACACCCGAGG
>JBHTFH010000065.1:0-19521 GCA_042666135.1 Roseomonas sp. GCM10028921 | reverse complement strand
CCGTTGGCGGACCTCTCCCTCCTCACCAGCCAGGGCCGCCACATGCCCGCCATCCTCAAGGCCGGCCGCTTCGTGAAGAACGAGCTGAACGCCTGATAGGGAGGGATTCCACAATGCGCCTAAGCGACTTCAAGGTTCTGACCTTCGACTGCTACGGCACGCTCATCGACTGGGAGAGCGGCATGTTTGCCGCGCTGGGCCCCCTGACCCAGCGGGTGGAGCGCCCGCTCTCGCGCAACGAGATCCTTCAGGCGCACGCGCACCATGAATCGGTCCAGCAGGCACAGACGCCGGCCAAGCCTTATGATCAGCTCTTGGCCATCGTGTACAAGCGCCTCGCGGAACAATGGGGTGTGGTGACGAGCCACGAGGAATGTGTCGCCTACGGCCGTTCCGTTCGCGCCTGGCCAGCCTTTCCGGATTCGGTGGAAGCGCTGCGCTACCTGAAGCGCTTCTACAAGCTGGTCATTCTTTCCAACGTGGACAATGCCACCTTCGCTGTCAGCAACGCGCGGCTAGGGATAGACTTCGATGCCGTCGTGACGGCGGAGGATGCTGGTTCCTACAAGCCGAGCCTCAACAACTTCCATTACATGCTGGAACGGCTGAGCAAAATGGGCATCGCGAAGAGTGACATCCTGCACACGGCGGAAAGCCTGTTCCATGATCACAAGCCCGCTAACGAGATGAGCTTGGCTTCATGCTGGATTCACCGTCGCCATGCAGACGACGGCTTCGGCGCTACCATGGACCCTGGCATATTGCCGAAGCACAATTTTCGCTTCACCAGTATGGCTGATTTCGCAAAGGCTCATGCGGAGGAGCTGCGGGGCTGACGGTCGTGCCAGCAAAACTAGTAGAGTGGATGATCCTCGCGGCGTCTGCGCCGTACCTCACTTCCCGAGGCACCTGCGAGCGGAGCTATTCGAGGGTTATTACAGCGCCTTTCAAAACCGCCTCTGAAGTGCGATGAGGCAGATGAGGGAACAGGCGAGCGCGGTGAGGGCCTGGTGGATGTCGAACCTGCGCTCGTAGGGTGTTTGATCCCGCGCCGGCGGCATGCGCGGTGGCAGCGGCGGTGGTCATGAGCCTTGTCGGCGTGCAGCTTGTCCGGCCTGCGTCGGGGGCGCCCAAGTTTTCTCTCGCGGCAGCATCTCCCACGGACTGCCGGAGCGCAGCACAAAGAGGATGCCGCTCGAGGCAGCACGGGGCGATACAACCGGCCGTCCGCCCTCCGGCTTGGACCGCTCGGGCGGCAAACGCAGCTCGATCACCGACCGGAGGCCGACCGAGATCAGAGGCTTCGCCATGCCCCTCATCTCGGTGCAGCCCTGCCGCTTCTCCATGTTTCGAAAGGCGCTGCTAATGAGACCTGTGCGGGAGAGGGCGATTTGCGTTCCGATGGGGTAGGAGGAGCGAGGTATTGACACTGCCCGTTCGGCGTCGGCCTGGCCGATGCATCACCAAATGGCGGATCGTACCTCGCTGCATCGGACCGCGACGGTTTCGAGGATGGTTGCGGCACATTTCAGAGGTCCGCTGACGCTGGTGCTGGTTGCCACTCCCCTACCGAGCCGCCAACCTGACAAAGTCGGCTGAATGCTTCATCGTCTCCGCCGGTCGTGATCACGCCGCCCAGAACTCGGGCGAGGTGTGGGCGTGGTGCCCCCGTGGTGGGCAAATTGGGTAGGAGATGTGGCCCTTCTCGCGAAATGCCAGTGCCGGGCACCCTTGACCCGCTTTGGCTACGCTTCAAGGTGCCTCCGTTCTGCAACGGAGACAACGATGCTGCGACACCTCGCCCAGCTACCAGGACTGGTCCTCGCGGCGGCGGTCATGGCCACCTCCGCCCAGGGACAGCCGGCGACCCCTACCGTGCCGCCGGGGCCACGGGTGAACATCGTCGCCATAACCCAGCCCGTGCCCACCAACACGCAGTTCACCATGGTGGACGTGCCGTACCTGCGGGAGATGGCCACGCGCACGGGCGGACGGGTGAACGTAACTCTCGCCTCCCATGCGGAGCGTAACCTGGGCGGCGCGGAGATCGTGCGGCTTGTGCGCTCTGGACAGGCCGAGATCGGCGCCGGCACCCTCTCCACCCTCTCCGGCGACGTGCCGATCCTCGATGGCGTGGACCTCTCCGGCATGGCGCCGAGGATCGGCGATGCTCGCCGCGTTGCGGAGGAGCTGATGCCCATCGCCAACCGTGACCTAGAGCGGTTCGGCGTGCGCCTGGTGATTATGTACCCCTTCCCGGCCCAGGTGCTATTCTGCCGCTCCGCCTTCCGCTCTCTGGACGACCTGCGTGGGCGAAAAATCCGTACCTTCGGCGCCTCGCTCGTCGATCTCGTCGGCGCGCTCGGCGCTCAGCCAGTCTCCATCGGCTTCCCCGAGGTCTACTCGGCGCTGGAGCGCGGCGTGGTGGACTGCGCAGTCACTGGCACAGGCAGCGGAGCCGCCGCGCGCTGGCCGGAGGTCTCCACCCATATTTCTGACCTGCCGCTCTCCTGGGCGGTGGCTGGCTACTTGGTGAACCTCGCTTGGTGGAACCGGCTAGATCCCGCAGTGCGCACCCACCTGGAAGCCACCTTCAAGGACATGTCCGACAAGCTCTGGCAACTCGGGGATGAGGGCACGCGCGACGGCATCGACTGCAACATCGGCAACCGCGAGGCCTGCCGCCTAAATCAGCTTGCCCCCCGCCCGATGACGGAGGTGAAGAGCACGCCAGAGGAGGCGGAGCGCCTACGCGGAATCTTCCAGCGTACCGTCCTGCCCAACTGGGTCAGCCGCTGCGGCGCGCGCTGCGGCGAGATCTACAACCAGGTGATCGCCCCGATCAGCGGCGTCCGCTTCGGCGGATGACAACCCCCCTGCTGCGCACCGCGCGGGGCCTTTCTATGGGCACCGCCCGGGTCGCGTCGTTCATGGCCTACGTGGCCGGCTGGAACTACGTCGCCTGCGCCGTTTTCATCACGGCAGACGTGCTGGGCCGCAGCTTTCTCGGTTTCTCCTCCGCCGCCACCATCGAGGTCACGGGCTACATGTTGGCTGGCGGAATCGCTTGGGGACTGGCCCACACCCTCGCGCGCCGCGCCCATATCCGGGTGGACGCGCTGGTGAACCGCCTGCCGCCCTGGCCACGCGCCGTGCTGCACATCCTTGCCCTCGCCCTGCTCGGCGCCTTCGCAGCCTTCTGTGCCTGGGCGGGCTGGACGCTGCTGGATGAGAGCCTGCTGTTCGACGCGCATGACAACAGCGCGCTGCACATCCCGCTCGCCGTGCCGCAGGGCCTCTGGGTCTTCGGCCTCGTCGCCTTCTGCATGATGATCACCGTGCTGATGTTGGAATCCGCCCTCGGCCTCATCCTCGAAGGCCCGGTGGCGGTGGACTCGCTGCTCGGCCCGCGCGGGCTAGAGGACGAGACGGAGGAGGCGCTGGAGGCCGTGGCCATGGCCCGGAACGGGGGGAGCGCCCGATGATCGCCGTCCTCTTCCTCCTGCTCCTTCTCGGCGCGGCGGTCTTCGCCGCGGCCAGCGGCGGCCAGGCCGTGCCGGTTGTCGAGATCCTGGCACTGATCGGCGTCTTCCTCGTCTTCTTCGGCGCGGGGGTCTACGTGGCGGCGGTGCTGGGCCTGCTCGGCATCCTCGTCGGCCTCGCCTTCTCCGACCGGCCCTGGTGGCTCTTCGCGGGGCAGACGCTCTGGTCTCCCTCCAGCAACTTCGTCCTCGTCGCCGTGCCACTCTTTCTCTTGATGGGGGAGATCCTGCTGCGCGCCGGCCTGTCGGACCGGCTGTACAAGGCATTGAACCTCTGGCTCGGGCGTCTGCCGGGGGGACTCCTGCACACGAACATCGTGGCCTGCGCGGTGTTCTCGGCCATCTCCGGCTCCTCGGTGGCCACGGCCGCCACCATGGGCTCGGTCGCGCTCCCCTGGTTCTCGGGCACGCGCTACAGCCAGCGCATGGTGCTCGGCTCGCTGGCCGCCGGCGGGGCGCTAGGAAACCTTATCCCGCCCGGCATCACCTTCATCATCTACGGGCTGATCACCGAGACCTCGGTCGGTGCCCTCTACGTCGCGGCACTCATCCCTTCCATCCTCGTCACCGGCCTCTTCGTCGGCGTTATCCTCCTCCACGGGCTGCGTCACCCCATGGAGAAGGGCGTGCCCATCCCGCTGCGCGAGAAGCTGCGCGGCCTAGCCGATCTTGGCCCCACCATGGCGCTGATCGTCCTCGTCCTCGGCAGCATCTATGGCGGCCTCGCCACGCCCACCGAGGCGGCGGCGCTTGGCGTCGTCGGCGCGGCCGGCTTCGCAGCGCTGGACGGCAAGCTGAGCTGGCGGATGCTGCACACCTCGGCCGAGGCCACGGCACGCAACACCGCCCTGCTCGGCCTTATCCTCTTCGGCGCCTACCTGCTGAACTACATTCTCACCGGCATCGGCGTGCCGCAGGCAATGGCGGAGATGATCGGCGGCCTGCCCCTGCCGCCCTGGGCCATCATGGCCGCGATCATGATGCTCTACTTCGCCCTCGGCACCTTCATGGAGGGGTTCTCCATGATCATCACCACCGTGCCCGTGGTATTCCCGATCGTCGTCGCGCTGGGCTACGACCCCATTTGGTTCGGGGTGATCGTGACCATGCTGGTGGAGATCGCCCAAATTAGCCCGCCGGACGGGACGGTGATGTACGTGCTGCAGGGCATGCGCCGGCCACCGGGCCCCATCGGCGATGTCTTCACGGGCGTGATGCCCTTCCTCGCCGCCTACCTCCTCGCTGTGGCGCTGATGCTGGTCTGGCCCGGCATCGCGCTGTGGCTTCCCTCCCTGATGAACTGACGGCCAGAGAACAGGAAACCTTCCTTTGTCCGACTCAACGAGGCCCGTCCGCATCGCCGTGGACATCGGCGGCACTTTCACGGACCTGCAAGTGCTGGACACGCGCGACGGCTCCGTGCAGGCCTGGAAGACTCCCACCACCCCGCTCGATCCCTCGGAAGGGTTGCTGCGCGGCGTGCGTGAAGCAGCGGAGCGCTTCGGCTTCGCCCTTTCCGATATCGGCCTGCTCCTGCACGGCACCACCATCGCCACCAACGCCGTTCTGGAACGCAAGCTGGCCCGCGGTGCGCTGCTGACCACGGCGGGCTTCGAGGATGTGCTGGAGATCACGCGCCATTACCGCCGCGACCTCTACGCGCTGGACCCCGATCCCTACCCCGTGCTCGTCCCGCGCGACCACCGCCTGGGCGTGGCCGAGCGCGTCCGCGCCGATGGCAGCATCGAGACACCGCTGGACGAGGCCACCATTCCCGCCCTCCTCGCCAGGCTCGATGCACTGGAGGTGGAGTGCGTCGCGGTCAGCCTCCTGCACGCCTATGCCAACCCCGCGCATGAGCGCCGCCTACGCGAGCTGATCCTGGCGGCCCGCCCCGGCCTCGCCATCTCCCTCTCCAGCGAGATCAGCCCGGAGATTCGTGAGTACGAGCGCAGCTCCACCACCGTGCTGAACGCGCTCCTCATACCCGTGGTGCGCGCTTATCTCGAGCGGCTGGAGCACCGCCTGGGCAGGGACGGTTTCGCCCCCACTGTCTTCCTCGTGCAGTCCAACGGCGGCGTCTGCGGCCTGCGCCGCGCGGCGGAACAGCCCGCTCGCCTCCTCCTCTCCGGCCCCAGCGGCGGCGCACTGGCGGCCGAGCGCCTGTCCCAGCTGCTGGACCGTCCTGACATGGTGGCAGTGGACATGGGCGGCACATCCTATGACGTCTCCGTGGTCCTCGGTGGCCGCGTCTCCGTCGTCACCCAGGGCGAGGTGGACCGCCTCCCCGTCCGCCTGCCCATGGTGGAGATGCGCACCATCGGCGCGGGCGGCGGCTCCATCGCCTCGGTCGGCTCCGGTGGCCGCCTCACCGTCGGCCCGCGCTCCGCGGGCGCCCACCCCGGTCCCGTAGCATACGGCCGCGGCGGCACGGAACCGACCGTGACGGACGCAAACCTCGCCCTCGGCCGGCTGGACCCGGACTACTTCCTCGGCGGCACCATGGCGCTGGACATGGCGGCCACGCGCCACGCCATCGCCCACCGCATCGCGTCCCCGCTGGAGCTGGGCGAGGAGGAGGCGGCCGAAGGCATTCTGCGCGTCACTGACGGCGCGCTCGGCGCCGCTGTCCGCCTCTCTCTTTTCGAGAAGGGTCTGGACCCCCGCGACTTCACCCTCCTCTCCTTCGGCGGCGCCGGTGGGTTGCACGCCACCGCCGTGGCCGAGGAGGTCGGCATCCGCGAGGTCGCCTTCCCGCGCGAGCCGGGCACCCTCTCCGCCTACGGCATCCTCTTCGGCGATCTCGTGCAGGACATCTCCCGCACCCGCGTCATCCCTGCCGCGCCGGAGAGCCTGACCGCGCTCGCTGCCCTGCTCGGCGAGTTGCGCGGCGATGCCGAGGCACGCCTCGCCGCCGATGGCGTCGCGCCTGAGGACCGTGTGGTCGAGGTCTCGGCGGATATGCGATACCGCGGCCAGGCCTTCGAGCTGCTGATTCCCTGGGGCGACGTCGCCGCCCCCGATGAGGCGGCCCTCGCCCGCCTGCTCGCCGCCTTCCACGAGACGCATCGCCGCCGCTTCTCCTACGCTGACGAAGCGGAGGCGGTGGAGGTCGTCACCCTCCGCGTCTCCGCCATAGGTCGCCTACCGCGCCGGGCCGCCACCGAGGCCGTGGGCGCCTCTCGCCCCGCGCGTAAGGGCACGCGCCGGAGCTGGGAGGGCGGCGAGTGGCGCAAGCTGCCGGTCTGGGACCGCGAGGCGCTGACGCCGGCCGATGTCATCCAGGGCCCCGCCCTGGTGGAGGAGAGCTTCGCCACCCACTGGATCGGCCGCGGCTGGACCGCTTCCCTCGGCCCCGCCGGCGCCCTCGTCGCGCGGCGCGAGGCGGAGGCCACCCCCGCCTCCCAGGCGGCCGTCCTCGGACCGGTGGAAATCGAGGTGATCCGCAACGCTCTCACCGCCGCCGCGGCGGAGATGGATGTGACGGTCTGGCGCACCAGCCGCTCCACCATCGTGCGGGAGCTCCTGGACTACTCCACCGCTGTCTTCGACGCGCAGGGCAACAACCTCGCCCAGTCTGCCCGGATCCCCGGCCACCTCAACTCCATGAGCCACCTGCTGCGCGAGCTGCTGGACAAGCATGTGGACGCGGAGGGCTGGGGCCCGGACGATGTGGTGGCCACCAACGACCCCTATTGCGGCGGGCAACACCTGCCGGACATCGTCACCTACAAGCCCGTGTTCCACGAGGGCCGGCGCATCGCCTTCGTGGGCACGCTCTGCCACCACATCGATATGGGCGGCCTCGCCGCCGGCTCCTACGCCGCGACCGCGACCGAGATCTTCCAGGAAGGTCTCCGCATCCCGCCTCTGAAGATCGTCGAAAACGGGGTGCCCAATGCCGGCGTCTGGGCGATGATCCGCCAGAACGTGCGCAAGCCCGCGCTTGTGCTGGGCGACCTCTCCTCCCAGCTCGCCAGCCTTGAAGTGGGCGCGGCCGCCATCCGCCGCCTTGCTGGCCGCTACGGCGCGGTGGGCATGATCGAGGCCGGGCGCCGCATCCTCGACAACAGCGAGGCGGCGATGCGCGCCGCCATCGCCCGGATGCCGGACGGCGTCTACGAATTCGAGGATTTCCTCGACGATGACGGCGTGGTGCTGGACCAGCCGCTGCGCCTGCACGTGCGGCTGGAGATCGTAGGCGACACGATCACCGCCGACCTCTCCGGCTGCTCGCCCCAGGCCAAGGGACCGGTGAACGCCACCCTTGCCTCCTCGGCCGCGGCGGTGCTCTTTGCGGTAATGTCGGCGAGCGACGAGCCCCTTGCAGCCAATGCCGGCTGCTATCGCCCCGTGCGGATCGTCGCGCCCGAGGGACTCTGCGTGAACGCCCGGCACCCCGCGCCGGTAGCGCACCGCGTGGCCGTCAGCCACCGGCTGCTCAACGCGGTGCACGGCGCCCTGCACGGCGCCGTGCCGGACCGCATTCCCGCCGCCTATTACGGCAACTCCTATGTCTGCACCTTCCAGACCGTCGCGGCCGATGGCTCGCGGGAGGTGCTGGTGGAGATCGAAATCGGCGGCTCGGGCGCGCATCCCCGCAAGGACGGGGTGAATGCCTATGCCTCGGGCATGCATAACAACAGCAACATTCCTGTGGAGATGATCGAGAGCGGCATGCCCCTGACCATCGCCGCCTACGGCCTCCTGTCCGGCTCGGGCGGCGCAGGGCAGCGGCGGGGCGGGCTCGGACTGTTCCGAGAATGGCGGGTGGACTCGGATGCCTGCATCCTCACCACCAACATGGATCGCTTCCGCCATGCACCCTATGGCCTGGCGGGCGGGCATTCCGCGGCGCCCGGGCGTCTGCTACTGATCCGCGACGGGCTGGAGACGCCCATCCGTCCCAAGACAGACGGCCTGCTGCTGCGGCGCGGCGACGTGGTGCGGCTGGAGACCTCAGGCGGTGGTGGCTTCGGGCGCCCGGAGGAGCGCGCTCCCGAACTGGCCGAGCGCGATGTCGCCCTGGGGTACGTCGCGGCGGCTGGAGCTGATCGTGATTACGTTACACGGATCAGCTTGCAGGCGCCGTAAGCCATGGTTGTATCCGCGGGGCTTTGTTGAACAAACTGGGCCGAGGTCGCGGAGGCCCCGGTTGGGCGCTGATGTCATACCGCCGAGCAGGGCCCGTTGAAGAAATCGCCCGGCCTTGATCCGTTGGTATGACGGCGGATCGGAGCGTGCGGATGCTGGGGTGTCGGGCGCGGGGTCAGCACGGGTTGGTGTTCGCCGGTTCGCTGCGCGAGCTGATCTCGGGCGACCGCGTCCTGGTCCATGTGGATCGTGTTCTCGACCTCGGCTGGCTGCGGACGGAGGTAGCGGAGTGCTACGCGGCCGGCAGCGGGCGGCCCGGGATCGACCCTGAGGCTGCGGTCCGCCTGATGCTGGCCGGCCTGTTGCTTGGCATCGTGCATGACCGGCGGCTGATGCGGGAGGCGGCGGTGAACATCGCTATCCGCTGATTCGTCGGCTAGGGGCTGACTTTGGTGTTGCCCCACCCCTCGAGCCTGACGCGCATCCGAAGCCGCTGGGGCGCGGAGCGGTTCCGCCGCATTTTCACGCGCACCGTCGAGGCCTGCGTGGCGGCCGGCATCGCCAAGGGCGAGGTGGTGCACATCGATAGTTCCCTGGTGCGCGCCGATGTCAGCTGGGAGGCAGTCGCGCGCAAGCACGCCGTTGCCGTCGAAGCGGCAAACGGCCCGAACGAGCCAGTCTGTCGGACCGACCCGGACGCAAGCCTGGCGACCAACAACCGGGCGCGACGGGTCGAGCCAGCCTACAAGCAGCACACGGCGGTCGATGCCGAGGCAGGCGTGGTGCTCGACGTGGCGGTGACCACCGGCGCACAGCATGACCCCGAGATGTCGAAGGCCAGCTCGACGCCATCCACGCGACAACCGGGGTGCCCATCGGGATCGCCACGATGGACGCCAGCCAGGCGGTCGCCCGTGTCTTCGCCCCCCTCGAAGAGCGCGGCATCGAGGCGGTGATCCCGGCCAAAACCAAGCGGCCGCCCAAAAAGGGCACCATCCCGGTGCGCCGTTTGGAGCTGGATGCCAAGCACCGCATCGTCCGCTGCCCGGCCGGCAAGGTCCTCCGCCCGCACGGGATGCCCGACAGCGACGGGTTTCAGCACTACCGCGCCCGCATCCGGGACTGCGAGCCCTGCCGTCTGCGCGCGATCTGCTTCAGCACCACCATGCGCCGACGCGCCATCCTGCTGCACAAAGACCGTCCCGCCCTGCTGCGGGCCCGCCGCAAATACGCCCGCTGGGGGTCACGCGAGCGGGCGCTCTACCGCCGCCACCGTGGCCTGGTCGAAGGCGTCCATGGCGAGGCGAAGACCTGGCACGGCTTGGCCCGCGCCATCCGGCGGGGGCTGGCCAACATGCAGATCCAGGCCTTCCTCACCGCCGCCGTTATCAACCTCAAGCGGCTGGCAGAAGCCGTCTTGGTTGCCCTATTCGCCGCCCTCACTGCGGCCGCCACGCCGGCCGACACATGCCCTCGCCACCCATCAGCGGCCGGCTGACGGCCAGGCCATCCCACCACCCAGGCTGCATAGGCCATTCTTCAACAGGCCCAGGTCGGTGGTTTAACCCCGGTTGAAGTAAGCGCCACGGCGGGACAGGAACTCCTGCAGCGGGTGGGAGGAGGCGCGCACGGTGACGGCGATCGCCGGATGCCGCGTCCCCTGCACGATCGGCTACGAGAGTGCGGACGACAGGATCAACCGCCGGCCCAGTGGTGCGCCAGCGACAGCGCGGCTTGCTGCAGGGCGAGAGTCGAGGCGGGGATGAAGCGCCCCATCGTCAGGAAGGCATGGATCTGATCTGCCATGTGGATATGGGTTACGCGTACCCCGTCCTCCTCCAACCTCCGCGCGTATGCTGCGCCCTCGTCCACGAGGGGATCGTAGCCGGCTGTCATAACGTAGGCGCTCGCGACCCCCTGGTGGCTCGCGGCTCGGAGCGGCGATGCCTGCCACTCCACGCGCCGTGCCGGGTCCGGCACGTAGTGGCTGTAGAACCACCGCGCTGTTCTCGCCGTGAGGATCAGCCTCTCGGTAAAGCGCTGATAGGCCGGCCGCTCGCCCGCCATATCAACGGCCGGGTAGAGCAGGAGCTGGAAGCCGACCTTGGGGACGGCGCCGTCTCGCGCCAGCAGGGCCAGCACCGCTGCGAGGTTCCCGCCGGCGCTGTCGCCGCCTACCGCAATTCTAGCCGGATCGATACGAAGGCGCGCCGCGTTCTCCACGACCCAGCCTAGCGCCGCAGCACTGTCTTCGAGGGCAGCAGGGTATCGGTGCTCCGGTGCAAGGCGGTAGTCCACCGCGATCACGCAGCAACGCGCCGCGTTGGCGAGCAGCCGGCAGGGCTGGTCATGGCTGTCGAGATTGCCGATGACCCAACCTCCACCATGCATGAACAGGAGGCAGGGCAGCACCTCCTCCGCGCATGTTCCCGTGCCGCGGTAGCGCCGAAGGGGGATCGAGCCGGTGGGACCGGGGCAGGCGAGGTCCTCGACTTCTGCCACCGCCTCGCCCTCGGGCTGCAGTACGGCCCGGGACTTCGCCGTTGCAGCACGCGCCTCGGCCGGCGTCATTGTCTCCAGCGGCGGACGGCCGATCTGCTCCATGAGATTCAGGACGGCGCAGGCGCCGGGATCCATCGGCATCAGTTCATCCCTGCCAGGGAACAGAGGTCGGGTGCCGGTTACAGCGCCGGGAGGTTCTAACCATAGACGAAGGCAGGATCACGGAGGTCGATGGCAGGAAAGGTCTTTCTGTCGGTCCAGTGATCCTGCGAGTGCTGCCACTCCGGCTTGTCGCCTCGCCTCGGGAGAAGGTGGAGTCCGCGCATGAGGTAGCCCGGGTTGAAGTTCTCCGGGTCAGTCCAGGGCAGCAGGGGCATCCCCCCATCCTCCGGGCGCAGCGCCACCGTGATTTTCTGCTTCCCGGTCTCGCGCATGTGGTCAAGCAGCCGGCAGACGAAATCGGAGACGATGTCCACCCGCAGTGTCCAACTCGCCCGGAAATACCCGAAGACCCACACTAAGTTCGGCACGCCTGTGAACATCATTCCACGGTAGGTGACACTCTCCGAGAACACCAGCGGGTTGCCGTCCACGGTAAAGGCGATGTCGCCGAGCACGTTGATGTGAAAGCCGGTGGCCACGACGATCAGGTCTGCTTCGAGGTGCCGACCTGACTTCAGAGCAATTCCCGTTTCGGTAAAATTCTCGATCTCGTCGGTGACAACGGAGGCATTTCCGTCCCGGATCACCTGAAAGAGGTCGCCATCCGGGATAAAGGCGATCCTCTGCTGCCACGGCCGGTAGCGCGGGGTGAAGTGCGTCTCCAGGTCGTAGTCTGGCCCGAGATAGGCCCGGGCCTGACCGAGCAGTTCCTGCTTCACGACGTCCGGCTCGGTGAAGGCGCGGCTGGCGAACTTCGCCTGCTCGTACTGGATTTTGCGGCGGACGATCTCGTGGATCCATTCTTCCTGGACGCCGAGCTCGCGTAACTCATCAGCGATCGGGATGGCGTTGCGACCGGTTCGGAAAAAGGTCGGCGAGCGCTGCAGCATGACGACCTGCGCGCATTCACCGGCAATGGCTGGGATTAGCGTTGCCGCCGTGGCACCGGATCCAATAACCACGACCCTCTTGCCCCGGTGTTCCAGGTTGTCTGGCCATGCCTCAGTGTGGACGATCTGCCCACGGAAAAGGTCCAGTCCTGGCCAATCCGGCGTGTAGCCCTCTCTATGGCGGTAATAGCCCTGGCACATCCATAGGAATCTGGTGAGGAAGCGGACCTCCTCGCCCGTGTCCGTGCGAATGGCCTCGAGTGTCCAGAGACTCCGCTCGCTCGACCAAGTGGCGGTCGTGATCTTGTGACGATAGCGAATGTACTGGCTGAGGTCGTTCTCCTCGATGACCTCGGCCATGTAGCTCAGGATCTCGCCCGCCGTGGCGATCGGAGCACCCGTCCAGGGCTTGAAGCTGTATCCGTAGGTGTAAAGGTCGCTGTCGGACCGGATGCCGGGATAGCGGTGCGAGATCCAGGTTCCGCCGAAGCTGTCCTGCGCTTCCAGGACGACGAAGTGCATCCCCGGGCATCGCTTCGCGAGGTGGTAGGCTCCTCCGATGCCGGACATGCCTGCTCCAACGATGATGACATCGAAGTACTCCGCCGCTCGCTGGGCGGTCTCGGCGAGAGTGGCCGGGTCGGACATGATCTACTATCCCCCTTGTCCAGGGACGATGCTCCGTCGCACTGGGGCAGGCTAACCGCCTCGGCTCATGGCGTCACGCGCCGCGTCAGGGGCCGCAAGCAGCTGTTGCGGCGGCATGCCTTCATCTTTCGCCGCGAGGGACGCACCATTCATCCGGCCGCCGCGCTCGAGGCCTCGCTGACCTTCGGCGCAAGGGGCCCGAGATCACGGGCGGCACCTCACGCGGGGCTGCTGCTCCTTGCCGGAATGAGCAAGTTGCTTCCCCGCAGCCCAGGCACGTGCGCGGCAACCACCCAGCTTTTTTCACTCATCTCCAGCGCGAGGATCAGAGTGCGGCGAAGTCAGCCGCAGAATAGCTGGGCTGTGGAACCGGCGTCGGTGTCATCAGGGGGCTTCCTCCAGGTCTGATGGAAGCAGCCTAGCCAACCCCGCCGCCGCCTCGCCCCCATAGGTTCTCTGGTATGAGGAGGCGCTGAACGGGGACTGTCCCCAAAGCCGGACTGTAGTGTTGGTTTCCAGCGGGAAACCGACGTGAGGGTGGGGTTCCGATCGGCGCCGATCGAGACCCCACTTTATGGCCAACATTGGTTGTGAGATCCCTGACTTGCAGCCAATTATAGTAGAGGTCCTGGTTGAACGCTTATGCACACGGCGCTGATTCCTATCCTGTATGCGAGCGGTCCAGATCCCAAGCTCGTTCGATCAATCCCGCGACGACACGGGCCTTCATCTCGACCTCTAGCCGAAGGTCCAGCCAGTGTCTCTGCAGGTCGGTATTGTGCGCCCGAGCAGCTGCGTCCGCGAACTGCTCACACAGGAGCACTCTCTCGTTCAGGGTTCGGAGTGCGGATGTCAGGGCATGGTCCACAGCAGCTATCTGTCGGACGTCCATTTCGGCGGCGGAGAACTCGTGGCCTATGTGGCAGAGGAACCAGGGCCCTAGCTGGTTCTCTCCCTGCCGCATCACCCCACCGCAAGTCGGGCAGGTATGGCCGAAAGGCTGTGGCAGCGGTGCTTGGTCCGGCACATGACGTCCCCCGCGATCCGACGATCGCGATTCCTACCCTGGGCCACTCAAGATCAGGTGACCATCCCTCGCGTGAGTGTCGGAGCGAGGCTGCACCGAGTAGTTGTCATGGCACTCGCCCTGGAGGTGAAGCTAGATGGTCTACACGCCTAACGCTCATCGCTCCTCTCGCTGGCACTCGTGGCTGGAACGTTTCAAAGAAGCGGCCAAATCGTCCGGTCGTGTGAGTGGCATCCCATGCAGCCGAGAGGACGAGGAGGGCCTTGCCCATACTGTGGAACGTTTCGGCGCGCAGAACGGCGCGACGGCGACTGTGGAGCGCCTCGCGAACTGGCCTGGCTATGTGCAGGTGGTCTTCGCGAGCAGCGTAACGCCTCCTGCGAACGGACACAGACCTGAGGTGTCCTGAGCCACACGCCCCAATCCTCGGCGCTGAACTCGACGCCCGCCGGCCGGCGGCGACGAGATCGCGGGCGGGGCCGAGGAAACGTTCGCCGGCAGCCGAGAGGCGCACCTGACGGGGCGTCCGGTCCAGCAGGCGTTGCCCCAGCCGCTCCTCCAGCCGCCGCAGCCGCAGGGACACTGCAGCCTGCGTGGTGTTCAGCACGCCCGCGGCGCGGGTGAAGGAGCGCAGGTTGGCAACGAGGACGAAGGCCTCGACCGCCTCGGGGTCGAGCGGACGCATGGTGCATCATAACAGCCGCTGATCACTTGAACATGCAAGGTGCCGGTTCTTGTTCGGTCAGGCCTCGGCTTCACTCGCCCGGTGACCTCGGAAATTCGTCCTTTGACGTCCTCTCCCCTCGCGCCCCCACCCGCCGGTTCCTACATCTGGGCTGTCCTGGCCGTGGCTGTCGTCACCCAGGCGGCCGGGTCCGTCTTTGGCCCAAGGCGTATACATCCTGTGCCCTTCTGGGGCGACGCCTCAAGCGTCTCACTCGCCTCGGCCTCGCTCGCCGTCACCGTGATAAACGGGGCGCAGATCGCGACGATGTTCGCCCTCGGCCGTGCGATTGACTGGCATGGGGAGCGCGCCGTCGTTGGGCTCGCGATGCTCGGCATGGCGCTCGCCATAGCGGGCGCGGCGGTCCTCGCGGACGGCTTACCGGCCCTCTTGCTCTGCATGGCCTTCCTTGGCGGCACCTACGCGGCGGTGCAGCCCGGCGGCACGCCTGTCATCATGCGTTGGTTCCCGGCCCGGCACCGCGGCCTCGCCACGGGCTTCCGGCAGGCCACCGTGCCTTCCGGCACCACCATCGCCGCCGCCCTGCTGCCCTTCCTCGTCGCCCGGCATGGCTGGCACGCCTCGGTCTGGGCGGGCGCGGGATTTTCGCTCCTCGGTGCCGTCCTGTTCTTGGGCCTCTACCGCGAGGGTGGCGAGGTGGCCGCGAAGGCCGAGACGCCGTTGCCGCTGCCCGCGCTCATCCAGGCAGTGGGGCGGGATCCCGTCTTCTGGCCCATGCTGCGGCTCGGCATCGCCATGTCCGCCTTCCGATTCACCCTTACCGCCCACGTCATCGGCTTCATGGCCGACGCGCTTGGGCTGGGCCTCGTCCTGGCTGCGTCGTTCTTTGCCGGGGCGCCGGGTGCAGTCTTTCGGCATCGTCTCGCTGCTCGGCGCCGGGGCGGCTGCGGCCCTTGCCGCGCTGCCAATTGGTGCTCGGCTGCCGCTGGTCACCGCTACCCTCGTGGTGGTGGGGCTGTTCGGGATCGGCTGGTTCCCGCTCTACCTGCTGCAGGTCGCGGAGAGCGCGCCGACGGGACCTTGCCTCCACCGTGGCCTTCGCGACCACGCTCTGCATGGTGGTGATGGCGCTCGGTCCGTTCCTCTTCGCCCTCGTCGTAGACCACCTAGGCTACGCGGCGGCGTGGGCCATGCTGATCCTGCCGGTCGCAGCAACTGCTGTTCGACTGCTGTCCCGTGAGGCAGGACGTTCGCCTCGATGGTGATGCGAGGCGACCCTGAGATGTATGTCCGCTGGGGGTCGAACTCGGCGGTAGAGGTCGCGACTACATCTCTCTCTAGGTTAAGCCGCGCAGACGTCGTCAAGTCGCCGGGGCGTGCGCCCGGTTGCTCAAGACGGTGCGCGCCCTAATACTACCCAACCGCTTCCCAGAATATATCGCTCGCGAACGTGAGCATGACGACAATGGCCACGAGGAATACCAGCGCCAGGGCGGCTAGTACCCTCATGTCGAAGCGTTGTTCCCGGCTCCACTTACTCATTTGCAAGCCTCCTCGGGGCACCTCTCTCAGCTCAGTGAAAGCGCAGCTCCCCCCAGGCGGGATCCCACACGCCGAAGGGGTCGATGATCACAAGCGGCGCTTGGAGGGCCTGAGACTTCCTGATCCCATCATTGATCGCCAGGGCTGCGGCACGTGGAACGAGACCTGGACCACTGGGGAGGTCGCCCGTGAGGGAGAGATCGCGGTGACTGCCGGGCGGGACCACGACGCCGACGAGGTTTCGTTCATCATCTTCCGTGAGATGAACGGCAACCTCCTCTCGGAGGGCGACTTGGCGGCTTCCGAAGATACCTCGACCGAGCATCTATTCCTCCCACTTGGCCTCACGCTTAGGGAGCATCCTCCGCCAACTACGTGCCGACTGTCTAAAGATATCTGGCGACGGAGAGTGGCCGCCGAGCTTGCCGCCGGCGTCAGGGATCCGACTTCCTCAACCACCCCCTTACCCCGTCGCCCCGCTCCGCGGTGAACTCCACGCCCGCGCCCGCAAGGGCAGTCTGGAAAGCACCGATGCTGCTTGGCTTAGCGGCTCGGGTTCTGGCTTCGGAGCCTGCAATTGTGGCCAGGCAGTTATTGGCCTGGACGGCAAGGCGTTGCTGATGCCATCCAAGGAGCCTTCGTGCCTCTCGGCACTGCTCTGGCATCATCAGCGTTCTCTATAGGCCTCACGTTGGGATGTCAGCACCAACGTTGGAGGTGCGCCGGAGGCTGCGTTGCCCGCTAGGCGGGGCGTTAGGGCTGCTCTGGCCCGCCTTGGTGTGTTTTCCAGGAACAGACGTGCGCGGGTAGGCCTGGAGGTGGATTTAGCAATCTGATCCTCCTGGGGTCGCTCCTCTTAGAACCAGGTCCGCCGCCGCGCTCCCTCGACAGTTGATGACCTGAACCGGCCTCGACCCCGCTCCTGGCAAGCAAGGTGGCCTCTGACGTGATGGCGCGGCAGACAGGGAAATGCGCGTTTTGACAAACCCCGGGGGGTGCAGGTCTAAAGCGCAAGTCCCCTCCCCGCCTGCCGCGCCACGACGCTGCATCGCGGCGGTTGAGGGGAACCACCATCCACCAGTTGTCACACGGCCGTTCCATCACCACCGTGCGCGCCACGCGCCTGTGCGGCTTGGAAAAAGCTCGAGCCCGATACTGCAAAGGTGATGCGGCGTGGTATGCACAAAGTCCGGCTACATGTCTCAGGTGAAGGTGACCGGCGGCGCTGAGCGCGCCCACTCCGGTCCATGCCCCACTTCTTCTTCGACGCCGATACCGACGCCGACACGTACGTCGTGGACGAGGAGGGGATGGAGCTGCCGAGCCCCGACGCCGCCCGCGCCTATGCCGTCGCCTCGCTCCGCAATTTGGCGTGGGAAGACCTGGGGACAGGCGACTTCACCCACTGCTCCGTAACCGTGCGGGACGACGCGGGCGAGCCATTCTACCGCGCCACCCTCTCCCTCGGGTGCCGCGACCTCGATTAAGTTCCCCAAAACTCCAAGAATGTGGAACGTCAGCGGGGCACAGCGGATCAAGGCACGCCTGCTTGGCCCACGTCAGAAGTCCTGTTCGAACTCGGCAATGTGAGCCCGCAACACCCCAAGCGCCGCTCCGTGGCTGGCGAGAAGGATGTGAGCCTGGGCCAGTTCGACGAGGATCCCCTGTGTGCCGAGCGGCTCCGCTCGATGACAGGCCGCCGTCGTCTCGGCGATGAGGTCATCAATCGCCTGCTCGGATTCCCAGGCACGACGCCGGATAAGCTGCAGGTGCGTCTCCTCCTTTGAGGAGGGGAGGCTGTCGAATGGGCTCAGCTCGGGGGTGACCATAGGAGGCGGGTGGCTCCTGCCAGTGGCGCGGCCGAGCAGCGAGATGTCCCACCGCTGACGCCCGGCCTGACCACTGATTACTGGAGAGAAATCGATGGCTACAGGCCTACTACCAGTTCCAAAACGACGCGTGGATCACGCCTCAGAGCGGCTGGTGTGCATCGGCCTTGGCTACTTACCAAAGCGGTGAGGACTCCCCGGCGCTGAGAGGGCAGAGAGCGCTGAAAACGGGAGCGTTAGCCCGACCGTATCTTCTTCCCCGACGTCACATATGGCGCCGGCAGGCGCCCCGTCTTGTGCCACGCATCCGCTAGGGCGCAGCCGAGATGGACAATCTGTGATTTCGATATCGGTTCGACCGCAGACTACCTTGCTGATATCTCAATCGGGTCGGCAAGCAATCCCACCAATCGCGCAGGGCCTTTTGGTCAATCCAGCCTTCTACCTGGGGTGCTCTCTGCCCCCGGGCAGCTTTTCTCAGCATGCTCGAGGGCAGCCAAGGGAGGAAACTATGACGCGGGGAGGCCCTGGCATCTGGTCAGTCGCACCTCAGGTCTCGCGGCGTCATTCAGCCGCTACTGAATTCGGCCCAGTCAACCGGTGTTGCTCCGGGTGCAGCTGCCGGAGGAGCATCGGGGACAAAGCAAAGCGCGACACCGGGCTGGTCACCGCCAGTAGATGTGAACGGAGTAACGGTCCGATAAAGCCACCCGCCGTCGACACGCAGGCGCCCGAACGCTGGCCCTCTGCCGCCAGTGTTGGTCATGCCTTTACCGGCCTGCTCATCCTCTATGGCCAGCCCTTTCGCGTTGGCAACCAGATCGTTTCCGGCCAGTAGGAGGATACGGTGGAGCGGGTGGAGGCGCGCGCCACCTTGCTCAAGACCTATGACGGCCAGCGCGTGCTCGTGCCCAACAGCAACCTTCACACGCGCGGCATGACCGTGCGGACGCACTTCTCCGTCCGCCGCTCGGAGCCTGACATCGGTATCGGTCATAGCGACGACGTGGAGCACGCAATTTCTGTCCTGCTCGCGGCTGCACGTGCCGCGGAGGGCGTGAAGGCTGAGCCCGCACCCGACTGCATGCCCTGGACCTTCGGCGACAGCACCGTCGTCATCCGGCTACGCTGGTGGACGGACTCCTGCCGCAGCGCGGCTGTGTCGGCAAAGGGCAAGGTGATGGGAGCGGTGCGCGCCGCGATGCGCGAGGCCGGCATCGACCTGACCTTCCCAACGCGTACCCTGCTTCTGCAAGACCAGACCGAGAAGGCCGACGAGGTGCGCGAGAGTCAACGCGAGGGATGGCCACCCCGCGATACCGGGCCACGCGCGGGTGCGGCGCCCTAGAGGGTGGAGCGCACCGGCATGCCGGCCCGTGGTGCCCGCTCCAGCGGCTCATGCCAGATCGGTGGACGTGAACGTAGCCTGGGCCTACCGGCGCTATAGCCGCGACCCGGCGCTGCTGGTGTTGGAGGACGAGGTCCAGCAGGCGCGGAGCAGCAGTAGGGCAGGCACTTTGGTGCGCTGCAACATGTTACTTGCCGGAAGGGCGTCTCAGTCCGACATTGTGCAGCGCAGCATCCGGCATCCCCGGACTGC
>JBHTFH010000064.1:0-19788 GCA_042666135.1 Roseomonas sp. GCM10028921 | reverse complement strand
TTCTGGCCGAAGCGCATTTCATCCTGGAACCAGAGCGTCAGGCGCTTGCCTGGATGCCTGGCCGCAATGCGGTCCAGCTCGCTCTGCAGCCCCCTTTAGCAAAGGCCTCCCGGGCAGCCGGATCCGCCTTGGGGTGCGAGGGCCTGGCCTTCTGCCGTGACAAGCCCAACGCGCGCACGAGCCTGGACATGTGGCCCTCGTGGTAGCGGACACCCCAGCGTGCCTCCACCTCCCGGCAAAGCTCTCCCAGGGTCCAGGCCGACAAGCCCGTCCTCTCCACCTCCGGCCCATCCAGGATCAGCTGGCGCAGCGCTGCGACGTTGCTGACACACCACTCCAGCACGGGGTTGCCGTCGTGGCGCAGGCGCCCGGCCAGAATAGCCGCACCCAGCTCCTTGGTCGGCTCGGACAGGTTTGCGGTGCGCATGTGGAACTCGACCACGGGCAGACCGTCGGCCGCAAGCGCCTGGCGCATCTGCCGCGCCTGCCACGGGTCGAAGGCCAAGCTCCTGATCCGGAAGCGCTCGGCGAGGCCCCGGATGTCCTCCCCGACCCTGCGCATGTCCGTCTCCTTGCCCGGGGTGACGGTAAGCCAGCCCTCCGCCGCCCAGCCAGGGTAGGAGGCGTTTCTCGCCTCGAGCACCGCCGCCTCGTTCAGATAGCAGCGCGCCAGCACGTCGTAGTGCACGCGCCCGTCTGGCCCTGTGGAGGGAAACACTAGCGCGAGCGCGGTCAGGTCTGTGGTGGCCGCGAGGTCGACCGCGAAGTCGCAGTCCCTCCCCTCTAGCTTCTCAGGGGTGAGAGAGGGATCGGCGCAGCCCTGCCAGGCGCGGGTGCTGAACAGGGCCTCGTCGGCGCCCACCCAGATATTCAGGTGCCGGGTCTTGGCCGCGGCCTCCTGGGCAGGGTTGTTCCGGGCCTGGCGCATGATGGCGCGAATGGCGTCGGGCTGGACCGCTTGGCCCCAGGAGGGGTTCGCCTTGACCCAGGAGGCCTCTCCCAGGGGTCGTCCGCCTCGTCGAGGGTGTAGACAAGGGCTAGGCTGCGTGAGGCTACCGCCCCTTCGCTTCCACCACCGAGCGTTCCTTCCAGAAAGCCATATCAGCCTCCTTGCTGAACATGACCCGAACGCCCGTGGCGCCCTTGCTCACCCGGAGGTTCCCGCCATTCCGACCCTTGTGGTCTGCGAGCCACTGCTTGAACGTCCGGTCGTCACTGGAGTGCCCCGCGAATTCGAGAACCCCGGCGATCTCTTCCTGTTTGCGTCGCTTGATCATTCTTCAGAACCTTGTCGATGGAAACGGAGAACGCTGGCGCAGCTTCGCTCAACGATCCCCTGTCTTGCGATTGCTCTGGGTAGCAGTGCTCACGCCGCCCTGCTTGCCACCGCCGTTGCTGCCTCCGGCACGAGCGTCCTTCGGGTTGGCCTTATTACCGGTGGCATTCTTGCCGCCCTGGGGAGCACGGCCTGCGGGAGGAAGGGGAGAAAATTTGTCATGGGAAGCCTCGTGTCTGCGTGATGGAATTTGGCAGCCGAAGCAGCATCGCCCCTCACCACGCCTCCGGGCTCCGCCTGGAGAAGGTAGGGGCTGAGCGCGGATGTTCGAGGAGTTCAGCGGGAGGCAATCGGCACGGCCAATTCCGGGCGGGCCCCAGCAGAAAAGGCGGCGTAATTACAAAGCCCTACAGCTTGTAGACTGAAACGCCCAAGTCCCAAGCTTCGGAGATAACGGCCTCTCCAGAGAGAGAAAACCGCGCTCGTTCCACCCTCGAAGTATCGAGGCGCACGCCAGAAATGTCGCGAGAACACAAGGAAAAACGCGATCCCAACCTCACCAGAGAAGAATTGTACCGAGAGAGATTGGAGCAGCGACAGGGACTGGAAGCAAACATTCTCTGCACCATTGACCAATCGTCGGCAGAGACCATGCCAGATGCGAATTGCTTATTTTTCGGCTTGCTGAATACTTGCGCCGAGTTCCCGTAGCAGTGCCTCCACATCAGCTTGGCTGGAACTCTCGCCTGCAAGATCCCGCATCGCGCGGCGATCGCCTTGGGCGGCGCGCGCCAAAGATAAATTAGTTGCAACACGTGGCGGCACGCCGGGCCGGCGCGCGACCATTTCCAGGACCTGCTCAGCTTCCCTGAAGCGGCGGGTTAGCAGGAGGGAAACGCCGAGATTGTTGGCAGCTCCGGTATGCGCAGGAACAATCGCGAGAGCAGACCGGTAACTTGCCTGTGCTTCCTCGTGCCTGCCAAGCAGGTCGAGAGCCATTCCACGCCCGTCCAAAGCCGGCGCGTTACCGGCCCGGCGCGCGATCAGCCGGTCAAAACTCGCGAGAGCTTCCTCTACCGCGCCAGCCCGCAATTGCAATCGTCCGAGCTGGTTGATGAGTTCGGGATCGTTCGGGCTCGCCGCCAAGCCACGATCTACCACGGCCTGCGCCTGCAGCAGATTGCCGGAGCGCGACAGGGCACTCGCGAAGCGGGCCTGTATCTCTGGGTCGCGCGGCTCGGCTTCAGCGGCCGCGGCAAGGAGCGAGAGCGCGAGTTCTGGCTGACCAGAGGCCTCGGCCGCGGCCGCCACGCGAAGACGCGAGGGACCATCGGGATCGCGAGGAGCAGAGGAGAGAGGCGCTTCACCGCCGGCGCAGGCCATGAGGAGAGCGAGCCCAAAAAAAGGCCCCCCCCTCCAAAGGCTTGATTCGGCCGAGCTTCTTATCACGACTAAGAACCGAAAGATCTTCCCATCTCGATGATGCTAGGTCCGATTAGGGCAATGAACAAGGCAGGCAAGATGAAGAGTATTAAGGGCCCGATCAGGAGTGCCGGAAGGCGGAGCGCCTTTTCCTCGAGTCGCAGCATGCGGTCCTGACGCATCTCGGCCGCCAGTACACGGAGAGCTTGGGCCAGCGGCGTGCCATACCGGAGGGTCTGCGAAAGAGTGGAGCCGAGGCGCCGGAAGCCTTCCAAGTCCGTTCGCTCGCCCATGCGCTCCAGCGCTTCGCGACGGTCAGGAAGCATGCGCATCTCCTGAACCAGGACAGTCAGCTCGATCGCGAGAGCCGAATTGCTACCGGCCATCTCTTGCGCGACGCGATCTATCGCCGTTTCCAGCCCCAGCCCGGCCTCGGCGGCAACCACCATTAGATCGAGGGCGTCGGGCAAGCCACGGCGCAGCTTCTCCTGGAACGGCCTTCGGAGCCAGCGCATTGCGAGGTTGGGCAGGTAAATTGCCACCACGAGGCCCGCCAGGAATGCGAGACAGATTCGCACCCGGTCAAAATCGAGCAGCATTGCAGCAACGATGCCGAGTGCGGGTGCCATCACGAAGAGAAGCGCCTTTGTACCGAGAAAAGTCGGTACCGCCTGCGCCGGGTCCAGCCCCGCAGCCGTCAGCGCACGTTGGAACTCCTTCAGCTCCTTCTCCGACAGAAGCGCACTGTCTCGAAGCTTTTCTCCCACCAGGCGTATGGGTGCCCAGAGGGAAGTGCGAGATCGCGAGCGCTGCAGCGCAGTCTCCGGCGCCAGAACACTTCGGAGGCGTAGGGCGAGATCACGATCTTCAGCGACCTGACCGAGCAAACTCGCCGCTGCCAGGGCGAGCGCCACCGCGCAGCCCGCAAAAGCCAGGACCGCCTGCCAGGACTGGCCAAGTAGCGCCATCAGTCCCGTCCCGCTTTGCGAATGAGATGCCGGATGGTGAGGAGGCCCAGTCCCATGAGGCCGAAGCCGATTAGCGCTAGACGCTGTCCCGATGGATTCTCGGTAAAGGTCCTGACGTAGAAGGGCTGAATGACGGCCATCGCCCCAGCGGCCACGAAGGGCAGAATGGTCAGCATGCCCGCCTGCATCCGCCCCTCGGCCGCCAGCGCCTTGGCACGCTTCGCCATGGCTACACGCTTGCGCACCATATCGGCCAACGTGTCCAGCGTCTCGGCCAAGCTTCCCCCCGTCTGAGCCTGGAGACCGAGGGTCACTGCCAGAAAGGAAAACTCTGTCAGCCCGGTCCGCGCATGGATGCGCATCAGGGCAGCGTCCACTGGTCGACCGATGGCGATATCGCCAACGGCCCGGGCGAACTCCTCACGGATGGGGGACGGGCTTTCCCGACCTATGCCGCGCAGCGCCTCAGCGAGCGGTAGACCAGCACGAATCGCCCGCACCATCAGGCCGAGCGCGTCCGGAAGCTGCTGGAAGACGGTATCGCGGTAGCGCTGTACCTGCCATCGGAAAAGTCCTCGCGCCGATGCCATGGCAGCGAGGAACCCAACAAGGAGAGCTAGGGGCATGCCGAGTGGATTGGCGAGGCGCATCGTGGCGATCAGGCCCGCCACCGCGGCAATCGCCGCAACAACCGGCCAAGGGATCACACGCGAGGCGTACGGAAGGTCATTCTCGTACCCGACGAGGCGAAGTAAGCG
This sequence comes from Roseomonas sp. GCM10028921, assembly GCA_042666135.1. Lineage (GTDB taxonomy): Bacteria > Pseudomonadota > Alphaproteobacteria > Acetobacterales > Acetobacteraceae > Roseomonas. Next base: position 15,364 of record JBHTFH010000064.1, on the reverse strand, counting down.
GAGCTGGAGGGCACCGTGCCTGACATCGGATACTCGGATGTTCGGAAGAAGCGGTACGGTCGCCGCCTCAGGGCTGCCAATGACGCTCAGCACCCGTGCCCGGATCCGTGCCCCACGGCGTGCCTCCACAAGGGCGAGCACACCAAGGATGAGCCCCAGCAGAAGGATCCCGCCGAGGACAAACGGCGTGGCCTCCCGCGTCATCCGCCCTCACGCACCGCACGGAGCCAGGCATCGCCCAGACCGAAATACTCCAGCCGGTCAAAAAAGCCGGGGCGGGCTGCGGGGCTGGTCCAGCGACCCCGGATCCGACCATCCGACCCCTCGCCCTCGAATTCGAAGGTGAAGACCTCGTTCATCGTAATAACATCGCCTTCAAGACCGATGACCTCTGAGACTTGCGAGACACGACGGCCGCCGTCCCGCATGCGCGCCACCTGCACGATTAGGTCGACGGCGCTCGCAACCTGCGTGCGGATCGCGCGGCTGGGTAAGTTGGTCTGGCCCATCTGCACCATGTTCTCGATACGAATGAGAGCATCGCGCGTGGTGTTGGCATGGACGGTGCAATAGGAACCGTCATGACCAGTGTTCATGGCCTGGAGCATGTCGAAAGCCTCCGCGCCGCGCACCTCACCGACAATAATCCGGTCGGGCCGCATGCGCAGTGCGTTCTTCATAAGATCCCGCTGGTTAATCTCGCCCTTTCCCTCGAGATTGGCCGGTCGGGTTTCCAGCCGCACAACATGGGGCTGCTGCAACTGAAGTTCGGCGGCGTCCTCGATGGTGACGATGCGCTCGCCATGATCGATCATGCGGCTCATCGCATTCATCATCGTTGTTTTACCCGAGCCAGTGCCGCCCGAGATAACAACGTTTAAACGGCAACGCGCCGCAATTTCCAGCACGCTCGCGACGGCCGGCGACATGGATCCGCCCGCTGCCAAGTCGCGGAGATCCACCTTCCGCTTGGCGAATTTCCGGATAGAGATGCACGCCCCATCAATCGCCAGCGGAGGAAAGACGACATTGACGCGGCTACCATCGGCCAGACGGCAATCGACAAGAGGACTAGACTCATCGACACGACGCCCTACCGTTGCCGCCATCTTCTGGGCGATAGCGTTCAGCTGCATATGGCTTTGGAAGCGCACATCCGTGAGGTGAACCTTTCCCCGAACCTCGACGAAGACACGCTCGGGACCGTTGACCATGATGTCACTGATGCTGTCGTCGCGCAGGAGCGGCTCGAGCGGTCCGTAGCCGACCATGTCATGGGTCAGCTCCTCAGCTATCCGTGCCTCGTCACGGCCGGAGATCTCCACACGCTCGCGGTTCGCTACGTCGTGTATCAACGCCTCGAGCTGCGTGCGGAGTTCCGGGCCCGCTAGGCGTCCCGCCACGACGGGATCTACCTGCTCCAGAACCTGGGTTCGAAGGCGGCGGAGCACCTCGCCGCCAATGTTCGAGGCTGCGGCTGGATTGCCGGAGGAACCGGATTGTGGGGGGCCGTCTCCAAGGCGTCGTCCGAAGTGTTTCACCTGGTCCGACCTCGCTGCTCAAAATGTACGCCGGCCGAGAAGCCGTCCAAGCAGCGAGGAGGAGGCGGTGACAGCCTTCGGGGCGGCGATGCGCTGCGTTAGCGGTGCAAGGGCACGACGGAAAGCGCCACTCTCCGAGATCGCTGGCTTCCCAAGATGCGCAGCGCGCGGCAGGTGCTTCGGGAGATCGGGGAGGACGAGGTCAAACGGACTTCCGAGGCCTTCCTCTAAGAGTTTTGCCTTCAGCCCTCCCGGCAGTCCGACGCGATTTAGCACCGTACCGACACTTCCAGTCCCCAGGCCGCTGAGCAGTTTGCGAAGGGCAATGGTGTCGCGAATGCCCGCGATGTCCGGACCTGTGACGATCAAACGGTGGAGCGCTGCAGCGTGTGCAATGCGTTCGGCCATATCTGGGGGACACGGCGTGTCCACCACGACGAAGTTGAACCGGGCCGTCAGCATGGCGAGCAGGTTCTTCACTCCCCCTTCATTCGGGCGTAGATCGGTTTCCATCGGTTCCTCCGCCGCGATCAGGCGCACCCGCTCGGAGACAGACACGGATGACCGGTCGAGAAACAGTCCGTCGACTCGCGACGGGTCCTCGAGCGCGACGCGCAATCCGGTTCCTGACTTCAGTCCAAGCATCATCCCGGTTGAGCCACCGCGGAGATGGAGGTCGAGCAGCGCCACATGGCCGCGGCTCACCTCAGCAAGGTGCAGAGCGAGATTCACAGCAATCGTCGTCGCTCCACAGCCACCGCGCGCGCCAGAGACGGTCACCAGCGCCCCCCCACGCTCGCCTCCCCCCTCGCTACTCCCCCCCGTGACATGGGGGCCGAAGATGCGGGAAACGTCCTCCCGCGTCAGTGGCTTGTAGAGGTACTCGGCGATGCCGACCTCGCGCGTCATGCGCCGATACAGCGCGAGATTTGAGGACTCGCCGATAACCAGGACCCGCACGTCCGGCGCGCAAACCCCCGCGAGCGCATCCAGCGCGCCGAGCGGGTCTGCTAGACCGGAGATATCCACAAGGAGAGCATACGGCGTCGGCTCCCGCTCAAGTGCGCGGGCTGCGGTCCGGGCGTCGCCCTTCCGCACCGTCAGCCCGACGCCGAGATCCACAAGCCCGCCGCGAAGCGCCGCCTCGCTCTCCTCATCCGTCACGAAGGCCACGAGCGGAAGACGCGGTGCCCCCTCGGCGGCGACGTAGCTGCTCTCCTTCTCCGTGTCACGCGGTGGCCGGCGCTCAACGAGCATCGGATCCTCCCGGCGTGCCGGCCCATCCGCCGCCAGAGAGAGGCTGGTTCGCGGAAGGCAGCGGCTTTCGCTGATCACGAAGCAGGCGCTCGATGGCGGCGCTGCCAGTGACCGCGCGCGAATCCGGTGCGGCGACCCCACGCACCCCATGGACGGGCTCGGCAAGCATCGTTTCAAGGTTCCGGTCGTTCAGGCCGACCGCAGCCCATGTGCCGGGACGCGCGAAGTCGTCCCGCGCGCATCCGGCCAGAATGATGGTGGCGAGGACGAGCGAGCGCATCCCGGTCACTCCAGCACGAAGCCGGCATCAAGCCGGGCGCGGAGCGGCGTCGCAGGCCCGCCGCGGGCGAGCTGCCGGCGGTGCAGGATGCGTTCCAGGTCGGAAGCGGGCCGGATGCCGTCCGTCGGTGCGGCGAGGCTACGGGGGTCGGAGACGGGCTGGACAAGGTAGGGGGTGATAATAATGACTAGCTCCGTCTCGCTTCGCTTGAAGCGGTCAGAGCGGAAGAGCGCACCGAGCACGGGCACGTCACCCAGGAAGTTCAGGCCGGAGTTGACGAGAGTGCTGGAACGCTGGAGCAGCCCTGCAATGGCGAAACTCTGCCCACTTCCCAGCTCCACGCTTGTTTCCGCACGGCGCACGGTTAGTGCCGGAATCGTCACCGTCCCATTGGAGAGCGGCACGCTGATCGCGCCATTCTCGGAAAGTTCGCTTACCTCCGGGCGAACGCGGATATTCAGCCGGTCAGGGCCCATGACGGTTGGCACGAAAGCCAGGGAAACGCCAAACTGCTTGAACTCGATCGTAATCGAGTTGTTGCTGTTGTTCGCCGCAACTGGCACCGGGAACTCACCCCCGGCAAGAAAGCTCGCCACCTCACCTGACTGCGCTGTGAGGTTTGGCTCGGCGAGGATGGTGATGAGCTGATCGCTCGCCAATGCATCCACTACGGCATTGATGTCGAAACGAGAGGAGCCGAAGGCAGCGCCGACGCGGTTGACGCCGGATGCGGTTGTCGCTGGGGCCGTGATGGCGCTCAGCACGGCCCCGGCCCCACCGGTCCGCAGGCCAAGGAGAAAATTATTTCCCCCATTGGCCAGGGCCTGCCAGTTAAAGCCCAGCTCCCGCGTAACCTGACGCGAGATTTCCGCGACCCGGACGCGGAGGTTTACCTGAATGGACGAGAGCAGTGCGAGAGAGTTAACCAGCTCCGCATCTTCCCCTACCGCAGCGCGGGCGATCGCCTCCGCGCGCTGAGCGTCGGCTGCCGTCGGCACGCTCCCAGAGAGATGGAAGCCGTTCGGACCGGCAGCGACGACCCGCACGCCCTCCGCCCCGCGCACCATGCGGCGGATCATGCTTTCAACCGCCTGAGCGCTCGGGCGCCGCGGCGCCGCGGGTGCGGCAGCGCCTGGCATCGGAGCCACCTGCGGGAGGGCCGCCGCCGCGGCTCGGCTGGGGGAGACAGTTACATCGTACTCGACAACTGGCGCTCCGTCCTCCGCAGTGGCTACGACCGTGGTGCGCCCGGCGCCCACAGCCATCAGAAAAAGACTCGTCGGCGAAGCCGGCTGAATGCGTGCCACGCGCGGGTCTGCCGCGAGGACCGTCAGCGCCGGCCGCGGAAGACTCAGCAGGCGGCCTGTCCCCGCTTCCAAGGTGATCGCGAGCGGAACCGGCGTCGGCGTGGCCACTGCGGTTGCCGTGCGCGTGAGGTCCGGGAAGGCAGGGCGTGGCGAGGCTGGCACGGGCGGCAGGCTCGTCTGCGCCAACGCAACGGCCGGGAACAGGAAGGCAAAGGCCAGAACAGTGCGAGGTGCTAGGTTCACCGAAAGACAACCTCCTGATCCTGGCCGCCCTGGATGACGCGCATACGCGCGCCTTGGGCGACCGCGCCAGCCGCGAGAGCGGGTGATACATCGGCCCCGAAGACAGGGGGACCAGCGCTCATCACCTCCTGCGGCGGCTCGATGGCGCGGACGGCGATCGCGATCCGGCCTAGGCGCGTGGCAACGGCGACACGTTCTGCCTGCTCGGAGGTAACCTCCAGAGTGACGGTGCGTGCGATGCGGCCCACCGCACCATCGGTGCCAGTGGTGCCCTGGGTAAACTGCTGATCCACGGCGATCACACGAACATCGGCCAGCACCGTCTCGCCGATCACCCGCCGACCGAGTGGCGCCTCGTTGGCGGCCAGTTCCTGCGTTAGGATGAGGTCAACTTGGTCACCCGGCCAGATAAGGCCGGCGGTGCCAGTGACGACATCAACCCCGACCGAAATGGCGCGGCGCCCGGCCCGCAGGACGGCGGCCAGGAAGCCGCGATCACGCGGACGCAGCACCTCGGCTCGAGGCAGGGCCTCGCCGACCTCCAGATAGCGGCGAAGCAGCCCACCCTGCAACTCGACTCGAGCCTCCTCCAGCGCGACTCCTTCCCCCACTGCCTCGGGGGCCACCTCGCGCACGAGCAGGTCGGCGTCCTTGAGCAGAGTACCGGCCGGCATAGCGCGCGCCGCGACGAGGATGCGGGCGCGTGGAGGGGGCGGTACGACCGGCGAGGGTGCCGCCTCGGCTATACGGAGTGGCTCGGCAGGCGCAAAGAGGCCGAAAGCCAGAGCGCCCAAGCCCACGGCGCAGAAAAGAAGCGAGAGGATGATAAGCAGACGAAGATACATTGCAGTTCAGAGCCCCGGGGAGCCGAGAAGGACAAAGGCCCCGCCAAGCGCGATTGCGACGGCGTAGGGAACCGGCCCGCGACGACGGATGCGCCAGCCCTCGATGGCGAGGACCCGCATGATATGGCCGTGCGCCCCAGCGAGAATGGGAGCGGGCTGGAGGAGGCGGGACGCGCCAATATAGGTCAGGCCGAGGATACCGCCGAAAACCGAGGTTGCGACGATGAAGTCCCAGGTGGCGGAAGGCGGGAAGGCCACGGCAAGGGCTCCGGCCAGCTTAACATCCCCGCCCCCAAGCAACCCGCGCATCGCGAAGACGAAGAGGGCAAGGAAAAGGAGCAGCGCGCTACCCAGCGAAAAGATCAGAGCGGACGGCCCCTCCGCTGCCCGCAGCGCCAGGGCGGCGACGAGAACGGCGACCGAGAGCGCGTCGGGAACTCGCCGGGTAGCAATGTCGTGCCAAGCGGCGCAGGCGAGAAGGACGAGCAGCGTGAGGCTGAGTGCGGCCACTATTCCCTCCTGTGTCTTGAAACGAAAGGTCCAGTCCCGGCTTTGCGATCCCCGCTCGGCCGGGACCGACCCCGAAACTTAGTTGCCTGTGCCGCCGGTGCCGGCCCCAGTGCCCGACGCGGTGAAGATCGAGGTGAACTTCCCTGAAATCGTGGTTCCCAGCGTTTGCGCTGCGAGGCCAACGACTACGACGATGCCGACCGCCAAGACGGCGTATTCAGCGGCGGTCACGCCCCGCCGAGACTGCAGGGTGGTGATAGCCCGAAGCACGAGATCATTGATCATGAGCAGGTCCTCGATGAAGGAGAGCCGCAATGGCAGCGGAACGCTCCGCTAGAGGCCATCTTAGCGTTCTTGCTACCTGTGGTTGCAACAGAAGAATGGCTGTTTCAGACAAATTTTGCACCCATCGCTCGTATGTCATCTTCCTTAACATCCTCTGCGATATCGCCGACCCTGCTTACCTTTCCTTAGTTTTTCTGTTTCGCATACGCGCAAGTGCCCTTGGCCAGGTTACTCCTGCCCAACGGTTTCCGTCGACTCGGTCAGCACTCGATCTTGTTGCCAACCATCGGTCTGCAATCATAGATTGTATTCTTCCGTGCCCTTCTCGTGCTCGGCAACCTCGCGTGAAATGGAGACGTCGCACTCATGCCACGGCACTGGGTTAGCGAGCAGGAAGACGCGATCTGCTTTCGATTGGCGGACCGACGTTTTCCGACTGCGAAACTCGCCCGCACGCGATTGCAGATGCCAGGGCCTTCCGCTCCTCGGCAAGTTGCGCCATTGAGTCCTGAGGCGGCCGCCCCGCATTCGCGCTGCCCCCGACTCGACAACCGCGGCTCGACCTCGGCCTTCGTTGCGGCGAGCGCGACAGTTCTGCTCGGATTTGTCGGCCTCGCGGCAGATGGAGGCGCTTGGTACCTTTCCCTGCGCGACGCGACGACCGCTGCCGACCTCGCGGCCCTTGCAGGAGCGAGAGCCCTCATTCGTGACGGGGACGGCATTGCCACCGCGCGTGATACCGCGACCCAGAACGGATTCGATCCTCCGAGCGGAGCCACCGTCCAGGTCAACATCCCACCGTCTTCGGGCAGCTTTGCCGGCCGGACATCGGCAGTAGAAGTGACGATCGCACGGCCACAGCCGGTGAAATTCGCGGGCCTTTTCGTTACACAGACACCCGTCATCCGCACCAGAGCCGTCGCCATTACAGCCGTTGCCGAGCAGGTCTGCCTGCTCGCACTCGGCGGCGGCCTGGAACTCGGCGGCAACAGCACCAGCAACGCTCGCGACTGTACCATGGCGAGCAACGCGACCTCGCCGGGAGGGATCTCGGTCGTTGGAAGCGCGCTGGTCCGCACGACCTCGCTCGTCACGACAGGGCTGTGCAGCGGCTGCTCAAGCGGTGATGTGTGGACCTCCGATGCGCGCACCGAACGCCCAGTGATCGACGCCAATCGCCCCGATCCGATCATCGACCCCTTCGCCTCTCTCCGTTCCTGGACGCCGACGCCGCCTCCGACCTGCCAGGACCTGGGGAGCTCTCGCACGATGAACGCCTCTCCCGGCCTTCTCTGCAACGTAACGGTCGGAACCAACGACACGCTGCATCTCTCGCCCGGCCTCTACTACGTGAAGGGCGACCTGACGGTCCAAGGCACGATCAATGGTGATGGTGTCACGCTCGTCATGACGGGCGAGCCGGACAATGTCGGCACGATTCGGATCAATGCCCAGGCGAAGGGAACGTTGCGTGGCCCGGCAAGTTCGAAGATTCCGGGTTATCCTGCTGCGGCGGGGTTAGTGCTGTACCGCGATGCTCGGGCCACGAATAACGGCCCGTCGAAGGAGGTGCAGCTGAATGGCGGCGCTGCGATGGATATTTTCGGCGGGATCTATCTTCCCACATCCGATGTTGTGATCAACGGCCGCAGTTCCATGGGCTCGAACTGCTTCTCTATCGTTGGATACCGGCTGTCACTCTCAGGTAACTCCGATACGCAGGTAGATGTTTCTGGCTGTGCTGGTTTCGCGCCTTATCCGACCGTACGTGTCGCGCGTCTCGTGGAGTGATCCATGCGGCAGCGGCTTATGGGCGATCGTGGCATCGCAACGCTAGAGTTTGCTTTACTGGTCCCCTTGCTCCTTCTCATGCTGCTCGGTGCCTATGATGTCGGCACCGCGTTCAAGACCTCTATCAATCTTGCCTCTGCTGCTCGGGTTGGCGCGCAGCAGGCGCTTCTCACTCCTGGTAACCCCGAGGCTGTGCGCCAGGCCGTGATTGCCTCCGTCTCGGAAACGTCCTCAACCGACTTGCCTCTACTTACCGTCTCTTGCACGTGCGCCAGCGTGGCCCTGGCTTGCGGGAGTCCTTGTCCAAGTGGTGATGCCCTCTACATGACAGTGACGACGCGACGCCGTCTTGCACCGCTACTTCTCTCCTTCTTATCAGACCGACATGGCCGTGCGGTCGTACGTGTTCGATAGCTCGACCGTGCCGACTCGTACCTCCCATACCCTTCGTACTCTCGAAGCCTTGCAATGCCGACGTGGCGCAACAGCCGCCGAGTTCGGATTAATTGCAAGTCTCATCTCATCCCTCGTACTCGGCGTCATGGAAGTAGGACGCTACATGCTAGCGGAAGAAGCGGTGCAGATTGTCATGGCCGACGCTGTGCGTCTGTCGATCTTGCGCGTCTCTAATAACCTCAACGCTGATAGGAACGCGTGTGAGCAAGTCGCTGCCCCCCTTTCGGCATCTAGCTCAAGAGCACGCGTGCTTGATGCCGATAGGCTTTCCGTGACTTTGAATGGCTGCTCGACGACGGCAGGCCGGACTACGGTAACTGTGGGCGTAAGCTATACCCACTATTATAGCATTCCGGTTTTAAATAGCCGTTCAACGGTCATTAGAGCATCGTCCCTTGCACTCATCAATTAACTTCAAACTCAGGCCAACGTCTTTGGAGCGGTGGTGAGCGCGTGTAAGCAAGCTGCACTGTGAGGATGAAAGCGTCTCTCGCACCGTGTTGCATGGCTCGCGGGTGTGGGCGGACTGCGCCCTACCCTGATCTGGGCTCATGTGAGGCGGACGTACTCCGGACTTCCGAGATCGAGCATGCGGTTCCACAACCAAATCTAGCTCCGCCGTCATCGCCTGCGGGCTACCGAATACCGCGTCGCTCGTGATGCCGCGCTCCACACCTTGTACCGAGTGGCCGGAACAGTATCCGTCGTGTGAGGTCACCAGCGGCCGTAAGCTCCCGGCGCCCCAGCCATGACCAACCTGACAAAACTGTTCACGGCACTACGCAACCTTTGCAACGAGACCCGAGAAGCAACGGTGCCGATTGTCTCGGGGGTCGCCAAGGGTAGGCTCAGATTTGCGCGTCCACGCGAAGAGCCACCTAGTATCCTGCGTTCGCTCACCGACGAGCACCGTGCGACCGAGGCGGCCATCGCTGCTCCCGCCCTGAACTGCACGCTTCGCCTTGGTAGTCCCGAGTATGTCCGCACCATATGGTCCAAAACACGGGTTGGGAGCAGCACGCCCACATCACCCTGCTGCCGCTAAAATGTGTGCTGCAACGCACAGCAGACGTGCAATCTGCCACATCAACAAGCCGACTTGACTGCTTTTCAAGGTCGCGTCCATCCTTGATCGGCAGATCAGGGCGGCCTGGACCATGACGCGGATTCCGCAGCACCAGCGCAGCGCAGAAACCGTAGCAAAGCTCCTCGACGCCACGCTCGACCTGCTGCACGACCGCGGCCTAGCGCGCCTGTCCACCGCCGACATCGCGAAAAGCGCTGGCGTCTCGCGCGGCGCGCTGACGCATCACTTCGACAGCAAGGAAGCCATCATAGCCGACGCGGTCATCCGTCAGCTTCGGGCCTGCACCGCCGCGCTGCACGACCGCGCCAACTCGATCCGTCGAAATGGCGGCAGCAGCGACGAGCTGGTAGATTACATCTGGCGCATGATAAACGATCGGCTGTTCTACGTAACCGTGGAGTATCTGCCCGAAGCCCGCCACAACTCCGGTTTCCGCCACGGTATCATGCTCGCCGTGAAGGAATTCCACGAGGGGCTCAATACGGTCTGGCGCGATTTGGCCGAGAAATCCGGTGTGGAGGTCGAGCGAGCTCTGGTGCTGATGAACGCCACAGTGGGCTTGATGCGCGGCATGATCGCGCAGACCACGGTGAAGGACGATCCGAGTTACTTCGCGACATTGCTGGCGTTCCGGAAAGACCAGGTCCAGCGCGAGTTCCGCGCCTCTTACGCGGACCCGGCGTCACGGCTCACCACGGTGCACGCGCAGTGAGCGCAGCACCGCTGGTCGCCGAAAACGTTCGCCTCGCCTTCGGTGGGCTCAAGGCGCTGGACGGCGCCACCTTCAGTGTTCGACCCGGCATCGTTACCGGGCTGATTGGCCCCAACGGCGCGGGCAAGACGACCATGTTCAACGTGCTGTCCGGGCTGATTCGCCCGCAATCCGGCACCGTTACCTTTATGGGCAGCCGCATCGAGCGGGAGCGGCCGCACCAGATCTCACGGCGCGGGCTGATCCGCTCCTTCCAGATTGCGCGCGGTTTTCCACGCTTGACAGTATTCGAGCACCTGATGGCCTATGGCACACGCCATCCGGGGGAGCGCCTTGTCGCCGCCCTTCTCGGTACTGCCGCCGCGAAGCGGCGGGAAGCGGAGCTGGCGGAACGTGCGCTGGCCGTCGCTGCGCGGCTGCGCCTCCTCCACGTTATCGACAACAAGGCCACCGAACTCTCTGGCGGGCAAAAGAAGCTGCTGGAAATAGGTCGTGCGCTGATGGCCAATCCGCACATGATCCTGTTCGACGAGCCCGCTGCCGGCGTGAACCCGACCTTGGCGGAAGAGATTGGCGATCAGCTTCTATCACTGGCGCGGGACGGGCTGACCATCCTGCTCGTTGAGCACGACATGGCGCTGATTGAGCGCGTCTGTCACCGCGTCGTCGTCATGGCGCAGGGCCGCACGCTGACGGAGGGCACCTTCGACGAGGTGCGCGCCGATCCTGACGTGCAGGACGCCTACCTCGGAGGGCGGCGATGAGCGCGCTGCTCTCGGCCGAAGGAATTATAGGCGGCTATGCATCCGCCGAGCAGGTCGTGAAAGGTGTCACCCTCGCCGCCGACGGCGGGGAGTTGGTGTCGGTGATCGGGCCCAACGGTGCCGGCAAGTCCACCGCCCTGAAGCTGGTGGCGGGACTGTTGCGACCGTCGGGTGGGCGTGTCCGCATCGGCGGCCAGGACGTCGCTGGCCAAGCACCGCAAGCTATCGCGCGCACCGGGCTCGGCTTCGTGCCACAAGAGCGTAACATCTTTGGCGCCCTGACCATTGCCGAAAACCTGGAGATGGGCTGTTTGTTCGACCGCCGCGCGACGCGCGAGCGCGTGGCGGAGGCTTATGCCCGCTTTCCCATGCTGGCCGAGAAGCGCCGCGTCCCCGCCCGCAGCCTCTCGGGCGGCCAGCGGCAGGTACTGGCCGTCGCCATGGCACTGATGGGCCGCCCGCGCGCCCTGCTACTGGACGAGCCCACCGCCGGCCTCAGCCCCAGGGCCGCGACCGAGCTGTTCGACCTGATTCGCACCATCGCTACGGGCGGCATCGCCGTATTGATGGTGGAGCAGAACGCGCTGGAGTCCCTGAGCGTATCCGACCGTGCCTATGTGCTCGTGGATGGCCGCAACCACCTGGACGGCCCGGCCCGGCAAATCGCCAACGACCCCGATATTCGTCGCCTTTTTCTCGGCGGCCGCACTCACAAACATGATGGAGAGTGACATGACCGGCTTGTCGCGCAGGCAAACTCTTGCTGCCGCCTCGTTCGCGGCGGGCGTCCTAGCCATGCCGCGCATCCTGCGCGCGCAAGGTAGCGGTTTTATCAAGCTTGGTACGCTGACGCCGCTCACCGGCTCCGGCGGTTCCTACGGCCCCAGCATGGCTGAGGTGGTGAAGCGCGCCGCCACCGAGATCAACGCCGCCGGCGGCGTGCTCGGCCGCCAGATCCAGATCATCTCGGAGGACGACCAGACCAACCCGGAAGCCGGGCTGCGCGCCGCACGCAAGCTGATCGACGTCGATGGCGTATCGGCCATCATTGGTACCTGGGCGTCCTCGGTCACTACGGCCGTGGCACCGGTGTGCTGGCAGTCCGGCGTGTTCCTCGCGACGGTCTCGGGTGCGGATTCCATCACGCAGCTGCCGCATCAGGGCTTCATCATCCGCACGCAGCCCAATACCAGCCTCCAGGGCACCAAGTTCGGCGAGTTCGCTGTGGAAATGGGCGCTAGGACGGTCGCCTTCATGTCGCCTCAGACACCCTTCACTGACGCGCAGTTCAAGTTCATCACTGAGGCCGTGACCAAGGGGGGCGGTAAGACCACCTCGCTGATCTACGACGACAAGAAGACCACCCTACGCACCGAGGTGGACCAAGTACTTCGTACTCGCCCGGACGTGATTGTGATGGGCGGCTACACCAACGACACCGCCGTCCTAGTACGCGATCTATACCGGGCCAGTTACCGCGGCAAGCTGATCGGCTTCGGCTACGCTGTGAACAAGCAGCTGGTAGACGCGTTGCCGCCGGATGTCAGCGAGGGCATCTATACCCTATCGCCCTCTACCGCCGCCGGCTCCGGTGCCTATGACCGCGTCGGCAAGCTGCTGGGCGTGGACGCGCCGGACACCTACAGTGCGCAATGCTACGACCACCTCAGCCTGATCGCCCTTGCGATGGCGGCGGGGAAGGGCACCATGGGCGCGGTGGTCAGGGACAATGTCCGCAGGGTGGCCCAGGGTGGCGGGGAGCGCGTGGACAATGCGGTGGACGGCCTCAAGCTGGTCGCCTCTGGTACCAAGGTGGATTATGATGGCGCCTCTGGTCCCTGCGACTTCACCGAGGTGGGCGACATCACTGATGCGAAATTCCGCTACGAGCAGATCAAGGCCGGCAAGGTCACGCTTCTGAAGATCGCCTGATGACTGAGGCGCTTCTCCAGGCCCTGGTCAACGGCGTCATTTCCGGTTCGCTGCTGGCACTGCCGGCGCTGGGCTTCAGCGCCATCTTCGCCGTGCTGCGCTTTCCCCACTTCGCTATTGGCGCCCTGGCCACAGCTGGCGCTTACGGCGCCTGGGTAGTGAACGCGCGCTTGGGCCTGCCCATCGCTGCCGGCGTCGCCACGGCCTTCGCCGTGGCGGCGGTGATGGGGGCCGTTCTGGAATACGCGGCGCTGGACCGGCTCGGCCGGGGCGGCGCGCTGATGAAGGCGATCGGCTCGCTGGCGTTGGCCATGGTAATCGAGAACGCGCTGCGCTTCGCCTTCGGTAACAACTTGCAGGCCTTCGACCTGCCGCTGGCGCGCGACGCGGTCTTCGGGCCCATCCGCATTGGCCCGCAGCAGATCGACAACCTTCTTATCGCGCTCGGCGTCATGGCCGCGCTCTGGGCCTTCCTGGCACTGTCACCGCTCGGCCGCTCCATGCGCGCGGTGGCCGACAATCCGGACCTCGCGCGCCTAAAAGGCGTGGACCCTGCGGCCATCGCGCTGCTCACCGTCGCTGTTGGTAGCGGGCTCTGCGGAATCGGCGGCACGCTGATCGGGCTGGATACCTCCATCGACCCGCTGATTGGTGCGCGCATCCTGCTCTCCGTTTTCGCCGCTGCCGTCCTGGGAGGCTTGGGCAGCATCCCCGGTGCTGTAGCGGGCGCCTTCGTCATCGGCATCGCCGAGGAGTTGACCGTGCTCGCCCTCGCGCCCTCCTACCGCCTCGCCATCAGCTTCCTGGTCATCCTGGCCGTGCTCACGGTACGGCCGGCCGGCCTGCTGGGCAGCCGCGCGGCATGACCACTTACCTCCTCTTCGCCCTCGTTGTCGGATCGGTCTACGCTCTGCTGGCGCAGAGCCTGATGCTGTCCTGGGGCTTGGCCGGACTGGTCAATCTCGGGCTCGCAGGCTTCTTCGCGCTCGGCGCCTATGCTTCCGCCATGAGCACGGGCTGGGCGCACGTTCCGGTCCCGCTAGGTTTGTTGTTGGCAGTGCTGGTGGCGGGCTGCGCGGGGCTCGTGGTGTGCTTCTCCACCCTGCGGCTACGGGACGACTACCTCGCCATCGTCACGCTGGGCTTCGCGGAAGTCGTGCGCCTTGTCGCCTCCAACGAGGTCTGGCTGACCAATGGCACGGACGGCATCTCCGGCGTGCCCAGCTTCCTGCCGAGGGACGCCGGGCGGTGGTTCCACCTGGGCAACCTGCTCATCGCACTGGCAGCGGTCGCCCTGATTTACCTGTTGCAACGCCGCCTGCTGAACTCCCCCTGGGGCCGCAGCCTGCGCGCGGTGCGGGAGGATGAGACGGTGGCCGCGGTTGCCGGCAAGAACGTGGTGCGCTTCAAGGCGCAGGCTTTCTCGCTAGCCGCCGGCATTGCCGGGCTCGCGGGTGCCGTTTACGGCCACTACACCAGCTACGTAGCGCCGGACCAGTTCCAACCCCTGATCACCGTTTATATCTTCCTGGCCGTCACCGCCGGCGGTAATGCGCGGCCGGCCGGCGCGGTTCTTGGCGCCTACCTCCTCGTGGCCTTTCTGGAGGCAACGCGTTTCCTTACGGAGTTCGCGCCCGGCGTGTCCGCCCTGCAGAGGGCGGCGCTGCGCGAGATCCTTGTTGGCCTCGGCCTGGTGCTCGTGCTGAGCCTGCGGCCCGACGGCCTCCTTCCTGAACGTTCGCAGAAAGCACCGCGCCGATGAACGACCGCCTTCTCCAAAGCCTACTTTCCGTCACCGATGCCATCGCGAAGGATGCTTCTCCGGATGCCGCCTTCCGCGCCGTGGAAGGGGCAACCCGCGAGCTGATCGGCCATAAGCTCTTTACTATCTTGGTGCGGCGCGAAGGCGGGGAGGAAGTGGAGCGCGTCTACACTTCTAACCGCGAGGCCTACCCTGTACAGGGCCGCAAGCGCATGGGCCCGACGCCCTGGGGCGATTTGGTGCTGGACCGGAGGCAGACCTTCCTGGGCCCGGACAAGGCGGCCATCCGCTGGGCCTTCCCCGATCATGAGCTGATCGAGAGCCTTGGCCTCGGCGCCGTCATCAATGTCACCGCTATCCAGGGTGAGGAGGTGTTAGGCACGCTCAACTTGCTGGATATTGAGGGCGCCTACACGGTACAGGAGCAGGTGGACATCGCACGCGCCTTCACGCCCTTCCTCATCCCCGCCCTGCTGCAGAAGCGCGCCTGAACCATGACCGCCATTCTCTTCCAGAACGCGAGCATCCTCGACGGCCGGGCCGGGACGGCGCTGGCCGACCACCACGTCCTCGTCGAGGGAGGCGAGATCCG
>JBHTFH010000063.1:0-19812 GCA_042666135.1 Roseomonas sp. GCM10028921 | reverse complement strand
TCCTCTCATCGGTCATCGTGGCGTCCTCTGGTCAGTGTTGCGTCTCGCAACCCAACCCTAGCCAAGTTCACCGCGATGGCCGCCCTAACCCGGGCGGCCGCCTCCTACACCATCACCGGGGGCACGACCTCTGCACCACGCCGTGGTCATTCAGATCGAGGGCGCCAGCTACCGCCTACGCCAGCACGCCAACCTCGTCCCCGAGCACATCCGCTCCAAAGCACTCATCCACCCACCCGCAACCGCGGCCCCTCCTCGCCGCCGCGGGCGACCGCCCAAATCCAAGGCTCAGGCTACCGCCTAGCGTCAGACCGAACCGGCAAAGTGGGGAAAATTCAAAGCCCACATTCGGGCAACATCCAACGCCCGTTGACACACGCGTTGCCTCGGCCACGCGCTCCAGGTTCTCCGAGATCAGCTCGAAGCATCGTTCGCCGGCCTCCGTCAAAGCCAATTGCCGGCCTGACTTCACCATCAGTGACGTGCCGAGGTGCAGTTCAGCGCTGCGACCTGCTGGCTGACCGCCGAAGGCGTCACGCCGAGATCCTGCGCGGCGCGTGTCCGGCTGCCCGCCCGGGCGGCGTGGATCACGGCTATGGCGCGGAGCGGCATGTGCCTGAGCGGGAGCGGGAGCGGAAGCGGAAGCGGAAGCGGAAGCGGAAGCGGAAGCGGAAGCGGAAGCGGAAGCGGAAGCGGAAGCGGAAGCGGAAGCGGAAGCGGAAGCGGAAGCGTAGTGTCTGGACGTTGCCATGTCCGAGATTTTCGATGACGAGGAGGCCTGTCATTACTTGCACAGAAACTGCCGACGAGTTCGCGTGAACGGTGAACCGGGAACGCAGTAAGCCTACGCATAGCCGGAGAGCGCCGGGCTCAGTCCCCTGGTTCCGGCGCCAACAGGACCGAGGTCACTTGCCTGCCTGCCCGGGATGCCCGACATGCTGGACGGCAACGGCTTAGCCGAGAGAAGCAGACGACCTGCCTCATGATGTTCCTGCCGCCCGAGATCCCGGACTTCCCGTGACCGACGACCAGTCCGGATCCACTCACAGCGCAACCCGACGCCGCTTTGCGGCTCTGCTCGGCGCTGCTCCGATGCTGGGCATGATGCCTTGGATAGGCAGCTGCTCCGTCGGGAGCAGGACGAGTTACAAGGGACCGGTGAGCGACCACTTCGATGGAGTACGGTTCTTCAATCCGGGTGGCACTGGTCCGCGCAGTCTCATAGACCTGGCGCGCTGGAAACTCAGCGGCGAAGACGAGGAATGGCCCGACGCCTACCCCAGCCCGTTCCCGCCCGACCGGCCTCCACGGCGCGTGGAAGGGAAGGCGCTCCGCGTCAGCTTCGTCGGCCACGCGAGCTTCCTTATCCAGGGTGCGGGGCTGAACATCCTGACAGACCCAGTCTGGTCCGAGCGTGCCAGCCCTTCCTCCTTCATCGGCCCCAAGCGCGCCAACCCACCAGGCATCGCCTTCGGCGACCTGCCGCCTATCGACATCACCCTGCTGTCCCACGGGCACTACGACCACTTGGACCTCGAAACCCTCTCGCGCCTATGGCGCCGCGACCGCCCGCGGATCGTCGCGCCACTCGGCAATGACGCCACCATCCGCGAGCACGACCCGGCCATCGAGGTCTCGACCGCCGACTGGGGCGGTGCGGTGCCACTCGGGAACGGCGCCGAAGCCGTACTGGAGCAGGTCCACCACTGGACGGCACGCGGCCTATGGGACCGGAACCGTGCGCTGTGGTGCGGATTCGTGCTGCATGGCTTGGGAGATGGCGTCTTCTTTGCCGGGGACACGGGCTTCGACGATGGCCGGCCATTCCGGCGCGTTGCGGAGCGGCACGGACCACTCGGCCTCGCGCTGCTGCCGATCGGTGCTTATGAGCCCAGGTGGTTCATGGCGGGCCAGCACATGAATCCGACCGATGCGGTACAAGGCTTCAAGCTGCTCGGTGCGCGTCAGGCGCTCGGCTATCACTGGGGTACCTTCAAGCTTACGGACGAGGGAATCGGCCGCCCGCTGGCGGACTTGGCGGCGGCGCTGGATGCGGAAAGTGTGGCGCCCGAACGCTTCATCGGTGCACGGCCCGGGTTAGTCTGGTCAAGAACAGTGGGGCTTTGACCTGTGCAGGTTGAGGCCACAACCGGAGCATGCGCAGACAGCTCGAACCACAGCACCGTTCGCTTCCACCGGCGTGATTAGAAACTGCGGATCTTCGCTTAGATCTCTCGACAGCCGGCACCGCTGACCAGGAGTATGGCGGTGCTGCCGAGCCCGCCTGGGCGTAGCCCTATACTCAGGTTTCACGTCGCAGCAAGGCTTCGTCGCAGGCGCGTGATGGCGCCAGGCAGGCCACGCACCTTCAGGACGCGACCGTTCTCGTCGTACTCCTCTGACAGAACGCGCGCGCTCTCGTAAACCTCGCCGATCAGCCCTTGCTTCGCATATGGCAGGATCAGCACATCCTCGACCATTTCCGCCTCAAAAAAGGCAATGATAGTGTCTCGCAACGCACTCACATCCCCAGGCGAGTGGGCGGAGAGCATGATCGCATCCGGATGCCTGGCCAGGAGCACGGCGCGCCGCACGTCGTCCACCCTGTCCATCTTGTTCAACACAAGGCGGGACGGTACCGCATCCGCGCCGATCTCCCTCAGCACGCTGTGGCTCACCTCAAGCTGCGCCTCATAGGTCGGGTCCGAAGCATCGACCACGAAGAGCAGCAGCGAGGCCTCAAGAGCCTCCGTTAAGGTCGAACGGAAGGAGGCAACGAGGTCGTGCGGTAGCTGCTTGATGAAACCAACCGTGTCCGACACGAGCACTCGTGGCCTTGTCTCCGGCTGCAGGATACGAACCGTCGTATCGAGCGTGGCGAAGAGCTTGTCCTCCACCAAGACCTGACTTCCGGTCAGCGCACGCATCAGCGAGGACTTGCCCGCATTCGTGTAGCCGACCAGCGCCACCCGCAGTTGGTTCCGCCGGGCGGAGCGACGATGATCGCCATCGCGCTGCACCGCTTCCAGCTGTTCCTTCAGCTCGGCCAGCCGATCGCGGATCTTGCGGCGATCGAGGTCGAGGTTGGTTTCTCCCGCTCCTGGCCCCTGTTGCCGGCCCCCGCCCCCCGACGACTCCCGCAGGCGCGGCGCCACGTATTTCAGCCGCGCCATTTCCACCTGCAGTTTCGCCTCACGGGTATTGGCGTGCCTGTGGAAGATCTCGACGATAACGCCGGTGCGGTCGAGCACCTGAGCCCCGGTCGCCCGCTCCAGGTTACGGATCTGGCTGGGAGAGAGTTCGTGGTCGACGATGACGAACTCAGGCCTGCGGTCCGGTTCCGGTTCGGATTCCATCGGATCAGATGGCAGGCCCGGAACCGCGGCTTCGGCCGTTCCCTCGAAGCGTGCCCTGGCTTTCGACCGCGGAGGCGGCGCCATCGAACCAATCACGCCGCTGCCGCCGGTCAGCGCCGCCAGTTCCGCCAACTTGCCGCTGCCCAGTACGGAACCGGCACCCGTGCCCTCTCTCCGCTGAGACACCGCCCCAACGACTTTGTACCCAAGCGTTTTCACCAAACGCCCCAGTTCCTCTAGGCTGGCCTCATGGGCGGCGTCATCGACTTGCGGCATCTGGATACCAACAAGGACGGCAAGCGGGATGGGGGGCTTGGTCTCCATGGCAGCTCATTAGCACGGCTGTAGCTGAAGCCCGAAGGCCACCTTTTCTCCGCCGCGGCCGTTCCGCGTACGGCGAGAAGGTGGATGCGCCGATGGTGTCGGCCGGCCTGTTCAAGCACTGTCCGACATCGCAAGCCTGCCGACGACCGTTGGTTAACGGACCATCTGCGTCGCCGTGAATGCGAAGTTGTCATATGAATTCTCGGCCACGCGAAACCAGGTGAACTCCTCGTCGCGGTACCGGCGGTAGGATTCCAGCACCTTCCGGAACTTCTCGTTCCGCTGCGCCACTTCCTCGAAAACAGCATTGGCGGAGCGCCAGGCCGCCTCAAGTACCGGGCGAGGATAGGCACGCAGTTGCGTCCCAGCCGCTACTAGTCGCCGGAGCGCCTGTGGGTTGGAATGGTCATAGCGACTGGTCAGCTCTGATTCCTGCTCGAGGCAGGCGACCTGGAAGGCCTGCTTGTACTGCTCGGGAAGTGCTTCCCAGGCCCTGAGGTTTACCATCGTGAACAGCCGTGCGCTCGGTTCGAAGAAGCCCGGGTAATAGTAGTAGGGCGCCACGCGCGCGAAGCCGAGCCGCTCGTCGTCGTGCGGCCCCACAAACTCCACGGCGTCCAGCGTCCCACGCTCAAGCGAGGGATAGATATCGCCGGCCGCGATCTGTATCGGCACGGCACCCATGCGCGCGAAGACCTCGCCAGCCAAGCCGGCAACCCGGAACTTCAGGCCCTTGAAGTCGTCCGGCGTGCGGATCTCCTTGCGGAACCATCCACCCATCTGCGCGCCGGTATCGCCGGTTGGAAACCCAAGAACATTGTACTCCTTGAACAGCTCGTTCGCCAGATCCAGGCCGCCTCCATGGCGCAGCCAAGCAGTCATCTGCCGCTGCGTCAGCCCGAAGGGCAAGACGGAGAAGAAGGCGAAGGTCGGGTCCTTCCCGACATAGTAATAGGGCGCCGTGAACGCTGCATCCACCGTACCCGCCTGCACGGCATCGAGCGCCTGCAATCCGCCGACGATCTCGCCAGCGGCGAAAACGCGGATCTGGAAGCGGTTGTCCGTCAGCGCTGCGATACGCCGAGCAGCATTCTCCGGAGCCGACGATAGGAGGTCGAGGCTCTTCGGGAAAGATGAGGTCAGGCGCCACCGAATTTCCGGCAGGCTTTGGGCTATCGCAGGTGCAGCGAGCGCGGCCGGCAAGATAGCGGCAGAGCCGCCCAGCAGGGCACGGCGGTCCATAATCATTCCTCCCGTCGACTTCTTCTTGGATGCAAATAGGAAGCGGAAAAGTCGCCACGCACAAGGGAATCGCAACGGTACGAGCCCTCTTTCGAGAGATCGCCTGCGTGTGGCGGCCTCTGGCATATCGGGCGAGCGCCGAGCTCGCCCCGGGGCGAAATATCGCCTCTTCGATGTGGAGCTCTCGGCGCCAATGGAAGCTCCGGCGCCCGGTTCACATCGTCTCCAGACCGAGCGCACTGCGCATGCGCGCTTTTAGCGCCACCCCGTCGCGAGAGGGGATGCAGCGGGGCTTCTCCTCGCCGCTGATCCGAACAACGGCGACGAGCGGCCCCGCTCCGAGCCGGTTCACCCTTTCCGCCAGACCGCGGACTTGCGTCTCCGTTTCGATCCGCATCGTCTCGACGATGCCGCAGGCCCGCGCCACTTGAGCCAAGTCGGTCAGGCCGCCGGAAGTATGGCTCCGTTGCGAGCCGGTTTCGCCGTAGAGGCCGTTGTCCAGGACGACCACAGAGAGATTCGCGGGGCGCTGAACGGCGATGGTCGCCAGAGCGCCCAGACCCATCAGGCATTCTCCGTCCCCGACGAGAACGAGAACCGGCACCTCAGGTTGAGCCAGGGCCAAGCCGAGCCCGAAAGCCGTTGCACCGCCCATGGCACCCCAGAGATAAAAGTTTCGCTCGTGGTCCCCGGCTGCTGCCAGGTCGTAGGTGGGCGAGCCAAGACTGGCGACGACCAGGAGGTCTCGGCGAACCCGTATGATCTCGAGAACGACTGCCCGGCGGTCGAGTGCTGGAGAAGTCGCCATGTCGCTCCCAATCACTTGGTGAAGACCTTCGCGCCGATGAGCTTTTGTGATAGCAGCACCGCCGCGGGTGTTCCCCCGAGGAAGGCCATCCGTGTCGCCGCTTCCACGGTGGACGCCACGTCGGACGGATCCGAAGCGCGAAAAACCTTCACGTCCATCAGTTCGAGTACCTGCTGCGTTGCCGACCCCATAGGAACCTGCCACGGATTGAACTCGCCCCATTCACCGCGCATGGTCACCAGGGCGAGCAACGGGAAGCGGCAGGCCTTCACGAGCGACAGCATGTTGACGCAGTTGCCGACCCCGCTCGACTGCATCAGCAGCACGCCTCGCCTGCCGCCGATCCAGGCGCCGCTGACCAGGGCAACCCCCTCCTCCTCGGTCGTCAGCGGCACTGCCGTGACCGCAGGGTCATCGTGCAATCGCTGGATCAACTCGGCATGGCCCCCACCGGGAACATAGGCGGCGATCGTGACATCCATACTGCGGAGCACGTCGTAGATCTCGCGTGGCCAGGACGTGCGGGGCCGCTCCGCCGCTTCGAAGTCTCCGGCCACGATGGTCGTCATCAAAGCCTCGTCCTCTTCCTGCCCACGGGCGGGCTCCCTCGCGTTCGGATAGATCGACCGGCAGAAGGTGAGGTCTGCCGGTGATCCTGAATACGCCGGCCCTTCAGCCGGGCGGCGTCCCGGCCTTCAATCTCGGCGGCGGCAGGCCCGAGAGGTCGCATTGCGCGTCGAGCAGCGCGGAGAAGTCCTTCCCACCGTAGCCGCGCGCGCGGGCGGAAGAAAGTGTCTCCCGCCCGGCCGCCGCCATGGGCAAGGGCACGCGCTCCGCATTGCCCGCCTCCACAATCAAGGTCAGGTCCTTATGGGCCAAGTCGATGGCGAAGCCCGGCCCCGTGTCACCAGCGAGCACCTTCTGCGGCCAGTTGACCTTCAGCTGCCCGTTGGTGGCAGTGGTGCCGTGCAGCACTTCCAGCGTCCGCTCCAGATCAAGTCCGAAGCGCGCAGCCAAGGCGAGCGCCTCCGCGTTGATTGTGCAGAGCAGCACGGCGAGGTGGTTGTTCACCAGTTTCATGCGCGTGCCGCTGCCGGGCGGCCCGCAATGGTGGATGGTGCTTCCCATGGCCTCCAGGAGCGGTTTGACGCGGGCAAAATCCACGTCGCTCGCCCCCACCATGAAGAGGCTCTCGCCGCGCTCCGCGTGGCTTGCCAAGCGGCCAACCGGCGCGTCCACGAAGCCGACGTCGCTTTCGGCACATGCCGCGGCCAGTGCGTCGCTCGTCGCAGGATCCACGGTGGAGGTGTCCACGACCAGCGATCCCGGGGCGAGATGCGCTAAAAGGCCGTCCGCGCCCAGCACCACCTCACGCACCTCTCGCGGCCCTGGCAGCATCGTCATGACAACGGAAGAGCTACGCGCCAGTTCAGCTGGCGAGGTGGCCCGGCCCGCACCTAGTTCCTCAAGCGCCGCTACCGCGGCTGGCACCATGTCGAAGACCGACAGTGCAAACTGCTTGCGGCGCAGGTTGGATGCCATAGGGCGTCCCATCCGCCCGAGACCGATGAACCCGACACGCTCCATCCTTCCTTTCACTCCCTTTGCCTTACTCAGCCCTAGTGGCCGGCTTGCACGTATTGAAGCAGGCGCTCGGCGCCGCCTCTTAGTCCAGCGTAGCATGCGCCTGCGCACGGAACGCTGAGTCGAGCTGCGCGAGTTGCCCGCGAGCTCACGGATGATGGACCACGCTTTCGCGAATGCGCACCCAAGCGCGGGCCGGGACCGAAGGTGCCGCCCTGATCCGGATACTGAGCAGGTTCGGAACCGGCGAGCGCACCCTGACCAGTGGGTAACCGACTGAGGGTCAACCGCCTCTTCGCCCTGCACCGCAATTCCGCGCGACGTTGGAGGCGTTCTCGGCGCAGGTCGAATGCACGCGATTCGAGAGGCCATCACTCAGCACAGGCGCCCGATTCTTCACGTCTTCCGACGGGAGCGTTGGGGCGTATGACATCCCACTACTACCACCGAAACCGCAATTTTTTCGTCGCATTCCGCTAGTCGACACGGGCGCGCGAGGCGCCTCGCCGATGCCAGCATCGCAAAGCCCGCGCTGAGACGCATCTGAACACTTCCTCCCAGCGGCCCGATTTCTCGGCCATTTGGCGGTAACACAGGATGGAAACCGCTTTCAGTATCAGCCTAGCAACACGGTCCGGCATCGAGAAACATGTATCTGCACGCCGTCGGGGACTTCCTTCGACCTCCTCTATATGAAGGTCACTGCTCCAACCCGTGTAATCCGGCGCAGCCTTATCGCACCGATCCTGTTCGTGGCCGGTTATGAGCGAGGTGCCGGTATGAGTTGGGCGTTTGAAGGCGCAGAATCGGACGCGGCGCTGGTGGAAGTACGACCGGTGTCGGATCTCATGCGGGGACCTGACGGTCTGGATCTCGCCCGACCTGTCCTGGCAGACCGCCGAGGGTCTAGAGCGGCGGGGCAGGCCTCCGGTCTTCATGGATGGGGCGATCCGAGCGGTGCTGACGCTGAGGGTGCCGTACCAGCTGCCGCTGAGGGCAGCCCAGGACATGGCGGAGAGCCTGATCAGGCTGAACTGGTAGGTGCCCCGCAACAGCACGCTCCCACGGCGCTAGATCGATCTGATCGTCACGATGCCCTATAGCGCCCGGGGGGGCCGCTGCACCTGCGCATCGGCAGCAGGGGGCCGAAGGTACTCGGCGAGGGCGAGTGGAAGGTGCGAAAAAGCGGCGCGTACGGCTAAGTGACCGTTTGCGAATTCAGCGATGGGCGACCCTGCGGAGGAGGAGGGCGCCCATGGCGACGTGGATCATGGCCTCGGACAGATCGAGGCGTCACTCGTAATCCCGCACGAGGCGGCGCCAGCGGGTCATCCAGCCAAAGGTGTGCTCCACCACCCCGCGGCGCGGGTGAACGGGGAAGCCTTTCTGATCGGAACGCCGGACGATCTCGACGACGAAGTCCAGGAAGGCGACCTTGTCCATCAGCTTCGTCCGGTCCTAGCC
The DNA here is from genome assembly GCA_042666135.1 of Roseomonas sp. GCM10028921. Classification (GTDB taxonomy): domain Bacteria; phylum Pseudomonadota; class Alphaproteobacteria; order Acetobacterales; family Acetobacteraceae; genus Roseomonas. The sequence continues at coordinate 11,034 of JBHTFH010000063.1, read as the reverse complement.
CGCGTCGGTCAACAGGTGCTTCAGCCAAGGCCAGCGCCTCCGGACCGCGGCCAGGATCGTCTGCGCGCCCGCGCTGTCCGATACGTCGGCCGTGGTGAGGTTCACCATCAGCAGCCGCCCATCCGTGTCCACGGCGACATGGCGCTTGCGTCCGACGATGCGCTTGCCCCCGTCATAGCCCCGCGCCTCGGCGAACGGTGCCTTGACCGTCTGGCTGTCGAGCACCCCACCCGAGGGGCTCGCCTCGCGACCCGCCGCCTCGCGGTCCGCATCAGGGCGCAATCGTGGATGGTTCGGAACAGCAGGTGCCGGACGAAGCGGCGGAACCACCAGTAGACCGTCTGCCAAGGCCCGAAATGCACCGGCAGCATCTGCCAGCCTCCGGCGCTCCGGGCCAGGCTGCGGATCGCGTTCAGCACCTGGCGCAGGTCCACCGAGGGCTTGCGGCCCCGTCGCGCTGGACGGGGCATCAGCGGCTCTATCCGCGCCCACTCCTCATCCGTCAGGTCCGACGGATAGCGGTTCGTCTTGCGGGCAAGCTCGGCCATCCGCCCACGCGTCACTCGGGTCCACATCCCGAGCTTGCATCATCCCAGCCCCGCCGTGCCAAGTATTTCTCAAACGGTCACTGAGAGGTCCGTGCCCTCGAGGCGACCGGCCACCGGGCACGGGGACGGCGAGATCATGCCGGGCCTGCTGGCCCAGCTACCTCCAGAGGAGCGGATCGGCGTCCTTGGTGGTGACGGTGCTTACGATACCCAGGGTATCCACGAGGCCTCCGTCGCTCGCGGAGCGGCCCTGATTGTAACCCCTGCGGCGCAACAGCAAGCTATGGAAGGTGATGACCACCGGGGCTGTGGGGCGCAAAGAATGCCTACGCGCGATCGAGCACCTCCGTTGATGGCTCTGGAAGCGCTAGAGCAGCCATCATCCGCGCAGCCTCGCCGAGACGGCAGTGTCGTGCCTCAAGCGCTTGGGTAGATGCCTATCGGCGCGCGACCCCGATTGCCAGAGCACCGAGGATCAGATCCTCTGCGCGAATTCCAGCACCTTCAGCGCCCTCGATTTGCCCGACATCGTCGCTTGTGCCTGATCGAAGTTCCAAAGAGGAAAACGCGCCCTCAGGCGGATTTCTAGAGAGACGCCTTTCCGCGCGCACGATGAGGCGCTGCACTTGGACCCAAGCTGTTATAATGTGACCTCAGTCAGCTCGAGGTCGCGAGAGAACACAGCATGACAGGGCTAGTCATATGGGGGCGGGCGAACTCGGTTAACGTCCAGAAGGTGCTCTGGTGTTGTGATGAACTGAAACTGAGCTTCAATCGCCACGACGCTGGCATGAACTTCGGCGTCGTGGACACCCCGGAGTACCGGGCCATGAACCCGAATGGGCGGGTGCCAACCCTGGTGGACGGCGACATCGTGCTGTGGGAGTCCCACGCCATCCTCCGTTACCTGGCGCTCCGGCGGATCGAACAGGATCCGGAGGCGAAGAGCATCTACCCCGATGGTGCCGCCGTGCGGGCTAGAGTGGATCGATGGCTGGACTGGGTACTGTCCATTCTGCAGCCCGCCGAGCGGACCCTTTTCTGGGGCATGGTGCGCACCCGTCCGGAAGACCGCGACATGGACGCCATCGACGCCTCCGCCAAGGCGTCCGGCGCGGCGTGGACGGTGCTGGACTCACAACTCGCGCACGGGCGTCCCTATGTTGAGGGCGATAGCCTGACACTCGCGGATATAGCTCTCGGCGCCTATGCCCGGCGCTGGTTCGGGGTCGAGGTGAAGGATCGGCCCGACCTGCCCCGGCTCCGCGAGTGGTACGCGCGCCTTGAGGAGCGCCCGTCCTTCCAGCGGCATGTTGCTCCACCCCTGACGTAAGGGGGTTGGAGCACTCCGGAGTGCCGAACACAAAAAGCTTTCAGCGTCCCAGAGCCGGTAAGCCGCTTCAGGTCAGACCCAGCCACGGCGGCTCAGTCCCAAGTCGGGCCCCTGATGACGAGCTTTGACATCCAGCAAGCGGGTATTGCGAGCAGCGCGCCTGCGGGCTGAGGAGGTGTAAATACCTTACCCGATTGGAAGTTCGCTCGAGCGTTTGACTTGGCCGAGTGCGAAGCTCGACTCAATGGAAGCGACACCATCCAGGCGCGTCAGCTTGTCCTTGAGAAAGCGCTCGTAAGACTCGATGTCGCGAACGACGATGCGCAAGGGATAGTCGCGCTGTCCCGTCATGAGATAGCAGTCCATCACCTCCGGCCAGCGGCCAACCGTTGCCTCGAAGCGGTCCAGCGCCTCCTCCCGTTGCCGCTCCAGCCTCACGGAGGCGAATACACTCACGGGCAGGCCAACACGTGCCTGGTCGATCACGGCCGCACAGCCCTTGATGATCCCCGATGCTTCCAATGCCCGCACCCGGCGGTGGCATGGGGAAGGCGAGAGGCCACACCGCTCCGCCAACTCCTGGATCGTGAGCCTTCCTTCAACCTGCGGTACTGCAACAATCCGGCGGTCGGTCGCGTCCAGTGCTCTTTCAGCCATTTTCCACCCCTGATTGGCTCTAAGTCAACCGATTGTGCCACAATTGATATTTCAGAGGACGAAAGTCGGCAGATATCGCTGCCTTGATGATCCTACGCTCCCCATAAGGAAAGTGGGGGAGCCAGCATGGCCATCGACCGGATACGCGTCTTGTCCGAGCTGGAGCGCAAGATCCTCTGGCTGGCCACCTGGACCATTCACGATGCCAACCACCTCCGCCCGCACGCGGACGGCCTGAAGGTCGGCGGGCACCAAGCCTCATCCGCCTCGATGGCCACGATCATGACCGCCCTCTACCTCGCCGTGCTGCGGCCTGAGGACCGGGTGGCGGTCAAGCCGCACGCCTCGCCGGTCTTCCACGCCATCCAGTACCTGCTGGGGCGGCAGACGCGGGAGAGGCTGGAGAACTTCCGCGGCCTCGGCGGCGCCCAGTCCTACCCCTCGCGCACCAAGGACGCGGACGACGTGGACTTCTCGACCGGCTCCGTCGGGCTGGGCGTCGCACAGACGCTCTTCTCCTCGCTGGTGCAGGACTACGCGAGCGCGAAGGGCTGGCGGCAGGGGCCGGAGGGGCGGATGGTCGCCCTGCTCGGGGATGCCGAGATGGACGAGGGCAACATCTTCGAGGCCCTGGCCGAGGGCTGGAAGCACGGGTTGCGCAACACTTGGTGGGTAGTGGACTACAACCGCCAGAGCCTCGACGCCGTGGTGCGGGAGGGTTTGTGGTCCCGGCTGGAGGCGACCTTCCGTAACTTCGGCTGGGACGTGGTGGTGCTGCGCCACGGCATCATCCAGCAGGCCGCCTTCGCCGAGCCGGGTGGGGAGCGCCTGCGCGCCTGGATCGAGGCGTGCCCGAACCAGCTCTATTCCGCCCTCACCTTCCAGGGCGGCGCGGCTTGGCGCAGGCGCCTCACGGACGAATTGGGCGACCAAAGCGAGGTCTCCGCCCTCATCGGCCGCCGCTCCGACGAGGAGTTGGCACGTCTGATGGGCAATCTCGGCGGCCACGATCTTCCGATGCTGCTGCAGGCGTTCGAGGCCGCCCGCACCCATGACCGGCCGACCTGCTTCATTGCCTACACCATCAAGGGCTCAGGCCTGCCGCTGGCCGGGCACAAGGACAACCACGCGGGGCTGCTGACGCCCGCGCAGATGGAGGGATTCCGCGCCACCATGGGCGTGCGCGACGGCCACGAGTGGGATCCCTTCGAGGGACTGGATATCCCCACGCCGGCGCTGCGCGACTTCCTCGCGGCAGTGCCCTTCGCGCAGCCTGCCATCCGCCGCCACAGGACGCCGCTCATCCCCGTGCCCAAGGCCCTGTCCGTCCCGGCGCAGCCGGTCATGTCCACCCAGCAGGGCTTCGGCCTGCTGATGCACGAGATCGCGAAGGGCGAGACGGAACTGGCGCAGCGGATCGTCACCACCTCGCCCGACGTCACCGTCTCCACCAATCTCGGTGCCTGGGTGAACCGGCGGGGGCTGCACGCACGGCAGGAGATGACGGACCTGTTCCGCAAGGAACGCATTCCCTCTACCTTCAAATGGCAGGCTTCCCCGGGGGGGCAGCACCTGGAGCTCGGCATCGCCGAGATGAACCTCTTCCTGATGCTCTCGGCCCTCGGCCTGTCGCATTCGGTGCACGGGGCGCGGCTGCTGCCGGTGGGAACTCTCTACGATCCCTTCATCGAGCGCGGCCTCGATGCGCTGAACTACGCCTGCTACCAGGACGCACGCTTCATCGCTGTGGCGACGCCCTCCGGCGTGACGCTGGCGCCGGAAGGCGGTGCGCACCAGTCCATCAAGACACCGCTGATCGGCCTGTCGCAGGACGGGCTGGCCAGCTTTGAGCCTGCCTTCGTGGACGAGTTGGCCGTGATGCTACGCTTCGCCTTCGAGCACCTGCAACGCCATGGCAGTCCGGCCCCGGAAGACCTGCTCCGCGACGCGGCGGGCGGCGCCGCCTATCTCCGCCTCTCCACCCGCAGCATTGAGCAGCCGCAGCGGCGCATGGATGCGGCGCTGGAGGCCGACATCCTGGCAGGTGCTTACTGGTTGCGCCGCCCAGGCCCGAACGCCGAGGTCGTGGTAGCATACAGCGGGGCCGTAGCGCCCGAGGCGATTGCGGCGACCGGCCTCCTGGCCGAGGATCGGCGAGACGTCGGGCTGCTCGCCGTGACCTCGGCCGATCGCCTTCACGGGGGATGGCTGGCGGCCCAGCGGCGGCGCCAGACGAGCAACCACGGTGTCCGCAGCCACGCGGAGCACCTCCTTACCGAGCTTCCCCGACACTGCAGCATCGTGACCGTCCTGGACGGCCATCCCGCGGCCTTGGCCTGGCTCGGCGCTGTCGAGGGCCATCGGACACGCGCGTTGGGCGTGGAGCGCTTCGGCCAAACCGGCACCATCGCCGACCTCTACCGGCTGAACGGTATCGATGCCGAGGGCATCGCGACGGCGGCACAGTCCATTGCTCCGGGCCGCCCCTTGCGCCACCTGCGACGAGTCCAGTAGGCCGCTCCGCTTCACGGCTTCCCCGCGCCTTTTCGGTCGAACTTGGTCAAGGTGTTGGTTGAGTCGGTCCCCCAAATACCTGCCATCCCGAAGTTACGCATAGAATCACCTTGGCTGACTGCGGCGGGCTTCTCGATGCGCCATGACCACGATGGCCAGTAGATGGCCAGCACCTTCCAGGGAGAGCTCAAGTTCCTCAGCATCGAGAGCTCGCCCGCCTCCCTCCAGGCAACCGCAGAAAATGGATGTGCCGTCGTCGAGACAGTGCATGGGCCAACCTTACTCTCAAGGATGATCTTATCTGCGTCTGGGCCCTGGACACCGTCGAGGAACTGCGCAAGGCGCTGCTCGAGATTCACCGGACCTACAGCTCGACACGGCTCGTCCAGCACCACGCCTTCAAGACACCGGATCCCGTCAGACGGGACCAGCTTCCAACTGCGGCCCTCGCCGCATTGGCTTCAGTCAGGCGCCCAACGAACCTCGGGCGGCCCTCTCCCACCAAGACACCAGGTGCCAGTACGGGTGTCACCTTAACCCCGGGCGGGGAGACTGGCCGAATGGTCCGCATCGGTGCTCTCGATTAGCATAGCCATCGCGTCTACTCTCAAGGCCCGCCTCGCGAGGGATGCCGCATTCATGCAGCGAAAGAGTTGTCGCGGTTCTGCTGCCCGGCGCGACTTCCTGACTTCGAAGCGAGGTCGAACATCGGAGGAGGCAGTTGATGCCTGAACCCTGTCCCACGCCCGGCTATGGCAGAATCCTAGGATCTACCTGGGCCATCACCGTTCTAATCGCTTCCTGTCTCATGAGCGTGAGCGCCGCGGCGCAGAGCAGGGATGCTGCGCGGAACAGCATTCCAACCCCGTCCGTGATCGGTCCTGTGCCAAGCGGAAATGCCGAGGACGGCAGCAACAATCGCACCTTCTTCGCGACCGATATCGCACTCGGGAGCTACGGCTACGCGGAGGAGGAATTCTACCTGGAAGGGCGGGCAAACACCTATGATGCGCCGATCCCGACGCCTCCCACTCCGCCGACTGCCCTGGCCAATGTCATGGCCACAGAGGTTCCCTACCGCACGCGCATGGTCGTACGCCGACCCTCGGACCCGGCGAGGTTCAACGGGACTGTGGTGGTCGAATGGCTGAATGTGACAGACGGCTTCGACGGGGAGTATTTCTGGGTGCAGTCGCACCAGTACCTGGTGCGCGCTGGCTACGCCTATATCGGCCTGAGCGCACAGGATAATGGCATCTCCAATCCGAACACCGGGCTGAAAGCCTTCAGTGTTGCACGATACGGTGCGCTGGACGTGACGGGCCGAGGCGGCGAATGCTGCACGGCGGACAGGCTGTCCTACGACATCTTCTCCCAGGCGGCGAAGGCGGCCTACGCCGTTCCGTCCGTGCTGAATGGCCTGACGCCGAGGAACGCGATCGGCGTCGGCATGTCGCAATCCGGTAGCCGGCTCGGCATCTACGCCAACTACATCCATATGAGGGCACCCATTTATGACGCCCTGTTGATTCAGGTGTCCAACCCGGTGCTGCGGGACGACGTACCCACGCCGATTATCAAGGTGCTAAGTGAGACCGAGACCAGGGAACCCAGCTTCAGCCTGGCGCAGCCCGACACGGCCACTCGCCGCTCTTACTGGGTGGCCGGAAGCTCGCATGGCGACACCATCCAGCGCACCGGCCGCAACGGCGTGCGCCTGCGGGACTTGGGTCTCGCCAAGACGCCCAATGACGCTTGCGGCCCGGACGGCACCACGCCCACACGCAGCCGCGTTCCCTTGCGCCACGTGCTCAACGCCGCGCTGCATCACTTGAAGGCGCAGGTCGAGCATGACGCCGTGCCCCCTTCCGGCCCCGCACTGCGGCGCTCGGCTGAGGGACAAGTCCAACGCGATAACTCCGGCAACGTCGTCGGCGGTGTCCGCCTCGCGGATATGGAGGTGCCGACCGCGCGGGCAAACGGCGTCGAGTGCGGCAATATCGGTGCCTGGGTGCCGTTCGGCACGGCGCAGCTGCAGTCCCTCTACCCAACACATGAGGACTATGTCGGCAAGGTGAGGGCCGCAGTCGCTGCGTCGGTGGCGGCCGGCTTCGTGTTGCCGCAGGATGCGGCCGAAACCGTGGCCGAAGCCGAAGCCTCCATGATCGGCACCGGGCAGGAATGCGGCCCCGCCTGCCTCAACAGCAGCCATTATCGTCCCGATTTATCCTCCACCGGGCTGCTGCGAGAAACCACCGTTTACTACAACATCCGCAACGGCCAGCCACTGATCGACGCGGCGGACAGGGCACACCGCCTGGCGGCCGCCGGTGATTCCGCAACCGGGGATGCGGCGGCGCAGAGCCGGGCCGGCGCTACGGAGGAGTTGCGGCGGTATGTGGCGGCGTTGGGAACCGCGCAGTCCGAAGGCAACGTGACTCCATCGGCGGCGCGCGTGCTGCGAATGCAGGCTGACGCCGTCGCACGGAGCCTGACGCAGTAGCCGGCACGGCTGTGGGCGGAGCGGGCCGAAAGCCTGCTCCGCCCTCGGCTGTCCCGGTATCGCCAGTGCTGAAGAAAGCCGCGTGGAAAGCTGGTGAGCGACATCCGTCGTCGGGCCTGTGTCGAGCACGTCTCGGGGCCGTTTCGCGGTCCAACCACCTCAGCCCCCTTCAGCGAACCGGCAGATCCGAGCACGATCAGCTCCTCCGGCCAGTTACTCGGGCACGATAACCTTCTGTCGGCTTGCCATCCCCTGCCCTACTCGACACGGATATCGCGAGTGCGGATCACGTCGCGCCACTTGGCGCTCTCGGCGGCCAGATAGGCAGGGAACGCTTCCGGAGTGCCGCCCACGGGATCGATCGACAGCCCCTGCAGGCGCTCACGAAGGTCGGGCGCGCGCAGGCCCTCTATGACGGCCTGGGACAGGCGGCGGACCACCGGCTCGGGCGTATTGGCGGGGGCGAACATGGCGAAGTCGCTAGACGCGTTGAGGCCGGGCGTGCCGGACTCAGCCAGCGTAGGCACATCCGGCATCTGGGACGATCGCTGCTCGGAGCTCACTGCCAGCGCGCGCAGCTCGCCCGAGCGCAGGAATGGCAGTGCCACCCCGGTATCCACGAAGGACATTGGGATCTCGCCGGCCAGCACGGCCTGCATGCCCGGGCCGCTGCCGCGGTACGGAACGTGCTGGAGCTTGATGCCGTTAGCAGCTGCAAACATCTCCGGGGTGAGATGGTTGGCCGAGCCGATGCCGCCGGAGCCGAAGCTGATCGTGTCCGGCGCCGCCCTGGCCGCCGCGACGAGGTCGGCCACCGTGCGGTAGCGGGAGTCGCCCCGTACGCAGAGGAAGAAGCCGTTCTGGACCAGCAGCCCGATCGGGGCGAAGTCGCGCTCCTGGTTATAGGGCAGGTTGGCGTAGAGGTGGGGATTGATGGCGTAGGTGCTGTTCGGGGTGACGAGTAGCGTGTAGCCGTCGGGCCGGGCGCGGGCCACGAGGCCGCAGCCCACCGCGCCGTTAGCGCCAGCCTTGTTGTCCACCACGAATTGCTGGCCCAGTCGCGCTGACAGGGATTGCGCCATCAGGCGTGCGATTAGGTCGGTAGAGCCGCCCGCCGCGAAGGGCGCCACGATGGTCACCGTGCGCGCCGGGTACGGCGTCTGGGCCGCGGACGGGCCGGAGCCCGCAGCGGCACCGGTCAGCAGGCCGAGGGAGGACAGGCCGAAGTCGCGTCGAAGCATGGTCATCATGTCCTTTCTCGAGGCGTTTCGCGATAGTAGGCACGGCAGCCAGACTTGGTGGCCCGGATGATGCTGGCCGGATCAGGAGTACGCTCACCGTGCGCCGGTTGAGCTTGGCACGCTTTGCAAGCGGTGGCACCTCGTTCGCCATCGGGCGAACGGCCAGATAGGGCGGCATGGCACCTGCAGTCTCCGGACAGGGTAGACGGGAGCGCAGGCTCAGGGTTCGTCAGCGAGAGCGAAAAGGGCTGCGGCGAGCCGTGATCTGAGGCGCCCCCCGGCCTCCGCGCCGGGCAGAAGGAGAGCCGTGTCATAATCGCTCGACCCAGTGCCGTTCAGCCCTGCTCGGCCGGCAATCCGGGCGACGTTCAGTCGGGTTCGGGGAACAGGGCGCCCGCGTGCTCAAGGGAACAGGACCGGCAGCTCTGCGCCCAATTCGGCCACTCGGCTAAGTGGGGTTGCTCCTCCGAAGCGGACATCGCACTCGCCGATAGTCCGGACCGCAATGGGCGAGAAGAACCCCTCTGACCGCTCAGCTTGCCCCGAGTGCGACTCGCCTCTGGTACGGTTGCCTTCAACCCAGGTGACGATCCACCGGCACAGCATCGGCAGGGTCCAGTCGGAGCCGCCGTCCTCGGCGCGGTTTGGGCCGCGGAAGACGGTGTTCAGCAGCACCGCCTGTTCGGCCTCCGTCAGTGTCGGCGCTCGGCCCGGCTTGGATCGGTCGCGCAGTCCATCCAACCCTTCGGCGTTGTAGCGCACCACTGCGTCGCGCAGCGCCTGCCGCTCCATACCCGCGAGGCGCGCCGCCTCGGCCCGGCTTGTGCCTTCCAGCACGCCCGCGATCGCCAACATGCGTGACGCCGTGCGCGGGCTCCGCTCCCGGCGCGCCAGCCGTCGCAGCCGAGCCAGGCTAGCCAGGTCCGTCCGGATCTCGAGCGCTGCTCCCGGCCCCTCCGTGTTCACCAACCCAGAGGGAAGCACGACCGGCGTCGCCGTAGCGTCATAGCCGAGTCAGTTCATCAGCACAGCGGCATTTGACTGGAGCACATGGCAATAGAGCATCTATCATCTTTACACGACATCGTGACTCTTAATTTTTATACTTCTATCACACGATGAGAGGGAAATCAGGGTGGCCTCGTCCTGGTATCTAGCGGCGGCACACGCTTTGAGGAGCAGCAATGGCGGTCGTTCTCGTCCCAAGCTCGTTGCGGCGGTACACGGCGCAGCATGCGCGCCTGACGGTCGAAGGTGAGACGGTCGCTTCCGTCCTCGACGGTTTCACCCGGACAGCGCCGGAGACGCGTGGCCACCTGTTCGCGGCGGAGAAGCTGCGCCCCTTCGTAGTCGTGTCAAAGAACGGCCAGGACATCCGCTTGCTGCAGGGTCTGGAAACGCCTGTCGGCGAACGGGACGAGCTTCGTATCCTCGCCAGCATCGCAGGGGGCTGAGCAATGGGAGAGGTGTTTCCTCAGGCGCAACTCAGCGGGGCTGAGATGCGGCGCTTCGGCAGGCATCTCATCCTCCCCGAGTTCGGCATCGAGGGGCAGCGCAAGCTGAAGGCGGGCAGTGCTCTGCTCATCGGTGCGGGGGGACTGGGCAGCCCGACGGCGCTCTATCTCGCAGCGGCTGGCCTGGGCCGGATCGGCCTCATCGATCCGGACCGCGTCGAGGAGACGAATCTGCAGCGGCAGATCGCGCACGGCCACTCGACGCTCGGCCGCCTGAAAACCGAGAGTGCCGCCGCACGGATGCTCGACCTTAATCCGGAGCTGGTGGTTGAGCGGTACGATGTTTTCTTGTCGGTCGAGAACGCGCTGGAACTGATCTCGGGCTACGACGTGATCATCGACGGGACCGATAACTTCCCGACGCGCTATCTCGTGAACGACGCCTGCGTGAAGCTGGGGAAACCGAATGTCTTCGGTGGCGTGTTGCGCTTCGACGGGCAGCTCAGCGTCTTCGATGCGCGCCGCGGCCCCTGCTACCGCTGCCTGTTCCCCGAGCCGCCCCCGGTGGAACTCGCACCCAACTGCGCCGAGGCGGGCGTGCTCGGCGTTCTGCCCGGGGTGATCGGCGCGCTCCAGGCCACGGAAGCGATCAAGCTGCTCTCCGGGATCGGCACGCCGATGATCGGGCGCATGCTCGTCTATGACGGGCTCGACCTCAGCTTCGACACCGTCACTCTCGCCAAGTCGCCGACCTGCCCCTGTTGCAGCAAGCCGTCAGAGGAGA
>JBHTFH010000062.1:0-20130 GCA_042666135.1 Roseomonas sp. GCM10028921 | reverse complement strand
GCAATCTCGTCGAGCGCCTGATCAACCGCCTGAAGGGGTTCCGCCGCATCGCCACCCGCTACGAGAAGCGCGCCGCCAACTACCTCGCCATGGTCCATCTCGGCATGCTGCTACTATGGCTCTAGCCTTTGCAGAGACGCCCTAGTCGCAAACGAACGGACCCCCTCCGAATTCGACCACCTCGGCCGTGACAGCATCGAATTGTAGAACTCCGAGCCGATCCGTGCGGCGGGCAGATCCGTCTGCGTCGGGTCTGCTGCCGCCGCATTCACGCCCCGCAAGGCCTCCCCGTTCATGGCGATGCCATTCAGCATTATGCCGTTTATCGCGATACCGTTCATCGCGACGCCATTGGCCACCTCGCCGCCCTGAGCCGGGATGACAGCAAGCAGGCCGAGCGAGAACAGCGCTGCGGCGCCAAGGATCACCTGCCGTGTGCTCTTGAGCATTGTCGCCTCCCAAAACCGTCCGACGGCGGATTGCCGCCGGGGGGAGTGAAGCGGATCCGCTGCCTTGCATCCCGAGAGGGCACTGAGAGGGGTCTAAAATTTCTCCGAAATCGGGCTGAGTTCCTTAGCGTCAGGGCACAATAGCCCTTCCGCTTGGCCCAAGCCTGGGATGGTCGGCGAGGCAGGCACGATCAGCGGCTACGGCCGGTCCGTCAGCCGGGGAGACCTGCTGCCCTCAGCGCATCGATGTACCGCCTCCTGACCTGCTGGTCGCGCAGTGGCGGGATGACGATGTCCAGGCTTCTGTGCTGCACCGCCAAGCGTTGCAGCGCGGCGACCGCCTCGTGCGCTTCGGCTGCGCGCCCGCACATCATAAGCCCCGCTATGAGCAGGCGGTGCCCCACAATCCAGATCGGCGTGTGCCGAATGGAGCGTTCTCCCCATCTGGCCGCCTCTTCAGGTCGACCCGCAATCAGATGTGCCAGACCGATGCCCGACAGCATGTAGGCCATTTCGGGATCCAGTGGGCTGAGCCGCATCGCCCGCTCGAATAGCCGGATCGCTGTGTTCGGCTGGCACGCGTAGTTGTGCACCCAGGCGCAGCTCAGCAGAACCTGGCCAGAGTTCTGGTTCAGCGCGAGGGCCTGGTCAGCCGCTGCAAGCCCGGCCTCGAAGTCGCGGCAGAGATAGGCGATAGCCACCGCACTCATTCGGAGAGTGTTTGGATCACCCTTGTGAGCCGCCAAAGCCTCCCGCGCCCATGCTGCGCCTTCGTTCAGCTCATCGGGTTCCGCCCAGCCCTGGGCATTTCGAATGACGTGGACAGCCCCACCAAGTGCCTTCGCCAGCGAGAAGTCTTCATCGAACGAGATCGCGCGGCGTAGCTGCGATAGAGCTGTGTCATTCCCGGACCGGGTCATGCGATAGAACGTTGCCAGCGCACGCAGGTAATGGTCGTAGGCGTCCAGACTGGCGGTGGGCTTCGCCTCGGAGCGCTCGATCTCGGCGGCCCTCAGGTTCGGCTCGATCGCGCCCGCCACTGCTTCTGCGACGCGGTCCTGCAGGTCGAAGATGTCGTCGGCGGTGCTGTCGAAGCGGTCGGCCCAGATGTGATGTCCTGCCTGGGTTTCGATCAGCTGGACGGTGATGCGGATGCGCCCGCCGGCCCGGCGGACGCTGCCCTCGAGGGCGTAGCGTACGCCGAGCTCACGCCCGACCTGGCGCACATCGACGGCCCTGCCCTTGTAGGTGAAGGCCGAGTTGCGGGCGATGACGAAGAATGAGCGCGCGCGCGAGAGGGCGGTGGTCAGCTCCTCCGTCATGCCATCGGCAAAGTAGTCCTGCTCCGGGTCGCCGCTGAGGTTGACGAAGGGCAGGACCACGAGCGAGGGGAGGTCGGGCAGGTTGGGCGGCGCCTCCCCTGTGCTCGCCCGGACCTCGCGCCCGGGAGGGGCGCGATCCCCGTCGCCCGCAGCAGGGGACTCTGTGCGTGCCTCTCCTCTGACGACCTCGGCCTCGAGCAGGTAGCCACGCCGGGGCACGGTCCTGAGGATGCGCTGCCCCTCGTCGCCGAGCGCGCGCCGGACCTCGGTGATGCACTGGGTGATACTGTCGTCCGTGACGACGACCTCCGGCCAGACCGCCTCCATCAGCTCTTCGCGGGAGACCAGCCGGCCGGGGTGCTCGAGCAGGTGCCGCAGGACGTCGAAGGACTTCGGGCGGAGCAGGAGCGCGCCTCCGTCCGGCCCGTGGAGGCAGCCGCGGGCCAGGTCCAGCCGGAAGCCCGCGAAGAGGAGAACGGATCCCTGCGCGTCCTGCATCGGGCCGGACCTTCCTTGCCTGCCGCACCGAGCGGCCGCTCTTCTGGGGAACTATAACCGAAGTTGCACCAACGTTTCGGGAGAGTTTCGGCCCTCCTTCGGGACTGTCCACGGCCCCCCAGGGTAGGTCTGGGCCACGGGACGACGCGGCCGGACACCCCAGGACAGGCCAGGGGTCAGCCGATCGGGCCCGAGAGGGAAGCTCCGATGCGCATCACCGCCGACGCCCTGCTGACCGACACCTCCGCCCCGCTGAGGGCGAGGCTGGGCCGGGCCCGTACCGGTATCCCGCTGGCGACCTGGCTCGCCACCTGGCTCCGCTCGAAACTGGCGGCCAGCCGGTCGGCGGCCCCCGGGCTGTCCGTTGAGCGGCTGAACGAGGGTATGCTTCGGGACATCGGCCTGCGCGCCGACCACTTTCCTGCCCAGACGCCTGACGCCGTGCTCTTCGCTGTGCGTGCCGGCGGCGGTGTGCCGCTCTAGGCGAACCCTGAACTGGTTTAGATGGCCAGGGAGCTGCGATGCACGGCAGCAACGAGGCTACTACCCCGGAGCCAAGGCAAGCGGGACCGCCGTCAGTTTGTTGTGCTCTCTGGCGAAAAGCGGAAATGCCGCTTCCGGCCAAACTCGGCCATGGCGGCTTCACGCCCACGTCGGACAGCCAGTGCCAAAGCCTTCTTCCCCATGGGCGGACATCGAGGCTGCCCACTTCTCCTCACGGGGTTGAGCCCTGGTGGAGGGCAGCACCCCGCGGTCTCTCCAGCTCCCCGGCTTTGAAGGCATCCCGGAAGTAGCGCACCACCCGCGCTACGCTCTCCTGCGTCGCCCATACATCGCTGCGCGAAGAGGCGCGCCCGCGATCCGTCCGGGTGTGGCAGCATCGCCGTTCCCCCGTCCCAGGCCGCTCGCCCATGGTCCCACCCGTGTGTGGTGGCCCCGACCATTTCGGCGCGTCGATGGACGTGGAGGCAGGCCGCTGCCTCCACGGGGTCGTCTGGGTACAGCAGTAGGGTCGGAGCTAAGCGTCTAATGGGAAGGAGGCCACCGCACGCCGGGTAGAGTGCGGCAACCGGCACTTCGGACGTCGCCAGGGCGGCGCGCCCGCCGGCCCCGAAGCCGAGAAGGCCGCGGCGCGGCAGGTCCAACCGCCCGGGTACGAGGCCGCGGGCTATGGCGCGCAACCCTGATGGCGTGAGGAGCGGCACCGTCTCCTGCGGTGCATCCGAGCCGAGTTGGACCACGGCGATGCCTGCCGCCAGGAGGTAGTCCGCATAGGGCACCTCCCGCCCGTCCGGGCCGGTGCTATCCGCCAGGATGAGCACGGCCCGGTACGGGCCTTCCCCGCCCGGCGGCAGGGAGAGCCATGCCGGGCCAGCGGCGTCACGACCGTGCCGGCCTTGTCCGCTCCGGCATGACAGGGTGTGGCCAGGATCAGCACCGCCGCGCAGGCGAGGGCCAAGGCGCGGCCGCCGGTCACGCCAGCCCCCGCCAGATCAGTTCGCTGCCGAGGATCAGCAGGCCGATGAAGAAGCCTCGGCGGAAGCTCTCCGGTCGCACTCGCCGGCGAAGCCAGATGCCGAGCCACATCCCGGCTAGGGCTGGCAGGACTGCCAGCAGCGAGGTGCCGGAGGCGGCAAGCGGCAGTGCGCCGTGTAGGGCCAGACCGGCGGCAAGGGCGAAGGTCGACACGGTGAAGGACAGGCCGAGCGCCTGCACCAGATCGTCCCGGTCCAGGCCAAGGGAGCCGAGATATGGCACGGCGGGGATGACGAAGACGCCCGTCGCGCCCGTCACCAGCCCCGTCGCCGCTCCGACCAGCGGTCCGGCCCAGGGCTCGATCGTGGGCGGGATGCGGAGTTGCGGCTTCAGCAGGCCCACGAGGCCGTAAAGGATGAGCGCGATGCCGAGCCCCATGCTCGCAGCCGAGGCGACCGCGCCAGCGATGATCCCCGAACCGGCCAGGGTGCCCACCACGATGGCCAGCATCATGGGCCAGAGGCGACGGATCAGCGCGGCAAAACGGGGCCCGGCCAGCAGTTGCCAGATATTCGTCACCAGCGAAGGGACGAGGAGGAGCGCGGCAGCTTGAACGGGAGGCATGGCAAGGCCGAGTAGGCCCATGGCCACGGTCGGCAGGCCGAGGCCAAGCAGGCCCTTCACCATACCTGCCAGCAAGAAAATGACGTAAATCATCAACGTGGAGGAAAGAGCGTCCATCATTCGCGGGATTCTGCCGCCCCGCGCCACTGCCGCACAATGCGGGACTGGCGTAGCCTGCCTCAGTCTTGAACGAAGGCAGGCCGCCCGTGCATTTCGATCTGACAGACCTGCGCCTATTCCTCCACGTGGTTGAGGCGGGAAGCATCACGGCGGGCGCCGCCCGTGCCGGGCTTGCCCTTGCCTCCGCCTCGACCCGGATTAGGGGGATGGAGGACCAGGCTGGCGTGCCGCTGCTGGAGCGGGGGCGGCGCGGGGTGGAGCCGACGCCCGCAGGACGCACGCTGGTGCGCCACGCGCGGCTGGTGACCGGGCAGATGGAGCGGATGCGCGGCGAGATGGGCGAGTACGCTCGCGGGCTACGGGGCCGCGTGCGCCTGCTGGCCAACACCGCCGCCGCGGCCGAGTTCCTGCCGGAGATCCTGGCCGCCTTCCTGCGCACCAATCCGAACGTGGATTTGGACCTCGGCGAGCGACCCAGCCCCGAGGTGGCGCGGGCCGTTGCCGAGGAGGAAGCGGAGGTCGGGATCGCGGCAGGTCACGCGGACTTCTCAGGGCTGGAAACCCTGCTCTTCCGGACCGACCGATTGGTGCTGGTCACGCCGCCGGACCACCCGCTGGCCGAACGCCAACGAGTGACCTTCGCGGAGGCGCTGGGCTTCGAGTTCGTCGGCCTCTCGGATGAGAGCGCGCTCGGCGGGCACCTGGCCGGGCACGCGGCTCGAGCAGGCGGGCGGATGCGGACGCGCGTGCGGGTGCGCGGGCTGGACACGGCCTGCCGCATGGTTGCGCTCGGAGCGGGTGTCGCCGTGGTGCCCGAGGCCGCGGCGCGACAGTGGGACACGCAGAGAACCCTCGCCATGGTGCGCCTGGACGATCCCTGGGCCGAGCGACAACTGATGGTGGTCGTCCGCCGCCTCGACGCACTGTCGCCCCACGCGAGGAAGCTCGCGGACCATCTCGCAAGGTCGCCGGAGATGACGAGTAAGGCTACGGCCAGCGCTGCAAGGTGATGTCCTGACGAAGTTGGAAAGCGACCGCCCTGTTGGCGGCTTTCTGATGCCGGTTGATCAAGAGCGAAGGTGCCGCTCTCGGCCACACCCGGCCGCACCGGCTGCCCCACCACTATCGCCCCAATACCGACGACGGCCTCTTATCGGAGCACCCCGCCCCGTTCAGTACCCGCACCGCCATGGCCCAGAGGCTGCGTCACCGCGTGGTGGCACGCCGCCCCGATCCCGCGGCGGGCTGCCCCTCCCTTGATAGCGTCGGCAGCGCGGCGGCCGGCAGCATCAAAGCCGCGGATGGGGCCGAGGAGGCATTCGCTCCACCTTCCCAGGGATTGATGCCATCCATCAGCCACCGAAGCGTGGCCTTCCAGAAGCCGCGTTCATGCCGAGCGTGGAAGAGGCTGAAGTGGCCGATCGCTTCGACACCAAGATCGTCAGGCCTCAGCACGACCTGGCTCCGAGGCGCTTTACGGTAATGGGAGAGCCCCCGTTCGACAGCCGCCGGTGTCGCATACTCATCATCTGCAGCAGCCACGGCGAGGATAGGCGCAGTGACAGCCGCGAAGCGGGCCAGGATGGTGGACCGTTCCGCCGCGTCATGGCTCCACTCCAGCCTGGAGGGCGAAAGCTCCACTCGTGGGCCACGCCGGAGGGCAGGTCCTCCAGCCATCCCAGGCGCCGCCCCGGAAAGTAACCGCAGGTCGCCGTGAGGAGGGGCATGGCGAGGTGCCACTTCGCCAACAGCATCGCCCGGTGCGGGGCCGCGTAGTCCCGCCAGTAGGCGTATTGCGCCCCGACCGAGAGAATCCGCGCGATCGCCGGCGCGCTCTCGGCGTAGCCTGGCAAGAAGCCACCGATGCTGTGCCCGACTACCAGGAGCGGCACGCCGGGCCCCCGGTCGCGCATGACACGCAGCGCCGCGTCGAAGTCCAGCATCCCCCAGTCCCGCCACCGGTAGCCGCACCCGCGAAGGCTCGGCGGACGCGAGGCGCCGATCCCGCGGTAGTCGTAGGTCAGCACCTCAAAGCCGTGGGCGGCGAGGAAGCGGGCGTAGCGGTGGTAGTAGCGCGCCAGGACTCCCGTCGCCGGGTTGACTACGGCGGCGCCGCGCGGCGCTCCGCTGCTGCGGCAGAGATGCCCGCCGAGCCGCACACCATCGGTGCAGGCGATCAGGACGGCCCCCTCGCCGCTCATCCCACGAAAGGATCGACGACCGCGCGCCGGTAGGCGAAACGGCCCGTGTCGAGAACGGCGCGGGCCGCTGCCGTCCAGGCCTCTACGGCCGTCCGGGCGAGGGCATCGCCGAGGCTCACGCGGCGGACGCCGACCGCCTGCAGCTCCGCCAGGCTCCAATTCGGCGAGGCGGGGCCCATCAGGATGTTCACGGGGCGGGTGACGGCCGCGCAAACCGCCTGCACGGCCTGAAGGTCGGGCAGGTTGGGCGCGAAGAGCACATCCGCCCCGGCCGCCTCAAAGGCCTGCAGGCGCGCGATGGTGTCCGCCAGGTCGTGGCGCTTCCAGGCGAAGTTCTCCGCCCGCGCCGTCAGCACGAATCTCGTGCCGCTCGCCCGTGCCGCGGCGGCGGCTGCCGCCACCCGGGCGACGGCGACCTCAAAGCCGTGGATGGGATGGGCCGCATCGCCGGTGAAGTCCTCGACGGACCCGCCCGCCAATCCCGCCTCGATGGCGAGGCGGATGGTCTCGCCGCAATCCTCCGGCCGCGGACCGAAGCCATCTTCGAGGTCGGCCGAGACGGGCAACTCCGTCGCGGCCGCCAGGGTTCGGGCATGGGCCAACACGCGGTCCCGGCCCACCCCGTTGTCCTCCAGCCCCAGCTCGGCCGCCAGGGCCTCACTGCTGGTGCCGAGAGCGGCGTAGCCCATCCCTTCCAGCCGCC
Organism: Roseomonas sp. GCM10028921; assembly: GCA_042666135.1. Taxonomy (GTDB): domain Bacteria; phylum Pseudomonadota; class Alphaproteobacteria; order Acetobacterales; family Acetobacteraceae; genus Roseomonas. The sequence goes on along the minus strand of JBHTFH010000062.1, from coordinate 12,737 downwards.
TGGCAGAGCCGATGCTCCAGGCATTTCCCAGAAGGAGGATTCCCGGCCCTTCATGCAGCTGGCGGAAGCGGGCGGCGCGGCGGTTCCGCTCCAGCCCGGGTGGCAGGGGGCTCAATAGGGCCTCCCGTCCTTGCGGCAGAAGCGCCAGCCGCCCTCGACGCGCAGGGCGACGAGGTCGTCCTCCGGGTAGGACGCCTCGTCGCCCTCGGTCCGGTCGCCTACCTCCAGATAGCGCACCAGGCCGGAGGAGCGGTTCTCCAGGTGGTGCGGGGCGCCGCCGGCCGGAAAGCCCGCGCAGTCGCCCGGCCGCAGGACCGTCTCCCTTCCCTCGCCGGTCACGAGCACGGCCTCCCCCTCCAGCACGAAGACGAACTCGTCCTGCCGGCTGTGCACGTGGTGCAGCGCGGAGGAGGCGCCGGGCTGCAGGTCCGTCAGGTTCACGCCGAAGTTGCGTAGCTCCAAGATGTCGCCCAGCACGCGCTTCGTGCGGCCCGACATGCGCGCGGCAAAGGGAGGCGGGTAGTTCGAGGGCCGCGCGCGAATGGCGACTTCGGCCGCCGTGAGAGAGGTGGGATACTCCATGCTGATCCTCCTTCGGTGCTGTTACAGCCCGCCCGTCACGCGCAGCACCGCGCCCGTGGCGTAGGACGCGGCGCTGGAGACCAGCCAGGCCACCGCCTCGGCGATCTCCTCCGGCTCGCCAATCCGCCCCATGGGCACGCGGGGCGCGATGCGGGCGGGGCGGCCCGGATCCCCGGCCAGGGCGTGGATGCCGGTGTTCACCGTGCCCGGCGCCACCGCATTCACGCGGATTCCCTGTGCGGCCACCTCGCGCGCGAGACCGGCGGTCAAGGCCTCCACCGCGGCCTTGCTCGCGGCGTAGTGCACGTATTCCCCGGGGCTGCCGGTCTGCGCCGCAACGGAGGAGATGTTGACGATGGAGCGCCCCTCGGCCTCCACGGTCGCGAAGCGGCGCTGGGCAGCCTGGGCGCAGAGCATGGTGCCGATCAGGTTCACAGCGACGACCCGCCGCATCCAGCTGGGTTCGAGATCGCTGAAGCGCCCAAGCGGGCCCGTGATCCCCGCATTGTTCACCAGGGCATGCAGAGGCCCGAAGCACTCCTCCGCGGCGGCGAAGAACCTGTCCACCTCCTCCTCGCGCGTCACGTCCAGGGGGAGGGCGACCGCCTCTCCACCCTCATCCCTGATTGCCGCCAGCACCTCGCCTGCTTCCCCGGCGTTCCGGCAACCGATGGCGACCCGGTAGCCGTCTCGTGCCAGCTGCCGCGCAATAGCGGCGCCGATGCCGCGGCTGCCGCCGGTGACAATGACGAGGCGCGATGGCGGCAAGGCTTTTCTCCGTTTCCGGTGAAGGTTGGAGCAGCGACGCCGTCTTCGGAAGACAGGCAGATCCGATGCGCCGCATCAGGGAATCTTGCATGGGAGAGGGCCGACAGTGCTCAGAGATGCCACCACCACCTGCGTGTTTCCCGCCATACGGTGCCCGGATCCGCGCCGATGTCTCGCTGCATCCGCGCATCCATCTCCGCGAGCAGGCGGCGTTGCGCATGGCATCTCAGCCGCTGTCGCAGGCCGAGCAGGCATGCGGCCAGCCTGGGCCGCAGGCGGCGCAGCCGGACAGCCGCGCCGAAGGGGGGGGAGCTGTTGATTCGTTCCGACATAGCCTGATCCTGAGCAGGCCGCCCCGCCCCTTGCAGGCCACGGTCGGCCCACCGGGCGCGGAACTGCATCGCCCCGGCCAGGGCACAGTTGCTCCACGCCTTCCGCACGGCACGGTCTCTCAGGGCCACCAGATCGGGATGACGGAGGCCGCAAGCAGTGCCCCGAGCAGGCGGTTCGCCACGGCCCATTGTCGCTCCGTCCGCAGCCGGCGCCCCATCTCCCGGCCAGCCGCGCACCAGAAGGACAGGGCCAGCAGCGCGCAGCCTGTGAAGCAGCCGCCGAGGAGCAGCGCCAGCTCCGCCGGACCATCCGCAAGGCCGGAGAAAGATGCGGCCGCTCCCAGCGTCACGGCCCAGGCCTTGGGATTCTGCATGGTGAGAAGGAGCCCCAGCACCACCCCAGCGGGCACCTTGCCTTCCCTGCCGCGCGAGGGCCCGCCCTGCGCGATGTGCCAAGCCAGCCAGAGCAGGTAGGCGGTCCCGGCCAGGCGCATGGCTCCTTGCGCCGAGGGCACGAGCAGCAGCGCCGTCCCGAGGCCGCTCCCGGCCGCCGCGCCCATCAGGCCCAGTCCCAGGCCCAGCCCGGCCACCAGCGGCAGGGAGCGCAGGAATCCGAAGCGCGCCCCCGATGCGATGGCCATGACGGTCGCGGCGCCCGGGGTGAAGGCAGAGACCGCCGTGAAGGCGAGAAGTGGCCAGGTTGTGCTCATCGTCGCTCTCCGGGGCAGGCCGCCATGCTCCGTCCGGCCATAGCGGGCGTGCCAGCCACAGCCGCCGCGCACTGTGCCGACGCGGTGCCGCCACAGTTGCCCGGCCACGCGTGACGCCTCGCCTTGCCCGGCGCGCGCAGGGCGCCAATGCTCCGGCGTGGATGCGTCCAAGGGAGGCGCCGCATGGCCCAGAGCCCCGTTCACGCCGCACCGGACAGGCCCCCGCTGCGCCTCGTCCTCGGAGGTCACGCGCGCCCCTCCGTCGAGATCGACCGCGGGGCGCCGGAGCCGCTTGCCGACCAGATTGCCGGGCGCCTCGCCGCGCTGATCCGCAGCGGAACGGTGCCTCATGGAACGCGGTTGCCCTCCATCCGCGCCCTCGCCCGGCGCACCGGCATCGGCGTGCACAGCGTGGTGGAGGCCTATGCGCGCCTCGCCGCCATGGGGCTGGCCGTCTCCCGCGCGGGGTCCGGCGTCTATGCAATCCGCCCGGCCGAGCTGCCGCCGCCGGCGCCCCTCCCAGCCCCCGACCCCACCATGGCCGAAGGCATTGCCATGGCCATGCTGGAGGTGCAGGAGGACGTGCTCTGCCCCGGCGGCGGGGTGCTGCCGGAGAGCTGGACTGAGGGGGCTTGGCAGGGCGGCGTGCTGGCGCGCTTCCACCGCCACCTGCCCGTCCACCTGCGGCGCGTGGCACCACCCCAGGGCGGGACCGCCATTCGCGGGCATGTCAGCCAGCGCCTGGCCACGCGCGGCATCGCCGTGCCGCCGGACGCCGTGGTGATGACGGCGGGCGGCACGCAGGCCTTGCAGCTGGTGGTGCAGACCTTCCTTTCCCCCGGCGATACCGTGCTGGTAGAGGACCCCGGCTACTTCATGCTCTTCCCGATGCTGGAGCAGCGCGGCCTGCGCCTACTGCCGGTCGAACGGCGCCCGGATGGCCCCTGCCTGGAAACGCTGGAGCGGATCTGCCGCACGGAGGCGCCGAAGGCCTTCTTCCTGCAGCCCGTGCTGCACAACCCGACGGGCTGGACGGCCTCCCCCGCCAACCTCCACCGCCTGCTGCGCATCGCCGAGCGCCAGAACCTCCTGCTGGTGGAGGATGACGCGCATGGCGACCTGCATGGCGGGGAGCCGGTGCGGCTCATGCAGCTCGATGGCGGTGCCTCGGTGATCCATATCGCCAGCTTCACCAAGCTGATCGGTCAGGGCACGCGAACCGGCTTCCTCGCGGCTTCGCCGGAGCGAGCCCAGGCGCTGCTGCGCACCAAGATCACCACCGCCCTCACCGGTTCCGGCGTGGAGGAGCAGCTGTTGCTCGAGATGCTCTCTTCCGGCAGCTACCGGCGGCACCTGGAGACGCTGCGCGCCCGCCTGTCCGCCGCGCGCGGCCTCGTGGCCTCGCGCCTGCGGGCCCTGGGCTTCGGCATCGCGGAGGGGGAGGACGGGATGTTTCTCTGGGCCGAGGCGCCGCCGAGGGCCCGGGAGGACCTCGTCCTCGCGGCACGCGACCGCGGGCTGGTGCTGGCGGGCGGTGCGCTGTTCCGGCCCAACCGCCAACCCAGCCGCCATTTCCGCTTCAATGTCGGCCGCAGCACGGATCCGCGCATCCCGGAGCTGCTGGGCGAATTGCTGCGGGAGGCCGGAGCATGACGGCGAAGCCGCGCATGGGCGCGCGCTCTGCCATCCTCGCCGGCGGCGCCGTCATGAGCATCGCCATGGGCGCGCGGCAGAGCTTCGGCCTCTATCTCGATCCTCTGGCGAGCGGCTACGGCCATTCCCTCGGCCTCATCGCCTTCGCCATCGCCCTGCACAACCTCACCTGGGGCATCGCCCAGCCTTTCGCCGGCGCGGCATCGGACCGCTTCGGGCCCGCGCCCGTCGTCGCGGCGGGGGCGGCCCTCTACGCCGCCGGCCTGTCGCTTGTCGCGTTCTCCGCCTCCACCGCCGCGCTGCTGATCGGCATGGGCCTTCTGGTCGGGCTGGGCATCAGCTGCACCAGCTTCGGCGTGGTGATGGCGGCCCTCGGCCGCGCCGTGCCGGCAGAGCGTCGCAGCATGGCCATGGGCCTCGCCAGCGCGGGCGGCTCGCTCGGGCAGGCGCTGTTCGTGCCTCTGGCGCAGGCCGTGGCGCAGGGTTCCGGCACGGCCGCCTCCGTTCTGGCACTGGCCGGCTGCCTCGTCTTGGCCGCGCCGCTGGGTCTGCTGCTGGGCCGCGCGCCCGATCCCTCCGCCGCCGCCGTGCCCGCCATGCCGCTGCGGCAGGCGGTGCGGCAGGCGCTGGGCCATCGCGGCTACCTCCTGCTCACCCTCGGCTTCTTCACCTGCGGCTTCCAGCTCGCCTTCATCGGCACGCATCTGCCCGCCTATCTCAGCCTCTGCGGCATGCCGGCGGGCGCGGGCGCCATGGCCCTGGCAGTGATCGGACTGTTCAACATGATCGGCAGCTGGGCCTGCGGCTGGCTGGGCGGCTACTTGCCGCAGCAGAGGGTGCTGGGCTGGCTTTATCTGCTGCGCGGCGCCGTCATCCTCGCCTTCTTCCTCGCGCCGAAGAGCCAGCCCGTCCTGCTCGCCTTCGCGGCGGCGATGGGGCTGATGTGGCTGGGCACGGTGCCGCTGACCAGCGGGCTGGTGGCAAAGGTGTTCGGCACGCGCCACCTCGGTACGCTCTTCGGCCTTTGCTTCCTCAGCCACCAGATCGGCTCCTTTCTCGGCTCCGGGTCGGGCGGCCTCGTCTTCGAGCTCACCGGGTCCTACGCGCTGGTCTGGACGGCCACGGCCTTCGCCGGCTTCGTCGCCGCCGCGCTGCATTTCCCGATCGACGCGCGGCCAGCACTGGCCGCCCCAGTGCTCACGGTCCGGCGCGGCGCATCCTGATCGCGCGGCGGAGCAGCCCTGCCGTCACGATCGCCTCCGCGGTGGATCGAAAGGCTGCACCACGGCGCGGAAGGCCTCCATCCCCTCGCATCGCGCGGCATGGGCCGCGAGATGCGGGTGGCGTCCGGGTGCTTTGAGCGCCGGATGCGCCTCCGCCAGGAAGCGCAGCGCGCAGGCCACGGCGATATCCGCGTGGCCGGGCGAGCCGCCGAACCAGAAGGGTGTCGCGCAGGCGGCGTGCTCCGCCTCCAGCGCGTCGAGCACGCCCTCGATCTGCGCCGCGCAGCGCGCGACCCAGGCGTCCGAGGGGGAGTCGTGCAGCACATGCTCGTAGACCAGACTGACCATCTTGTCGCAGAGCCCAGTCGCCAGGGCACAGATCCGCAGCATCGCCCGGCGCTGGGCGCCATGCGGCGCGATGAGGCGGCGCTCCTCGCCTGCCCGCTCCTCCAGGTGGTCGAGGATGGCCGTGCTGTCGATCAGCACCTCGCCATGATCGAGGATGAGGGTCGGGACGCGTCGAAGGGGGTTGTGGGCGGCCAGCCGCTCGGCATCCGCGAAGGTGGACCATGGCCAGTGCTCAAAGGACAGGCCTTAGAGCCGCAGCGCGACGGCCACGCACCGCACGAAGGGCGAATCGTACTGGCCGATCAGGATCATGCTGCACTCCAAGCGTTGGAGGAACGACGAACATCACGGCGCCACCCGTTGGTCCTGCAGCAGGGCGCGCAAGAGTTCCGGGACGCGCGGGTCGATGCTGCGGCCGACGTTGAAGCGGAAATGCCGGCTCGGCTGCCGCGCCAGGCGAAACAGGGCCCCATAGGCAAGCTGCAGGCCGTGTTAGAGCGCGGCCCGCGCGAAGCCGTCGGCGACGCCGGGCGGGGCCTCCGCCCAGATGAAGAGCCCGCCTCCTTCCCCCCCGATTGAGAAGCCCAGCTCGCGCAGGCGCTGCGACGAGGCCGCGGGCCGAGGACAGGCGGGCCCTCACCGTCCTCATGTGCCGGCGGTAATGTCCGGAGGACAGGATCTCCAGCAGCAGCGATTCCTCGACGCCCGACCCGGTCAGGGACGATGTCAGCTCCGTGCCCAGCAGGTTGCGGATGCGCTCTCCCGAGGAAGCCAGGAAGCCGATCCGCGCCGCGGGGTCGACGAGCGTCGTGAAGCTCGAGACATAGACCACGGAGGCGCCGCCATCGAGCTGGATGAGGCGAACGGGATCGCCGGTATGCAGGTCGCCATGGACATCGTCCTCCACGAGCAGCGCGGCGAAGCCCGCCCCCGTCGCGGCCAGGGCCAGCGCCGTGACCGCCCGCAAGGAGAGCCGCGCACCGGCCGCGAACTCCACCATCCGTCCGGTCACCTGCGCGCAACCGACAAGGGAGGCCAGCAAGGCGGCCGAGGCGCCCAGCCCTTCCTCCCGCAGAAGGGGAACGAGATGCACGGCGACGGTAGCGCTCGCCACCCCCATGACTGCGTAGACGGCGACCAAGGCCGCGAAGGCCCGGCGCGGTGCGCTTCCCTCCGCTGCCTCCCGCTTCCCCGGCGCGGGGGCGGGGGCACCCGGCATCAGCAGGTGCGGCAGGGCGCAGGCCAGGTTCATCGCTGCCAGGGCCGAGCAGGCCTCGCGCCAGCCCAGTGCCTCGACCAGAAACCCGCTCGCCGGCCAGACCAACGTGCTCGCCAGCCCGCCGGCAAAGGCCACCACCGCGATGCCCCGCCGGGCCGCGCCGGTCCCGAAGGCCGCCGTAACCGCCATGAAGGCCGCTTGGTACAGTGTGGCCGGCATGATGGCCCCGATCAGCATCCAGGCGGCGTAGATCTGCGGCACGGTGCCGACGTGCCCCGCCAGCCACAGCCCGGCGGCCCAGGCCACCGAGCCCGCCGTCATCACCCACCGGGCGCCCACGCGGTCGAGCAGCCGGCCGATGATCATGGCGGCGCTCGCCTCCGCCAGCAGGCGCTGCTCGACGAGCTGGAACGGCTGAAGCAGGGCGACCAGGATAGAGGCGGTTCAGACGCGCGCGGCGCTAGGCGGGCGGTCCTTCCAGGTACTGCGGCAGCCCGTCGCTGAAGCGGAGCCAGGGTTGGCGCGAGGAGGTCCAGAAGTGCATGTCGGGCCGGAACTGGCCGGGGTCGTCCAGCGAGCCGGCCGTCAGGCCCATCAGCCCCGCGCCCTGGCGGGCCGAGAAGACTGTCGTCCCGCAGTTCCGGCAGAAGCCGCGCTCCAGCGCGGGGGAGGAGTGGAACCGCCCGGCCGGTCCGCTCAGGCGCACATCGTCGGCGCGTAATAGCAGGCGGGCGTTGAAGGCGGCGCCCAGGGCCTTCTGGCAAAGGCGACAATGACAGATCCGCTGGTTGATGGGCGTGCCCTCGGCCACGTAGCGCAGAGCGCCGCAGAGGCATCCTCCCTCATACCGCATCGCTATCGTCCCTCTCGAACAGCTGCTGGTCCATACTCGTGGCTGGCGCAGGCGGCGACCGGGGCCAGATGCGTGAGTGCAGGCCGGCCCACTCGCGGCGGTACAGAAGCGAAGTCCCTCTCATCCCATCACGGGGGAGCCAGGAGGAAACCGTCCCTGTGGAGCGTTCCGCTTACGCAATCCCAGCAGCAACCTCAATCATCTCCGGCTAGCCTCAAGCCTCTGCTTCGCGCCCATGTCCCTCATCAAACCGCGCTGAGGCGGTTTTCAGGGACGGACAATCGTTCCGTGCGCCTGCTCAGCAGCCTTTCACGCTGTTGCAGGGCGTTGCAACAATGCCCGACGGACCACCACCCATCGTCGGCGTTTGAAGTGGTAATGAATGGCTTCCGACACTGTAGGTATCCGGATGGCGATCGGAGCCATGTGCTTCGTAGGTGGCTTCTTCTGGCCGCTGTTCATCCCGGCCGCACTCATCGCGATGACGCTGACCGCTACTCCGGAAGAGCAGCACGAGGCGCAGAGGCCCAAGCGAAAGGCGGCACCGATCGAGCGGGCAGGGATCAAGGCCGAGGATCCCGACTGGAAGTCCCGCTTCCTGCAGGCCTGCGAATCCCCTGCAGAATCCTCCTTCCTGACCGCCATGATCTCGAGCTTCTCGCTCCAGCCGCACCTCGGCGTCCTGAGAGCGCCCGGCCTGACGTTGAACATGCAGGTGGAGATGGGAGCCTATCGGCTAGACTTCCTGGCCAACGGGTGGCTGGTCATCGAGATCGGCGGGGCCGCCTGGCACTCCTCGCCGGAAGCCGTTTCCCGGGACAGGAGGAGGGATCGCTGCTTCCGGGACTTCGACTATGAGGTCCTGCGGATCCCAGCCAAGCCCGTCTTCAGCACGCCCCAGGAGGCCGTGAGGATGGTGCGGGCCGCTCTCGCCGCGGGGCGGGAGGTTCCGACCCAGAAGGTGGCCCCTCAGAAGCCCGTCTCAGTACTGGGCGCGGTCGGCGGGTTCGTGCGTGGCCTGGGCGACCTCGCCGAAGGTGTCAGCGCCAATGTGGATAGGGCATCCGCGATCAGCAGGCCATGGCGAAGCAACAGTCGATATACGATGCCGAGGAGCAGGCGATCCAGATCGCCATGGAATCCGTAGAAAGCAGTATGGAGGTGGAGAAATTTCGCGCGCAGAGTAATCAAAACCGCAAGCTGTTCGACAAGAGCATGAGGGATTTCGAGGAGCTGCTGACCGACAAACAGGGTGGCCGGAACCCTGGCGAGGAACTGCGTCACCTCATGCGGGAGAGGATCACGCCGATCCAGGCGCCAAAGGCCCATCCCAAGGAGGAGATAGACGGGGCCATCAAGAGGCACTTCGCATCGATGATGGAGGAGAGGGCGGCGTTCTTCGCGGAGATCAAAGGAAAGCTGACGGCCGACGAGACTCGCTACGCGATGGTCAAAGCCGAGCTTCTGGAGATGGGCTACTTGTCATGCTGGATGGCGGTCGCACCAAGGACTGGCAAGGTGCGTTTCAACTTGTCCGATCTCTTATACCAACCGCCCTTAGGAATGACCTGTTTCCACTGGGAACCAACATTTCCGCCGAGACACAGACCGTGGTTGCTCTTTCATAGCGTCCCGCGCTGGATCTAACACAGGCGCTCACTCCAGAACGACTGCTCTCCCTGGCGCGCTACCCCTACCTGCACCAAGTCAGCCGCTGCGCGGGGTGGTATCGGTGGGACAGGCTTGGCGTTTGTAGCGTACCAGGAGAGAGCCCCAGATGCTGGCGATGTACACTCGACTGTTCGCTGACGAGCATGGCAGATCGTGCTTTGATGAGGTGGAGGTCGCACTCAGCCCCGGGCTGGCGGTTCCACCAGCGGACCCACTACACACAGCACCGTTTTTGGCCGGCGAGGGTACCTTCTGGGCTGGTGCGCCCACGACCTGGCGGGGCGAGGCAGTCCACCCAGCGCCCCGCCGGATGATCTTTGTGACCGTTCAAGGTGAGTACGAGGTTACGGTCAGCGGGGGCGCATCGAAGAGATTTCCCGTCGGAAGTGTGCTCCTTGTCGAGGATACCTGGGGCGAAGGTCACTCATCTCGGGTCACCAGCCCCGAGGGGTTGATCCTGTTCGCTGTTGGGCTACCAGCGGTGTGACCACGAGATAAGTTCACTCAACCAATCAAGCCACTTAGCTGACTTCTTACTTATCGTAGAAGTCTGACTTTTGATCCATTGGATCGCGAGCGGTCAGTCTGCCGGGCGGCTGGTATTACAGGTGGCCCCTCAGGCGAACCTGCCCCAAGTCCCGGCTTCCTCGTCGGCGGTGAAGCCCGATTCCTTCAGCGCCCAGCCTTCGTCGCCGTCTGCGGGCGGGGCCTCCAGGGAGATGTAGAGGCACCCCACCTTCAGCCGGCGAGCAATCAGGGCTCCCGTGTCTGCCTGAGAAGAACGAAAGGCCCGCTGCTCAATGGCTGTTTCCCACGGGTCTGTACCCTGAAGCAGCCATTCCGCTATCGGCCAGGACCCGCCATGCTGAAGGTGACCAACCCGCCCCCTGGCGAGCGTCAAACGGTTCATGCCGAACGTTACGGGTGGCAGGCCGGCCCTGATTGGGAAGACTGACCAGCCACCAGGCAGTTCGATAGTAGGAGCGGTAAGGGAGCTGCGGCGAAGAGGGTATGCCTCCTCGGGAGTGTTCTCTTCCCCGTCGTGTTGGAGGAAATGACGTTGTCGAACCCGGGTCCAGCCACCGGCTTGCGGCAGCGCACCGGTTCCCTGCCGCGCGTCACTCGTCCCAGCGCGTCTCCAGATCCAGCGGGTAGACCGGCCGCTTCAGCCCCGAGAAGGGCGTGCGCGACAGCACCGGGCTCACCAACCCCGGCCCGTCCACCTCCAGGATGCGATCGTCGGTTGCCAGCTGGTCGAAGCCTGCCCGGAAATGCCCGCGCGACTTCACGACGATGCAGCGCATCGCCTCCAGGTTCACGCCCATCATCTCCGCCATGGCCGGCTCGTGCCACTGCCGCCGCAGCGACCCGACGACGACCAGCATCCCGCTCCCCTCCAGCTCCAGCAGCCCAGCCGGCCCCAGGTCGAAAGCCCGCCCCGCGTTCGTCCCGCGCCGCCCCACGCCGCGCCCGTCGGACACCCGCCGCACGATGGCCCGCGCCGCGAAAGCCTCCGCGAAGGGCGCCGGCACGCGGTTGAACACCGCCTCCATCCGCGCCCCCTCCCCCGCCGCATGCATGTCCGCCGCCAGCGCCGGATCGACAAAGACCCCGAGCACCACGCCTTTCGCCCCCGCCCCGTGCAGCGCCGCCAGAATGGCCGAGGTGTTCCCGCCCCCGCCGCCCCCGGGATTGTCCGCGACATCGGCCAGGATCATCCGCGGCCGGGACGCATCCTCCCCCGTCGCCACCGCCTCCCCCACCGCGTCCCTGATTGAGATGAGACCCATCCGGAACCGCTCGCGCTCATCCCAAAGCCCGCGCGCGATGGCCTCCGCCGCCGCCCGCGCCTTCGCCCCCTGCCCCGGCCGTGCCGATGCCCAGACGCAGAGCCCGCATTTCGGGATGTCGGAATAGACGAACCCGCCCGTCACCGAGATCTCCAGCAGGTCCGGATCCGCCGCCCGGAGCCGCGCCGCCTCCCGCATCGCCCGCGCATAGGGCAAGTCCCCGCTCGTCAGCAGCGTCACGCTCGGCGCCACCATCGGCAGCCGGATGAAGTGCGTCTCTGGCCGCCCCATTCCCGCCAGCCGCGCGCGGATGGCATCCGCCGCATCCGCCGCCCGCTCGCGCATGTCCACATGCGCGTTGGTCCGGTAGGCGATCAGCAGGTCCGCCAACTCCGCCTGCTGGTCCGAGACGTTGCAGTGCAGGTCCAGCGTGCCCACGACGGGCACATCCGGCCCCACCACCTCCCGCAGCATCGCCAACACGGCGCCGTCCGTGTCCGCCTCCTCCACGGACCGGCTCGCGCCGTGCGACCCGACATAGACCGCATCCACCGGCCCCGCTGCCTCCAGCCGCCGCCGCGCGATGGAGAGAAACTCCGGGAACAGCCCCGGCTCCATCATCCCGCCCGGCGGAGCGGCGATGACGATAAGCGGTACCGGCTCCCACTGCCCGGTCGCGTCCATGCGCCCGTAGAAGCCCGGAACCTCAGCCGGCAACCCTGTCACGGGTGCCCGCCCTCCCTGGGTGACCGCCTCGCCCTCAGCCCAGGAGAGTTGCTCGAAGTCCCGCCGCGTCGTCAGCGGCGCGAAGGCATTCACCTCCAGGTGGAGCCCGAGGATCGCGACGCGCGGCTTTGGCAAATCGTGCCTCCATGATGAGCGCCCGGAGCCTCCACCTGTCCCGGCGGGCTGTCGAGCCCGAGGTGGTCCGGAGTGGCGCGCAGTGGGTGCCGGGAAGCACGGCTGGGCTGCCGAGGTCTCGGGCCGCGGCAGCCCCGGTCACCGGGCGCGCCTCAGGCCGCGTCGACCGCAGTGCCGGGACCGACACCGCCTCCTGAGACTTCCCTGAACGCGATCCGGTCTTCAAGGAAGGCCTTGCCGGCGGCATCGAGCGTGTCGGTGCCGACCGCGTCTCTGCCGGTCAGTGCGCACTACCAGGCCCAGAGCACGCGCCAGGCCGACGAGCGCTGGTGTGGGCGTTATCGGGAGAAGCTCTGGGTGTGAGGAATTCCCAGTTGGCGGTCTCCGTTGATCACGGGGGGCGCGCCTCACACGGCGGGAAGCAGACGGAGGTTCGAGCGGGGAACGAGGTGCTGATGAGGGTGCCGGCAGGGTCGCCGATCGAAGGCTCCTAAGTTCGTTGTGCGCCCACTTCGGACATCGCAGCACCTGAAGTGCCTCTCCTGAAGCGGACGGCGCCTTGGGCTCCTCCTGAGCGAGCTTGGGCAGACCCTGAGGGGTCGGGATGGTGCAAAATGCAAGCGTGCGGCGCTGTCCAGCGCACGTTGGCTCTCCTCTGACGTTATGCACGCCAGACGACGGAGATGCTGGAAGTTCATGTCCGAGGAGAGGGCCCGGCACCTGGAGC
>JBHTFH010000061.1:0-20223 GCA_042666135.1 Roseomonas sp. GCM10028921 | reverse complement strand
TCAGCCCAGGAGAGTTGCTCGAAGTCCCGCCGCGTCGTCAGCGGCGCGAAGGCATTCACCTCCAGGTGGAGCCCGAGGATCGCGACGCGCGGCTTTGACAAGTCGTGCCTCCATGATGAGCGCCCGGAGCCTCCACCTGTCCCGGCGGGCTGTCGAGCCTGAGGCGGTCCGGAGCGGCGCGCAGTCGGTGCCGGAAAGCACGGCTGGGCTGCCGAGGTCTCGGGCCGCGGCAGCCCCGGTCACCGGGCGCGCCTCAGGCCGCGTCGACCGCAGTGCCGGGACCGACACCGCTTCCTGAGACTTCCCTGAACGCGATCCGGTCTTCAAGGAAGGCCTTGCCGGCGGCATCGAGCGTGTCGGTGCCGAACGAGTCGCTGCCGGTCAGTGCGCACTACCAGGCCCAGAGCACGCGCCAGCCGCTGGCGACCCGCGCGTCGCCGGCGGTCCGGTCGCGCGCCCGGGTGCGCAGAAACTTCTGTTATCAGGGGTAGGCTGTGTTCGGCGGGCGCGTGTGACGGCAGCCCGCGTGGTGGTGCCAAAAGCACCCGTGAACGAAGAACGCTGTCAGCACCGCGCGCAGGATCAGGTTCGGGTGTCCCGGCTGCCCCGCGAGGTCGCGCTCGGGAGATGGCAGGTCGAGGCGCGCTAGGGAGGCGCGGAGCGCGAGTTCCGAAGCGGTGTCAGGCACGGGGACGTGCGCCATGTCATCAAGCATGGTGGTTGTCCGCTGGATCGAGTTTCGCGGAGGAAGCGCTATGAGCCGCCCCTAACCGGAGGCCGTGATCACCAGGAACAGCTCCACCGCGGCGCTGCTGGCCCGGCTCAAGCATCCGGAGATTGACCTCGCCCATCCTCATGTTCGTGAGAACGGAGATCCTACACTGTCATGGAACTGGAAAGAATTGGAGCGGGTCACTGTGTTGGGGCGCCAGGATTCCCAACCCACAGCTTGCGTTCACAAGGAACTCTCAGCGCACAACGTCCGCTCGGACGGATATGTGCGCCATCGTTGTGTACCAATCAAGCCACCGAGCAGGAGGTTGCACCGGCCCTGGCCCACGCCCTGCGCTTGGATGGTCAGGGCCAGGCCCGCCGCGGAGGGGGCGACCTCGCGGCAGGTCTGGCGGTCGAGCGCCTTGCCGAGCTGGTCGCGACCGCGGCCGAGCTGGGCCTCGCCGGGCTCGGGATCTGCGACACCAACAGCCTCGCCGGCGTGGTCGGGGCCTGACCGCAGAGAACCTTCCGCGCAATCGGGTTGGCGGCGACGCAGCCCTATGTGCTGACAATGGCCGCGTCCTTCCTTGGCCAGGACCTCACGGGCTCTATGATGTGCGGGCGAGAGGGGCCGATCAGCCATAGTCCGTCCGGGGTTCGCAGCATCGGTCACATCACAGGGGGCGCTACTCGGTCCTGCGGCAGGGATCACCTTGGAGCACGTGACCGACTTCCGCGGGGTAGAGGCCGCCCATGAAACCCTTGGCAGGTCATGTCCCAAGACGCGATCTGATGTGAAGGGACAGGACGGGTCGTCTGCCTGCGGTCTACCGGACGAAGAACTGGCATTGGCCTCTGGCGGTGGCTCTCGCGAGGCTGGCCTGGGGTGTGGAAGGGCGTGGCAAAGTCTCGCGCGCGCTGGACGAGATGCGCCAAGACAGCTGTGTTTTGTGCAGGTGACCGAGCTGCCGTGCTCGTCCTGATCTGAAGCCCGGGTCCGATCGGCGCGCCCTTGGGGCGCGCGTGCTGATCACACGTCCCCGTCCCGCTCCGCGTGGGGAGAAAGACCGTTGCACAGGTCCGATGAGATGTCTTTGGACTGGGACTCGCGAGGTGATGACTGCAAGGCTGGACAGCATGCGAGGCCGGCAGGGACCCTGCGCTGGTATGTCGGAGCTCCCCTGCCGACCAGCGAAGGCCTGGTGGCCGAAGCGGACCTGCGGCTCGAGAGAACTCCTCGGCGGGGCTTGACCAAGGCTGAAGGACAGGTCCCTGACAGCCGACGTCGCCACCCCCTGGCCGCCACCCGTGCCCACGTCAATCCATGTACTTCCGTTCTGCGTCCATGTCGGACGGCTGATGTAGCCATCTGCCCTCCGGGAAGCGGACACCTCTCAGCTCAGCAGCCGGGCTGAGAGGGTTCGCATGGTACGTGAACTGCCCGCGATGCGTTGCTGACGTTGCGGGGTTCGGTCGCTCAGGCGGTCCTGGTCTGCTTGGTGCGAGCAGGCTCGACGTCGAGTGCGTTCATCGCCACACCGACACGCGCGAGGGTCGCGGGATCCTGCCGGAAGGCCAGGCCCAAGACGTGGCCGCGGGAGTTGACGACGCGGGCATGAGCTGGGCCACCCGCGCCGGGCAGGTTGACCAGCAGCTCGGCGCCGATCTCGCAGGGCCAGTCACAGGCGAGGCTGGCGCCGCCGAGTGAGATATCGGTGATCACCACGCGAGCTTGGCCGTGGGTCGAGCATTTCAGCTCGGCCCGTGCGCCCTGGCCAGGAATGCGCTCGTAACGCCGCCGCTCACCCTGTTCCTGGCTCTGTCGCATGGCATGAAGAAACTGGTCCACCTCCTCACGCAGGGCGGCGGAGACAGCGGCGACGCCGTCCGCTGCCTCCAGCACCTCGCGGCTTGTCGCCTCGGCGCCATCCGCCGCGTGGGAGGCGTCGCGCATCGCGCGCGTAGCGGTCCCAGTGGCCTGCGTTACGGTCTGAACCTGGGCCGCGATCTCGCGCGTGGCAGAACCCTGCTCCTCCACGGCTGTGGCGATCGTGTTGGCTGCCTCACTCACCTGGCTGATGGCGTCGGCCACACCGCGCATTGCCCCGACCGCCTCGCTCGTCGCACCCTGGATAGCCTTGATTTGGGCGCTAATGCGGCTGGTCGCCTCAGCGGTCTGCGCAGCCAGTGCCTTCACCTCGCCCGCCACCACCGCAAAGCCCTTTCCGGCCTCGCCGGCGCGAGCGGCCTCAATGGTGGCGTTCAGCGCCAGCAGGTTTGTCTGCCCGGCGATATCGGAGATAAGCCGCACCACATCACCGATCTGGCTGGCAGCCTCGCTCAGCCCCTGCACCCGACGGTCGGTTTCTTCCGCGCGGTTCACCGCCGATCCGGCAGACTGGGCCGCGTGCTCCACTTGGCGCGATATCTCGCTGACGCTGGCGGTCAGCTCCTCGGTGGCCGCTGCGACGGTGCCGAGGTTCTGGGCCGAGAGCTCCGCATCCTGCACGGTGACCGTCATGTCCGTCTTCGTGCGCTGGGCAGAGCCTGCCATCTGTTCCGCGGTGCCACGCATTGCGTCGGCGGAGCGGCTGAGTTTGCTGAGCACGCCTGAGACGGCGGCGCCGAAATCCTGCGTCAGCCGGTCCATCGCCTCCTGCCGCCGGGCGCGGACAGCGTGCTCGTCTCGCGCCTTAGTCTCTAGATCGCGGGCGCGCTGGCTGTTGCCCCGCAGCACCTCGATGGCGCGACCGATCTCGCCCAGTTGGTCGCGGCGGTCGGTGCAAGGGGCTGGCTGATCAAGGTTGCCGTCGGCAATGCTGCGAACAGCCTTGGCAAGCCCGCCCAGCGGGCGAAGAGCCCGACGCATCACCAGCAACAACAGGCTGCCGACGGCAAGGAGCAGGACGGCGCCGCCGAGAAGGCTGCCGTGCAGGATCCGGCTCACCGTAGCCTCCACCCCTGTCAGCGGAACTCCGACATAGAGGATGCCCACGCGCTGCCCCTCGGGGTTACGGAGGGGCTGATAGATCGTGAGGTGCGGCACGCCGAGGATGACCGCCTCGCCGCGATAGGCCTCGCCGCGCCCGATCACCGCGTCGCGCACGGGGCCTGCTGCGAGCTTCGTGCCGGTGGCGCGGGTGCCGTTCGCCGCCATGACGTTGGTCAGGACGCGCGTGTCATCCGCGAAAATGGTAGCGTTGCCACTGGCCAACCGCCGAACCTTGTCGACGATGTCGTCGCGTCCCTCGATGGGCTGGCCATTCAGCGTGAGCTTGCCGTCGCGTAGCCGCCACTCCGTCCCCATGGGGCGTAGGGCATCCTCAAGGATGGCGAAGTTCGTCGTGAGAGAGGCCTGCGCCGACTCGATCTGCGCGCCCTGCACGTTCCACAGGGTCCAACCCACCACGCCAGCGATGGCGATTACCACTGACAGGAGCGCGTAGCCGAGGAGTTGGGCAACGATGCCCGGCTTGCGCCCGGTCAGCCGCGCCAGCAGAGGAAACAGACTCTTTGAGGGCACGAAAAGGTTACTCCGGCAAGGCGAGAGGCTTGTCTCACGTCTTATTAAAAAATTGGTTTCCACGGGCGCTGTTCCCATGGAAGCTGGCACCCGCCTGCAGCTACCGTGTGGGTGCCTCTGCGAGACAGCGCACGAAGGCTGCAGCCTACGGCGGACAAGGCCGGCGGCTCTACACTGCGCCATTGTCTGGCGCGCTGGTGACGCATGGTCCTGCTGGAGCGAGCGCATGCCCTGCTCGTCCGCGTGCTGCACGTCCCGAACCCGATCGACGAAGCCGACCAGGGCAGCAAGATCGAAAATGTGGGTCAGACCTCTCAGACAACGCCGACAGAATGATAGCCAAGCTATTGTTAATGGTCGCAAGGCGGCATGCAAAAGGATAAAGGTGAGGATGATACTAGTGGTCTGAGTTCGAAGTTCTCTGGCAGAAGCGACCGACGCTGGCGAGGATGTCGTCGGCAGGTTTGGTCCAGACGAAGGGCTTCGGTTCGGCGTTGGTCCTGTCGATGTAGCCCTGAATGGCGGCCTTGAGGGCGTCGGTGCTGCCGAAGGCACCCCGTTGCAGGCATCGTCGGGTCAGCAGCGAGAACCAGCATTCCACCAAGTTCAGCCATGAGGCCGAGGTCGGCGTGAAGTGCAGGTGCCAGCTCGGGCGCTTGAGCAGCCAGTCATGGACGATCTTCGTCTTGTGGGTGGCAGCGTTGTCGAGCACGAGGTGGACGTCGAGGTCTGCGGGCACGGCGGCCTCGACCTGGTCGAGGAAGGCGCGGAACTCTGTCGCGCGATGACGGCCCTTGCAGGCGCCAATGACCGTGCCTGCCCTCACGTCGAGAGCGGCATACAAGTCGGTGGTGCCGTGCCGGATGTAGTCGTGGCTGCGGCGCTCGACTTGGCCGGGGCGCATGGGCAGGACGGGCGCCGTGCTCTCGGTCGCCTGGATCTGCGGCTTCTCGTCGACACACAGCACCAGGGCGCGATCGGGCGGGTTGAGGTAGAGCCCAACCACGTCACGCACCTTGTCGACGAACGCTGGATCACGCGACAGCTTGAAGGTCTCGGACCGGTGCGGCTGCAAGCCGAAGGCTCGCCAAACCCGGGATACCATGGTCTGGCTCATGCCGACCTGCCGGGCCATGGCACGGGTCGACCAGTGCGTTGCCCCCGCAGGCTGGGTCTCCAGCGTCCGCGTGATCATCGCCTCGACCGCCCCGTCGCTCACCCGCCGTGGCGCGCCGCTACGAGGGGCGTCCATCAGCCCCTCCAGCCGATGCGCCAGGAAGCGTTGTCGCCAAGTGATCACGCTCTGGCGGCTCACCCCCAGCCGGGACGCGATGACGCCGTTCGGCAGCTCCGGCCCGGCATCGGCGGCCAGCACGATGCGCGCCCGCGTCACCGCCGCCTGACCCGCGCCGCGTCGCCGAACCAGGCGCTGCAGCGCCTCGCGCTCCTCCTCCGTCAGCACCAGCCTTGCTGCCTTCGGGCCGCGTGCCATGGGCGCCCCCTACCAGAGACGCCCAATCCTACATCCCAACTAGACCTACATCCCAACTAGAATGTCAGGGTACTTCTAACTCAGGCCACTAGCACTACCTTGGCACCTCAACGGGGCGGTGAGTAACCCATTTGCTGGCTGACTGGTTAGCGGGAGGTGACGATGGCGAGGTCATTGGCGCGTCTGGCGATCTGGATAGCTGGCTCCGACACCTTGGTGCATGGGTCGTCTGGTCAGGCATCCTCGGGTAGGCTGGCGTGAGGGCTAATCCTCGATTGCTGATGGGGCGCCCGCCCCCGCCATGCCGTACAAGGCCAATGCCGACCGCCGGCACCGCATCCCGAAGCAGCGGCACCGGGTGACGAACTGGCCCTCCTACGAGGCGGGTCTGCGCGCCCGCGGCAGCCTCACCGTGTGGTTCACGGAGGAGGCGATCGAGGCCTGGGGCGCAGAGCCCCGCACTGGCCGTGGTGGTCAGCCCCGCCTCTCCGCCCTGGCGATCACCACGGCGCTGACCCTGCGGGCGGTGTTCCGCCTGGCGCTGCGCCAGACGGAAGGCCTTATCGCCTCCATCATCGCCCTGCTCGGGCTCGACCTCGCCGTGTCCGATCACAGCACGATCAGCCGACGAGCGGAGACGCTGGAGGTGCCACGTCCGCGCGCTGGGCGCGAGCCCGTGCACCTGCTGGTGGACAGCACGGGATTGAAGCTCCGCGGCCCCGGCGAGTGGCTTGTGGAGAAGCACGGCGCAAGGACGCGGCGCGGGTGGCGCAAGCTCCATCTCTCCACCGACGCCGACACCGGGCGGATCGTCGCGTCGGCGCTGACCAGCAAGGATACAGATGAGGGCTCGCGGGTCGGGCCTTTGCTCGACCAAGTCAGCGGGCCGGTGGCGTCCTTCACCGGCGACGGGGCCTACGATCGGGACGACGTCTACGCCGGGGTTGCCGCGCGGCATCCGGCGGCCCACGTCATCGTCCCACCCCGCTCGAACGCGGTGAGGAGCGATATGGCAGAGACCGCGCCGACGCAGCGGGACCGACATCTGCAGGCCATTGCCGAGTGCGGCCGCATGGGCTGTCAGCGGGCGTCAGGGTACAACTGGCGCGCCCTTGTGGAAGCCGACATCTCGCGATGGAAGTGCGTCATCGGCGACGGCCTACGCTCGCAGACCGACGGGCGTCAGGAAGCCGAGGTGGCGGTCGCCGCCGACGTGCTGAACCGCATGCTCGAGCTCGGGCGCCCGGGGTACGTCCGCCTCACATGAGCCCAGATCAGGGTAGGGCGCAGTCCGCCCACACCCGCGAGCCATGCAATACGGTGCTCGTCGATCAGACTCTTGCTCTATGGTTATACCGTGATTTCAGCCACTGAGCGGGCCGCCTCGGCTAACCGGCTAGCCTCCGCCTCGGCCGTGGGCCGGCCGAACAGCCAGCCCTGGCCGATGTCGCAGCCCATCCCCGCGAGCACGGCAGCTGTGGCCGCATCTTCCACACCCTCAGCCACCGTCGGCAGGCCCAGGCTGTGGCCCAGCCCGACCACGGCCGCGACAATCTTGCCGCTCTCAGGGCTGCCGACCATAGAGTGTACAAAGCCCGCGTCCACCTTAATCTTGTCGAACGGCAGCATCTGCAGGTGGTGCAGGCTGGAGTAGCCCGTGCCGAAGTCGTCCAATGCCAGGCGCACGCCCATTCCCTTCAGTTCGTCCATCATCTCGCGCGCCAGTGCGAAGTTGTCCATCAGCGCGCTCTCGGTGAGTTCGATCTCCAGCCGGCGCGCTGACAGCCCGCTCTCGGCCAGCGCCGCTTTCACCATGGTCGGCAGCGCCCGGTCGCGCAGCTGCACCGGCGAGACGTTTACCGCCAGAGTCAGGTGATCGGGCCAGGACGCAGCAGCGCGGCAGGCACGGCGCAGCAGGTTCTCGGTTATGGGCACAATCAGACCGGTGTCCTCGGCCAACGGGATGAATTCCACGGGCGAGATCATGCCACGCACGGGGTGCGGCCAGCGCGCCAGCATCTCGAAGCCGATCAGCCGCTTGCCGTCCCTGAGCGCCACGAGCGGTTGGAAGTGCGGCACCAGCTCGTCGCGCGCCACAGCTAATCGCAACTCGGCTTCCAGCGCGGCACGCTCGCGGATGCGCATATCCATCCCGACCTCGAAGAAGCGGAAGCAACCACGGCCCTCCGCCTTGGCGCGGTACATCGCCACGTCGGCGCGGCGTAGCAGCTCCTCTGCGCTTCCCTCACCCTCATGAGCGAGCGCCACGCCTACGCTCGCGCCCACGAGCACCGGCGTTGCCCCGCCGCCAAGATCGAACGGCTGTTCCAGCGCAGCCACCACCCGCCGCGCCAGGCGCGAGGCACCGGTCGCAGCGTCGGCAGCCTCCTCGGCCCAGGTCGCGTCCGCGCCTACCAGACCGCCGGGCATGGCCGGAGCGGCGCCGAGGTGGGCGGCTACAACGAACTCGTCTCCGCCCAGGCGAGCGACCACGTCCACCTCGCGCGCCGCGCTGCGCAACCGTTCGGCTACCATCTGCAGCAGCCGGTCGCCCGCCGCGTGGCCGCGTAGGTCGTTTACCGGCTTGAAGCGGTCGAGGTCCACCAGCAGCACGGCCACCGTACCGCCGTCACGCCGCGCGCGGATCAGGGCGGCATCCAGCCCTTGGGCCAGCTGGCGGCGATTGGCCAAGCCCGTCAGCGCGTCGTGCACCGCCAGCTCACGAAACGCTTCTTCGGCGGCGTGGCGAGCGACGACCTCGCGGCGGAACTCGCGCCAGCGTCGGAGCGCCGTCAAAGCCGCTATCGCTGCCGCGACGCTGACCAGCAGTATAGCCCTGGTTTTGGCGACCGAAGCCGCCGTGCGCGCTGCCGCCGCGATCGCCTCAAGCCGATCGCTCGCCTCTTCCATGGCCCCCTCTAACACCTCGAAGCCGTTTTCGAAGCCGGGCAGAAGCTCGGCCGCTGCGGCAGGATCGGAGAAGGCGAGCGGCACAAGCCGTTCGGCCGCTTCTCCGTAGGCCGCGAGCGGGGCATCGAGGTTGGTTAGCACCGCCGCCAGCTCGGCATGGCCCTGCGTAGTCAGTGCCTTGTTCTCGCCGAGCACCCGCCGGAACCGGCCGGCGTGGTCGGAAAGGGAGTGCGCGAGGGCAGGGCCAGGCGCTCTGGCACCTTCGCTCGCGGCGCGTCGCATAACTGCTTGGTGCAGGGCGGCGAAGACGTCGCCGCGTAAGGCGTCGTGCATCATGTCCGCCTCGAGGTGGTTGCGCAGCGCGCGTTCCGCGGCCGCGCTTTGCCCGAGCCGGATGGTCAGGTCGGTCATGCACGAAGCCGCAGCGATCCCAAGTGCGACTATGGCGAGAGCGGCAGCGAGGGTGATCGTCGGCAGACGTGACTTGGGTCGAGCGTTGGGCACGCGGCACTCCGTTGATGCGAGCCCGGAGTTGCGACGACGACGCATCAAAGGGCGGCACAGCGCACTAGCATCCCGAATACAGGTTGACGAAGCGTTGCGCCGACGCCGTTTGCGTCGGGTTGGCCGGAACGAATGCGGCACCAGAGTGCTTCGACCTCGCTTATGCCGTGCACCCCCTTGCCAGGGCACTCATGCGACCGCGGGTTCGCCCCCACCCTTGCAAAGGCATCGTTCTTTTATGGTGGGTTCAGGGGTCAAGCCCTCCGTTGCTCACCGCGCAGCGATGATGGGTGCTCCTGTCGGGTCATGGTCTTCTCCGCGGTCAGCGTGAGCCGCCGCTTAATGGTGTCGGAAGCTCCGACCTCGTGATGTCAGCTACGCGGTCACCCGCTTCAGGAGCCTATCCAAACCCGCCCCCGCTCGTCGATCCGGGCACCCTGGCGCGAACTCTGACAGATCCGACCCAAGGGCACGTAGGGCAAAGCCTAAGACGGTTGGTATTGCTGAGGGGTTCAACCGCCTGTGGGTGAACTTCGGGCCACCGCGGTGCGCGGCATCGCCTTACCCGTGCCTCCGGCAGCGCCTCGATTAGGGTTTTTGAAAGAAGCGTGAACGAAGGTGCGGAAAGAAAAGGTCCGCTCGGGGCCAGGACACGCGCGTCGAAAGCAGGGGTTAGTGCAGTGTTTGAACGATCGCTTAGAGCGCGCTTCGTAGTTGTGGCGACCCTGACCGTCGTCTTGGTCGGTACACTCGGCGGCGCCGCGGCGTGGCGCATGGCCGCGTTCACGCAGCTTCTTGGGGAGAGCACGACCGCGGAATTGGTGCTGCGCAACCACCTGGAAGCGGACATGATGCACGACGCGCTGCGCGGCGACGTGCTCACCGCCTTGCACGAGGCCGAGCGTGCCGACCGGGACGAAGGCAGACGCGCGGCGGTGGGCGCATCCCTGGAGGAGCACGTCGCCCGCTTCCGGCGGGTGGTCGGGGAAAACCGGGAGCTGGCCACGCCGGCGGTCGGGGGGAGCCGGGAAGAACTAGCGGCAGTGCTGGCCGACCTCGACGCGCCGCTCGCGGCCTACACGGAAGCGGCGGAACGGCTCGTGCCGCTCGCCTTTATCAACCGCGCCGAGGCAATTAGGGGCTTACACGAGTTCACAGGGCGGTTCGAGGCGCTGGAGGCGGCCATGGAGACGGCCAGTGACCGCATCGAGGGCGCGGCGACGCAGGCGCGGGCTGCCGCCGAAACTGCCCAGCGCGAAGCCATGCTGCTGGTCGGTCTCGCTGCAGCGGCAGCAGTTCTGACCGTGCTCGGCCTGGCGATCTTCGCGGCGCAGGCCGTCCTGCGCCCGCTCATGGGCATCAGCGCGGCGCTGACGGCCCTGGCACGGGGCGGGAGCGACGTCGTGCTGCCCCAGATCGGTCGGCGCCAGGATGAGGTCGCGGCCGCCCTGGCTGCGGTCGGGGCCTTTCAGGACATGTTGAGGGAGACCGCGCAGTTGCGCGCCGAGCAGGAGGCCTCAATGGCGCGCGCGGCGGCGGAGCGACGCGCAGCGACGTACGATGTGGCGACCCGGTTCGAAGCCGAGGTGGGCGCTATGGTGGCGGCGGTAGCGGCGGCAGCGACTGAGTTGCGGAGGACTGCGGGGGCAATGGAAGGCACGGCCGGGCAAACGACGGAGCAGGCTGCCTCGGTGTCGTCCGCAGCGCGAGAGGCCAGCGCCAGCGTGCAGACCGCGGCTTCAGCTGCGGAGGAACTCTCGGCGTCTGTGGCCGAGATCACGCGTCAGGTGTCGCAGTCCTCGCGAATGGCTACGCACGCTACGGCGAACGCTGAGCGTACGAACGAGATCGTGCGCGCGTTGGCCGAAGACGCGCAGCGAATCGGCGACGTGGTGGGGCTGATCAGCAGCATCGCCGGGCAGACGAACCTGCTGGCGTTGAACGCGACCATTGAGGCAGCGCGCGCCGGCGAGGCGGGCA
Source organism: Roseomonas sp. GCM10028921 (assembly GCA_042666135.1). Classification (GTDB taxonomy): domain Bacteria; phylum Pseudomonadota; class Alphaproteobacteria; order Acetobacterales; family Acetobacteraceae; genus Roseomonas. The sequence goes on along the minus strand of JBHTFH010000061.1, from coordinate 9,100 downwards.
AGGGCTTCGCGGTTGTGGCTAGCGAGGTCAAAGCGCTCGCCGCGCAAACCGCGAGGGCTACCGAGGAAATCACGGGCCAAGTCACCCGGATGCAAGAGGCAACGGCCGAGGCGGTGGCGGCCATCCAGGGCATCGGCAGCACCATTACCGAGCTGAATACCATCGCCGGCGCGATCGCCGCCTCGGTGGACGAGCAGGGCGCAGCCACGTGCGAGATCGCCCACAGCGTGCAACGGGCGGCCGCGGGCACCGCGGAGGTGAGCGGCAGCATCGAGCGCGTTAGCCGTGGCGCGAGCGACACGGGAGCGGCGGCCAGCCAAGTGCTCGGGGCAGCGGGTGAGCTGTCCCGTCAGGCTGAACAACTCACGGCCGAGGTCCACGGCTTTGTCGAAGGCATCCGGGCAGCCTAGGCCGCACGGGTCCCGAGCCCGACCCCTTTCCCGACACGCCAGGTGTGCCGCGAGAAAGCGCCGCACCCGAAACCAAGTGCCCCGGCCGCTGAAGCCGGATCCCCGCCCCCTCTGCCCAATCCAGGATGGACCTGACCGCGATGAAGTCTCCGATGCTGCCCACAGCCGCCTTCGTTACTGGCCTGTTGCTCGCCGCTGCGCCTGCGAGTGCACAGCCGGACCCCCTCGGCCCCATGCCCCCCGGGGCCGAGCAACCGGCTGCGCCGGAAACCTCGGACGACCCGAGCGAGGTCTCAACGACGCCCTCTATCGCGGACTCTTTCCCGGACCCCGACCCGGGTCGCATCCGCGCGTCACTGGGCGAGCGCGGTATCACTTACAGTTCGACCTACATCGGCGAGACCTTGGGCAACGTGTCCGGAGGCATAAAGCAGAGCAGGACCTACCAAGGCCGGCTCGACATGCAGATCGACATGGACTTCGAAAAGCTGGCCGGGTTGCGTGGGCTCTCTTTCCACGCCAACGCTTACCAGATCCACGGCCGGGGCTTGTCCGGCTGCTGCCTCGGTAACCTCCTCGTCACCAGCGGCATCGAGGCGCAAGCGTCGACGCGCCTGTACGAACTCTGGGTGGAGCAGAAGCTGTGGGGCGACCGGCTCTCTCTCCGTGTGGGCCAACTCGCGGCCGACACTGAGTTCTTCGTCAGTCGGTACGCGACCCTGTTTGTGAACGGCACCTTCGGCTGGCCCGCCTTCGCCGCGGCTAACCTGCCTGCCGGCGGGCCCGCCTACCCGTTCGCCGCCCCCGGCGCACGGCTCAAGGTCGAACCCGCTGAGGGCGTCGCCCTCCTCGCCGCAGTGTTCAACGGCGACCCAGCTGGCCCCGGGGCCGACCCTCAGCGTGGCAACCCAAGCGGCACCAACTTCCGGACAAGCGACCCCGCGTTCGTGTTGGCCGAGGTGTCCTATGCCTATAATCAGGGCCGGGAGGCGGCGAGCTTGCCGGGTGCGGTCAAGCTCGGCGGTTACCACCACTTCGGGCGCTTTGAGGACCCGCGTGTGGACGCGAGCGGCCTGTCGCTCAACGATCCGAACGGCTCGGGCACGCCCCGCCGCCTACGCGGCAGCCGTGGGATGTACGTGGTCTTGGACCAGCTGGTGCACCGCGAGGCGGGTACCCGGGACCAGGGCTTAGGCGTGTTCCTGCGCGCCGCCGGCTCGCCATCCGGCGGCAGCCTCGTAGACATCTACGCCGACGCGGGCGTTACCTACAAAGGATTATTCGCGGGTCGGGTGAACGACACGCTCGGCCTTGGCTTCGCCTACGCCCACATCTCGGGGCCGGCGCGCGGCTTCGACCGAGACGTCAACTCCTTCGGCCCGACCGCGTGGCCCGTTCGGTCGAGCGAGGCCGTCGTCGAACTATCCTACCAAGCCGAGGTCGTGCCCGGCTTCACGGTCCAGCCCACCTTCCAGTACGTAGTCCGCCCCGGCGGGCACGCCGCCAACCCGCGGGACCCGGACGGCCGCGCAATCCGCGATGCCGCCGTGCTCGGTGTGCGCGCAACGGTTCGCTACTGAATGACTGCGTTGCACGGACCAGCTTGCAAGCGCAGTGAGCCGCGGAGGCATTCGCGGGCTCTGTCAGATCTCGCGCCAAACCTGACAACGTGAGATGCAAGCGCGTTCGGCCTATGCTGCCTCGAGGATTGCGAGCGCAGCAGTGGCACGACGGAGATGAAGCAGGCGTCGGCAGTTGGCGGGGATGTGCTGGTTGTGGCGGGTCTGGAGGCGGAGGAAGTTGCGGAGTTCGTCATAGCTTCGACAGAACCGCTCCGCTGAACCGAAGCTCTTGAAGCCGCACATACAGACTGCGATGCACGGAACAGGTCGAAGGCGCAGTAGGTCCCGGGCTTGTCCGTAGTCACATGATACGGACATACTCCGGGCGTCCGAGTTCGAGCATGCGGTTGAGTACGCGGACGGCGATGGGCACTTCTTTCGCGCGGCGCCCATCGGTCCGCGAGTGCAGTCCACCGCGACTGCGTTGCACGGATCAGCTTGCAAGCGCAGTGAGCCACAGGAGCATCGGCGGTCACGTGATGCGGACATACTCCGGGCGTCCAAGCTCAAGCATGCGGTTCAGTACACCCACAGCGACAGCCACTTCGGTCGCACGGCGCTCGTCAGTGCGCGAACGCAGCGCGCCACCGATGACGCGCTTGAACCTGCTGATGTCCGCCTCGACCAGGGCGCGTGTGTTGTAGCCAGACACTTTCTGCCAGCCCATGCGTCCCCGGTCAGCAATTGTCCGGAGGTGCTGGTCTCGTCCCGTTGGCGCCGTCTCGGCCGTGGCGCTCGGCACCGCGCCGGACCGCGGTGGCACGATCACCGCAGCACCGGGATGTCGTGCAGCGACCTCGTCATAGATGCCATCCTGGTCGTAGGCGCCGTCGGCGGTGAACGAGGCGATTGGGCCCGCGACCTGGTCGAGCAAGGAGCCAACCTGCGAGGCGTCGTCGGCGTCGTGCGCTGTCGGCCTGGACGCGACGATCCGCCCGGTGTCGGCGTCCACACCGATGTGCAGCTTGCGCCATGACCTCCGTGTCCTGGTCCCGTGCTTCTCGGTCAGCCACTCGCCCGCGCCGCACAGCTTCAACCCCGTGCTGTCCACCAGCAGGTGCACGGGGCTGGTGTCGGGCTGGGGCCGCGGCACCTCCAACGTCTCGGCCCGGCGGCTCAGGGTCGAGTGGTCCGGCACGGCCAGATCCAGCCCGAGCAAGGCGATGATCGAGCCAATCAGGCCTTCGGTCTGACGCAAGGCCAGGCGGAACACGGCCCGAAGCGTCAGGGCCGTGTTGATCGCCAGCTCCGAATAGCGCCGCTGCCCGCCCCGGGTGGTCCGGGGCTCGGCGTTCCAGGCACCGATCGCCGCGTCTGTGCACCACACCGTCAGACTGCCACGTCCGCGCAGGGCCGCGTCGTATTCCGCCCAGTTCGTCGCCCGGAACCGCTGCTTCGGAATGCGGTGGCGACGCTCGGCATTGGCCTTGAACGGCAAGCTGGGCTCTCCTGGAGAAGGACGGGCGTCGCCTCCTCAGGAACCTAACCCACCCAGCCCGCCAAGCCGATCCATGCAACACACTCGATCACCGCGGCAGTAAAGGCCGGATCCGATGTATGCGCGGGTTCAAGAGCTTCAGCTCAGCCGACCGCTTCTGTCGAGCCTATGATGATCTCCGCAACCACCTTCGCTCTCGCGTCCGCCACAACCAGCACGTTTCCGCCAGCCGCCGTCGCATGCTTTACCTCCATCGTGCCACAACCGTACTCGTCACTCTTGCGGCAGGGTAGGCTGACAGCCTCGGATTGCGCGCGACGACGCCTTCGGCGCGAGAGCTGACAGAACTAAGGAAATAGAGCTGAGGCCGCCGGGACGGGACGAAGGGTGTTGTCAGGTTGGCGACGTAGGAGAAGGAGCACCCGAGCTGGCGCAGCCCTCACCGGGTTTGCTGTGGGTGGAGAGGAACCGCTGGGCGTGGCGCGGTGACTTGAACCGCTGCATCTTCCGTTCTCGTCGTCGTGTCGGCTGGTGTGACACCTCGGCCCGGTTGTTGAGATAGCGGCTCTGCCGATGCTCCACGCTCGGCAGGATCTCGCGCTTCGCCACAGCATAGCTGCGCAGCTTGTCAGTGACGATCACGCGGGGCACGTACTGCAGCCCCTTCAGCAGCTTGCGGAAGAACCGTTTGGCTGCCGTGGCGCTGCGTCGGCTCTGGACGAGGACATCGAGCACGTGACCGTCCTGGTCCACCGCGCGCCGGAGATAGTGCAGCTGCCCGCGGATGCGGATGAACACCTCGTCCATGAACCATATGTCGCCCGGCCTTGGTCGACGCTGCTTCAGCTCGTTCGCGAACAGCCGGCCGAAGCGCAGGCCCAACCCGCGGCGCTTTCGTAACTGACCGCGACCCCGCGTGCGGCAAGGATCAGCTCGACGTCACGCAGGCTGAGGCTGAAGCAGTGGTACAACCACACTGCATGCTGGATGACCTCGACCGGGTAGCGGAAGCCTCGATAAGGTGTAGAAGTATGGACTTGATCTGACGGTCACTGGATCGGCGGGTGGGCATGTCCGATCCGGTGAGCATGTCCGGCGCTACTGTGCCTGCAGCACCTTTTCGCGGGCAAGCGGCAATGAGCTCAGGAACGTCTGCATGGGCGTCTTGCCGTAGCACCAGCGTCCCTGATGGGAGCGGACCTCGTTGTACTCGGCCAACCACGCATCGAGGTCGCGCTGCAGTTCCTCGATGGTGTGGTAGATCCGCTTGCGGAAGGCGACCTGGTAGAACTCGTGCAGCATGGTCTTGTGCAGGCGCTCCACGATCCCATTCGTTTGCGGGTTCTTGGTCTTGGTTCGCGAGTGGTCCACGTCCTCGACGGCCAGGTAGAGCTCATATTCGTGCCGCTCGGGGCGGCCACAGAACTCCGTCCCGCGGTCGGTCAGGACCCGCATCAGGGGAATCCCGGGCTCCTCGAAGAAGGGCAGCACGCGGTCGTTCAGCAGGTCGGCCGCCGTGATCGGGGTCTTGCGGTCGTACAGCTTGGCGAAGGCGACCTTGCTGTAGGTGTCGACAAAGGTCTGCTGATAGATCCGCCCCACCCCCTTCATGTTGCCGACATGGAAGGTGTCCTGGGCCCCGCAGTAGCCGGGGCACTCGCTCTCGAACTCGCCGTGAGCCTCCTTCTCCTGCTTGACCCGCTCCAGGGCGGCGAGCTGGGCCTCCGTCAGGACCAGCCCCTCCTGGGCCATCCTGGCCTCGAGTGCCTTCAGGCGCTTCTTCATGCTGGTGAGGTCGTGGCGCAGCCAGATGTTCCTCACCCCGAAGGAGGACACCGGGACACCCCTCTTGCGCAGCTCGTTGGAGACCCGCAGCTGGCCCTAGGCGGGCTGGTCGATGGCGATCTCCACCACCGCCGCCTCGATGGACGGGTCGATGCGGTTCTTCAGGTTCGGCTTGCGCCGGGACAGCTCCTGGAGCGCCAGCTCCCCGCCCTTCTCGTAGAGTTCCTTGAACCGGTAGAAGCTGTCCCGGCTGTAGCCCATGATCTTGCAGGCCTGGCTGACGCTGCCGAGCTGCTTGGTCAGCTCCAGCAGCCCCACCTTGCCCCGGATCACCTTCTGCTCGCGGGTCATCAGAACCTCCGCATTCGACGCCCGCCGGCTCCCCGGCAGGTCAGAGGCCCACCACTTCACACCCGTCTGTCAGATCAAATCCATACCTTTGCAGATAAGGGCTCGTAGAGGTCATGCAATGCAGGCTGCCACGGCCCTGCGGACCTGCCAACCTGACAAGGCCAGGGAGCGCCCGGCCGCGGAGAAACTGCCGTCCTCGACTGCGCGCGCGAAGACCTGCATCTCCCTCAGCCGGTCCAAGAGGTTCCTCCGGGCGGTTCGAGCTGGATTTCGTTCACTCCAGTTTGTCCCATTTGGAAATTGCCGCCCCACCGACAAGCCCATAACGTCCGCGAAGAGGCTCGGAAGCTACGGGGGACGCGAAGGTGGCGGCCCACCATGGCGGAGGCCTCGCGCCATCCGTGGCAGCGAGGCCTGATCGCGCCACCCTGCAAATAGGGGCCGTGGGCCAGAAGGAAACAACGTGGAGCGACGCGCGATGCCCATCTCTCTTGCCGACAGGGACGAGTTGGACGCCATCGTCATCGGGGCCGGCTTCGCGGGACTGTACCAGCTGCACACCCTGCGCGACAGGCTCGGGCTGCGGGCGCGCGTGCTCGAGGCCGGCGACGGCGTCGGCGGGACCTGGTACTGGAACCGCTACCCCGGGGCGCGCTGCGACTCCGAGAGCTACTACTACTCCTACTCCTTCTCCGACGCGCTGCAGCAGGAATGGAGCTGGACGGAGCGCTACCCCGAGCACGGCGAGATCCGCCGCTATCTCAACTTCGTCGCGGACAGGCTCGACCTGCGCCGCGACATCCGATTCAACACCCGCGTCGCCCGCGCATCCTTCGACGAGCCGGCCAACCTCTGGCATGTCGAGGCGGAGGGAGGGGAGCGCCTGTCCGCGCGGTTCCTCGTCACGGCCGTCGGCTGCCTGTCCTCGGCGAACATGCCGAGGATCCCCGGCCTCAAGACGTTCCGCGGAGAGTGGTACCACACCGGGCGCTGGCCGCACGATCCGGTGGACTTCACGGGCAAGCGCGTCGGTCTGATCGGCACGGGTTCCACGGGCATCCAGGCCGCGCCGGTCATTGCGGCGCAGGCCGCGCACCTCACGGTGTTCCAGCGCACGGCCAACTACAGCATCCCCGCGCGCAACGGCCCCGTCTCCGAGGAGGAGCGGCGGGCAGTCAAGGCCGACTACGCGGCGATCCGCGCGATGGGGCGCCGGTCCCAGAACGGGCACCCGTTCGAGGTCTCGCCGGACTCCGCCCTCGACGTGCCGCCGGAGGAGCGGATGGCCCGCTACGAGGCAGCCTGGGAGCGCGGCGGACTGCGCTTCCGCGCGGCCTTCCGGGACCTGCTGGTGAACAAGGCGGCGAACGACACCGCCTCCGACTTCATCCGCGAGAAGATTCGGTGCATCGTGAAGGACCCCGCCATGGCGGAACGGCTGACGCCGAAGGACCATCCTTTCGCGACCAAGCGCCCGCCGGTGGACAGCCACTACTTTGAAACGTTCAACGGCGACAACGTGACGCTGGTGGACATCAAGGCCGCGCCCATCATCGGGATCACGCCGGACGGCATGCGCACGGCTGAGGCTGAGTATCCTCTGGACGTCATCGTCTTCGCCACGGGCTTCGACGCGATGACGGGACCGCTGCTGTCCATCGACATCTGCGGGGAGGACGGGCTGGAGCTGAAGGAGGCCTGGGCGGAGGGGCCGAAGACCTATCTTGGCCTGCAGGTGGCAGGCTTTCCGAACATGTTCACCATCACCGGGCCTGGCAGCCCCTCCGTGCTGACGAACATGCCCACAGCCATCGAGCAGCACGTGGACTGGATCACGCGCTGCATTCGGGAGATGCGGGAGAAGGGGCTGACGCGGATCGAGGCCGACCCTGCGGCCGTAGAGCGCTGGGTGGCTCACGCCAACGACGCGGCGAACGCCACCCTGCTGCCGCAGGCCGGCAGCTCCTGGTACCTGGGCGCCAACATTCCCGGGAAGCCGCGGGTCTTCATGCCTTATGCGGGCGGCTTGGCAAATTACGCCGCAATCTGCGAGAGGGTGGCCGTGAAGGGCTATGAGGGCTTCGTCCTGAGCGATCCGGCCGGCGTCGGGAAGGCCGAGGTGCGGCGCCCGGCGGCAGGTTAACGCCCGGTGCCGGCCGTCCACCCCGACGTGCTCCGCCTGCTCGTCGCCGCCCGTGCCCATTATCCCCAGGTCACCCCCCAATGACACACGCGGCAAGGGGGGCTGTTAGCGCTCCGTTAAGATCTTCCTGGTCATTGGCTTCTGGAGCCGGCCACGCCTCTGCCTGGACATCACCCCTCGCTACGTGGCCTGGACCGGCGCGACACCGTGGCAAAGGGCGGGCGGGTCACAACTGGCACGTAGTGGCTCCCCCGGCTGCCATAGGGCACCGTCATGGCGCAGCGGGTGGGAAGGGAGCGGCATGAGCGCACTAGCGGTCGCCTTAGTCGGCCTCGTCCTCGCGGCTGTTCCTGACCAACCTACTGTGACGCAGCTGCTACGGCACGTATGGAGGCCGGCCGAGGTCTGTGACACGACCTTCGTCAAAGCCCAGGCTGACGAAGGGGTGAACTCCGTATCGCAGGCTCATCCTTACCACCGGCAACACTACCGGGGTTGCCGTCGGGAATACCTGCGCTCGAGGCGGGTCGAGGGGACGGTTTACCACTCTGCCGGCTCGAACGGGTCCGCCTCCCCCGCCGGCTGCGGATTAGCCCTGGCCCACCAATCCTCCATCGCCCCCACAGCCACTCGCCACGCTCGCGGGATCGCGACGCGATCATGGCAGTGATGATCAGGTCCGCTTCGGCCGACTGGCCACCTGCGGCGACGTAAGCGGCGCGGGGGCATCGTCACCTTGTGCGATGGCCAGGCGAGGCTGACTGCATGACGGAGCTTGCGTGACATCACGCCGCCATCTGGGCACACGTCTCCTGCCGCCAGATCCGGAAGGCCTTGGCGCGCTCACGCCGGAACTGATGGGCGGTCATCAGGTGCCGACGTGTACGGAAGTGGCTATAGATCATCGCCTGCGCTGAGAGGAACCGCTGTGCCTGCTCGGGTGACTTGAAACGCTGCATCTGGCGTTCTCGACGTCGCGTCGGTCTATGGGAATTCTCGGCCCGATTGTTCAAGTAGCGGCTGGTCCGATGCCGCACACCGGGCAGGACCTCTCCCTGTGCGACGCCGTAGCTGCAGAGCCCATCCGTGACGAGCTTGCGAGGCTTGTACTTCAGACCGACCAGCAGGCGCTTGAAGAAGCGTTTAGCAGCCGTGGCGTTCCGCCACTCCTGGACGAGGATGTCGAGCACGACACCGTGCTGGTCGACCGCGCGCCAAAGATAGAAGAGCTCGCCGTTGATCTTCAGGAACACCTGATACTGTCGGTTAATTCGGAAGCGAGACTACCTGAAGGCGCATCGTCTGGGGGGCGATATAGGGTCATCAGAACGGGGCGGAGTTTTGGAGGTCT
>JBHTFH010000060.1:0-20584 GCA_042666135.1 Roseomonas sp. GCM10028921 | reverse complement strand
AAGCCCTGGGCGGCGCGGGAGACGAGGGTCGTGCCGCGCCAGATCGACCAGCGCCAGCTGTTCCGGCCGGGTCCCTCCTTGCTGACCCGGATCTCGATGGGCTCGGGAAGGGTGGGTAGCCTCGCCGCCTGCGTGCGGATCTCCGACGCATGGCTCGTCACGGGCAAGCTGCCAGCTCGTATGTGACACCGAAAAGAGGTTAGTAACTTCTTCGTTATCAGCTTGGCCCTGAATGTATCTGTACAGCAACGATATCCTTCTCCCCTGGCAGCCCACCCTTGGGAACAATGGACCTCGAAGCGACCCTCATAAACCTCGGCGCAGGACTGCTGGCCGGGGGCAGTAAACGCGGCTGCGGGGGGTGGCTCCTTCTTCGGCGTTGGTGCACGGAGCCGTAGTAGGCGTGTTCTGCTCCGCGTGGAGGCGGGGCCGGGTGTGTAGCTGAACGGGGCGGGAAGGGCGGACCGACACACCTCTACAGATCTACCAGCCCAGCCCGCTCCAGCTCTGGCGCGTTTGATAATCATCAAATCGTCAAGGAGAACCAGAAACGCCCCACAGGCTGGATGGGTCTAAAGATACCAGTTACCTTCAGGTGGTAACGAACAAAAGGGAACGGACAAGACGATGAGTGTCGATTTGACCCGACGTTGCTTACTCGGTGCTGGCGCCGCCATTTCACTTTCTAAACCCGCCCTCGCAACATTTCCCGCCCAGCCCATACGGATCGTCGTGCCATGGAATCCAGGAGGCCCAGCGGACATCGTCATCCGGGCGCTGGCACCGGCCATGGCGGCACCGCTCGGCCAGCCAATTGTCATTGAAAACCGCCCCGGTGCGAATGGTGCCGTAGGGACCCAGGCAGTTGCTCGCGCAGCGCCGGATGGGCACACCTTGATCCTGGCGAATGCAGAGACGCACTCGATAAATCCTCTGATCTATCCGCGCCTGCCCTATAATGCCGTAACCGATTTTCGGCCGATCAGCCTCATCGTGCATGCTCCCTGCGTGCTGCTCACACGCCCCGGTCTTGGCGCGCAAACGTTGGCAGACTTTCTGGCCCGGGTTCGTGAGAAGCCGGAGGGGACGACCTACGCATCCTGGGGCATCGGCAGCACGTCCCACCTCGCGATGGAAATGCTGTGCAGTCAGGCCCAGCTGCGAATGCTGCACGTTCCCTTCACGGGCGGAGCACCGGCCAGCACGGCGCTGGTAGCGGGGCAGGTGGATGCGGCGTTCCTGAATGCCGGCCCAGCTGAGGCCGTGGCGCGAGACGGGAAGGTGAAGATTCTAGCAGTGGGCGGCTTGCAGCGCATCGCCTTGCTGCCAGAAGTGCCAACGCTGGCAGAGCTTGGCATGCCGGTGAACGCTGCCACTTGGTTCGGCCTGCTTGGCCCCGCGCGGATGCCGGAGTCAGCGGCCGAACGCGTCGCCGATGCGGTTGCTGAGGGATTGAAGGATCCGGCCGTGCAGGCACTTTTCCGTGCACAGGCTGTAATCCCTGAGCCTAACAGGCCTGAGGAAATGCGTGCCTTCATCGCGAGCGACGTCGCGAGCCGAGCGGATTTGGTGAAGGGCCTTAACATCCGCCTGGAGTAAATCGCGGGCCAGCCACTGGCTTCAAGACCAGTGACCTCCGTGATGTCAGGTGGTTCCTGTGCATTTGGGAAAAGCGGCGCGCCTGGGCCGGAATGCGCGAGGCCAACATGAAAATGGTTTAGGTTGTCTGGGGCAAGTTATCGCATCTCAGACAACCATAGACCAAGATGGGGATACTTTCCGTTGCAGCCGGTTTTGGCGAAATGAAATCCCCAAAGGAACAGCCACGAACCAGCCACCTTCGTATGCGGCCTCATCTTGGCCAAGCCCGTCCATGCGGCCTAACAGGGAGCACTGCCATTTATCGGCATGACTTCAAATCGCTGCAGCTCTTTGTTGCGAGCTGTGAGCTGGGCAACATCTCCCGTGCAGCTGATCGTCTAAGGATTGCTCCCTCCGCCGCGAGCCGCCGGATTGGGCTCCTTGAGCACGACGCCAAGACCCCGCTGCTCGAGCGTCTGCCGCATGGCGTGCAGCCGACCGCCGCTGGCCAGACCCTTCTGCGCTTCGCACGCGACATCCTGCATCTCGTCGACCGCGCCGACCACCTGCTCAACGAGCACGAAGCTGGAATGCGGGGCTATGTGCGCGTCGCATCCTCGAGTTCGGTCCTTCTGACCCGCCTCGCCTCCGACCTGTCGCGCTTCGCCGCTACCCATCCGGATATCGAACTGGACCTCGAAGAAAGGGATACCGAAGCGACACTCCAGATGGTGCGGACCAAGCAAGTCGATATCGGCCTCTGCGTGAGCGGCGCCGATACCCGTCCGCTCGTGACCTTCCCTTTCGGCGGCGACCGCCTGGTCCTGGCCGTCCCGCATTCACACCCGCTGGCCGGGCGGAAGCGGCTGCGCTTCGCTGATGTTATCCATGAGGATTTCGTCACGGTCGGTCACGGCACGGCCGTTCGCAGAGTGCTGGCCGAGCAGGCCCGGCATCTGAGCCACGTCCTGAAGGTTCGCGTCCAGGCCAACAGCTTCGAGGTCGTGGCCCTGATGGCCAGCAGGGGGCTTGGGGTAGGGGTACTGCCGGAAGCCGCCCTGCGACCGCTCACGGACTCTTATGCCTTGAAGGCCATCGAAATCGAGGATGCCTGGGCGGCGCGGGAATTCTTGCTCTGCGTGCGCCCTGGGCCTGAATTGAGCGCATCTGCTCAACGGCTCATGTCGTTCTTGCTAACTTCTTGAGCGATTCTAATTTTTCGAATCCTCCCTTGATCGAATTCGCCTTTATCGACTCCGGTGCGGCTGCCAGCATCCTTCACGAGGAGGCAACAAGGCTGCATGGGCAAAGATTCCGGTGATCGCAGCTGGTTCGACCTCTCGCCCGGGGAGCAGTCCCTAGAGCTTCGGCGCTGCGCGTCAGAGGCGGCCATCATCGGTCCTCGCCTGAACGCCACCATCGCCCTGCCGGCCGTCGGCCAGGCTCGGACCGGCCCCCTGAGGGGCATGCCTTATGTCACGAAGGACATGTTCGATCGCGCGGAACGCCGCGCCGAATGGGGTGGCTGCCGCTCGCCCGGAACTGCCCCCGAGGACGCCGAGATCCTCCGTCGCCTCGATGCCGCTGGTGGTGTGCAGGTCGCGGTCGTGTCGATGACGGCGCTGGCCTACGAGCCCTCCGGATACAATGCCGCCCTCGGCCGCACCCGGAACCCGTGGCATCCCGATATCGTCACCGGCGGATCCTCAAGCGGGTCGGCCGCCATGGTCGCCGCCCGCGCCGCCTATCTGGGCATTGGCTCCGACACGGGCGGTTCGGTCCGTATCCCAGCTGCGTGCTGCGGCATCATTGGACTGAAGCCCGGATGGGGCGAGCTTCCCCTGGCCGGAGCGATGCCGCTCGCACCAAGCCTCGACACGATCGGCTTCTTCGCGCGGAAGGCAGGCGACCTGTCTCCGGTCTGGACAGCCGTCGCGCGTGCGAAGGGCGACGGCCAGAGCATTGGCTCCCTGGCCCTGCTCGGCCAAGCCATCGACGCCTCGGAGCCTGTGGTTCAGCACGGGCTCTCGGCAGCCCTGAAGGTCCTTGCTAAGGCGGGGATCGCGCACCGCCCCGTCGACAGCGCCGCAACCATCGCCGCCGCGGACGAAGCCTGCCTGACGATCATGCAGGCGGAGGCAGCCCGCATCCATGGCGCTCCGGGCGCACCCACGGTGCAGAACGATGCGGCGTTGATCCGAAGGATCGAAAAGGGCTGGTCCATCTCGGGTGACGCTCTCGCGGAGGCCTTGGCCGGACGCCCCGGACTTCGGGAATCCTTCCTCGCCAGCCTGCAAGGTTGCGACGCCGCCATCTTGCCGGTGATGCCGATGCAGACGCCCCTGGCGGCCGAAGCCGACCCGACCGATCCGGCTTTCAGGCCGCGGGTGCTCTACGCAATGAGCAGCCTGACCCGCTTCGTCAACGCGCTAGGCCTGCCGGCGATCGCCATCCCCGTCGGCTTCGACGACCGCGGCGCGCCCCTCTCGGTGCAGGTGGTCGGACGGCCGGGAAGCGAGCTGGCGCTGCTGGGCCTCGCGGCAACCTACCAGCAGCTGACCACCTGGCACGAGTGCCGGCCGGCCGCCCTCCAGGATCCCGGCGCATCGCAGGGCGCGCATGCGCAGCCGCAAAACTCCATCAGTCTAGCAAGAGACATGAACCGATGAGATTGGACGCACGAAAGAGAAGCATTCTTCTCGTCGTTCCGGCCACGGTTTGGCTCGTCATCTTCGCGGTCGCGCCGGTGCTGCTGCTCATCGCAATGTCCTTCTGGACCTCGAGCATCTTCGGGACGACGCCCGACTTCACCTTAGAGAACTACGCCGTTCTGATCGAGGACCCGATTTATCTTCGGGTCCTGGCCCAGACGCTCCGCATTGCCGCGACGGTGACGATCATCTCACTTATAGTTTCCTATCCCATGGCGTATTTCATCGCGACGCGCTCGCCGACGACGAAGAGCGTGTTCCTGGTTCTGCTCTTCCTGCCCTTCTGGTCTAGCTATGTCGTCAGAACCTTCGTGTGGCTCCCAATGCTCGGCCGCGCCGGGTTGGTGAACGCCGTCCTGCTGAAGATCGGCATCATTGACGCCCCGCTCGACTGGCTACTCTACAACGAAGGCACCACCCATGTGGCCCTCGTCTATGTCTACACGCTGTTCATGACGCTTCCGATTTACCTCTCGCTGGACAAGCTCGACCCGGCGCTGATCGAGGCAGCGGCGGATCTGGGCGCCGGGCCGTGGCACACGTTCCGCCGCGTCGTGCTGCCTCTCTCGATGCCAGGCGTCCTATCCGGCTGCATCATGGTTTTCCTGCTCGCTTGCGGCGCTTATGTCACCCCGCAGCTGCTCGGCGGCACGACAGGAATCATGTTCGGGAACATCATCGCCCCGCAGTACACCGTGACAAACAACTGGGCCCTCGGCGCCGCGCTCTCGGTCGTCCTGATCCTGGTCGTGTTCCTCTGTCTCCTGGTCTTCGGCCGAAAGGTTCGGCTGAACGACATCTTCATGGGAGGGTGAGATGAGCGTGCCCGCCTCCACTACGAGCTCTCCTCAGGGTCGCACCGGGCGGCTGCGCCGGACGGCGCTCGTCACCTATGCCGGGCTGTTCTACGCGGTCATGTACCTGCCGATCCTGCTTCTCGTCCTGCTGTCCTTCAACGATTCCCAGACGATCGGCCTGCCGTTTCAAGGCGCCACGCTGCAATGGTACGCCCAGGTCTTCGGATCGACGGAAATGATGGCCTCGATCGGCAACAGCGTCCTGCTCGGGATCTGCAGCGCGATCATCGCGACCACGCTCGCCGTGATGCTCGCGCTCGGCTTCCGCCACGACTTCCCGCTCAAGGGACTGCTGATGAAGATCATCCTGCTCCCGATCCTCATCCCCGGCATTGTGGGAGGCGTGATCTACCTCATCTTCTTCGGCTACGGCGGGATACCCTTCGGGGTCTGGACTACGGCGCTTCCGGTCCATGTGACCTGGGTGCTCCCCTTCGCCTTCCTGACCTTGTTCCCCAGGGTGCACGGACTGGATCGGAGCCTCGAAGAAGCCGCGGCGGATCTCGGCTCGCGCCCGGGAACCACCTTTCGAAAGGTGATCTTCCCGATAATCAAACCCGGCGTCGTGGCCACTGCCATGTTCGCCTTTACCTTATCCTTCGACGAGTTCATCCGCACGCTCTTCGCCATCGGCAGCCAGCGCACGGTGCCCGTGCATCTCTGGTCGCTCCTCTCCGACCAGATGGCACCGTTCCTGCCCGCGGTGGGCGTCGTCATCATAGTCATCTCGATGACCGTTTCGCTGATCGGCTTCGCGCTCTCGGCCCGGAGCGACCGATCCAGCAGGCAGCACTGAACTCCCACGAACAAGCCAAAGGCCTGAGAGCGAGCAAGGAGAGCTTCCCATGACGATCCGACTGCTGCCCCACCAAGCGCCAGTGAGCCGGCGCACAATCCTCGGCGGAACCGCCGCCGGCGCCGCGGCGGCCATGACCGGCCCCTTCTCGCCGGCCGCCGCCCAGGCCTCTGAGGTCACGGTGCTGATGGTCAATGCGATGGTCGGCCCGACCCTCAAGCCGATCGCTGAGGAAGAGGCGAAGGTCCGCATCGCGGAAGGCGCCTTCATGTCCGGCACCGACACGGTGTCGCGGCTGACCGCGCCCGGCGGCGCGCGTTATGACCTGATGAACAGCTCCTACGCCTTCTCTCGGCCCGTCGTAATGGGCGCCCGGGCGGGGCAGGAGCGGGTGCAGCCGATCGATGTCTCGCTGGTCCCGAACATGAAACACATCAATGCCGCCTCGCAGGCCGGCATCGGCGAGCGCGACGGCAAGGTCTACATGATACCCCATAGCTGGGGCTTCGACTCAATCCTCTACAATCGCGCCGTCGTCCCGGATAACGATCCCTACACCCAGTCCTGGTCCCTCCTGTTCGAGGACAAGTATGCCGGCCGGATCGGCTGGTGGGACGTGGCGCACCAGATGCTCATGGCCGCCGGCCTCTATCTCGGCCACACTGAGCCGGAGAAGATGGACCGCAGCCAGCTGAGCGAAGCGGCGAGGTTCCTGATTTCCAAGAAGAAGAACGTTCGCACGTTCTACAGCACCTTCGCCCAGGGCTCGAACCTCTTGAGCAGCGGCGAGATCGATGTCTGCTACGGCATTGCGCCGATGCGCAACGAGCTGCAGAAGCGCGGCTTCAACGTCACCGGCGCCTGGCCGAAGGAGGGCGTGCTCTCCCTCATCAGCGCCTTCTACATCCCGAAGGACAGCAAGAACGTTCCCGGCGCCCATGCCGTCATCAACGCCATGCTCGGCGAGCGCTACGCGAAGGCCCTGGCCGACGGCAGCGGCTATCTTTCCGCGGCCAAGTTCGGGGACCAGGACCTGAACGAGGAGCAGCGCAAGCGCTTCGGCTACGGCCTCTTCGATGGCTCGGTGAAGCACTACCCGCTCGCCTTCCCGACCAACATGAATATGTGGATTGAGGCCTGGAGCCGGGTGAAGAGCTCTTGACGGGAGCCATGTTGGCCATGCCTGTCGAAAAGTCAGCTTACGGGAGCGAAATTCCCGCCACCGGCGATATCCGCGAAGTCGCGGTGTCGCTAAAGGGCATCACCAAAGTTTTCGGCAACACCACCGCTCTGGAGCCGGCCAGCCTCGACATCCGAAAGGGGGAGTTCTTTTCCCTTCTCGGGCCGTCCGGCTGCGGGAAGACCACCCTGCTGCGCATCATCGGCGGGTTCGAGCACCCGACGGGCGGCGAGCTGCTGATCGGCGGGCGCCCGCAGCTGGGGCTACATCCCTATGAACGGCGGACCAACATGGTCTTTCAGCATGGCGCGCTGTTCCCGCATCTCACGGTAGCCCAGAACATCGCCTTCGGCCTGGAGATGAGCAAGCAGCCGCGCGCGGCAATCGACCGGCGCGTGGCCGAGGCCCTGGAGCTCGTCCGTCTTCCGGATTTCGGCCACCGCAAGATTGACCAGCTCTCTGGTGGCCAGCGCCAGCGGATCGCCATGGCGCGCGCACTGGTCAACGACCCGGAAGTACTGCTGCTAGACGAGCCGCTCGGCGCCCTGGACCTGCGGCTCCGGCTGCAGATGCAGGACGAGCTCCGGCACCTGCACCGCCAGATCGGCGGCACCTTCATCTTCGTCACGCATGACCAGGGCGAGGCGATCTCTATGTCGGACCGCATCGCGGTCATGAGCCGTGGCGTCATCCAGCAGGTCGGCACGCCGCGGGAGGTCTACGAGCGGCCGGCCAACCGGTTCGTGGCCGAGTTCATGGGCCATTCGAATTTCTTCAACGGCATTGTGGCACGCCGGGGCCCCGATGGCAGCGGGGAGGTGACCATCAATGGCCGCCCCTTCCCCTGCCGCGTGCCGCCGGCCTTCCCGGTGGGAAGCCCGGTCTTCGCCGCGCTCCGCTACGAGCGCGTGGAGGTCGTCCCGGCACATGATGCCGGTCCGGGGATCGAGGGTAGCCTGGTCGAGGAGAACTATCTCGGCCCGACGCTCCAGCGCACGGTCGATCTCGGCGCGATGGGACAGATCATCTCGGACACCGCCAACAGCGGCCGCGAGGCGCCGATGGGCGTCGGGGCCCGGGTGAAGGTCCGCTGGACCCTCGATAGCCCGACCATCCTCGCGCCATAGCACGACGACCGCCTTGCCGGAGACCATCGGAGTGACGGGCCTGTCAATCAACCACTACATCGCTCCGCCGGGCTACCGGTTCGAGCGCTTCCTCGATGACTGCACCGCGGCGGGCGCGACGGGGGTGGGCCTCACGGAGCGGGCGCTGGGCGAGGTCGCGCTGCCCGAGCTCAAGCGCATGCTGGCCGAGCGCAAGCTGCACGTCACCTCGGTGAACAGCGCCGGCTTTTTCCTTTGGGGCGACGAGGAGAAGGCGAAGCGGCAGCAGGCGGTCAACGCCTCGCTCATCCATGCCGCGGCGGAGCTTTCCGCGGACACGCTCGTCACCATCGGCGGCGGGCTGTACGACCGCGGCACGGTGCGCCCCGGCGATCTGCAGCGTGCCCGCCACGATGTGGAGCAGGCGCTGCCCGCGCTGCTGGACGCTGCCCTGGCGCGCGGCGTGAAGCTTGGCCTCGAGCCGATGCATCCCGCCCGCATCCCGGTCAAGGGCACTCTGAACACGCTGAGCCAGACCGAGACCCTGTGCAACCGGCACGAAGGGATCGGCTTCGCGCTCGATGTTTTCCACACCTGGTGGGATCCGGATCTGGAGCCGGTGCTGGCCCGGCTCGTCTCCCGCCTGACACTGGTGCAGCTGGTCGGCGTTGCGGTCTCGCCCGATCCCACCCGCCTGCCGGCGCGGTGCGGGATGCGCGAAGGCGCCGTCGACATCACGGAGCTGATCCGGCTTCTCCGGCGCTGCGGCTATGCGGGCCGTTATGAGTTCGAGCTCTTCGCGGATGATCTGGGCGGCCGAAAGGTCGCGGACACCATCCGCCGCGCGGTCGAGGACTTCTCCGTGCTCTCGGCTTCTTAGGATCGCCAGATGACCGTGCTGATCACCGGCGGATCGGGCTTCGTCGGCCTCAACGTCGCATCGGCGCTCCTGGCGCGCAGCGAGAAGGTCGTCCTCTTCGGCCCCGCCGCCCCGCCGGACGCCGCGGGCCGGCACCTGCACTCCCTGCCGGGCAGGCTGGCGGTCGTGCAGGGCGATGTCCGGGATCGGACCGCCATCATGGCCGCCCTCAGGGCGCATTCGGCCGACCGGATCATCCACATGGCCGCTATCACGGCCGGGCTGGAGCGGGAGTCCCGCGAGGCGCTGCTGATCGCCGAGGTCAATCTGGGCGGCACCATCCAGGTGCTGGAGGCGGCCATCGCCTGCGGCGTCAGGCGCGTCATCCAGCTCGGGACGGGCTCGGTCTTCGGGCAGGTGCCCGCAGAGGTGGAGTCCATCGACGAGACCCTGCCGCCGGTCCCCGACAGCCTCTACGGCATCACCAAATACGCCGCCGAGCGCACGGCGATGCGCTACCGGGAGACGCGCGGCCTCAATGTCGTCGTCGGCCGCCTCGGCGTCGTCTTCGGGCGGTGGGAATACGACACGGGCGTGCGCGACACCTTGAGCATGCCGCTCCAGCTGCTGCGCCTCGCCTCCGGCGGTGGCACCGCCCGGTTCCGCGGGGGCCTTCCGGATGACTGGGTCTATGCCGCCGATATCGCCGGGGCCGTCATGGCGCTGCTCGACGCCTCGGCTCCGCGCCACGGGATTTATCACCTAGCGACGGGCCGCCGCTGGTCGATCCTGGACTGGTGCAAGCGGCTGCAGTCCGCATTCCCCGGCTTCACCTATGAGGTGACGCAGGACCTGTCGAAGGTGACGGTGGGCGCCGCGGCGCCGACCGCCCGCCCGCCCTTCCGGGTGGACAGGCTGCGCGAGGATATCGGCTTCACGGCGCGCTTCGGCGAGGCCGAGGCCTTCCAGGATTACCTCTCCTGGTACCAGGAAGCGGCCGGCAGCCCGGCGATGCGGTGAACAGGGGAAAGCCTATGGACAGCATGATTGAGAAGGCGTTCAGCCTGCAGGGGCGGGCGGTCATCGTCACCGGCGCCGGCGGCGGCATCGGTACCGCGATCTCGCGCATCTTCGCCAAGGCCGGCGCCCGCGTCGCCTGCCTCGACCGCACCGATCCCCAGGGAACGGTGGACGCCATCGCGGCGGCCGGCGGGGAAGCCCTGGCCTCCGCCTGCGACGTAACCGACGAGACGCAGACAAGATCCGTCGTCGATGCCGTGGCGGCGCGCTGGGGTGCGGTGCATGGGCTGGTGAACGGTGCCTCGAATGACGACCCCACGGGAAGCATCCTCGAGATCGACCCGTCGGAATGGGGAAAGATCTTCGCGGTTCATGTCAACGGCGCCTATCTCATGAGCCGTGCCGTGCTGCCGCATATGATCGCCGGCGGCGGCGGCAGCATCGTCCATATCGCATCGCAGATGGGAAGCGTGGCGGCCAGGGGCCGCCCCGGCTACTGCGCCGCGAAGGGTGCCCTGCTCCAGCTCGCGAAGGCGATGGCGCTCGACCATGCGGAACAGGGCGTGAGGGTGAACTCCCTCTCGCCCGGCGCGATCGAGACCCGCCGGATGCTGCTGCGCCACGGGGACATGGACAACGCGAAGCTCCACAACATTTCGAAGCACGCGCTCGGCCGCCTCGGCCAGCCGATGGAGATCGCGACGGCGGCGCTGTTCCTCATGAGCGACGCCTCCAGCTTCATGACCGGGGGCGATCTTCTCGTGGATGGCGGCTACACCGCCATGTGAGCGCGGCGAGGCCGAGGCTTCGCCAGAGTCTTAATCTCAACGAACCCGTGTGGGAGGAAAGTATACGCCATGCCCTGTGCTACCACCGACGACAATGTGAGGCTCTATTTTGAGGAGACCGGCTCCGGCACGCCGATCATCTTTGTGCACGAGTTCGCGGGCGACCACCGGAGCTGGGAGCCGCAGCTCCGCCATTTCGGCCGCCGCTACCGCGCGATCACCTTCGCCGCGCGCGGCTATCCGCCGTCAGACGTGCCGGAGGATGCCGCCTCCTATTCGCAGGCACGGGCGGCCGACGACATCGCGGCGGTCCTCGATGCACTCGGCATCGCGAAGGCGCATGTCGTCGGCCTCTCCATGGGCGGCTTCGCGACCCTGCATTTCGGCTTCCGCCATCCCGGCCGAGCCCTGTCCCTCTGCATCGCCGGCTGTGGCTACGGCGCCGAGCCCGACCAGCAGGAAAGGTTCAAGGGCGAGGCGGATGCGGTGGCCGAATCCATCCTGTCGGGTGGCATGGACGCCTTCGCGGAGCGCTATGCCTACGGGCCCACCCGCGTCCAGTTCGAGAACAAGGATCCGCGCGGCTTCCTCGAATTCAAGCAGATGCTGGCAGAGCACAGCGGCACCGGTTCGGCCAACACCCAGCTCGGGGTCCAGCGCGAGCGGCCATCGCTCTACAGCTTGGTGGACCAGATGAAGGCGCTGACCGTGCCGACGCTCGTCGTGACGGGTGACGAGGACTGGCCATGCCTGCTGCCAGCCGTCCTGATGAAAAGGAACATTCCCTCGGCGGCGCTCGCGGTGATGCCGAACTCCGGCCACACAATCAACATCGAGGAGCCGGACGAGTTCAACCGCATCGTCCTGAACTTCGTCACGCAAGTTGATTGCGGCCGTTGGCCGACCCGCGACCCTCGTGCACTCAGCCAGTCGATCACGGGCATCAAGGCCTGAGGCGACCATCCGGAGCCGCGCCCGCGGCAACCTGCCAGGTAGGCTTCCGCGGGCCGCCCCCGACCACCCCATGTGCGGATAGAGATTTCATGAGCACCGACGTCAGGGATATCGAGACCGCCATCGAGGGAAGTGTCGCGGTCGTCACGCTGAACCGGCCCAGGAAGCGGAACGCGGTCAGCCTGGCGATGTGGAAGCGCCTCGCCGAAATATTCACGGAGCTGAAGGAGAGGCCCGAGATCAGGGTCGTGATCCTGACGGGATCGGGCGGCAGTTTCTGCGCGGGCGCGGATATCTCGGAGTTCGAGACCATCCGGGCCGATGCCGAGGCCGCGCGCGCCTATGAGCACGCGACGGATGCGGCCACGATCGCCATCAGGGACTGGCCGGGCCCGACCATCGCGGCGATCTCCGGCTATGCCCTGGGCGGCGGATGCGGGCTTGCCCTGGCCTGCGACTTCCGCGTGGCCGACGCGAGCGCGAAGATGGGCATCTCCGCTGCGCGGCTCGGGATCATCTACGGGGCGCTCGATACGAGCCTGCTTCACCGGCAGGTGGGACTGGCAAATGCGAAGCGCGTTCTCTTCTCCGGGGAAGCCCTGTCCTATGAGGAGTGCCTGCGAATCGGCCTCGTCGACATCCCCGCTGATACCGATGCACTGGCAACCGCCAGGGAGTTGGCAAGCCGCTTCGCGGGTAACGCGCCTCTTACGCTGAAGGGGGCGAAGTTCATCCTGGGAGCGGTAGCCGATGGCAGTGTCGCGGCGAAGGCGCCAGCCATTGCCGCGATCATTGACGCAGGGTTCCTGAGCGCTGACTACCGCGAGGGGCGAACGGCCTTCATGGAGAAGCGCAAGCCCGCCTTCGTGGGACGATAGGCCCGCCTGGATCCTGCTACGTTGTGCCTGTCCAGCTGGGGCTCGGTTCGGACGACCCTCTCCCGGAAAGCGAGGCGACATGGACCGCACGAAGGGCTGGGGCAGCGGCCTCCTGGGGGTGCTGATCTTCAGCGGCTCGCTGCCTGCGACGCGTGTCGCCGTCGCTGATTTCCCCCCGGTTTTCCTGACCTCGGCCCGGGCCATAATCGCCGCGCTCCTGGGGGCAGCCTTCCTGGCCCTGCTGCGGCAGGCTAGGCCCGCGCGAAGCGACCTCGCCCCCCTAACGATCGTCGCGCTGTGCGTGGTCATCGGCTTTCCGCTGCTGACGGCCCTGGCGCTCCGGCACATCACCTCAGCGCATTCCATCGTGTTCGTCGGCCTCTTGCCATTCGCGACGGCGGTCTTCGGCGTGCTGCGCGGTGGGGAGCGGCCGAAGCCGTTGTTCTGGCTGTTCTCGGGCCTTGGAGGAGGGACCGTGGCAGGCTTTGCGCTCCTTAACAGCGGCGGAGGTTCGCTCGCAGGCGATCTCCTGATGCTGGCGGCGATCCTGCTCTGTGGCCTCGGCTATGCCGAAGGCGCGACGCTGTCGCGGCGGCTCGGCGGCTGGCAGGTTATCTCATGGGCCCTGGTCGTATCGCTGCCTCCCATGGCGCTGATCGGGCTGATCACCATGCCTGGCTCCTGGAGCGGGATCGGCGGCCCGGCCTGGCTGGGGCTCGCCTATATCTCCGTCTTCAGCATGCTACTCGGCTTCGTGTTCTGGTATCGCGGTCTTGCGCTCGGCGGCATCGCAGGCGTGGGGCAGTTGCAGCTGCTGCAGCCCTTCTTCGGCTTGGCCCTGGCCAGCGTGCTGCTACACGAGCCCGTGGCCTGGACGATGATCGCAGCAACGAGTGTCGTCGTCCTTTGCGTCGCCGGCGCCAAGCAATCGGCCTGATCGGAAGCCGGAGCGGGACCATGCTGCATCCCGCCACGCCGTGGCATGATCTGCCGCGCTTCCATGGCCCAGCTGGGACAGTATCGAGCCGCTTCTACCTCTGGCGTGCCGGCGGGCTCTGGGGCCAGATTCTGGCGGCGCTGCAGGCCGAGGGCGACGCGCGCGGCCAGGTAGATTGGGACCTGCACTTAGTGGACGCGACTATCATCCGAGCGCATCAGCACGTGGCCGAAGGGACCGTCAGCCCTGGGCCTCCTCGGTCACCACCCTCGGGGTGATCCGGTACACGCTGCAGCTGCCCCTTGCACCCGCCTTGCCCGGCCCGACCTGGCGCACGCGCTCCAGCACCTCGACGCTGTGACCCTTCTTCTAGAGCCCGGCCAGGAAGCCCCGGACCGTGTGCTGGGCCCAGCAAGTGGTCTCGATGATCTGAGCGATGGTGGCGCCCTCCTCCCGGCGCAGGAGGGTGAGGACTGCTTGGTGCTTGGTGCCGTTGCGCAGGCGCGCGGAGCAGAGAGGGCGCGAGCGGGGCGGGTTGGCCCAGCGCGGCTCAGGGCACCACTGAGCGCCTTGATGGAGGCAGATGGAGTGGAGACGAAGGCAGGGTCGATCAGTAATCGGCCCAATTTCCGAGGGAGAGAGCTCCTCGGTGTTTGACCTTCAACGCTTCATCTGCAACATTGCACACGCGATTTGGGGACCTCCTGGTACCGTCGCCTATCCACCCTAGTGTGGAGCAATGTGGTGGCGCCTTGTTAGAATATGCCTCTCCCCTAGCGTCGGGCCATGAAATTCTCGAGCTTTGGCGCAACCACGAGGCAGGCGTGTAAGGCTGCGGGCATGTACAGCATCTTGGTCGAACGGGTCTCGAAGACTTGGGGCGGAACATCCGCTGTCGATGATGTCAGCTTCACGGTTAAGGCAGGCGACCTCGTCGTGCTGCTCGGCCCTTCGGGCTGCGGTAAGTCCACCACCCTACGCCTCATCGCCGGCCTCGATATGCCGACGTCCGGGCGGATCGTTATCGCCGGACAGGATGTCACGGACCTGCCGCCGGCGAAGCGTGGGATCGCCATGGTATTCCAAAGCTATGCCCTGTTCCCGCACCTATCTGTTGGCGAGAATATCCTCTTCGGCCTGAAGGTGCGCAACGTCCCGCGCGCGGAGCGCGATGCCCGCCTGGCTAGGGCGGCGGAAATGCTTGGGTTGGAAGCTCTCCTCGATCGCC
This sequence comes from Roseomonas sp. GCM10028921, assembly GCA_042666135.1. Taxonomy (GTDB): domain Bacteria; phylum Pseudomonadota; class Alphaproteobacteria; order Acetobacterales; family Acetobacteraceae; genus Roseomonas. The sequence goes on along the minus strand of JBHTFH010000060.1, from coordinate 5,689 downwards.
GGCCGTCCCAGCTCTCCGGCGGGCAACAGCAGCGCGTCGCCTTGGCACGGGCCATCGTGGCGGAAGCCGCTGTCTGCCTCATGGACGAGCCGCTATCCAACCTCGACGCGCAGCTGCGCCTGGAGATGCGGCGCGAGATCCGTGCCCTGCAGCAGCGCCTGAACATGACGATGATCTACGTCACCCACGATCAGGTGGAGGCGATGACCATGGCCGACCGCGTCATCCTCATGCGGGGCGGCCGCATCGAGCAGAACGCGACTCCAGCCGAGCTCTACGACCGGCCGGGCTCTGCCTTCGCGGCTCGCTTCGTCGGTACGCCACCGATGAACGTCGTGCCCGCCCTTGCACTCGCCGGACGCGACTGGGCGCTGCCTGTCTTCGGAACGCACGAGCTGGGTGACCTGTCCGTCGGCATCCGGCCGGAGGCGGTACGGCTCGACCCAGCCGGCGTGCCCGCGGAGATTGTGGCGGCCGAGTATCTCGGCGCCGACACTCTGATCGAGACGCGCCTCGCAGGCGCATCCTTTGTAGCGCGCACGGCAGGACGGATCGAGATGAAGACCGGCGACACCGTCCACCTAGCCTGGTCCCCGGGCGACGCGCACTGGTTCGACCGCGCGAGCGAGCGGCGGATCGTCTGATCCGGGCGTCACACAGGCGTCATCAACGACATGGTAATAGCGCGCCGGACGCAACCGGCGGATGGAGGAATAATGGACCGGCGACATTTCCTGGCGGGCTCGACTGCCGCGGCGGCAAGCCTCGCGCGGCCCGCCCTGGCGCAGGGGGCAGCGACCGAGATTTCGTTCTTCTACCCCGTGGCCGTTGGCGGCGCGATCACGAGGGTGATCGATGGCTATGCGGCCGATTTCTCGCGGGAGAATCCCGACATTAAGGTGACCCCGGTCTATGCCGGCACCTATCAGGAAACCCTGGTCAAGGTGCTCACCGCGCATAAGAGTGGCACGCCCCCGACCCTCTCGGTCCTCCTTTCGACCGACATGTTCACGCTGATCGACGAGGAGGCGATCGTTCCCCTCAACGGCTTCGTCAAGACGGATGCCGACAAGGCTTGGCTGGGCGACTTTTATCCCGGCTTCATGCTGAACAGCCAGAGCGGCGGCCAGACCTGGGGGATCCCCTTCCAGCGATCCACCATTGTGCTCTACTGGAACAAGGATCTATTCCGGCAGGCGGGCCTGGCCCCCGAGAACGCGCCCGCCAGTTGGGCCGAGCACGTGGCCTTCGCCGAAAAGGTCACCAGGCGCGACCCCGCCGGCAATGTCAGCCAATGGGGCACGCAGATCCCCTCCACCGGTTTCGGCTACTGGATGCTGCAGGCCCTGGCGATCGAGGCGGGCGAAGTGCTGGCCAACCAGGAGGGCGACCGCACCTTTTTCGACAAGCCCGGCGTGACCGAGGCGCTCCAGTACTGGGTGGACCTCGCGCAGAAGCATAAGGTGCATGCGCCGGGCATCGTCGAGTGGGGCACGACGCCGCGGGACTTCCTGGAGGGAAAGACCGCGATGATGTGGACAACCACCGGCAACCTGACGAATGTTCGGACTAACGCGCGCTTCGACTTCGGCGTCGCCATGCTTCCCGCCAACAAGCGGCGCGGCAGCCCGACCGGCGGAGGCAACTTTCACATCTCCAGGAAGGCCAATCCGGCACAGCAGGAGGCCGCCTTCCGCTTCGCCCGCTGGATGACCCAACCGGAGCGGGCGGCGCGATGGAGCATCGACACGGGCTATGTCGGCGTGAGCCGCGCTGCCTATGCGACGCAGATCATGAAGGACCACGTGGCGGGGTTTCCCGCCGCGGCCGTGGCGCGCGACCAGCTGGAATTCGCGGTTGCCGAGCTCTCTACGCATGAGAACCAGCGCGTCACCAAGGCGCTGGGCGACAACATCCAGGCGGCCCTGACCGGAAGCAAGGCGGCGGACCGCGCGCTGCGGGACGCGCAGGCCGAGGCTGAGCGCATCCTAAGGTCCTACCGTTAGGCACATCTTGCCATGGGGTGGTGCGCCGCGCCGCGCCGCGCCCTCCCTTTTCCAGGACAGCCATCGTCAGGGTTCGATGAACAGCCGCTTATCCGCCGCCGTCCATGGTTGGCTCCTGCTCATGCCGGCGATGCTGCTCCTCATCGCCTTCACGCATTGGCCCGCCGTGGCGAGCTTCATCGAGAGCTTCAGTTCCACGCCTCGCCCGCGCCGCCCCTCGCGCTTCGTGGGCGTCGCGAATTACGAGCAGATGCTGGCGGATCCCGTCTTCTGGCAGTCACTGGTGAACAATCTCTGGTTCGCGCTCGGCACCATCCCGCTCGCCATCGGGCTTGCGCTGCTGATGGCGATCTGGGTGAACGACCGCATCCCCGGGCGCACCTTCGCCCGCATGGCCTATTTCACGCCGACGATCCTGCCCATGATCGCGGTCGCGAATATCTGGCTCTTCTTCTACACGCCCCAATACGGCTTGCTCGAGCAGGTCGCGGGCGGGTTCGGCTTCGCCTCCCACAACTGGCTGGGATCGCGGGAGACGGCGCTGGCCGCGGTCACACTGGTGGCAGTGTGGAAGGAGGCCGGCTTCTTCATGATCTTCTACCTGGCCGCCCTCCAGGGGATCTCGCCGACCCTGGCGGAGGCCGCCGCGCTCGAAGGTGCCTCGCGCTGGACCTTCTTTCGCCGTGTCCAGTTCCCCCTTCTCATGCCGACGACGCTGTTCGTGCTCATCAACGCCGTCATCAACGCCTTCCGTACGGTGGACCATATCATTGTCATGACGCGCGGTGGCCCAGACAACGCGACCTCGCTGCTGCTCTTCTACATCTACCAGGTCGGCTTCAACTTCTGGGACACGGCCTATGCTGCGGCACTGACGGTCGTCCTCCTGGCGATGCTGGCGATCGCGGCCTTGGTCCAGTACGGATTGCTCGAGCGCAAGGTACACTACCGATGAGCGACGCCTCCTTCACCCCGGCGCGGCGCCGGCCCGAGATCCGCCTGTCACCCTACGAGCCCAGGGGATTCTGGCGTGCCCTGGAAGGCCTAGGCGCGGTCATGCTGGCCGTGCTCTGGGTTCTGCCGCTCCTCTTCGCCCTCTGGGCCGCCTTCCACCATGCCGAGTACACGACGCGGCTGGAGCTGGGCGCCCCGCTGACCTTGGAAAACTTCCGCCGCGCCTGGGATGCGGCGCCCTTCGCGCGCTACTTCCTCAACACCACCGTGCTAGTGACGCTGATTTTCGCCTGCCAAGTCGTGCTCGGCACGCTCGCCGCCTATGCCTTTGCGCGCTTCGAGTTCCCCGGCCGGGGCATCGCCTTCGCCCTTGTGCTCGTGCAGCTCATGATCATGCCGGACGTGCTGATCGTGGAGAACTACCGGACGATGAGCCGCCTCGGGCTGGTGGACACGATCCCGGGCATCGCCCTGCCCTATATCGCCTCCGCCTTCGGCATTTTCCTGCTGCGCCAGACCTTCAAGACTATCCCGAAGGAGCTGGACGATGCGGCGCGCGTCGAGGGCGCGAGCGCCTTGCAGACTCTCCTCAAGATCTACGTCCCGCTGGCGAAGCCGGTCTACATCGCCTACGGCCTCGTCTCGGTCAGCTATCACTGGAACAATTTTCTCTGGCCGCTGATCGTGACCAACTCGGTCGAGGCACGCCCGCTGACCGTGGGCCTGCAGGTCTTCGCCGGTGGTGACCAGGGCGTAGATTGGGCCGTGATCTGCGCCGCCACCCTGATGACCTCCGCGCCGCTCCTGGTCGGGTTCCTGCTGTTTCAGCGGCAGTTCGTGCAGAGCTTCATGCGCGCGGGCATCCGGTGAGATGATGCAACTCATCACCTGGAACATCCAATGGGGCCTCGGCATGGATGGGCGGGTGGACTTGGCTCGCATCGTGGACCATGCGCGCGCCCTCGCCGATTTCGATGTGCTGTGCCTGCAGGAGGTGTCGGACAATCTTCCCGAGCTGAAGGGAAGTAGCGGTGAGGACCAGTTCGCCCAATTGGCGGCCCTCCTGCCCGGCTACCGTGCCGTGTCCGGGATCGGGCTGGAGATCATGGAGGAGGATGGTCCGACGCGGCGCTTCGGTAACATGATCCTGTCCCGCCTTCCCGTGTGCCAAGTGCTGCGCCACACCCTTCCCTGGCCGGGCGGCGCGGAGCACAGCATGCCGCGGATGCTGGTCGAGGCGACGGTCATGGCTCCATTCGGCCCGCTGCGCGTCATGACAACGCATCTGGAATACTTCTCCGACGAGCACCGGCGAGCCCAGGTTGAGGCCGTCCGCGCGGTCAACGGCCTCGCACAGGATCGCGCGGCTCGTCCACGACAGCCCGGCACCGGCACCTACGCCCTCCGGCCGAACCCACGCTCCGCCATCCTGACGGGCGACTTCAACATGATCCCTTCAGACCCAGCGAAAGCCCGGATCTCGGCCCCTTTCGAAGATGACACCCCCGCTTTCCTCGATGGCTGGAGCATCTGTCATGGCGAGGAACCTCATCCACCCTCCTTCTGCATTGCGGATCAGACCTATGGCGATCCGCATTGCTGCGACTACATCCTAATAACGGAGGATCTGAAAGGCCGCGTTCGGGCGATGCGTTACGACACGGATGTTCGCCTGTCGGACCATCAGCCGGTGGTGCTTACCCTCGACTGACGAGAGCTTGCCTCGAGGAGTATTCAAGCCGCCCTGCAGGGCTTAGACCGGGCCCTCGCTTGCGGCGTGCGCGAGATCGCTGTGTTCGGCGCCGCGTCGGAGAGCTTTTCCCGGCGCAACATTAACTGCTCCATCGGGGAGTGAGGTGGTCCCCGAAATTCGGACAGGCGGATAAGCTCGGTTCGCCCTGAGAAGGACGGACCCGATGACGGGGAAGCGGACGCGGTATTCAGCGGAGTTCAAGGCGAAGGTGGCGCTGGAGGCGCTGCGGGGTGAGCTGACGACGGCGCAGTTGGCGGCCAGGCACGGCATTCACCAGACGATAGTGGGCGAGTGGAAGCGCCAGGCGGTGGAGGGCATGGCCGGGCTGTTCTCGGACAAGTCGGCGGCCCAGGAGAACGCCAGGGCGGCCGAGGCGAATGTGGAGAGGCTGCACGCCAGGATCGGGCAGCTCCTGGTGGAGCGGGATTTTCTGGCCGAGGCGTCCGGACGATGGACCCCGAGCGACGACGTCAGATGATCGAGCCCGACCACCCCAGCTTGTCGGTGGTGCGCCAGTGCGAGTTGGTCTCGATCAGCCGTTCGGGGTTCTATCACCGCCCTCGGGGCGAAACGCCGCTGAACCTGGAGCTGATGCGGCTGATCGATGCGCAGTTCCTGGAGACGCCCTGGTACGGGTCTCGCCAGATGGCGCGTCACCTCTGCCGGGAGGGCTACACTGTCGGCCGCAAGCGGGTGCGGCGGTTGATGGCCAGGATGGGACTGGCGCCGATCTACCAGCGGCCGCGGACCACGGTGCCGCATCCTGAGCACCGGGTCTTTCCCTACCTGCTGCGGGACTTGGCGGTTGAACGGCCCAACCAGGTCTGGTGTGCCGATTTGACCCTCGACGTATACGTCGAGCCCCGATGCGCCGGGGCTTTCTGTACCTGGTCGCGGTGATGGACTGGGCGACACGGAAGGTGCTGGCCTGGCGAGTGTCGAACACCATGGACGTGGAGTTCTGCCTCGAAGCGCT
>JBHTFH010000059.1:0-20763 GCA_042666135.1 Roseomonas sp. GCM10028921 | reverse complement strand
GGCGAGAGAGGCCGAGGATCCCAAGGCGCCCCAGAGCGCGTATTGTTGATCCGTCCCTCGCACCGCGAAGCTCATCGGGGCCCGCGGCCATGATGGCGCCATGCGAGGCCGGACACATGACCGCACCCGTGCTCTCGGCGTCAACGCCAAGTCGCGCACCTTGACCCGTAGGGGGCATCCACACATGGGATCCGGTTAGGCTGGCCATTGTAGATTACACCTACCCAGGCTCAAATGACCAAAGTCGAGTTTAAAACTCACTCGCGATGTGGCACCGATAGCGGTTGCCATCGATCTCGGCCATGCAGATCCGGCCGGTCTGGGAGGAGCCGAGGTCTATCCCGAGCCGGTGCCGCCGAAGTGTCGGCCCGGCTGGCTCAATGGTATGCCCATGCACGACGAAGAGGCCGGCCGGGTGAGGCTCGTCATAGTGAAGGAAGGCGTCCCGAATCCAGAACGGTGACTCTTCGTTCTCTTCGGGCCAGAAGTCGATCCCCCGAGAGAGGAACTCGCGGACATCGATGCTGGGGTTTAGTCCCGCGTGCACAAAGAGGACATTACCCATACGGTGGGCAACTTGCAGATTTGAGAGAAACCGCGTTCGGTCCTCCCCGAGGGCGGAGTTAATCGCCTCGGGTGTCGCGTATTCGATCCCGAGGTTAAGATTGTCGAGCATGGCGGTGCCGCCGTTCCCCAGCCATTGTTGCACCATGAAGTGCCGGATTTCCATGTTCTCGTGCGTGATAGCGAGAGTGAGCATCTGCTCGTGGTTACCAACGAGGTTGCTTTCCTGGACCCAGGGAAGGCCGAGGCCTACATTCGCGAGATCAAGGGCGGCGATGCTATTCTCGCCGCGGTCGATGAGGTCACCCAGACGGATGAGCGTCGGCCGCTTCTCCTGATTGGCGAGCGCAAGGTCGCGCGCGCGCTCATGCAGCGCGTAGAGGAGCGCCGCCTTGCCGTGCACGTCGCCGATTGCGAGGGCATAGCCTTTGGCGTTCGCCGGCAGGGGGGACCACTCGGTGGTAGAAATTGAGATCCTCGAGATCGATAGGTTGGGCATTCTTTCTCTCGGGGCAGGCCGTTGGTCGTTAGACAAATTGCAAGATACCTGCCCGAGGCACAATGCCTACGGCGATGCTGAGTCGGATGGGGAGGGCGCGCGCAAGTGCCCTCAGTTCTAATACCGCCGAGCTTATGAAGTGACCTTCGCGAGGTAGGGAAACGAGCAGAGGGACCGGAGGCGCTCTGGCGTCAGCGCGTTCCAAGCCTCGCAGCAGGCGCTGACGATGTCGTTGTAGCCCTCGAGCAGCCTGTGCGAGAGGAAGTGCTCGCGCAAGTGGAGGCAGACGCGCTCCACCGGGTTCAACTCGGGCGCGTAGCGGGGCAGCGGCACGAGCGTGATGCCCGGCGGCACGACGAGGCTGCGGGATCCGTGCCATCCCGCCCTGTCCAGCACGAGTACGGCATGGGCCTCCTCGGCCAGGCTAGCCGCGAAGTGGTCGAGGAAGGTCTGCATGGCGCCGGTGGACACCTCCGGCAGCACGAGGGCGAAGTCGGCGCCGCTGGCCGGGCGCACGGCGCCGAACAGATAGGCCCATTCGAAGCGCCGGTCGCACAGCCCGCGCGGGCGCTCGCCGCGCACCCACCAGCGGAACCCTGTCCGCCCCTTCTGGCCGACGCGGGCTTCGTCCATGAACCAGAGCTCGATCTGCTTGCCGGGGTTTGCTTCGGCCGCCATCGTCAACGCGTCGCGGAGCCCCTTTTCGCGAACGCAGCCTTGGCCTTCTCGTCAGCCATCGGGTGCAGGGGCCGGGTCTTCTGCCGCGACAGATCCAGGCGGCGCAGCACCCGCGACAGGCTAGCCGGGTGCAGCCGCTTGTCGAAGCGGCGCTCGATCCAGCGGCACAGCATCGGGAGCGTCCAGTCGGAACCGCCGTCCGTAGCGCGATCGGGGCCGCGGAAGAGAGCGTCCAGCAGCACCGCCTGTTCCGCCTCGGTCAGCGTCGGGGTTCGGCCCGGCTTGGGCCGGTCGCGCAATCCGTCCAGCCCCTCGACGTTGTAGCGGACCACCGCGTCGCGCAGAGCCTGTCGTTCCATGCCCGCCAGGCGCGCCGCCTCGGCGCGGCTCATGCCCTCTAGCGCGCTCGCGATCGCCAGCATCCGCGACGCCGTGCGAGGGTTCCGTTCCCGGCGTGCCAGCCGCCGCAGCCGGGCCGGGCTCGTCAGGTCCGTCCGGATCTCGAGCGCTGCTCCCATCGACCCCTCCGTGTCCACCGACTTGGAGGAAATCACTACTGGCCCCGCCGTGGGGTCACAGCCGAGTCAGTTCATCAGCGCGGCGGTATCAGCTGTTTCTTTTGTGCGTCTGGTCGATCCGCTTCAGCATGGACCAGATCATCATCAGCGACACCGGCGTCACGCCGCGCTCGATCAGGGCCGCCCGGATCTCTGCCAGGGTGTTCCCTTCCGGCTGGCCGTCAGATCTCGCAGAAACTCCTCCTGCCCAGCCAGCAGCGGCTTGCGGTAGCCACCAATCCCGGCCGGGGGCGTGCTGCCGGTCTGGCGCATCCGCCACACGAACTTGAACGCCGCAGAGGCATTGACCGCGAACCGGGCCGCCGCTCCCCGCGCCGAGGCGCCATCCTCGACAGCCCGGACCAGGCGCTTACGCAGGTCCTGCGACAGGAGTGCCGTCATTTCCAGCCTCGCTGCTTCATCAGCAGCGTCGAATAAGAGCCCGTGAGTCCGTGCAAGCCGAAAGTGCCCTAGTCCGACTACCACGTTAAAAGCGGGACTGAACAACAGCGACGAAAGTTTATGTTGCGAGACGAGATCACATGAATGTGATATCAATGATCGGGATTATTTTGAAGCAGGGTCAAAGATCACAAAATCCAGATTGTATTCTGACGCATCACGCCTTTCTACGTTCCTTCTGGAAAAGACGGGTTTAAACAACGGGTTAATAGTTCGGTTCTGCGCGAAACAGTGCCAAAATTCTCGCGTAAAAGTAGTGTTTATATCAGCAATAAAGCCGTTGAGCGTCTTGAGTTGCGATGCTCGCTCCACAGGACGAAATGTTCGCAGTCGCACAATCGGCCTGCGTTCAGTAAGGAAACGCAGATAATCCAGGCCTTTTGGGTGACCAGGAGAACTGCCGTGGAAATGGTGCAGGCTCAATCCGAGGTTTCACAACGCCAAATGCTGAGCGCCCCGGCGCCGGCTTCTCGCGACGATCAGTCATCGGCCGACCGTAAGATCACGCGGCGCCAGGACGTGCGCATCGCCACCTTCGTCGTCGAGCTGCTCGTGATCGCCGCGGCGGCGGTCATCGTGAACCGGCTGCGCCCCGGCGGCGGACTTGCCCTTGAATCCATCTTCTTGGTCGTGATGGCCGTGACGGGTTCCGCCTTCGCGCTCCGAGGCACGATCGCATCGGCCGATCCTCACCCGCTCGCGGACCGGCACTGCTCGCCAAAGCAGGCGACCATCGCCTACTTCATCTGCTTCATGCTCGTGGTGCTCGGGGTGAACCTCGTCTCCTCCGGCCCGACTATCTGGCCGCTGGCCTGGATGGCCGTCTCGCTCGGCTGGATCTTTGCCGCCCGCAGCGCGGCGGCCGCGAGCGGCTGGGGGCTGTCGAGCGGCGGGGTGGCCGTCTACGGCGATCCTGAGATCGGCGAGGCGGTGGCCGCGTCGCTCCGTGGGTCGGGCCGCTGCGGCGCTGTCCAGTGCGTCTCCCATTGCTCGTCTGAGGCGCGGGAGTCGCTCAAGCGCATGGTTAACGCGGGCGAAATCGAGACGGTCGTCCTTGCGGGCATGCTCTCGCAGGAGCATCCAGTCGCGATAAAAATGCTCGCTGACATGCCGGTCGGCGTGTACCTTGCCTCTGACTACGGCCAGACCCGAGCGCCGGTTCCCGACGTAATCGAGGTCCTGCCCAACCTTCTCATCGGTTCCCGCGGCCTTATGAAGCGCGCGCTCGACATCGGGGTCGCCGGGTCGGGGCTGTTCGTGCTGGGCCCGGTGCTGATGCTCGTTGCCCTCGCGATCCGGCTGGAGTCCAAGGGGCCGGCCATCTTCCGCCAGGTCCGCTTCGGAGTGGGCGGCCGGGCGATCGAGGTCTGTAAGTTCCGCACGATGTACTCCGACCGCGGCGACGTGACGGGCGAGCAGCGGACCCTTGCCCGCGACCCCCGCGTAACCCCTCTCGGCCGCATCCTGCGCCGCCTCAGCATCGACGAGATCCCGCAGCTGCTGAACGTGCTCAAGGGCGAGATGTCGATCGTTGGCCCTCGGCCTCACTCTGTCAGGATGCGGATCGGCACCGAGTTCTACGAGCGCGCCGTGAACGCCTACCCGATCCGCCACCGGGTCAAGCCGGGTCTGACGGGCTGGGCCCAGGTGAATGGCAGCCGCGGCGAGGTCGATACCCTCGCCAAGGCCGAGCACCGCGTCGATCTTGACCTCTGGTACATCTCGAACTGGTCGATCTCGCTCGACGTGCGCATCATTCTCGCGACGGCTTTCGGCGGCTTTGCGACGCTCGGCGCAGATTGAGGCCTGCACCGAGCCGCGGCCGCCTTGGTGGGACGGAATCTGCGGCGATGCCCAGGCGATCAGCCCCTCGTCTGGGGCTGGTCGATCGCACTCCCTCCCCGCGTAGCAAGGACCCCCTGTCTCCTGGGAGCAAGCGACAGATGAATGCACCCACGCCACACAGAGACACGATAGCCTTTCAGGGCGCTCGTATCGCGTGTCCCCGATCGCGCCGATCCGGGCCAGCAGGCTCTCCTCCTCCAGCGGAACAGGAGGCGTGTCGTAGAAGGTCGACCGGGAGAGCCCCATCAACTCGCACCCCCGGGCGACGGAGAGGCCGGAGGGCCGGTGACGACGGAGGTACTCGCGCCTTTCGGCCGGGGACCATGCTTCAAAGCCCCCTTTAGCAGCTCGAGCTCCAGCGCCTGCCGTCCGACCATCCTCTCCAGCGCCGCGATCTTGGCCTCGTACTCCTGGATCAGATCCGCCGCCTGGGCGTCCTCATCCAGGGCACCGCCCTCGAACTTGGCGACCCAGATCCGGATCAGCTGGCGCGAGATGTCGTGCCGCTTGGACAAGGCATGCAGGGTTTCGCCCGCGATGAACTCCTCGGCCACCTGCCGCTTGAACGCGACGCTGTGAGAGCGATGCCGTGCCACGACTTCCATCCTCTGGAAGCCTAGGCAGGAGGGTCAATCCATTTCACCTAAACCGTCCACCCTGAAGGGCGCACTCCACTGAGGGGGGGCGTTTCCGATGTCGTTTGACAGGGGGACGCTGACCTCTGGTGAACCAGCGGTGGCACACGCGTCCCTTCTGGCCGAAGCGCATTTCATCCTGGAACCAGAGCGTCAGGCGCTTGCCTGGATGCTCGGCCTTGATGATCTCCAATTCGCTCTGAAGCCCCCTTTGGCAAAGGCTTCCCGGGCGGCCGGATCGGCCTTGGGATGCGAGGGCCTGGCCTTCTGCCGTGACAAGCCCAGCGCGCGCACGAGCTTGGACATGTGGCCCTCGTGGTATCGTACGCCCCAGCGAGCCTCCACCTCCCGGCAAAGCTCTCCCAAGGTCCAGGTGGACAGGCCCGTCGTCTCCACTTCCGGTCCGTCCAGGATCAGCTGGCGCAGCGCTGCCCGGCGGTCCTCGTCCAGCCGCGGCTTGGAGCCAGGTCGAGGGCGGTCGTGCAGGCCTGCCAGACCCTCGGCGTTGTAGCGCAACACGGCATCGCGCAAGGCTTGCCGCTCCATGCCAGCCAGACGCGCCGCCTCCGCTCGCGTCATGCCCTCCAGCGCACCCGCGATCGCCTGCATGCGCGCCGCAGCAGCACGGTCCGGTTCCCGCCGGGCAAGGCGCCGCAACTCCGCCGCCGGCAGGTCACCGCGGATCGCAAGACGCTTCCCGTTCATCGTGTCCGTCCCTGCCCAGGTCAGACCACGACCGCATCAGCCCCCTCCGCGTCGCACCAAATCACATCCGAGTCAGGTCCACCGCGGGCCGGTATCAGACGCTTCCCAAGGCACCTCCGAGGGCGCTGTAGACACTTCTTATCCGGCGCTGCAGCGCTGGGCCGGCGACCCTGGCGAACGGCTTGACGGGGTGCCAGAGCATGTTCGGCTCCCGTCCCGGCCGCAAGCGCACGGGCTTGAAGGCGACCGAGCCGGGAGCCAGGCCCGGTGCGAGCGGGGAACTCGTATAGAAGCGGTTGGTGTTGCCGGGCGCGACGAAGGAGCCCTCGCCGCCGATATCTTCAACCGTCAGGCCGGCCGCCTCGACGATGGTCGGCCAGACCGCTTCCAGATGCCCGGAGCAGCCGGCGCGGTAGGCGGCATCGACCGCGGCGATCGCCCGCGCCGAGGCGCGAAAGATCGGCATGAAGCCGGTGATCAACTCGGCATTGTCGAAGCCCTGGCCTTCGGGCGCGGCGAAGGTGTGCCAGTGGAACCAATCGGGGTGTTCGGCCCGGCGGCGGAGGCAGGTGGCGAGGAGGTCTGCGTTCGACTTCTCGGTGGCCGAGAAAAAGGTCGACCAGTTGCCGCTGAAGCCAACGTCGTACTCAATGTTCCAGTAGAGGTCGTAGCCAGGATGCTGCCGGTGGAAGTTCAGAAGGGGCAGGTCGACATTGCCGGCGTGGTAGAAGTCGCGCTGGGCGTCGGTACCATGGGCGCATTTCGAGGGGTAGCCGAGCTGGCGCAGATTTCCGTGCGAGGCGCAGATGGAGTTCAGCCGAAGATCGGTTGCGGGCGCGCCATCCTCGGTCCGGACCAGGAGGAAGAGATCGTAGTTCTCCGGCTTCTCGCGGAGCAGGCGCCGGTAGTAGCACCGCATCCAGCGGTCGACGAAGTGAGTGGTCACAAGGATGACGCCTCGAGGCGCCGGCGTCAGCATGCGTTGCCCTCCAGAGAGGACGGATACTAGCGCTAGTCCTCGCGATATTCAACCACAAGCTGCGATGTGCCGTGCCAAAACACGCATTTGTGGTATATCGAGGTTACCGACGGGTTCGATGGAAAGGGGGTAGTTGCCCCACCAGCGCCCTGCTGCCCAATAGGCCCAACCGAGCCAGACATCGGCGTTACGACCTATAAAAGAGAGCATTGCGTCAAGAGACGAGACGCAGTCGGGGGTGCCGGCCGAACCGAACTCGCCGAGGAAGGCGCGGCGCTTGTTCTCCCGCAGCCAGTGAGTGAGCGGCTCAAGGGTTGCGACCATACGCTCGGGTGTCCGACAGTCCCAGGCGGCGCCCGAGTTCCGCTGGTCGAGGTACTGGTGGACCTCGAAAGCCATATTGTCCGCGGGATCCCGGATGTCGGCGAAGGCCTCGGCATTGCTGACGCCGATACCGCCCCGCAGGAAGCTGTGCGCGCCGCTCCAGTCGGTACCGCTGACGAGGATGAGGTTCTTCGCGCCGGTGCGGCGGATGGCGCCGATCGCGTGGTCTGTCGCCCCGCGCCAAGCGCGCCCGTCGATCTTGATGGGCTCGTTCATAAGCCCGAAGGCGACGTGCACCTCGCTGCGGAGCCGGCTCGCGAGAAGCGACCAGATCTGGGCGAAGGCCGCCACGGGGACGGCGGCGGACCCGATGATCTGGTCCCCGTAATGGGCGTAGTTGTGAAGATCGAGCACGAAGGTCAGTCGGTGCCGCTTGGCCTCTCCGACAACGGCTGCCAAGCGCCCCCACTCGGCGTCGTCCAGGTTTCCCGAGAGGCTTGGCTGCAGCCGTTCCCAGAGGACAGGGAGGCGGATCGTGTCAAAGCCAGCGGCGGCGACGCGCTCGACCTCGGCGCGCTCGGGGTAGAAGTAGTCGTGCCCGTAGCGCCCCGGGAGCAACTGGCCGCCGCGCTTGTACTCCGCCCCCGAGAGGTTGACCCCGCGCATTCGAAGCGCGGGGCCTCTCTCGGATGGCCGGGGGTGGGCCGCGGCCACCCCGGCCGAGATAAGGGAGGCCGCTGCGGCGATCAGCGGCCGGCGTCCGGTCCAGGCCATGGCCGCTCGCCTAGTTAGCGGCCGTGTAGGGCGCGGCGAGCGCCGGCCGCTGCGGGCGCGAGGCGTCGTAGAGCGCGTAGGTGTTGCGCTGGACGCGGTTGACGGCGAGGCCGAGCACGTTCGCGCCGGCGGCCCGGAGCTCGGAGACACAGCCGAGGACGTCGTCCTCGCGCGTCCGTCCCCAACGGATGCAGAACAGCGTATCGGGCACGAGGCGAGCGAGGGCGCTGGCGTCGAGGAGAGCGCCGGCGGGCGGCGTGTCGAGGAGGATGACGTCGTACCGCGCGCGGGCCTCGCCGAGGAGCCGCTCCATCCTCTTGTCCGTCAGGTACTCGAGGCTCTCGTTCACTGCGCGCCCGGCGGTCAGGACGTCGAAGCCCTCGTTGCGGACGGGCCTGACGACGTTGTCGAACTCGGCGGCCTCCTTGAGGTAGGTCGTGAGCCCGACGCCCGAGGGAGTGAGGTCGAGTGCCGACGCCATCGTCGGCTTGCGCAGGTCGCACTCGATGATGAGCACCCGTTGGCCCGCAGCGGCAGCCATCCGGGCAAGGGCAATGGTGAGGAAGGTCTTGCCCGCACCCGCCTCGGCGGAGGTGATCATCAGCGCGTGCGGCCCGTTCTGCGGCCGCATGAGGATTGTCCGGCCATAGAGGCCGCGGATGCTGTCCTGGATGGTGGGCGGCATACGGTCCCAGGTCATGGCGCCGAGGCCCGCGCGGCCGACCCCGATGCGGGGTATGAGGGCGAGGACCGGGATGCCGGTTTCCCCTGTCACCTGGGGCAGCGCCTTGACGGTGCGGTCCATTAGGTCCTTGGCGAGGGCGGCCATCGAGGCGAGCACGCCGGCCAGAACGAGGCCGCCGATCGCGATCCGCGAGGGGCCGGGCCCGGCGGGCAGGAGAGGGACCACGGCCTCGGAGACGAGGCGCGAATCCGCCGTGATGAGCCGTTCCTCGACGCGCATTTCGTTCAGGCGCGAGGAGAGGGCCCCAAAGAGCACCCGCTGCGCGTCGACGTTGCGCTGCATGCCGGCGATCGAGACCTCGGCATTGCTCTGTTGGGCGACCTGGCGCGAGAGCTCGGAAAACTGGCGCTGCATCGCCCGGACGCGCTCCTCGGCGCGGTCTCTCGTCGCGCGCAGCGTGGGATCGCCGCTCGCGACCTGTAGCTGCGCCGTGGCGGAGGCCCGCTCGGCCTGCGCCGTGGCGAGCTCGCGGGCGAGGGCTGAGAGGCTCTCATTGGCGATCGAGACGCTCTGGCTGCCCTGGACGATGCCGTTCTGGCGGCGGAAGGCCTCGATCTGGCCCTCGCTGCGGCGGATCTCCCCATCGAGGCGGCCAACCTCGGCCGAGAGCCAGCTGATGGCGGCCTCGCGCGGCTGGACCTTCCGGGCCCTCTCCTCGTCGAGGTAGCGCTCGGCGAGGGTGTTGGCGAGCAGGGCTGCGGTCTCGGGGTCGCGCGAGGTGAAGGTCACGGCGATCACGCGCGAGCGTCCGGCGGTCGCGACCTTGAGGTTGTCGGCGAGGGCCGCCCGCATCCTTGCGCGGTCGCCAGCGATCTCCTCGCAGGGCACGTCGGGCTGGAGGTAGGGGGCAGCGGCGGTGGTCCGGAGGTAGTCCTTGGCGGTCCGCGTGAGCGAGCCGGCACGACCGGCCTCGCAGGCCCTGACCCAGGCCGCCGAGGCCGCGGGGTCGTCGATGAGGTGGTTGAGCATCCGCGGCGAGGAAAGGATATGGGACTGGCTCTCGATATCGAGGGGATCGCCCGTCCGGGTGGCGAGGGGTGTCGCCGTCCGGTTCAGGACGCTCTCGTCGCCGGTCACCAGGATCGTCGCGGTCGCGCTGTAGGAGACGGGCAGAACGAGGCAGACCCCGGCCGTCGCCGCGGTCGCCGCGATGAGGGTGAAGGCGAAGGTCGTCCGGCGCCGCCGGATGCGGCGCAGGACGTCGGCGATGGACGCCGTCAGCGAGATTTCGTGGCGCATGTGAGTGTTTCCATGGGTTCGCGTCAGACCGGCCAAGCCGAAAGTTTGGAGCGGGCTAGGATGACGCCGACGGCGGCGGTAAGGGCCGCCTCTGTTGCGCTTATTGCAGCGAAGAGGATGAGGGATCCCTGAAAGCCGGCGATGACCTTGAGGACGGTCGCGGTCACGACCACGGCGATGCGCAGGCGGAGGTAGGCTACCTCGCCGCCGCACATCGGGGCGATGACGGTGTGGAGGCCGCCGAGCGTCGAGAAGAGGGGGCCGAGGGCGAGGATGACGAGGAAATGCCCGTAGAAGGAGAACTCGGGCTTGAAGAGGCCGAGGAGCGGCCCGGCGAAGAGCATGAGGCCGATGCTGACGAGCAGGACGCAGGCGCCGGCACCGCGCGAGACGGTTCGCGAGAGCCGGACCATCTCGGGGATGTCCCGCCGCTGCCAGGCAAGGGGGATCTGCGGGGTGATGGTGATCGCGATCCCGTAGGCGAAGAAGTAGAGGATCTGGATGATGCGCTGAGCGGAGAAGTAGGCACCGATCTCCGTGCCGGCATGGGCGATGGTGAGCCCGAGCACCAGCATATCGATCTGGGGCGTCGCGTGGCCGATCAAGTTGATGCCGAAATAGGCTCCCGCGCTCGGGCGGGACTGGTCCGCCGCCGGCCCGGGCTGGGCGCTGCCTGCCCGGATCCAGCGCGGGATGACGTAGGCGAGGAAGGCGGCCATCGAGGTCAGCAGCCCGAGAAGGTAGGCCAGGGCGAGCATCGTCGCGCTCGCGGTGGTCTGGAAGAACCAGAGCACGCTGATGCCGGCGATGAAGGTCACCCGCCAGAGGATCTCGCGGGAGAGGATCCCGGGGAGGATGCTCCCGCAGCCCCGCTGGATGGCGAAGAGGAGCTCCAGGATGCCGTTGCTCGCGGTGAGCGCGACGAGCAGGGCGACGAGCCAGGGCTCGGAGGGGCCGAGGACGTAGAGGCCGTAGGCGAGGCCGATGCTGCCCCAGATGGCGATGCCGAGCAGCAGGGTGCGGGCGCAACTCCTGACGAGGTCCCGCCAGCCGCGGTCCCCGTCGGCCGTGATGCCGGGCAGGTTGCGCAGCAGGAGGGCGTCCTGGCCGAGGGAGGAGACGGGCCCGAGGAAGCCTACCGCCGAGAAGACGAGGGCGAAGCGGGAGAAGCCCTCGATGTCCGTTACCCGCCCGATCAGGGCGAAGGTGAGATAGGCCATGGCCGCCGCGCAGAGGCGCATGCCGAAGGCGGTCGCCGGCGCGATGCCCTTACGGACGGCAGCGCGGAGGCGCTCGCGTGTCGGGCGCGCCGCGCCCTCAATGCGGATCGGGCTGGATCCGTCCATCACGCCGAAACCTCCTTTCCGCGGGTTGGGGTGGCTCGGGCTTTCCCCTCCTGGACTGCCCAGGTCACCCCGAGCAGGAACCAGGCCAGGGCGGCCGTCTTGATGGAGACTGCCGAGTTGCTGACGAGCAGGGACAGGCAGAGATAGACCGCGAGCATCGCGCTCAGGCGGGCGGCGGGGCCGCTCCGGCGGTGCGCCGCGGCGTACATGCCCCAGATGATCAGGCAGGGCAGGAGGCCGAGCGAGGTGATGAGGTAGACATAGCCCGCATCCGCCGTGAAGGCGGGGGGGTGGACGAGCGCCATCCACTGCATCGGCGAGAGATCGAGGAGGAGGAGGCCTGCTCCGATGAGCCGTCCCGTGAACCCGTTGTCGATCTGCTCCTCGTGGCCTGTCGCGCCGTAGGCGACGAGGAGACCGAGGGCGAGGACGGGCAGGCTCAGGACCCAGGCCCTCGATCGCGGCAGGGGAGAGGCGCCGACGAGGGCCATCGCGGCCGTGCTCATGATGGCGAAGCGCGCGTCGGCGAGCATGGCGTTGAGGGTCGAGATGGCGGCGATGGCCAGGGCCAGGCGCGGGCGGGCCCGCCAGCGCAGGAAGGCCCAGGCGCAGCATATGACGGTGAAGTTGCCCATCGACACCGGCTCGAGAAAGATCGACGAGACGCGGTGGTCGCCGAGGAAGGCAAGGAAAGTTCGCCCGTCCGGGCGCATGCCGCTGACAAAGAGGCTGGTCCCGGTGACCGAGGCCTGGGCTTCCTCCGCGCCGCCCTTGTCGATGTAGTAGGAGATGATGTTCAGCGTCCGGGCGTGGAGGTCGGGCAGGGCGATCTCGAACAGCCCGAAGGCGAGGACGCCGCCCGAGAGCCAGAGCATGAGGCGGTCGGCGCGGTCGGTGTCCGCGCTCTGCCGGCCGAGGGCGTAGAAGATGGCCGGGATCGCGACGTCGATGAGGATCTTGGGTGGGGCGGCCGGGTTCACCAGCACGAGCGAGACCATGTAGCCCGTCAGTAGGATGGCCGGGATCATGAAGCGGGCCGAGAACTCCTGGAGTGCCCAGAGCAGCGCCCCCATCATGATCAGCAGCTGGGCTGCGGCGACGACCGGGGCGCCGACGTGCAGCACGTGGGTGTGGAGAAAGCAGAGTCCGAAGTTGAAGACGACGGTCGCGGCCACGAGCGCGGGCGCGAGCCATGGGTTGGCGGCCGGGGCGCGAGCGTTCCGGGCGTCCGCCAGAAGAAAGGTCGACATCAGGCCTCGATCGTTGAGCGCAGAGGCGGGGCCGACGCGCCCGTCCCGCCCTGCGCCTCCTCGACCCACTCGATCCCCTGGTCGGGGGCGAGCGCCGCGGTCGCCAGTCCCTCCCAGGCCGCCTGCGTGAGGGAGAGGAGGACGCGGGGGTCGCGCCGGCGCGCCGTCCGCGCGAGCGCGATGAGGGCGAAGGTCGCGAGGAACGGGGGCAGGCCGCGCGGGCCGCGGTTCTTGCGGATGAAGTAGGCGGTGCTGCGGAAGCGGTACCACTCGCGGCGGTCGTCGTCCTTCGCGCGCACGCCACCGGCAGGGGCGGAGAGGTGGAGCAGCTCGGCGCGTGGCTCGTAGCGCAGCTGCCAGCCCCGCGCCACGGCGCGGGCTGCGACATCAGCCTCCTCGAGGAGGGCGGTTCCGCTGTAGCGGCGGTCGTAGCCGCCGATGTGGCGGAAAATCTCCGTGCGGAGGCTCATATTGGCTCCCTTAAGGCTGTCGAGCCGGCAGGGCTCGGTGCCGAGGAGGCTCTCGACGGTGCGGCCGCCCGGGGTGACCCGGCTCTCCGTCCGGTGGGTGTTCTGGCGGATAAGCCGCTCGACCACCCGCCCGCCGACGCCGCCGACCCGCGGGTCGGCGTAGTTCTCGAGATGGGCCCGCAGAAAGCTCTTGCTTAAGAGGATTACGTCGTCGTCAAGGAAGAGGATAACGCGGCCGCGGGCGCGGCCGATGCCGTGGTTGCGCGCATTGGCGACGCCGCGGACGGTGAGGCTGAAATGGGTGACACGGGGGTCGGCCAGGGCGCCTTGGCTGAAAGCCCGCGCGTGGGCTACCTGGATGGCTGGCTCGCTCTGGTCGGGGATCAAGAGCTCGAAGTCGTCGAAGTCCTGCGCGAGCACCTGCTCGACGGTCGAGAGCAAGTGTTCTGAACGATTGAAGGTTGGGACAATGATCGTGAGTTCGGGGGTGGTCATGCGCGGCCTCCGTGCCCGTCAGAGGTGCTCGAACGGGCCCGTTAGGGCCGGATCCAGACGCTGAGGCCTGCCGAGGGCTGCGGCGTAGACTGCCGCGTAACGGGCCGAGGCGGCGGCCCAGCTGTAACGCTGCCCCTCCTTAATGGCCTTGGCGCGCATACCGCCGCCGAGGACGTCGGGACGGCGGGCTAAGGCGGCAATCGCCGCGGCAGCCGGGCGAGCCTCCTCGAAGTCGATCAGGGCACCCGCACCCGAGCGATCGACGAAGTTGGCGAAGCAGTCGATGCGGCTGAGCAGCGGGATGAGACCTGCCGACATCGCCTCGACGGCCGCGATGCCAAAGCCCTCGTGCTCGGAGGCGCAGGCGAAGAAGGTTGCCCGGGCGATGGCCGCGCGCAGGGCGGCCTCGCTCGGGCTCTCGTGGAACGTGACGGCGTCCCCTACCCCGCAAGTGGCTGCGGCCCCCTCGAGATCGGCGAGGGAGCGATCGGATGGGGCGCCGGCGACGATGAGGCGCCAGTCGGGCTCCTGGGCGCGCAGCGCCGCGAGCACGGGGAAAAGGGCCTCGATCCGCTTGTGTACCGTCCAACGGCCAAAATATATTATCGTGCGGCTCGGCGTCGGTGAGGCCGCGTCGAGGAATTTCTCACTGTCGACACCATTCTCGATCACCGAGACCTTGGCGCCCGCGATACGGCGGAAGGCCTCGCCGTCCGAGGGGCTAGTCGCCACGATCCGGGCGTAGGCGAGCGAGGAGGCGCGGGTGATCGTTGAGAAGTAGAGGCGTTTAGCCCGGGCCGCGAAGCGTGTGTGGAAGAACCCGCCATGGGTCGTCGCGACGAGGCGCTTCCGATGCAGCGGCTTTGTGGCGGCGAGGTAGTCGAAGAAAAAGTCTATTGCGTGGACGTGCACGAGGTCGGCACTGCCGAAGTGGCTGAGAACGGTCGAGGCGACCGGATATCGGCTTGAGCCTGCCCACGGAATACGAGTTACGGGGACGCCGTCGACCGTCTCACTTGAGGGCAAAAGGTCACAGGGTTGCGTGAAAAGCCGATTCAGGGTCACCACCTGGGAATCTAGCCCCTCACTCTCGCGTTGGTGGCGGATCAGGTTGAAGGTCGAATCTTCAAGGCCGCCGAGGGCGGGCCTGAACTGCCTGACTACATGGACGATCCTCACAGCCTGCCTTTCAGTGGTAGAGGCCTGATAGCCAGTTCCGGGACGGGTCCGACCCAAGGAGACGGTGCCTCTTAAAACGTTTGTGCGGCGCAATAGGATCAAAATACTGTCACTAGGAAACTTGCAAGAGCGAATCCTGACACGCGTAATCCGCAGCAGAGTGGGGCAGATATTCTTACGAAATAGCGAATCGTTATGGTTAACAAATGCTTTCGGTTGAGTGGTGCGCTGCAGCACTGTACGAACGCATGGGTCGAACCGGTTTTTCGAACCGAATGGTTGGGCGGGAAGCGTCCGGCACACTCGCCCTGGTTTGTCAGGAGCGACACAGGATGCGGCTATACTACTGTGCTGGCCTTCAGAAATTCGACGATACTATGAACGACTGGTTCTGGCGCGAGCTGATGCCCACCGCTTCCTGGAAGGATGATGGCGTTCTGCTCCTGGGCATCGGCACGATCTTAGATCGTTGGGTGCCGTCAGCGCGGCGCCGCATGGTCTGTAGGTCAGGCGTCGGCTATGGCCAGTTGCCCGAGAGCATTAGTGACGACCCGGGCGGGAGGTCCATGCCGTCCGGGGGCCGCTGGGGTCTCGTGTCCTGGGTTTCTCGCCGGCGCTGGCTGTAGCCGATCCGGCCATTCTCGTACCGACATGCCGGGCTTTCGCGCCGAGGAACGCTTGGGCGTTCTCTTCTCGCCACACCGGAAGACAGGGGGGCACGGCGATTGGTCGGCGATCTGCTGGGACGCCGGAGTGGAGCTGCTCGACGTGGCCGCACGCGCGCCAGGTTAGTCGCCGGATTGCGGGCTCGCGGCTCGTGCTGGCGAGAGCACGCACGCGGCCATCATAGCGGATGCTTTCCGTGTGCCCTGGATCCCGGTCGCGGCATCGCAGGAGTTCTCCACCTTCAAGTGGGCGGAATGGGTACTCTCGCTCGGGTTGGACGTGTGGACGGTCTGCTTGCCGCCGAGTTCTCCCTCGGCGGCGCTGCGTGATGCGGTGCTACCGCTCACGGTGCACGACCATGTGGAGCGCTGGCCGGGGCACTCCGCACGGCGCGCTGGCCAAGCTACCATCGGCCTCCACGGCGGCCGTGGCGGTTTGGACGAGGCCGAGCGGGCTCTGCGCCGCACACTGGCTCGCGATGTCAGTCCCGCGCTCCGCTCTCATTAGGAGACCTGTGCGCGGATGTGTGTGGACCCGGCGCGACATAGGCTGATTCACTGCCTGTGTAGACGAGGGAGGTCGACATGGCGCGGCGGCGGATCGGTCAGGAAGATCTCATCGCACGGGTGGAGCCGCGAGCGGCACTGCCGCTGTTGGAACTCGCCGCATTGTTGGATTGGACTGAGATAGATCGTCACCTGGTCGGTATTTCAGCTGCGGTGAAGGGCGAACATGGCTGGCCGCCGCTGGCCCTGTTCCGTGGTCTGCTGCTGGCGACCTGGTACGATCTGTCGGACGTGAGGTTGGCCGAGGCGCTCGACGACCGGACCAGCTTCCGCCGGTTCTGTGGCTTCGCCGCCCATGAGCCGACGCCCGAGCGCACCGCCTTCGTTCGCTTCCGCCGGGAGTTGGTGCGGCGCGATCTCGACCGCGCGCTGTTCGAGGCGGTGACCCGCCAGCTGGAAGCCAGGGGCGTCATGGTGCGCACCGGCACGCTGGTGGACGCGACGCTGATCCCCTCCGCCAGCGTCCAGAAGGACGGCGAAGCCCGATGGGCCGGGCATCGCCGTCGCAAGCCGATACACGGCTACAAGGCGCATGTGGCGACCGACGAAGGTGCGGGCCTGATCCGCGGCTTGGAGGTGAGCACGGCCAACATCCATGACGCCGCCGAGCTGGAGGCTGTGCTGCCGCCCGAGGCGGGAAACGTCTATGCCGATAGCGCCTTCAACGGCGACAAGCCTTGGAAAGCAATCCGTGCGCGTGGCGGCATGCCGCAGGTCGTGCAGACGGGTACCTGGGGCGGGGCCGCGGCGCTCGCCCAGCTGAAGAAGCATAACGCCCGGGTCCGGCGCATACGCTGTCGGATCGAGAAGGTATTCGGCACCTGCAAGCGCTCCTATGGCCTGCGGCGGATGCGGTGGCTCGGTCTGGCCAAAGCCGGACTGCAAGCCCGTCTCACCGCCATTGCCTACAATCTCCGGCGCACGGTCACCCTGCTGCACGCTGCCGCTTGATACAGGAGGAGTCTGCCTGGATCACGCCAGCAGGCCGCACCACGCTGCCATTCGGGCACACCTGCCACCTAGACGGCGCCCCAACACAAGAAACAGCAGGAAACCCACGCCTGCACGCACATCCGCACGCAGGTCTCATTAGACGGACATCTGCTTTAGGGCTTCTCGCTCCCGCGCGGGGAACGCCCGAGCAGGGTCTCGCGCAGGACGAGTCCCCCGAAGCGGGGTAGGCCGAGGAGGTAGCGGCGCCAGAGCCGCTTCGGCTCTATGGCGAGGCGGACTGCCCACTCGAGGCCGATATCGGCGACCCAGCGCGGCGGCCGGCGCACCCGGCCGGCAGCGTGATCGACAAGCGCACCGGCGGTGATGGCCGCCCGGACGTTGAGCAGGTGCCAGTGGTCGTGAAGCCAGCGCTCCTGCAGCGGCATCCCCATGTTTAGCAGCAGGAGGTCGGGGGAGGCGGCGTTAATCTGCTCGACGAGCTGTCGGTTGTCCTCCGACCCGGCGTGGTGGTCGAAGAAGCCGTTCCTGTGCCCGACCGACCGCATGCCGGTTTGCTGCTCGAACTTGGCTGCGGCGCGCGTCACGGCATCCTCGCTGCCGCCGAGCCAGAATACTGTGCGGCCCTCCGGCCCGGTCTGGCGGGCGATCTCGGCCACCCACTCCGGGGGCGTGGTGCGATAGGGGCGCCGACGCGTGCGCGCCCATGTCACGAATTGCACGCCGGCACCGTCGCAGAAGGCGATGTTGGCGCGGTCGTAGAAGCCCTGGACCCAATCGTTCTCTTGGGCGACGGTCAAGAGGTGGGCGTTTGCGTTGACAACATAAGTCCGGCCGCCACGGCGGATCGTATCGACAACGTGCGCGACAATATCGTCCGGCGCGATGTCGTCGACCCGCACACCGAGCACCCTGAGACTGCGCAGGATGCGGGGGGCGGGCGCGGCGCCCCGCGTGTCGGTAGGCGGCGCCCCGGGGCCGTTAATCTCAGTCACTGATGCACGCTCCGATGATGGGGGAGAGTATCGCTCGCGTCATGAGCGAGGGTTGTCGGAAAGATTGCGCCTTAACGGCTTGCTTACGTCGCGCCAACCTTCCTGCGCCACCAAGTGGGTCAGCGCGGCCTGGGGCGAGAGATTTCGTGAGCAAAGCCTGTGCAGGACGCACATTAGGAGACGTTTCTTCAAGCGAATCCCTATGTCCGCTCCGCTAGAAGCGATGGGCGGAGATCGTCCGTCGGGGGAAATTCGCCGAGGCGCTCCAGCATGGGCAGGGGGCATCTTATGGCTGGCCAAGCGCCGCACCGATAAGGTTCCAGCAGTCTGAGAGGGTTATTCAAGACCGAATACGTCAAACAACGCATCGCCGAGGGGAAGAGCAGACTCGGGATCATCCGCTGCCTCAAGCGCTACGTCGCCCGCAAAATCTTTGGCTATCTCTGCCGGCCGACACGCCCGTTTCAGACGGCTCCAGTAACCCCCCGATGGCTGCGGCAGTTGCAAGGCGCTCCCGCCATTCTCGCGTCCGGTACCGGCTCCTCTGCCGGTCAATCCCGGTCGTACGCCAACGCCTGACCACGCTCACGGTATCTGTGCACATCACCACCGATCTATGTCTCCAAACGTTAGAAATTGTCTGTTTTTTGCAACCGACAGTTGTAAAGCCGTCGTTGTGCACCGTAGTGTCGGGTGAACTGATAGAGCAATGAACATTTTTTGTACCGATTGGCACGGAGAAAATCTCTATGAGCGTTGGCGGTCTCGAGTTGGTGGGCGTGAACCTAGCTAGCGGCGCGTTCGGCCCGCACGGTTCGCACGGTGTCATCGATAAAGACTACACCTATGCAGGCAATGAATATGTAGACTATTATGCATCTTTCGGCCTGAACGTTATCAGGCTTGGTTTTACGTGGGAACGCATTCAGGATGGCCTATTTGGAGAACTATACGAGTTGGATTTGAAGAAAATCCAGTCAACGGTAGAGTATGCGAAGTCCAAGGGGCTGGCGGTTATCCTGGATATGCACAACTACGGTTACGCTTTCGGTGGGCTTGTGGGAAAATCGCCTACGACAAACGAGGCATTCGCCGACGTCTGGTCAAAAATAGCTGACGCATTCAAACAGAACGATAATGTTATTTTTGGGCTGATGAATGAGCCGTTCCAACATAGCGCAACCGAATGGCTTGTTTCAGCGAATAGCGCAATAGCGTCGATTCGCGATACAGGGGCAAGTCAAAAGATCCTTGTCCCGGGATCGTATTGGACTGGTGCTCATTCTTGGATCAGTAGCGACAACGATACTGTGGTCGGCGAAGGTGTTGTTGATCCGTTGAAAAATTTTGCGTTCGAAGTTCACCAGTATTTAGATGCAGACTCATCGGGCACGACAACACAGATTCAGTCAACTGACATCGGCGTCGAACGGCTGAAAGGTGTGACTGAGTGGGCAGAAGCCGAAGGTGTGCAGCTGTTCTTGGGTGAAATCGGAGTCGGCGCGGATCCAGTTAGTTTGACAGCTTTCGAGAACACTCTCGAATACATGGAGCAGCACAACACTGCTTGGTTGGGTGTTAGCTACTGGGCGGGTGGGCCTTGGTGGGGCGACTACAATTTTTCGATTGAGCCTTCGAACGGGGTTGATAAGCCGCAGATCGGCATTCTCGAAGGCTTCATCAGGTCCACTCCGCCCACATCAAGTAGTGGCATGGCCATCGTGCTCCAACCCGGCATCGATCACCTAACGCTACCCGGATCCTTGATCAATGCAATCGGCAACGATCTAGCAAACTTGCTGATCGGCAACGCTTCGAACAACGTACTTAGCGGCTTGGATGGCGATGATACCATTTTCGGTGATGCGGGGAACGATACGTTGGAGGGAGGCTCGGGTAACGATCGTCTCGACGGTGGCGTTGGTGCCAACGTGATGTCGGGCGGGGCGGGGGACGACACCTATGAGGTGAACTCGCTGGCCGACATCGTGGTCGAGAGGGCGGGCGAGGGGGTCGACACCGTCACGACCTGGATCGACGGCTACACCCTGGCCGACAACGTCGAGAACCTCGTCCTCACCGGCACGGGCTGGAACTCGATCACCGGCAACGGCCTGGCCAACCGGCTGACCGGCAACGACTCCGCCAACATCCTCAACGGACGCGGCGGCGACGACCTGCTGACGGGCGGCGGCGGCAACGACACCTTCGTCATCGCCCGCGGCGAGGGCAGCGACACGGTCACCGACTTCCGGGCCGGGGTCGGGGCGGGCGACGTGCTGAGGCTCGACGGCTTCTCCTTCGCCGACTTCGCCGCCGTCCGGGCCGCCGCCACCCAGTCGGGCGCCGACCTCGTCATCAGGCTTGCCAGCGACCAGACCCTGACGCTCCGCGGCGTCCAGCTCTCCTCGCTGGCCAGCGACGATGTCAGCCTCGTCAACATCAAGGCCGCCCCCGCGCCCGTGGTCACGACGCCCGTGGTGACAGCGCCGACGACCCCCACGAATTCGGGTACTCCGGCCCTGGGCGGGGCGACGACGAACACGATCCGCGGCACCTCGGCCAAGGAGGCGCTGAACGGCAGCTCGGGCAACGACCTGCTCCTCGGCTCGGGCGGCGACACGCTCTCGGGCGGGGCGGGGGACGATACCTATGAGGTGAACTCGCTGGCCGACATCGTGGTCGAGAGGGCGGGCGAGGGGGTCGACACCGTCACGACCTGGATCGACGGCTACACCCTGCCCGACAACGTCGAGAACCTCGTCCTCACCGGCACGGGCTGGAACTCGATCACCGGCAACGGCCTGGCCAACCGGCTGACCGGCAACGACTCCGCCAA
>JBHTFH010000058.1:0-20822 GCA_042666135.1 Roseomonas sp. GCM10028921 | reverse complement strand
CCCAAACCCGAAACGCCTGAAGGGCGTGCCGGCCCAGACGATATCGCCCAGGCCCGCCTCATCGCGGAACGCGCAAAGGAGGTCTCACAACCGGACAGCTAGAGCCGAAAGCCTTTTGTGCGCGCCTCAGCCCTCCGGCTCTGTGACGTAGGCACGGCGCCCACGTAGGCGAGTCCCGGCCCCGAGCCGGACCGATCCGTCCCGCTACGGCACGGCGAGCGGCGCGACCTCCACCTGGGCAACATCGCTCATACCCAGCATGCGGGCCACCTTCGGTGTGACGCTCACGATCCGTCTCTCTGAGGAAGGCAGACGATCGCGCACCCGCACGATGGCCACCCGTCCGTTCTGCAGGTTCCGGATCCGTGCCGTCGTACCAAGAGGGAGGTTCGTGCTTGCTGCCGTGTCAGAGTTGATCTCCACGCGCCCGCCATCGCCCATGCGCCGCCCGGCATGAGCCTGGGCGATAACCGCGGCCTGTCCGCGCCGCGCCTGACCAGAGGCGTCGGGTGCTTCGGAGGGAGCGGCGATAGCCCCAGCGCTCACCACGACGATCACAGCAGTAAGAGCGGCTAAGCGCGTCATATCGCCTCCAGGAGCGGAGGTTGTTCAACGCTCGGTTGTCATGCCGGTTGTGCGCTAGCGATGTCAGAGCGGCACCGTCAAGTTGGCCGAGCAGCAGCTTGACGGTGCCGCCTGGCTGATGATCTCGGCCGGGAAGCGATACCCGGCAAAGCTAGGGCGGGCAGGAGCGGTCATCTCACCCAACTAGCCGGGGGTGATCCCATCGGGCAAGCTGGCGGCCGGCCAAGTTGACTGTGCCGCGTAGTCCCAGGCGTGCATCGCTTAATTCGGGTTGCGTCATTCTTTCCGGTGACAACGCAGCACCTTATCTTTTCCGCCGACCACCTGCCCTGTGCGAGCAAGGATAGGTTCGGTGCCGAGAATGAGTTTCGCGGGGATTACAGCGTCGGATGCCCCTTGCACGTTGGCGAACAGTTGCTCACCTCAGGAGCGCCGCAGCAGCACTCCTCGATAGCCCGGAGTGAACTCTCACGTTTTGCGACAGCTCAAGGACCGGCAGCCGTCCAGATGCGCCCGTAGTGCGCTGGGATGGTCAGTGCCACCTCTCCAAGCGGCGGCACGGCCGCAAGGTCGAGGGCGCCTCCATGAAGTTCCTCAACGTAGCGGCCTCCGACGGGAAACCAGAAGGGCACCGTCTGCTCGGTGTCGCTCGTATTGACAGCGATGAGGCTGTAGGCCGAACCACTGTAACGGGCGAACAGCAGCAGGCCATGCCTCTGGTAGCGGTCCCAATCGTTGAAGAAGAAGTAACTGCCCTGCCGGATGTGCGCCCGCGACCTTCGGACCAGCAGAAGTCGCCTGACGAGCCGCACGAGGCCCTGCCCCGCGTCGTCGTAGAAGTAGTCCCACCGTAACGGCCGGAGCAGCCCAACGCGCCCGGTGCCGTAGCCAGGAAGGAAGTAGTTCTCACCAAACTCCTGGCCCTGCCAGAGCATGGGTATACCCTTCCCCATGAGCAGCGCGATCAGGTAGGGCTGAGTCATGTACCATTTGCTGCGGTCGCCCTCGGCGAAAAGCGGGTTCTGCGCCTCGTCCGGGTTCGTGGTGCCGAAGTTGCACAGGAACCGCTCATGGTCGTGGTTCTCGGTGTAGTGCAGCGCGGTTTTGGGAACAGTGTCGCCGTTTGTGCCCTCGCTCTCCGTATAGCCGAAGAGGCCGAGCGACATCCCTAGGTCGAAGAGGCGGCCGCGCTCACCCCTCGCGACCCTTCCCGCCGCGTCGTAGGTGGCGTTCTGCCAGGTGCAGTTGGAGTAGCTTTCGCGCAGCACCCCTTGCGGAGCCTCAAGCTGCTCGGCGCACTGGACCAGCCTGAGCGGCGCCCCCGCCCCGCCGTCGAACCGGGTCCAATACGGCTCCCCGGCCGCAGCCTTGGCTTTCGCGAGTTGGTAGGTGTCGTGAACGTGGTTTGAATAGCCGTTCCCAAGAGGGCCGTCCCAGAAGTTCGGGACGCAATCGTAGCGGAATCCGTCGACGTGGTAGACGTGCAACCAGTGGTGGTCCGCGGTGTGGAAGTAGTCGCGGGTCAGCTGGCGGCGAAAGTCCGTGCTTCGGCCGAAGTTGCTGAAGAGGTTCTGGGCAAACGGTCCCATGAACGGGTTCTCATCGTAGCGCAGCCGGGTGTAGGCGTCGTAGTAGGGGAAGTCGGTCCCCGTGTGCCCATAAACCACGTCTACGATGACGGCGATGCCGTTCTGGTGGGCCACGTCGACCAGTGCCTGGAAGTCTGAGCGCTTCCCCATGCGCTCGTCGACGCCGAAGTAACCGATCGGAAGGTATCCCCAATCCACCGACACGCCCACGTTTGACAGCGGCATGACCTCGATACCGTTGACGCCGAGGTCGCGCAGGTAGGACATGAGGCGGCGTGTGCGCTCAAGGTCGCCTCCCAGTTCCGCGACGTTGACCTCGTACAGCACGAGATCATGGAGCGGAGGCGTCTTCCAGTTCGCCTCGTTGGCGCTCCAAGCGTAGGGCGCGTAGCCGAGCGTGAAGGCGGACAGTTTCCCGGCGCCGAACTCGCGGGCGAAGGGGTCGATGATCCAATCGCGGCGGCCCACGTTCGGATTGTCAATGACGTAGCGGTAAACGTACCGGCCGGGCTTACCCCAGGAGGAACCCGGCGGCGCGGGCGCCCCGGCGATCGGGACGTCCGCCGACCAGAAATCGCCGTGCGGGGCAACGAGGCTGTGGGCCAGCGGGAACTCACGCGCCGGGAGCCCCTGGATGTATTGATCGTCCTCGTGGATGACCTTGACGCTAACCTTGTTTCCATGGGCGGCGGAAACCCAAGGAAGCCAGAGGCCGAAGTTCACCGACCCGGCCCTCTCGACGGCGCCCAAGGTATCCATGGGGAGCAGATTGCTCAGGGCCATTGGATCAAGGCTCCTTTCACGACGTCGCGGAACGGGCCGCGGTCCAGCTTGCCATCGAACGCATTGGCCCCGCAGCTCCGAAAGCCAGAGGCAGCGTCGCCGCGCTCGCGCGTGGGCGTCTCCGGCCCCCAGCCGAAACGGGCTCGAGTGCGACGGATGCGCTCACAGCCTGCGCACGCGGATGTTGCGGAACGCGACCTGCCCGGAATGGGCCTGGATGCCGATGTAGCCGGACGTCGAGTTGGCCGAGCGTGGCTCACCCCGGCCCGCGTACTTGCCCGCGGGCTTCGTGAAGGAGGTCACGTCCTGGTACTGCGTCGGCTGCCCGTCCAGGACCTCGCCGAGGCGAACGACATAGGTGTCTTGCCTGACGTCGATCTCGTACTCGTACCAGCGCTGTGGCACCAGGACTGTGAAGGGCTTGTAGGTCTGCTCCTTCGCCTGCGGCTGCCCGTTAACGACGTCGCTCGCAGGGATGTCGTAAATCGCCCCGGTCCGGTGCTTGTTGAAGAACGACGGCTGTCCCTGCTCGTCGATCTGCACCTCGAACCCCGTGGTTGCCGAAACCCAGGCCGGGTTACCCTGCGCCCTAGGTTCGGCCTGGTTGACGTCGGGCCATTGCGTGTGCGGAAAGCGGGAGCGGACGAACACGCCGGAATTGCCGATCGCCTTGCCGAACTGGTCCAAAGGACCAGGCAGGCGGAACTGGAGCCGGAGCACGAAGTCGCTGAACGCCTCTGCCGCGTAGAACAGGACAGTGTGATCTGTGCGCGGTTGGGCGACGAGAAGGCCGTCGCGCAACGCGAAGGCGCCGGGGCCCGCCGTCCTCCAACGCTGGAAAGTCTGGGTCGTCCCATCAAACAGGTGGGTGAACTGCGGTTCCGCGGCGGTCAGCGTGGGCGGCACGACGAGCCTGTCGGCTACGCGCCGGGCGAGGGCCACGCCGGACAGCATCGGGTTCGGCGACCCGATCGTGGGCAGGATGGCAGGGCCGACCACGTAGAGGTTATCCACCTCCCAGATCCGGCCGTCTGTGTTGGTGACAGAGGTCGCTGGGAGGTCGCCCATCCACAAGGTACCCGCCTCATGATGGGTCGAGCTGAGTGTGTCCTGTCGAACGGGTCGCGGAGGCGGGCTGTCCTGCCAGTGCGCGTTCTCTGGGCCGTTCGGTCGCGACAGGTACTCAATCTTGGCACCGCCCGCGGCGAAGGAAGCGGCGATGTCGGTGCATGCCTGATCCATGGCCGCCCAGAGGTCGTTGTCCGTCGTGCGCGTCTGGTCCGTGGGATGCGTCGCGCGGGGGTCGCCAGGGTCGCTCCAGTTGGTCTCAAGGCGCACCTTGGCCCGCGCAACCCCGTTCCCGTCAGGGACCCCCCGCGCGACGCGGTTTTGCGGGTCTGCGGAGGTCTTGTCTCCCGTCATCTCCCCGATGCCGCGCAGGGTGACCACGACCCACGGGTCGGTTAGATCCCGGAACTGGTCCAAGTCGTCGATGTTAGGGATCTTCTTGAACAGCTCGGCCTCGGAGTTCATGCCGATCTCGCCGACGCCCGACGCGGTGATCTGGATGTGATAGTGGCCCTTCCTGCCGTCCGCGTGTGTGTGGATGCCCTTCACGAAAAGGGCAGAAACCTGCAGCTCCCGCAGCTTCTGCTTCTTTATCGGGTCGGGCTCCTGGTTCGGGTCGAGCTTCGCCCCGAAGAAGCTCCGAGGTATGCGGAAGGTCAGGTTCGAGCGCAGGTGCGCCATCAAGTTCCGTCCGATGAGCGGCTTCTCTGGCACTGTGTTCAGGGCCATGCGCGTGTTCTCGATGGTCCCCATGGCGAGGAAGACGCGGCCGCCCGTAGGCACGGCTATTTCGGTCTCCGGACCGAGCGAGCGGGTGAAGATCCCATTGACGCAGCTGTACTGTGCGGGGCGCACGAAGACCCTGGCAATCCGGCCGCCGACCCGCTCAAGGCGGGTGACATGGCAGTTGTCGACGAGCATCAGGCGCTTGAAGACGTTGGCGCGCAGGATATCGCTTGGGGATGCGGCCTCGGCCTCTGACTGAGCGACGCGCAACGCGCGCAGGAGAAGCTGGACGCTACTGAACTTGTTTGAGCCGAAGAAACCGGGGCGTTCGGAGGCCGACGCCACCGCAAGGGGCGCCTCGAGGTCGTCCTGCGTGACGAGCTTGCCCCGGCTGCCGGTAAGGACATCGACATTCGGCCCGCCCGGCCACGCCTGCAGTGCGGCGAAGAGCGCGCCGCGGAGCGCCTCGTGCAGAGGGCCGGACACGAAGTCGTTCGTGGTACTGGTGCCGATCAGGCGCGCCGCCTGATCGAGGTAAGACTCCATCGGGGCGCCCGGTGGTAGCACCGGCTTCGTCAGGTCGTCGACGACGGACTTCGGCCAGGACGGGTCGGCGAGTTCCGAGTCAATGAAGTAAGGCGACCAGCCACCCCAGAACAGCGAACGCCCGCCCACGCAGAAGGCCAGACCCGGGAATTTCTTGTTGAACTCCATTGGGCTGTTAGACTCCCAGGGCTGGCCCCATACCGTTCCGGCCTCATCCTTGCCGGGCGGTCCGAAGCTCGGCGGCAGGTTCTGTACGTGCTCGGGTAGCGCGAAGGGGCCAGCCTCCAGCACGAGCACCCGGTGCGCGCCCGTGATGTCCCTGTTGAACAGGCGGGTCGCGACGACGGCTCCGAAACTTCCACCTCCGATCACGATGTGGTCGAACCGGCGTGCGTCCGCCTGCCCCCGCGTGGGATCAGCGCTGTCGAGCGCCTCGTCCAGCGTGTTGCAGCCGTAGCGGCCGAGGATGTCGAAGCTGAAAGAGGTGTCCTGCGGAATGCTGATCGTCGGCATGCCACGCTCCTGGAGGATTGCGATGTCCAAGAAGGCGTGGCCTCTGCAGCAGCGACACCGCTGCTTTCCCAGGTCGCGCCATGCGGCAGCGGGTTATTGCCCCGCGCCGCTGCAATCTCTGATTCCCTGCACTCAGGGGTACCGACGAGCCTTTTACCAAGCGCGTTTGATGCCGCTGCATCAGAAGCGCGTTACAAGCGGAAATAGAGTGATGTCGTCGGTGCTACAGCCATTGGCGCGGACGAAAGCCAGAACCTCGCTAGCCGGGCGAGCGATCGAGAACGCCTACCGCCGCTGCTTGCGGAAGTACTCGTAGAAGTCGTCCAGCATTGCAGCTCCACGCTCAAGGCGCCGTTCATCGTCCTTGTTGGCCGCCGCGATGCCCTCGACGAGCCGGGAAATGCCGGTGGCCTCCTCGCGGCCGAACTTCGCGTCCTTGAGGTCGATGTCGTGGACGATCTCGCCGATGGCCGCGAGCGCGGGATCCTGGATGCCCGCGCGCGCCATCAGCACCTCGAAGGTGCAGCGGTCGCCCTCGTGGGTGAACTCGCCCTCGAACATGTCGAAACGTAGCTCCCGGGGCTCGGGGACGTAGCCCTTCGCGGGCGCGAACTTGAAGCGCGCCTCCGGATCGATGAAGCGGCGGATGAGCCAAGCGGAGGCGATCCGGTCCACGTAGACCTCGCGTCGTGTCACCCAGACCCGCCCCTTGAGTTCGTGCGCCGCCGGCCCCGCGGCCTGCTCCCGCTGGTTCTCAGCCATCGCCACACCCTCCTGCAATCGGGCCTCCAGGCCGGAGAGCAGGCCCTCGACCGTCTCTCGCCCGTCTGCCTCGAAAAAGTCGATCGCCGCCACGCGCGCCACCTCCACCCGCAATCGGGTGAGCTTGGCCCGGGCCTCCCCATGGCTACCCGGCGTCCCGTCCGCGTCCATCGCGTCCGACAGTGCACGGGCCTCTTTCGAGACGGCGTCGTAGTCCTGCGCGCGGGCGACGTTGAACAGGCCCCGGACGTCCTCGTCGGAGAAGCCGTCCACCAGTCGCGCCTCCCAGATCATCCCCTCGCCGCCGAGTTCGGCGATCTCCTTGAGAAGCCACTCGAAATCCTCCTGCGCCTGCTCGCCTCCCGGCAAGGCGTAGGCGGCGTTCCTCACCGCCACGGCGCCGAGCGCCTGCAGCCGCCGCCAGACCTTCACCCGGGGGTAGCCGGGCTTGGCTGGGAGCTGGTGGACCAGCAGCAGCCAGCGGGCAGGTTCGGCCTGCACAGAGGTCTTCTGATCACTCACCGGCGCATCGTAGCACGATAGCGCCTAGACCGGCGCCTGCAAGATACAGTTGTATCCATCTATCGCCGAGAGTACGACAGCCGTACCACAGGGCGAGGCGTTGCATGGCCTACGAGGTCCTCCCGCTGCCCTTCAAACCGCACCGGCTCGACGGCCTATCCGACCGGCTTCCGGTCAGCCACTACGAGGACAACTACAGCGGCGCGGTCCGGCGCCTGAACGCAATCGAGGGGGGCCTTTCCGGCCTGGACGTGGGCGCGGCCCCGGTCTTCGATCTCAATGGCGTCGGCCGCGAGCGACCGATCGCCGTCAACTCCATGCTCCTGCCCGAGGCGTATTTCGACGCGCTTGGCGGCTTGGCGCGGGCGCTCGAGCGTGACTTAGGCTCGGTCGACCGGTGGCGGGCCGAGTTAACGGCCATGGGCAAGGCGCTGGCGGGCGGCTCGGGCTGGGTGCTGCTGACCTGGTCGGAGCGTCTGGGCAGGCTGACCAACCAGTGGGCGGCCGACCACGCCCACACCCTGGCGGAAGGCGTGCCGGTGCTGGCCCTCGACCTGTACGAGCACGCCTACGCCCTCGACTTCGGCGCGAAGGCGGGCGCCTACGTGGACGCCGTCATGCGCAACACTCATTGGGAGCGCATTGAGGCGCGCGACGGCCGGGCGCTGGATCCCGCTGTGCCCCGGACACCCTGGCCGAACCCCGAGGTGCCCAAGGTCACCGCCGCCGAACTCCGCGCCATGCTGGACGGCCGACGGGACGTCATCCTCGTGGACGTCTGCCTGGCCGACGAACTGCCCCGGCGCGCCGACATGCTGCCCGCCGCGAGGTTCCTTCCGCCCGAGGCCATCGCTGACTGGGCAGGCGACCTGCCCCGGGACCGGCCGGTGGTCGCCTACTGCGTCTACGGCTTCCAGGTGAGTGGCGAGGCGACCGCGGAACTGCGGCGGCGGGACGGGGACGCCCGCGCGCTCGCTGGCGGCATCACCGCCTGGCACGCCATGGGCGGCCCCACCGTTTCGCTGCCCCCACAGCACAATCGAGGAAACCTCCAATGACCAAGTGGGTCACCCGCGAGCGCCCAAAGATCGACCGCATCGCCTGTCCGTGGCTGATCCGGCGCTTCGTCGAGCCGGATGCCGAGTTCCTCTACGTGCCAGCGGAGCGCGTCTTCGACGTCGCCAAGGAGACCGGCGCCATCCCCTACGACATCCCGGGCGCCGAGCCCTTCGCGCATGACGGCGAGCTCTGCTCCTTCGACGCCCTGATCAAGCATTACGGTCTCGAGGATCCAGCCCTCCACCGGCTCGCCCTGGTTGTCCGGGGCGCCGACACGGCCCGGCACGACCTCGCGCCGGAGGCGTCCGGCCTGCACGCCATTTCCATGGGGTTGTCGGCCAACGTCCCGGATGACCATGCCATGCTGGAGCAGGGCATGGTCATCTACGACGCCCTCTACACCTGGTGCCGCGGCGCCGCGGGCGAGATCCACAACTGGACGCCTGCCAAGGAAACGCGCGTCCTCGCGCCGGAGGGCACGCATTGAGCGGCGCCTCGGCCGAGAAAGCTCCGGTGGGCACCGGCGGCAGGGTGGCCGAAGGGACATCCGCGCCTGCCGCAATGCCCACCTTTGGCGAGGCGCTGCGGGTCTGGCTGAAGATCGGCCTGCTCTCCTTCGGCGGACCGGCCGGGCAGATCGCCATGCTGCACCGAGAGGTGGTCGACCGGCACCGCTGGGTGTCGGACGCGCGCTTCCTGCATGCGCTGAGCTTCTGCAACCTCCTGCCCGGACCGGAGGCGCAGCAGCTCGCCACCTACCTGGGCTGGCTGCTGCACGGGGTCCGCGGCGGCATCGCGGCGGGAGCACTGTTCGTGCTGCCGGGCATGGCGGTGATGCTCGGCCTCTCCATCCTCTACGCGACGCTGGGCAATGTTCCGGTCGTCTCGGCCCTGTTCTTCGGCCTGAAGTGCGCCGTGCTGGTGCTGGTGGTCGAGGCGCTGCTTCGCGTCGCCCGGCGCGCCTTGAAGACCAACGCGGCCTGGGTGCTGGCCGCGGCCGCCTTCGTGGCGCTCTACGCCTTCGGCCTGCCCTTCCCTGTCGTGGTGCTGGCCGCGGCGCTGATCGG
The DNA here is from genome assembly GCA_042666135.1 of Roseomonas sp. GCM10028921. GTDB lineage: Bacteria > Pseudomonadota > Alphaproteobacteria > Acetobacterales > Acetobacteraceae > Roseomonas. The sequence continues at coordinate 11,602 of JBHTFH010000058.1, read as the reverse complement.
CTACTTCGCGCCCGGCGCGTTCAAGGGCGGCAGCCATGGCGAGGCGAAGGATGGCCCGCCCGCCGTGCTCGACGCGGTGCTCGCCGCGGACCCGGGCCGCCCGGCCCGCCTGGCGGCGCAGGCATGGCGCGCGGGCTGGATCGGGGTCGGCCTGTGGCTGCTGCCGGTCGCGGTCCTCGTGGCGGCGGGCGGCGGCGTCTTCGCTGATGTCGCTTGGTTCTTCTCGAAGATGGCGGTTGTCACGGTCGGCGGCGCCTATGCGGTGCTGGCCTACGTGGCGCAGGAGGCCGTGCAGGGCTATGGCTGGCTGACGCCGGACCAGATGCTTGTTGGCCTTGGTCTAGCCGAGACAACACCTGGGCCGCTGATCTTGGTGCTGCAGTTCGTGGGCTTCCTGGCGGGCTACGGCCAGGGCGGGCTGTTCTGGGGCGTCCTAGCCTCGGTGCTGACGGTGTGGGTCACTTTCGCGCCCTGCTTCGCCTTCATCTTCCTCGGCGCGCCCTATGTCGAACGGCTGCACTCCAACCGGGAGCTGACCAGCGCGCTGGCCGCGGTGACCGCGGCGGTGGTCGGCGTGATCGCCAACCTGGCGCTCTGGTTCGGCCTGCGGGTTCTTTTCGCCGAGGTGCGACGCGTGGAGCTTGGCCCGGTGGCCCTGGACATGCCCGCTCTCGGCAGCCTCGCCCCCCTCGCCCTAGCGCTCGCCGCACTCGCCGGGGTCTGCTTGTTCGGCTTCAAGCTCGGGCTGCTGCGGACGCTCGGCGTCACAGCCGCGGTCGGACTCGTGGCCAAGCTCACCCTCGGCTGAGGGCTGACGTCTAGTTGAAAGATCGAAGGAAGAAATGACCATGACACGCGCGAGGCAGCGTCGGTCAGCCCTGGCCGGGCTGGCCCTCCTGGCCGCTGTGGGGGCGCCCGCCCTCGCACAGCAAGGTTCCGCCCCCGTACAGCCGGGCGGCGCACCGGCGCAGCAGGTCGGCACGCCCAATGCCGATTGGCGCCGCACGATCGACGACGTTCTTGGCAAGCCGGGCACCGAACAGCCCGGGGGAGTGTGGCGCGTCTCGATGCCGCGCACCGACCTGAAGGTCACGCTGGATGGTGTGGAGATCCGTCCTGGCCTCGCCCTCGGCTCCTGGCTTGCATTCCAGGAGCACGGGCAGGCGCTGATGGTCATGGGCGACCTCGTCCTGCTCGAGACGGAGATCGCGCCGGTGATGCGTCGCCTGGCCGAGGGCGGTATCGAGGTGACGGCCCTGCACAATCACCTGCTGCGCGCCCAGCCCGCGACGATGTACCTCCATGTCGGCGGGCACGGCGACGCGGCGCGGCTGACCACGGCGCTGCGCCAAGCGCTTCAGGAGACCGCGACCCCGATGCAGGGGGCTGCCGGACCGGCGGGCCAGGATCGGATCGAGGGTCTCGACACCGCGGCCTTCGCCCGGGCGCTCGGCCGCGAGGGCCGGATGGCGGGTGGCGTCTACGGGGTTTCGGTGCCGCGGGCCGAGCCGGTGCGGGAGGGTGGCATGGAGGTGCCCACCGCCATGGGTTCCGCGACCGTGATCAACCTCCAGGCCGCCGGGAACGGCAAGGGGGCGATCACCGGCGACTTCGTCCTGACCGCCGACGAGGTCGTGCCCGTGCAGCGGGCGCTGGTTGAGCACGGCATAGAGGTCACGGCCATCCATAACCACATGCTGAACGATCAGCCGCGCATCTTCTTCATGCACTTCTGGGGCGTGGACGATCCCGAGAAATTGGGTCGCGGCCTGCGCGCGGCGCTCGACCGCACCAACAGCCGCCACGCGGGTTAGGAGGCTTGTCATGACTCGCAACATGGCGGCGATCCCCAGGCGCCCCATTCTCCTGGCAGGGGCGGGGCTGGCCTTGGCCGGGCACCGCGCCACGGCCCAGAACCAACCTCGGCGCTTCGACTTCGAGGACGCGGCGGTCGGCGGGCAGCCCCTGGGCTTCTCTTTCGCGCTGACCGGCGGAGGCGGGCCGGTTCGATGGGCCGTGCTGGAGGATCGGTCCTCCCCGGCCGGGCCGAAGGTGCTGGCGGAGACCAGCAAGGACCGCACCGACGACCGCTTCCCGCTCGCCATCGTGGAAGGGACGACGGCCCGCGACGTCGTCGTCGCGGTGCGCTTCAAGCCGGTTTCGGGCGCCGTCGACCAGGCGGCCGGGTTGGTGGCGCGGCTGCGCGACCAGCGGAACTACTACATCGCGCGGGCCAACGCGCTGGAGGGCAACGTCCGGCTGTACCGCGTTGTGGACGGGCGCCGCACCCAGTTCGCTGGCGTGGACGTCCGGGTGCCGCGGGACCGCTGGCAGACCTTGTCGCTGCGGGTCGAGGGCGACCGCATCGCGGTCTCGCTGGACGATCGGAAGCTCTTCGACGCGACGGACCGCGCCTTTACCGAAGCTGGGCGGGTCGGCTTGTGGACCAAGGCCGACAGCGTGACCCACTTCGACGGCCTTGAGGTTCAGCCGCTGCGCTGACCGGGCCAACGCGCCGCGTGACGTGCGCAACGGGAAGGGGGCCCGCATGCGAGGAGTGACAGGGGCATCTCTCATCGCACCGGCCGCGGCCGCGTCACGAGACGGGACGATCAGGCGCGTCCTTGTGGCGCGAGGGCTGAGGGCCTTCGGCGACGGCTACGTGGCCATCCTGCTGCCGGTACACCTCAGTCGTCTCGGACACGGCGCGGCGGAGGTTGGGCTGATCGCCACCAGCACTCTCTTTGGGTCCGCGTCGCTGACGCTGGCTCTTGGCGCCGTCAGCCATCGCCTGCCTCTTCGCCAAGGACTGTTGGCCGCCGCCCTGCTGATGGTGGCGACTGGCATGGGGTTCGGCCTCCTTCGGGACCTCTGGCCGCTGCTGCTTCTAGCGTTCGTCGGGACCATCAACCCGTCGGGCGGCGACGTGAGCGTGTTCCTGCCGATGGAGCACACCGTCATCGCGCAGTCGGTGGAAGACAGGGTGCGCACGAACGCATTCGCCCGCTACAGCTTCGTCGGCTCCATCGGGGCCGCTCTGGGGGCGCTCGCCATTGGCGCCCTGGACTGGCTGGAGGCCCTTTTCCCCGGCACCGATGTGGGCGGCGCCCTGTTTCTGCTCTACGGGGGCATCGGCCTGGCCACCCTGCTTCTCTACCTTGGCTTGCCGGAGGTGCGTTCCGCGGACACTCCGGCGCCCGCCGCGCTGGGTCCCTCGCGAAGGCGGGTCTACGGCCTCGCCGCACTGTTCGCGGTGGACGCCCTCGGCGGCGGCTTCATCGTGAACTCGCTACTGGCGTTGTGGCTTTTCGAGCGATTTGGACTTTCCGTAGCGACGACGGGCGCTATCTTCTTCGCGACTGGGGTCTGCTCGTCACTGTCCTACTTCGCGGCGGCCCGGCTGGCGGCACGCTTTGGGCTGGTCAACACGATGGTGTTCACGCATCTGCCGTCCAGCGTCTTCCTCATCCTGGCGGCCTTCGCGCCAACACTGTCCGTCGCGGTGGCGCTGCTCGTGCTGCGCAGCCTGCTGTCGCAGATGGACGTGCCGACCCGGTCTTCGTACGTGATGGCGATCGTTGAACCGGCTGAGCGGCCTGCCGCCGCGAGCGTCACCGCGGTGCCCCGTAGCCTTGCGGCCTCGCTCTCGCCCGCGCTGGCTGGGTTAATGCTAGCCGCCAGTCCCTTCGGCTGGCCCCTCGTCTGCGCAGGCGTCCTCAAGATCGGCTACGACTTGGCCCTACTGCGCCGGTTCAAAGCCATCCGCCCTCCTGAGGAGGCGTCGGACGGCGGTGCAGCCCGGTGATGTCGGCTAATTCCTTCACTCAACGACCAGCGGCGAAGCAGTCGGAAACGGCCGCTCTCCGCCCATCCCGGTCTAGACTGTCGGCAAATGCGATGTCCGCTTCGGAGCGAGCAACCCCATTAGAGGCTTTCCACTTCACTCGAAAGCGTAGCCTGCGTTGGCGAGGCAGTTCCGGCACTCGACTGGGGTGAAGGTGTCGAGCAGGCGCCCGATGGTGGTCCAGAGGGCCTCTCGGGTTCGGGCCGCGGCCTTTCGGAGCAGCGCTTTAAGCTTGCCGAAGGCCTGCTCGATAGGGTTCAGGTCCGGCGAGTAGGGCGGCAGGTAGAGGAGGCTGGCGCCGGTGGTCCGGATCGCTACCCAGAACGAACTGCGTCAGGCGCCCCAGGTCGATCCAGTCGCATTCGGGATGGGCTAACTGGCTGCCTGCTCATCGACCTCTCTCGTGCAGAGGCTGGGAACATCGGTTCCGTGGGACAGGATCGGCTTTCCATCGCTCCGCTCGAGCAGGTGCAGGCCAGCGCGGACGACCTCACTCGAGCTCTGGTAGCGGCCAGACGCGACCAGCCGCGAGACAAAGTCACAGAGCTCGGCCGTGAAGGCGACATGGAGAGTATGGCGGGCGGGCATTCGCACCTTCTACTTGGGTGTGAGTAGGGTGTCACCCTCCACCCCAGATCGGATCATTACGCTGGTGTCGGTTTTCCTCATTGAGGATAATGGCCCCGATGAGGGCCCAGCTTTTCCTTAAACACGAGAATGGAGCAGTGAACCGAACGGCTTAGTACTGCCAAGACTCTGAAGGGCCACCAAGTTCGGAACACTGGGCTGGTCCCAACTATCGGAACCTATCCGCAATCATTCTCCTGATCGAGGTAGAGGTTAGGCGGAGGCAAGCAAATCGGCAGCTTGAAGTGTTTGTTTGTCTGGAAAACGCATTCTCTCGGTTGAGGATTTCCGACAACCGCCGCCCAGCACCGTCGCGCTCGCGCCAGGGCCTTCCGGGTGTGGCGCGAGGAGACCTGCGTCCAAAGCGCGGCGTGAACCCACCCGTGCCCTGCCCCACGATCAAACTCAGCCCTACCTCAACAAGTTGACGATGCCGCCGGACTTGGTGCGGCGGCCGGCCGATCCGGCCGGCGAGGCGGACCTGCCGCGGCGGCTCGGGCCCAGGGCGCGGCGCTTCACGCCGGTAGTCGCGCTCGACGCGCCGGACGGGCTGATCCTCGACACGTCCAGCTGTCCCGCGCTGTTCGGCGGCGAGGCGGCCACGGAACTGCGCCAGAAAGAAGTTGACATAGGTGTCAGCTTCTACGCAACGTTGGTCTTACAACAACGGGGAGGGAAGAGCGGAATGCTGAGCGACCTGCCCGCACAACCGGCGGCTCTGCACCGGCATTCCGATCTGCTGCACGTCAGGGTCAGCCGGATCGAGCGGCTCACCCCAGGCGTGAAGCTGCTTCGCCTCGAACCAGTGGATCGCTTCCTCCTGCCCGACTTCGAACTAGGCGCCCATGTGGATGTCGTGCTCGGGTCCGGCCTGAGCCGCGCCTATTCCCTCATTGGACCGGCCAGGAACCCGCCCTGGTACGAGATTGCCGTGAAGCGGATGCCGGATTGGCTCGGTGTCTCACACAGCCTGCACGAACAGGTTGAAGAGAGCGCCCATCTGTGTATTTCCGCGCCGCGCAACCAGTTCTGCCTGGCGCCGGATGCCGGACATAGCGTCTTCATCGCGGGCGGCATCGGGATCACCCCCATCTGGTCGATGATCCGCTGCGTGCATGAGGCGGGCGGTTACTGGGAACTGCACTATGCCTGCCGCCGGCGGGACGAGGCAGCCCTGCTCGACCGACTGGAAGGGTTGGGCGGGCGATGCCACGTCCATGAAAGCCAGGGGGCCAGCCCGTTGCGGCTCGACATCGCGGCGGCCGTCGCCGCTGCACCGCCCGGAAGTCATTTCTACTGCTGCGGCCCTCAGCCGATGCTGGCCGGCTTCCGCGCGGCGACGGCGCATCTGCCGGCCGGCCGGGCGCGGATGGAGCAGTTCGCGGCGGAGCAGCCGGCGGCGCGGGAGGGCGGCTATTCCGTGCGCCGGGACGCGTCCGGCATCGAGCTGGCCGTGCCGCCGGGAACCTCGCTGCTCGATGCGATCGTCCGGGCGGGGGTCGACGTTCCGCATTCCTGCCGCGAGGGGGTTTGCGGATCCTGCGAGACGCGGGTGCTGGAAGGCATTCCCGACCACCGCGACGCCTTCCTCACGGAGGCGGAGCGCGGGTCGAACACGGTGATGATGGTCTGCTGCTCCGGCGCGCGCGGCGGCCGGCTGGTGCTGGACCTGTGAGCGCGGTGGCGGCCGAGACGTGCGGGAGCGGCGAGATGAGCGAGACACAGGGTGCGATCGACTGCGACGTGCATCCCACCGTGGCCGGCACGCGGGTGCTAGCGCCCTACCTGGATGACTTTTGGCGGGACAGCCTGGCCGAGCGCGGGATCGATTCTCTCGATTCCATCAGCTATCCCGCGGATGCCCCGGTCACCGCGCGGCCCGACTGGCGTGACGGCACGGGGATGGCAGCGCAGAGCGCGGAGCGGCTCGGCCAGCAGGTGCTGGACCGCTGGGGCCATCGCACGGCGATCCTCAATTGCCTCTATGGCGTGCAGCTCGTGTTCAACGAGGACATGGCCGTCGCCTTCGCCCGCGCGGTGAATGACTGGATCGCGCGGGAATGGCTGGACCGCGACAGCCGGTTGCGCGCTTCCATCGTGGTGCCGATGCAGAACATCGAGCAGGCGGTGGACGAGATCAACCGCTGCGCCGCGGATCCTCGCTTCGTGCAAATTCTGCTGCTGGCGAGCGGTGAGATCCCGTTGGGGCGGCGCGCCTGCTGGCCGATCTACGCGGCGGCGCAGCGGCACGGCCTGCCCATCGGCATCCATGCGGGCAGCGCCTATCGCCATCCGGTCACGTCGATCGGCTGGCCGAGCTACTACGTCGAGGATTACGCGAGCCAGTCCCAGGCCTTCCAGTCCCAGTTGGCGAGCCTCATCTGCGAGGGCGTCTTCGCGAAGTTCCCGGAACTGAGGGTGGTGCTGCTGGAATCCGGCGTCACTTGGCTACCCGGCTTTCTCTGGCGGCTCTCCAAGTTCTGGCGCGGGCTGCGTACGGAGGTGCCCTGGGTGGACCGCTCGCCCATGGACATCGTGCGCCAGCATGTCCGCCTGACCGTCCAGCCGCTGGATGCGCCGGACGACCCCTCCGTGGTCCGTCGCATCGTCGACCACCTGCGCTCCGACGAGATGCTCCTCTACGCCTCGGACTACCCGCACTGGCATTTCGATGGCGACCGCACCATGCCGCCCGGCATTCCCACCGATCTGCTTCGGAAGATCCAGGTGGAGAACCCGCTCGCGACCTATCAGCGCCTTCAGGGAGAAGCGTCATGAATGTCGTCGCCCCTCCGGCCCATGACCGGACCACGCCGCAGACCACGGAAACCGGTCCCGTCGATTGCGACATCCACACGCGGGTGCGCTCGGTCGAGGATCTGAAGCCCTACCTCTCGGAACGATGGTGGCACTACCTGAAGACCTACGGCATGCGGGCGCGGCACGGCTTCGCCAAGGCGCCGCCCTTTCCGAAGGCGCAGCCGAACGCGGCGCGGCGCGACGCCTGGCCGCCCGATGGCGGCTTCCCGGCGACGAATCTCGACTTCATGCGGGCGCAGCACCTGGACCATTACGGCATCGCCTACGGGATCATGAATCCACTGGTGGCGACGGGGCAGGGTGATCAGAACGACGACCTCAGCGCGGCACTCGCCGCCGCGACCAACGACTGGCAGCTCGACACCTTCGTGAACCCGGAGCCGCGGCTGCGCGCCTCGGTCGTGGTTCCCTACGAGGATGGGCTCGCTTCGGCGGCCGAGATCCGCCGCCGTGCCGGCGACCGCCGCTTCGCGCAGGTGCTTATGATGAGTCGCACGGCGGAGCCCGCGGGTAAGCGGCGCTACTGGCCCATCTACGAGGCGGCGGCCGAGGCGGGCCTGCCCGTCGGCATCCATGTCTTCGGCTATAGCGGCTGGGCGGGCACCAGCAGCGGCTGGTCCTCTTTCTACATTGAGGAGATGACCGACCACGCCGTCTCCTGCCAGTCGCTCGTCACCAGTCTCATCATGGAGGGCGTGTTCGAGCGCTTCCCGGCGCTCAGGATCGTGCTGATCGAGTCCGGCTTCGGCTGGATGCCCGCACTGGGCTGGCGGCTGGATCGTGCCTGGGAGCGGATGCGCGACGAGGTGCCGCATCTGCGCCAGCCGCCCTCGGCCTATCTGAGGAGGCACTTCTGGGTTTCGACCCAGCCGATCGAGGAGCCGGTGCGGCCGGAGCACCTGCTGGACACGGTTGATTGGGTCGGCGCCGACCGGATCATGTTTGCCAGCGACTACCCCCATTGGGACTTCGACGATCCACGCCTGGCTCTGCCGTCCGCGCTCGGACCGGAGCGCAAACGAGCGATCCTCTCGGGTAACGCCCGAGCGCTCTACGGATTTTCCTGAGGTGGCGAAGCATGTCGTCGCGACGGCCGAGGAAATCCCGCCCGGCGGACGGAAGCTGGTGGAGGTGGCCGGGCGCGCCATCGTCGTCTTCAATCTCGGCGGCGAGTTCTTCGCGCTGCTGAACCGGTGCCCCCATGAAGGCGGCAGCCTTTGCGCCGGCCATCAGACGGGACTCGTGGAGTCCTCCGAGCCCGGACAGTACCGCTATTCGCGGCGTGGCGAGATCATCCGCTGCCCCTGGCACGCCTGGGAGTTCGACATCCGCACTGGCCAGTCCCGCTGCGATCCCCGGCGCATGAAGGTGCGAAGCTATGCGGCTTCTGTCGCGTCCGGCGGGCAGGTGCTGGAGGAGCTGCCATCCGCGACGACCTTCCCGGTACGCGTTGAGGACGAGTACGTGCTCATCGAGATGTAGCGGCCCGTCAGCGCAGCGGGCTGCCGGAAAGCAAAAACACCATGGGAGAAGTCCAGGACATGACCCCACGAAGCGGAATCCCGTCGGGCCGCCGGTCCCTTCTCTGGCTGTCCGCGGCCTTTGCCGCGGGTGCCACGGGGGCGCGCGCGCAGACCTGGCCGGACCGGCCCGTTCGCCTAGTGGTGGGTTTTCCGCCCGGTGGGCCCACCGACCTGGTGGCGCGGCTCGTCGCGCCGGAGTTGGAGGCGGCCTGGGGCAAGCCCGTGGTCATCGAGAACCGCGGCGGCGCCAACGCGACGTTGGGAACCGACGTGGTCGCGAAGGCGGCACCGGATGGCTACACCCTGCTCTGCGCCGCGAACAACCATGTTATGAATCCCGCGATCTACGCTAACCTTCCCTATCACGCGCTGGACAGCTTCGCGCCTCTCGGCATGATTGCCGCCTCGCCCAACGTGCTCTGGGCTGGCGCCTCGACGCCCGTCAACACGCTCGCCGATGCGATCGCCGCCGCGAAGGCACGGCCCGGGGAACTGGGCTATGCCACCACGGGCAATGGCGGGAACGGTCATTTCGGGGGGGAGACGCTGCAGCGCGCGGCGGGGATCAGCCTGATGCACATCCCCTATCGCGGTACGGCGCCGGCTCTGCAGGACGTTCTGGCCGGTCGGGTTCCACTCTTCATGCAGACGCTGGTCGGGGCGATCGGCCCTTACCGCGGCGGGCAGATCAAGCCGCTGGTCGTCTTTGGGCCGAACCGGGCACCGGACCTGCCGGATGTGCCGACCCTGGCCGAGCTGGGCTATGAGGCGCCGGATTCCAGCGTCTGGTACGGCCTGCTGGCGCCAGTCGGCACGTCCCCCGCGCTGGTCCGCCGCATCGGGGCGGATCTCGAGGCGATCTCCAGGAAGCCGGCCTTCCAGGAGAAGCTGCGGACACAGGCTTCCGTCACCGCATTCCTGGGGCCGGAGGATTTCGCCGCCCGGATCCGGGCGGAGCTTCCCCGCTGGGCGCAGGTGGCGCAGGCGGCGGGCATGAAGCCGGAGTAGACGGTATGCCCGCTGCTGGCTCCGCGTCTCGCTCCAGCGCCCTTCGCCAGACTTCGGTGCCGTAGGCGCGCCCGATGGTGCGCCGGGTGGCCGCGTAGTGCAGCTCCACCCGTTCGAAGCCGCGCGAATGCACGGTCAGTTCGCCCGCGAAGCGCATCAGGCAGGTGACGAGCAGGGCCAGCTCGTCCCTCGGGGCGTCCGCAACCAGCTCGCCCCGCCGTACCGCCTGGCGCACCGCCACGGTGGCGCAGAGCTGATATCGGCGGTGGGTGCGGCGCAGGATTTCCCGCATCGCGTCGGTGATCGCGTCGCGCTCGTGCACGAAGCGGGCGATGAGGCCCCAGGGCCGGCCCTCGTCGCCGTTCGGATTGTAGCGGCCATGAACGGAGCGGATCGCGGCGAGCGAGGCGCCGAACTTCTGTGGCATGGGGATGTCCCGCGCCATCCAGGCCGCGGCATAGAGCGAGACGATCCGGCCGGTATGGCCCGCGAGCACCTCCTCGGCGAGCTGGGCCTTGTTCAGGAAGTAGTAGTGTAGGTTGGGCCGGGGAATGCCGATCTGCGCGGCCAGATCGACGAAGGTGAGGCCACGATAGCCCCGGGCGATGAAAAGATCCGTTGCGGCCGCCTTGATCTGATCCCGCATGTTGAGGTTCGTGCCGCTCCACTGAATTGCCATGCTCGGATCGCCCTTGTGCCGAAAGAGGCTACGGAATTGTGGATAGGCGTGGAATAGAGCTGGATCGTGCTGCACCGATCAGGCCACCAGAGGGCGTCGTCAACTTGCTGAGGTAGGGCTGAGTTTGTTCGCGGGGCAGGGCACGGGTGGGTTCACGCCGCGCTTTAGACGCAGGTCTCCTCGCGCCACACCCGGAAGGCCCTGGCGCGAGCGCGACGGTGCTGGGCGGCGGTCATCAGATGCCGCCGCGTCCGGAAGTGGCCGAGGATCATGGCGTCTGCTGAGAGGAAGCGTTGCGCCTGCTGAGGTGACTTGAAGCGCTGCATCTGGCACTCTCTGCGCCGCGTGGGCCGGTGCGAGTTCTCCGCCCGATTGTTGAGGTACCGACTGACCCGATGCCGCACCTCGGGCATTAGCTCGCGATGCGCGACGCCGTAGCTGCGCAGCCCATCGGTGACCAGGCGCTTCGGTTTGTAGCGCAATCCTTTAAGCAGCCGCTTAGAGAGGCGCTTGGCCGCACTCGCGTTCCTGCGGGGCTGCACGAGGATGTCGAGCACGACCCCGTTCTGATCCACCGCGCGCCAGAGGTAATGCAACTCGCCGTTGACCTTCAGGAACATCTCTTCCAAGTGCCAGGTGTCCCCGGGCCGTGGCCGGCGCTTGCGGAGCCTCCCGGCGAACTCGGCCCCGAACCGCAGCACCCAGCGCCAGATGCTCTCGTGCGTGACGAGGAGCCCCGCTCTGCCAGGATCAGCTCGATATCACGCAGGCTGAAGCTGAAGGGATGGTAGAGCCACACGGCGTGCCGGATGACCTCGGCCGGAAAGCGGTAGCCAGGGTATGTGGCGGGCTCTGGCGTCATCCGACCAGCTTCGCCCAGCCACTTCGTTCCGGCCACCCTCCCACAACGTGGCTGTGAGATTGTCGACGTCGTCCGGTGGGTCTGACCCCCAACGTGCTTGGCTTCGTGTCATTGCATTGACGTGTCGGCCTGCCGGACGACGCCCGACGATCGGCGGGAGAGTGACCTCATAGGAGCCTGAGGCCGTCCATCCCGTCACAGTCCTGTCCGCCCGCTGGATCGCCGGGACAGTGCACCCA
>JBHTFH010000057.1:0-21407 GCA_042666135.1 Roseomonas sp. GCM10028921 | reverse complement strand
TAGCTCGTCAGGCTCATAACCTGAAGGTCACAGGTTCAAATCCTGTCCCCGCATCCAAATACATCCCAAACACAAAGACCCGACAAAAGCCCCGACAGGCACCGCTCGTCGGGGCTTTGCGCTGTTTAGACTCCCTCCGCTAAGCGCAGGACTGCGCCCAGTTCCTATAAACGGAGCCGATGTTCGGAGCGGACTACCAAACCGGGCCCGATTAGTCGGGAGATACTGCCTCTCGTTGCCCTGCTCGCACGTTCACACTGCATGATCCTGCGAAGCCCTGAGGACGGCGTCCGGCTCCTCATCCCTCAGCCTTCCCATGCCCTGCTCTCGGGCCAGATGATGGCCGCCTGGGGCGCCCCAGGCTTCGCATGGCCGGACCCGGCGCCGGAGGTAATCCTCGCGGCCGAGCAGCATGACATTGCTTGGCTGTCGTGGGAGACTGCCCCGACACTCGATCCGGCGACGGGTCTGCCTCATGCGTTCACCGAGCTCGGCGCGGCGGTTCATGCCCCCATGTGGGCGCGGGGGGTGGAGATGGCCCGCGCGGCCTGGGGCCTCTGGCCCGCTCTGCTCATCTCCCTGCACGGCACACGGATCTATACGCAATACATGGATCCGGAGCACTTGCCCCCGGACGACCACGCTGCGATCGACCGCAACGCCGCCAAGGAGGACGCGCTCCAGGCGGACTGGATTTCCAAGCTCGGTGCGACGCCTGACCACGTGGAGCGGAATTCTGCCCTCGTCGCAGTAACCGATGCCCTCTCCCTCGCACTCTGCTTCGCCGATCCGGACAAGGCGGGAGAAGCCCCGATGGCGGATGGCAGCACCCGCAAGATGAGGCTCGTCCGGACGGGGACTTCTCGCTGGTCGTTGGACCCGTGGCCCTTCCGGGACAGCACGCTGACACTGCGCTGCGAGGCGATCCGACTTCGGGCCGAAGCCCGTTGGACCGATGAGGAGGCGATGCGACGCGACCTCAGGGGCGCGACCTGGAGCACGCTTTCCGAAACCCTCGTCCCGGGTTAGGGGATCGGCCGAGCGGCGGGCCTACCGGCAGATCGTCCCGGATCTAGGCGCTCAGGCGTCTCGCCCGCCACTCCTCTGTTCCGGCTAATTCAGAGAGAATGGTCACGGCCACACGGGCTACGGCCATCGTGGCGCGCGACGATGGGCGGCTCAGCGGCGTCGCCAGGGACACTGTCCGCCGGAAGCCCGGCTCGACGATCCGGAACGTATGTAGTTCCGGCAATCCGGCCCCATCCGGCGGCGCACCGAAATGTCGAGCGGCAAGCGAGCAGATCGTCGAGCCATGACCCCTCCGCACCAACTCGAAGATCTGCGGAGAAGCATCGATCTCGATCGCGACGTCGAGCGACACGCCATGGTGACGCGCCGTGGCTTCGACCAGGCTGCGAAGCCCATGCTCCGGCCCCGGCATGACGAGGCGCAGGTGACGCAGTGCCTGCATCGGCATCTCGGCATGTCCGTTCAGAAAAGGCGAGAGCAGCGAAGGATCATAGGTTCCGAGGTAGAGGTCTTCCTCAAGGATCGGCTGCACGGAGGCGCCACCATCCCCTGGCGCGTGGCTCCCGAACAGGAGGGTCGCGTCCAGCGTTCCCTCGCGCAGCCAGCGCGCGAGATAGCCCGACATGCTCTCGACGATACGTAGCCGAACCTGGGGCAGCTCGCGGAGGCAGGCCTCGATCAGCGGGACGCTCAGAATCCCGATGAGCGAGCCGGGAATGCCCAGGCGCACCACGCCGGAGGGTGGCTTGTCCCGCCCGAGGATGCTGGCCTTGGCATCCTCTGCCTGCTTCAGGATGGCGTAGGAATGCGCCAGGAAGTCCCGCGCCTGCTCGGTCAAGGTCAGACCTCGGGGCCAGCGCACGAAGAGAGGGGTCCCGAGTTCGTCCTCGAGGTTCTTCAGCCGGGCGCTGAGCGCGGGCGGGCTGCTGTTGAGGGTCTTTGCCGCGGCCATCAGGGAGCCGGCCTCGGCAATGGCGACGAAGGCGCGGAGGTCCCGAAGATCCATGGTCCTGCCGAGGAGAGGGGACGCCTTTGTCCCTCCATCCCCTCCTCGGCTCAAGCTCCCCTGGCCGGGTGCCCCGCCTGGCTCGCCGCCGTCATCGTGTCCCGCCCACTGGCGCTGAGCCGGGCATGCCCAGTTCGCGGCGAAGCTCCTCCGTGTGCTCTCCCACCTCCGGGGCCGGGCGGCGCAGCGGGGATGGTGTCCCGGAGAAGCGCGGGATGACATTGTGCATGGGGATGGAACCCATCTCCGTGTCCGAGACCTCGATGATCGCCTCGCGCCCCTGCACGTAGGGATGATCCATCAGCTCGGCGACGGAGTGGACCGGCCCCACCGTGACGCCAGCCACGTCGAACAGCGCCAGATTCTCCGCCTGGCCGCGCAGGGCGATGAAGGCGCCGATGATGGCGTCGAGCTCGTCCCGGTTGGCGACACGGGCGGCATTGTCCACAAAGCGCGGATCGGTCCTCAGCTCCGGCCGGCCGATGGTGTCGAAGATGCGCTCGGCCATGGACTGCATCGAGCCGGAGAGGGCGACATAGGCGCCGTCCGCGCAGGCATAGACGTTGCGCGGCGCCGTGTGGGAGGACTGGTTGCCCGAGCGCATAGTGGGCCGGCCGGTCAGGCGCACATGGGCCGCTTCGGCTCCCACCATGGCGTGAATCGGCTCGAAGAGGGACAGGTCGATCACTTGGCCGGGCGCCTCGCCCCGCTCCACCGCGCGCAGCGCCGCCAGGATGGCGGAAGCGCCGTAGAGGCCAGCCACCATGTCGGCCATGGCCAGGGGCGGCAGGGTGGGCGGCTTGTCCGCATGGCCGTTCATGAAGGCCCAGCCGGACATGGCCTCCACCAGCGTGCCGAAGCCCGGGCGCAGCCGCCAGGGGCCGGTCTGGCCCCAGCCTGAGATGCGGAGGATGATGAGGCCGGGATTGCGGGCGTGCAGCACCTCGGGCCCCAGCCCCCAGCGCTCCAGCGTCCCGGGTAGGAAGTTCTCGACGAGGACCTGGCTGCTGTCGATCAGACGCAGCAGCATCTCGCGCCCCTCCGCGTCGTGGATGTCCAGCGCCACGCTGCGCTTGTTGCGGGAATAAACCTTCCAGAAGACCTCGACGCCCTCGACGCGCCAGTTCCGCAGATCATCGCCCTTGCCGGGGCGCTCGATCTTGATGACGTCCCCGCCGTAGTCCGCGAGCACATGCGTCGTCATGTTGCCCGCAACGAGGCGCGACATGTCGAGGATCCGCACCCCGTCGAGCGGCCCCCGACCGTCCGGCGAGAACTGCACCACTCCTGCCATGCGCTTCGCCTCAGCCCATCACGATAAGAGGCTTGATCTCCTCAAGCCGGTGCATGCGCTCCAGCGCGGTGTTCACCTCGTCCAGCCTGTAGCGGCCGGTGATCATCCTCTCGAAGGGGATGCGGCCGAGATGAGCAGACGCGAATTGCAGCGCCTTCCAGTAAGACTTGGCGTCGCCCGAGAACGATCCGGTGATGCGGATGTTCTTTTTGACGATGATGGAAGGGCTGAACGTCGTCGTACCGCCACCGAGTTGCCCCACGGTGACATAGCGTCCGCCCTTGCGGACGAGATCGATGCCCTCGCCGAAGGCGTCGGGGTGCCCGGTGAACTCCATGACCACGTCGGGGCCGCGCCCGTCCGTGAGGGCGCGGATCTCGGCCGAGCGCTCCTCGTGAGTCGTGCCCTGGATGGTAAAGGTGTGGGTGGCGCCAAAATCCCGCGCGAGGGCGAGGCGGTCATCGGGCGCCCCGATGACGCTGACACTACGCGCGCCCGCCACGCGGGCGACAGCCGCCGCCAAGATGCCGAGCGGCCCCGCGCCCTGTATGGCAACATGCTCCGATGAGTCGATGCCGCCGAGATTGTCGAAGGCGTTCATGACGGAGCGGAAGGCGCAGCTGCACAGGCTGGCCACGGCGTCGCTCAGATTGTCGGGTACGCGAATGCGGCCAGACTCCGGCAGCACATAGCCGTATTCCGAGAAGCCGCCGAGGAGGTAGGGTGGCTTTTCAATGTTCTCGTACATGTAGGCGCGGCGGTTCTCGCAGAGCGTCGGTTGCCGCGCCACGGTGCACCAATAGCAGCTCCCGCAGGCCGTATGCGTCCAGAGGATACGGTCACCGATGGCGAGCGGCTGGCCGACACTGTCGCGCTCCGCTCCCTCGCCGATGGCGACGACGCGCCCGACCATTTCATGGCCGAGAATAACCGGAAGATCGACGGCCAAGGAGAGGTTGCCCCGGGAGAGATGAACATCCGTGCCGCAGATTGAGCAGGCGGTGGTGCGGACGATGAGCGCGCCGGGCTCCGGGCCGCTGGGTACGGGCACGCATTCGATCGTCACCGGCCTCCCCATCTGCCGGACCACGGCCGCGCGGGAGAATTCGGGAAGGGTGGCGGTGTCGCCGTTCATGATGTCGGTGTCCAGGCGGGTCAGAGATGGCGGAACCAGAGGGTGGCGAAGGGCACGAAGGTGATGATGGCCTGCCCGATCAGCGCCGCGGCGAAGAACCAGGCGAGATAAGGGAGCATGTCGCCCAGCCGCACCTTCGCCGCACGCGCGGCGACGTAGAGGTTAGCGGCCATCGGCGGGGTGAGCAGCCCGATCTCAAGATTCGTCGCGATGACGATGCCGAAGTGCACGGGGTCGATGCCGAAGCGCTCGGCCGCGGGTGCCAGGAGCGGGCCCATCAGCAGGATGGAGGCGTTTGTCTCCATGAAGGTGCCGACGAGCAGCAGCACGACATTCACCGTCAACAGGAAGGCGATGGGGCTCTCGATATAGGTCGCGAGCCACACCGCGATGTCCTGCGGCACCTGGTTCAGCACCATGGCGCGGTTGAACACGCCGGTCATGGCGATGATCACGAGAATGCTGGAGCCCGTGATGGCCGCGGCTCGGAAGGAACGCGCAAAGCCTGCCCGGTCGATCAGCCGCCGGGCGAGGGAGACGGCGATAGCGTAGACGCAGCCGATGGCCGCGGCCTCGGTCGGCGTCATGATGCCGCCGTAGATGCCGCCGAGGATCACCATGGGAAGAAGAACCGCCGAGAGCGAGTTCAGCAGGATGCGGGAGGGTGGCTGGCGCTCCAGCGGGCTGTCATCGCCCTGCGGCCTCGTTTCCTGGCCGTTCCTGAGCAGCCGCCGCGACAGCACGGCGTGCACGACCAGGAAGAGTGCCGCCATCAGCAGGGCAGGCAGCATGGTCGCGGTGAAGAGCTGCGAGATGGAGACGCCGACCGTCGCGCCATAGAGGATGAGGGGGATGGAGGGCGGCACCAGCACGCCGAGCAGCCCGGCCGAGGAGGTCAGCGAGGCCGTGTAGGCCGGTGGATAGCCGCGCCTGGCCATTTCGGGGCTGACGATTCCGCCCACCGCCGCGACGGTGGCAACGGAGGATCCGGTGATCGCCCCCATCATGGCGGAGGCAGCCACCGTGATGTAGCCGAAGGCAGCACGGATGCGTCGCAGCATGAGATCCGCGAGGGCGATGAGCTCGGCAGCCATGCCGCTGCAGTTCATCAGCTCCCCTGTCAGCATGAAGAGCGGGATCGCCACCAGCGGATAGCTGGAGATCTCCTCATAGGGAATGTTGCTAAGGCCGGAGACCGAGACGCCGAAGCTGTCCATCTGCAGGAAGACGACGAGCCCGAAGGTGACGGCGAGCGGCGCCCCGAGGACGAGGAAGAGAGCCATGAGCCCGAAGGTCAGCGCCATGGATCAAGCCCTCCGAGGGGACGCCCGGCCAGGGCCCGCCAGATGTCCATGCCCGAATGGAAGGCCATGAGCACGGCGCCCGCGAGCACGAAGCCGGCAGGGATGGCGACGGGGGTGCCGAAGTCGATCAGCTTCTCACCGGAACTGCGCGCGTAGTCGAAGAGGTCCCAGGCCAGGGCGATGAAGGTGAGGCTGAAGGCGAGCGTCAGCAGGGCGGCGAGGGCCTCGAGCCCGCGGCGCAGCGGCCCTGGCTGCAGCATCTCGACGATGTCTGCCGTCAGGTGGCGGCGGAGATGGCTGCACAGGGCACCGCCCACGAAGGTGAGGGGCGACATGGCGACCATGGCCCATTCTCCGGTGTCGCTGATCGGCAGGTTGAAGGTGCGGATGATGACGGACAGGCCCACGGCGCCGATGGCCGTTGCCATGGCCGTGATCACCACCGCCTCCTCGATGCGCGCGAGCACCCTCTCGGCGCGCATCGCGCGGTCCAGCAGGGAGAGCTGCCCCGGTGCCAACTCGGCGCCGGACGGCAGGCGGGTGCCGATCACGGGCAACACCTCGTCCGACGCCATGGCCTCACTCCGCCTTGGCCGCCGCCGCCATCTCCCGCCGCAGCTCGGCCAGGCGCTCGGCACCGTAGACGGATTCCAGCTTCTGCCAGCCCACCTGCCCGATGCGCGCGAACTCGGCCATCGCCTGCGGGGTGGGCACGGTGACGTTGACACCGCCGGCGCGCAGCTTCTGCAGGAACTCCTCGTTGGCTGCGCGGTTCAGCGCATTGCCCTGCCGCGCCGCGTCCAGCGCCGCCTGCCGGACGATGCCGCGCCTGTCTTCCCGCAGGCTGTTCCAGAAGCGTGCGCTGACGGTGACCGCGCCCATGGCATAGACATGGTTGGTCAGTGTCATGTAGCGCTGCGCCTCGAAGAGGCGTGAGTTGTAGGTGATGCTCGCGCCGTTGTCCTGGCCGTCCACCGTGCCCTGCTGCAACGCGACGAAGAGGTTGGGCATCGGCATCGTCACGGCCTGCGCGCCGGCGGCCTCGAAGAAGCTGCGGATGGCGGCGGAGCCGGGCACGCGGATCTTCAACCCCCGCAGGTCGGCCGCGCTGTTGACGGGCTGGCGCGAGTTGGTGACGGCGCGGAAATCCAGCTCGAAATAGGCCAGGGCGACCATGTTGTGCTTGGCCAGCGTGCCGGTCAGCGTGCGCTGGAGAATCCCCTCTGGATTGTAGAAGATCCGGTCGACCTGCTGCGTGCTGGTCGCGATGTAGGGGAGGTAGTGGATGTCCAGCAGCGGATCGAGGCCCGAGAGCGATCCGATATTGAGGAAGGCGAAGTCGAGACCGCCGCGGCTGAGATCGCGGCCCAGTGCCTCGTCCCCACCGAGCTGGCTGTTCGGAAAGACCGTGATGTCGATCTCGCCATTGGTGCGCTCCTTCACCAGCCGCGCGAAGATCTGGCTCGCCTCGTCCGCCGCATTGCCCTGCGCGAAGACATGGCCGAGGCGTGCCCGGGCCGCCGAGGCATTCTCCAATGGCGCAGCGCAGGCGAGAATCGCCAGGACAGCAAGGACCAACTTCCTCATGACGCCCTCCGTGCTCGGTTCTTTCTTGTAAGGAGTTCCGGCCTTCGGACCGAATTCCTGCAAGAGCTTCGGCGTCGTGATTGGATTGGTGAAGATCGTATTTTGTGAAGCTGCCTTCGGGAAAGCGGAAGGGTCCTCCCGCTCACCTCCGTTCCGCGGAACTGCCCCGGATCGCCTCGGGCGCCGGGGCCGGCCTGCCGTTCAGTCCGGCTTGATGCCCGCTGCCTGCACGAGCTCGCTCATGCGGCCGCGGTGCTGGGCCAGCCAGGCGGTGAACACTGCCCGGCTACTGCCCACGGTCTGTGCCCCGAGCTGGTCCAGGCGCTGCCGGACCTCTGGCACCGCGAGCGCACCGCGGGCCGCCTCGCCGAGCTGGTCCAGCACGGCTTCGGGCGTCCCGGCCGGCGCGTAGAGCCCGGCCCACTCGTTGATGTCGAAGCCAGGAAAGGTTTCGGCAATGGCCGGTATCTGCGGCAGCGGCGAGATGCGGGAGAGGCTGGAAACCGCGAGCGGGCGCAGCTTGCCGTCCTGCACCAGCGCCAGCACGGCGGAGACGGAGGCGAAGGTGAAGCTGATCTGGTTGGCCAGCAGGTCCTGCACGGCCGGGCCGCCGCCGCGATAGGCGACCTGGGTGACATCCATCCCCGCATGCCAAGCGAGGGAGGCGCAGGCGAGATGCCCGGCCGAGCCGTTGCCAGGGGTGCCGTAGGAGAGCGTGCCGGGTCGCCGCTTCGCCAGGGCGACCAGCTCCGCGACGCTGTTCACCGGCAGCGAGGGATGCACGGCCAGGATCTGCGGCGAGACGGTGAGCTGCGTGATCGGCGCGAAGTCCCGCGCGTAGTCAAAGGGCAGGTTGCGGTAGAGCGCGTGGTTCGAGCCATGGGCTGCGGCGTCCACCAGCAGGTTGTAGCCGTCCTTCGGCGCGCGCGCGATCTCGGCGGCGCCGATCGTGCCTGTCGCGCCGGGGCGGTTCTCCACCACAACGGGCTGGCCGAGGGCCTGGCTCATGGGCGTGGCGACCAGCCGTGCCGAAGCGTCCGTGCTGCCGCCGGGCGCGTAGGGCAGGACGATGCGGATCGCCCGTTGCGGCCAGGCGCCCTGCGCCCGTGCGGCGGGGAAGGGCAGGGTCAGGGCGGCCGCGCCCGAGAGCAGGCCGCGGCGTCGTACCTGGGGACTCATCGTTTCCTCCTTCATGTCTCGCGGGCGGCCCTCTGCGCAGCCTGCCCGCCACTGTCGCTATCCTGCCAGGGCGAGAATCTCCTCGGCCCGGCGGACGACCGGCGCGTCCACCATCTTCCCATCGATCGGGAACGCACCGCGCCCCTCTGCCCGGGCCGCGGCATCGGCTGCCACCACGCGCCGCGCCCAATCCAGCTCTTCCGCACTCGGAGAGAAGGCCTCGTTCAGCGGCCCGACCTGCGAGGGATGCACGATCAGCGCGCCGCGGAAACCCAGGCGGCGCGCCCGCCGGACCATCTCTGTGAAGGCCGGGATGTCGGAATAGGCGCCGATGCTGCCGACGAAGCCGAGCGGGAGGATTCCGGCGGCGCGGGCGGCGCAGAGCACGGCATAATTCGGGGTCAGCAGCGTGTCCGGCTCCGGCACGCCGCCCATGGCGGCGGAGTAGTCCTCGGGCCCGAGCGTCATCGCGGCGACGCGCGGATGGGCCCCGGCGATGGCCGGTAGCACGAACAGGGCCCCCGGTGTCTCGACCTGGAGGATCAGCCTGATCCCGCCCACGGCCAGGCCCCGCTCGCGCTCGAGCTCCGCGACGGTGTCGGCGACGTCGCGGACGAATCCCGCATCCTCCACTTTCGGCAGCACCAGCGCTGCTAGGCCCGGAAGCACCGCGGCGTCGAGGTCCTGCCCGATATGCCGGAGGTTGTGGTTCACCCGCACCATCGCCGCCGTGCCATTGCGGATGATGCTGGCGATGGAAGCCCTGAGCATCGCCCGTCCTTCCGGCTTCCTCTCCGCTGGGACGGCGTCCTCCAGGTCCAGAATCACGCCATCCGCGCCGCGCTCATGCGCACGGGCGATGAAGCGCTCGACATGGGCGGGCACGAAGAGAAGCGAGCGCCAGCGTGGCGCGGCGGGAACGCTCATGCGGCATGATCCTTCTGGGGGCGGTCTGCTACGACAGAGGCTGCCGTGGCAGGGGAGGCATGGATATCAGCCCCTGGAGGCGTCGGGGACTTGCTAGGAGTCATGGCGTCCAGTGTATCGTCTTCCAGCCGAAGCGCGAGTGTCGCGCCCGTGGCATCGCCCTGCGCATCGCGGGATCGAGAGCACCACCAAGATCGGTCGGCACCGCTGGGTTGTAGAGCGCACCTTCGCTTGGCTGGCCCGGTTCCGCCGTCCGGCCGTCCGCTTTCGACGCCGCGCCGACCTGCACCTGGCCCTTACAACCCTCGCCTGTGCCGTTATCTGCCTGCACCAGATCGGACACCTCTGCCCTTAGCTCTTAGGTTCTCGCCGCTGAACGACGCTGAACTCACTCTCGATGCCAATCTGCATGGGAGCAAGAGGGGCACCCGTGGGCCGCCTTCCCATCATATCGCCGGTGCGCCCGGAGAGAGCATCGCGCTGGAAGGATGGTTACTGGGGCGTTGAACCAACATGGCAGGATGTGGCCGAGATCGGAACGGCCGCTCTCGGACATTGCCCGGCAGGATCCATTCGTCCCTCAACATCGGGTTCGTTTATGCTGCTGCACAAGGCCAGACCATAGACGGCGTCTATACGCAACGCTTCTATTTGGATTGGACGCCTCGGAACCGGCCGGTCCAGCATGCCGGGTATCGGCCCGGAGAGGCCGGGAGGAAACGGATGCAGCGTAGGACGCTCGGGCAGGGCATCGCCGGCTTCACGCTCGGTCTCCTTTCGGCGGGGCACCTGCACGCGCAGGAGCCCTGGCCGATCCGCACGGTTCGCCTGATCGTGCCGCAGGCGCCGGGAAGCCCGATCGAGATCCCTACACGAATCGTCGCGGACCACCTCACGCGGCGGCTGAGCGCTACCTTCATCGTCGAGAGCCGAGCCGGAGCCGGCGGCGGGATCGGATCTCAGTACGTGGCGCAGCAGCCACCGGACGGCGCCACCTTCCTCGCGACCTCCGCCGGCATCTCCATCATTCCTACGCTCCAGCCGGCACTCGGCTTCGATCCGCAACGGGACCTGGATCCTGTCAGCCTCATGTGCGACGTGCCCTCGGGGCTGCTGGTGCGGAAGGAATCCTCCCTCACCGATCTGCAGCAGCTCCTGACCCATGCGAAATCGCATCCGGGGAGGCTAACCTATGCCTCCGGCGGCGTCGGCTCAGCCAACCATCTCGCGGGCGCGCTCTTCTGCGCCCTCGCCGGGGTGGAGATGACGCATGTGCCCTATCGCGGCGTCAGCCAGGCCGTGACCGCGGTCTATTCCGGCGACATCTCCCTCATCTTCGGCTCGACGCTGGAGTTGCTCCAGCACGTCCGCCAGGGGCGCGCGCGGGTGCTCGGCGTCACCATGCCGGCGCGCGTCCCCGCCCTGCCCGATGTGCCGGCGATCGCTGAGGTGGTGCCGGGCTACGCCGCGCCGAACTGGTTCTGCCTCATGGCGCCTAAGGGCCTGCCCCCCGCGCTGCTCACGCGTCTGACGGCCGAGCTCGCCCTCCTGCGCGACGCGCCGGAACTGCAGGCCCGCATGGCCGAGGGCGCCGCGACGGCCCGCATGGACGGCCCCGGGCCGCTCGCCGCCCGCCTGGCCGAGGAGATGCCGAAATGGCGCGACCTCGCGGCTAGAGCCGGCATCCGGATCGACTGACCCCTCGAGGAACGCCTCATGCCCCGCCTGACAAATCCGGTGAAGAGGCGCCTGCACGCCGGCGAGCCCGCGCTCGGCATCAGCGTGCGCATGGTCCGCTCGGCCGACATCGCGCATATTGCGCGCGGCAGCGGCCACGATTTCCTCTTCATCGACACGCAGCACGCGGTATTCGGGCTGGAGACGATCATCCATCTCGCCCAGGCGGCCGATGCGCTCGGGATCGCCCCGATCGTGCGGGTTCGCGGCGTGGACGACCCCGACGTGTCGCTGCTGCTCGACAACGGCGTGACCGGCATCGTCTTCCCCGACATTTCCACGGTGGCGCAGGCCCGGCGCGCGGTGGAGATCACGCGCTTCCCGCCTCTTGGCCGCCGCTCGGTGGCCGGAGGTTATGCCCAGTTCGACTTCCGCCCCGTGCCCTTGCAGGAGACGACGGCGGAGCTGAACGACAGCACCCTGGTCGTGCTGATGATCGAGACGGTGGAGGGGCTGGAGAGGGTGGAAGAGATCGCGGCCGTGCCGGGAGTGGATGTGGTGCATGTCGGCACCAACGACCTGCTGGTCACCATGGGCAAGGCCGGGGAGTTCGACGATCCCGCGGCGGTCGCGGCGCAGAACCGCGTGATCGCGGCCGCGCGCGCGGCCGGGATCGCCGCCGGCTGCGGCGGCAACCGCGACGTCGCGCGGCAGGCGGACGCCATCCGCCGCGGCGCGCTCTTCCTCACCACGCAGACGGACATCGCCCTGCTCAACGCCGCCGCGACGGCCTGGGCCGGCGGTATCCGCGCGGCCCTGAAGGAGGACGCGGCATGAGCGAGCGCCTGCAGGTTCCGGCGGAGACGGTGCGCGCGCAGATCGTCGCGGTGCTGACGAGCTGGGGCATGGACCCCGAGCTGATCCGCACCACGGCCGAGGTGATGGTCGAGACCGACCTCGCCGGCGTGGACAGCCACGGCGTCTCGATGCTGATGGACTACGACTCCTCCCGCCGGAAGGGAAAGCTGAACCTGCGGGCACGCCCGCGCGTGGTGCGGGAGAACGCGGTGACGGCGTTGGTGGACGCCGACGCGGGCCTTGGCCACCCGGCCGCCGTGATGGGGATGGAACTGGCCATCACCAAGGCGAGGAGCCTCGGCGTTGGCGTCGTCACCGTCCGCAACTCCCACCATTTCGGCGCTGCCGGCTACTACGCGGCGCTCGCGCCGGCGCAGGGAATGATCGGCCTGGTCACCAGCGCCACCCGCACGATCAACATGGTGCCGACGCGCGCGCGCCAGGCGCTGCTCGGCACCAATCCGCTCGCCTTCTGCGCGCCCGCCGGGCGGAACCGCGCCTTCCGGCTGGACATGGCGACCACCACCACCGCCAACAACAAGGTGCGCGTCTACGGGCTGAACGGCCGCACCCTGCCCGAGGGATGGGCGGTGGACGGGCGCGGCCAGCCCGTCACCGATCCCAACGAGGCCTCGCGCCTCATCCGCGAGGGAAGGGAGGGTGGGCTGACGCCGCTGGGCGGCCGTCCGGAGACGGCTTCCCACAAGGGCTACGGCCTCGCAATGATGGTGCACATCCTCGGCGGCACGCTCTCCGGTGCCTCCTTCTCGCCGCTCCGGGTAAGAACGCAGCGGCCGGAAGACCCGGACAATCTCGGCCACTTCTTCATGGCGATCGATCCCGACGCCTTCCGCGAGGAAGGGGAGTTCGAATCCGACCTGGACGACGCGCTGGACGTGCTGCGCGCCGCGTCGCCGGCCGATCCCGCCCTGCCGGTCCTCGTTCCTGGCGACCCGGAGGCAGCCGCCCGCGAGGCCCGGCTGCGCGAGGGCATCCCGGTGCCGCGCCGGCTCGCGGACCAGATTCGTGCGATGTGCGAGGGCTGCGGGGCCGCCTACCTGCTGGAATGACCGCGCCCGCCAAGGCATCTGAGGGAGGACGCCCGATGAGAGGCGGCAGAGAGATGATCCGCGGTCCGGTCGCCCTGGCCCGCCGCGCCCTTCTGGCCGGCGCCGGCTCCCTCGCGGCTTCGGCGGCGCGCGCGCAGACGGGCCAGCCGGTCCGCCTGATCGTCACGGCCGCTGCCGGCGGCTCCACCGACGTGATCGCGCGCATCGTCGCCCCCGGCATGTCGGAGGCGCTGGGCAGCCGGCCCGTGTTGGTGGAGAACCGGGGTGGGGGAGGCGGGGTAATAGGGGCCGAGACGGTGGCCACCGCTGCGCCGGACGGCGCTACCCTCGGCTTCTTCACCGTCAGCGCGGCCGTGCTCAACGCCCTCCTGCACCGCAACCTTCGCTTCGACACCGAGAGGGCCTTCGTGCCGGTCTCCCTCGTCGCCACCTTTCCGATGGTGGTGACGGTCGGGAACCACGTGCCCGCGCGGACCCTGCCGGAGTTCGTGGCCTGGATGCGGTCCCGTCCGGGGCGGACCACCTACGGCTCGTCCGGCCCCGGCTCGATCAACCATCTCGGCGCCCTACTGCTGTGCAACCGCACGGGCTCGACGGCCGAGCACATCCCCTTCCGCGGCGCGGGGCCGGTCTTCGCCTCGATGATGGCCGGGGACACGGATTTCCTGGTGGAAGGCATCCCCTCCCAGGCGCCCTTCGTGCAGCAGGGCTCGATCCGGGCGCTCGCCGTCACTGGGCGGCAGCGCAGCCCGCTCTTGCCGGATGTGCCCACGGCGATCGAGGCGGGGGTGCCGAACTTCGAGATCGTCAACTGGATGGGCGTCTTCGCCCCTGCCGGCACGCCGGCCCCGGTCCTCGGCGCGCTGTCGGCCGCGACCCGCGCCGCCGTGCGCGACCGAGGCGGCGAGCGCCGGCTGCGCGAGGCCGGGGTGGAGCCGATCGGCTCCTCGGCCGAGGAGCTGCGGGCCTTCTGGGAGGCCCAGTTCCGCCTGTGGAAACCGGTGGTCGCAGCGTCCGGCGCCACCGTGGAGTGAGCCGGTGCCGATGAGCCTCTTTGCCCCGCCGCAGATGATCGAGGCGACAGTGTTCGCCACTTTGCCTGACCACTTCCGCAAGCCGGCGACGGCCGAGCGCGCCGCCTCGGGCCGCGGCGTGCCGGCCCAGGGCTGCTTCCTCGAGGGGCCCTCCTTCGACCGCCATGGCGATCTCTACGTCACCGACATCCCCTTCGGCCGGATCTTCCGCATCTCCCCGGAAGCGGAGTGGACGCTGGTGGCGGAATACGAGGGCGAGCCGAACGGGCTCAAGATCCATCGCGACGGCCGCATCTTCGTCGCCGACTACCGCAACGGGATCATGCTGCTCGATCCCGCCTCGGGCACCGTGACGCCGCTGATTGAGGGCTACAGGAGCGAGCGCTTCAAGGGCGTGAACGACCTCGTCTTCGCACGCAACGGCGACCTCTACTTCACCGACCAGGGCCAGACCGGGCTGCAGGACCCCTCCGGGCGCGTTTACCGCCTGCGCGCGGCGGATGGCCGCCTGGAGCGCCTGGCCGACAACATCCCCAGCCCCAACGGCCTCGTGCTGAACGGGGCGGAGAACATCCTCTACGTCGCCGTCACCCGCGCCAACGCCGTGTGGCGCCTTCCCCTCTCGCCGGATGGATCAGTGCAGCGCATGGGGCTGTTCCTCCAGCTCTCCGGCGGCCGCGGCCCGGACGGGATAGCGATGGACGAGGCGGACGGGCTGGCCGTAGCGCATCCCGACATGGGCGCGGCATGGATTTTCGACCACCGGGGTGAGCCGCGCTTCCGCGTGCAGTCGCCGGGCAGCGAGGTGGTGACGAACCTCGCCTATGGCGGGCCGGAGAACCGGACGCTGCATATCGTGGATTCAATCGCCGGCTGCATCCACAGGGCGGAGCTTCCAGTGCCGGGGAAGCGGATGTTCTCCCACGATTGAAATCGCGCCGGAGAGGGGGTTCACGGGCCCACAACCGGATTAGCCAATACTGATCCCGGTCTCCTGCACCAAGCGCCCCATCACCTCGCGCCGCTCCCGCACGAAGGCGGCGAAGGCGTCGGGGTCGCTGCCTACGGTGACGGCGCCGATGGCGGCGAAGCGGTCCCGCACCGCCGGGCTGTCGAGCGCGTGGCGCACCCCGGCCTGGAGCCGGTCCACGATGCGTCGCGGGGTGCCGGGCGGGGCGAACATGCCGTTCCACTCGTCCAGCACCATGCCGGGCAGGCCGGCCTCCCCCATGGTCGGCACCTCCGGTAAGGAGGCGACGCGGCGGTCGGACGCTACGGCCAGCGCCCGCAGCCGCCCGTCGAGGATGAGCTGGGTGGCGGAGTTCACGGTCGCCATGGCGAAGACCACGTTGCCCGCCAGCACGTCCTGCATCGCGGCGGAGCCGCCTCGATAGGGCACATGCGCCATGTCCAGCCCGGCCTGCCGCAGGAACAGGGCGCTGGCCAGGTGCGACCCCGTGGCATTGCCCGAGGAGCCGTAGGAGAGCTGCCCGGCCTGCCCCTTCGCGTAGGCCACGAAGGAAGCCATGTCGGCAGCGGGCAGGCGCGGGCTGATGATCATCACCTGCGGCAGCATCGTGACCTGCGTCACCGGCACGAAGGCGGCGTAGTCGAAACCCAGGCCGCGCAGCAGGAACGGGTTCACCACATGGCCCAGCGCGTCCACCAGCACCGTCTGCCCGTCGGGCGCGGAGCGCGCGACCTCGGCCGCGCCGATCGAGCCGCCGGCGCCGCCGCGGTTCTCCACAAGGATCGGCTGCCCCAGGAATTCGCCCATCGCTGGGCCGATGACGCGCGCGGTGGTGTCCGTCCCGCCACCGGGCGCATAGGGGGAGATGATCCGCACCGGCCCGTTGGGGAATGGGCGCTCCTGTGCCCGGGAAGGGCCAGCCGCCAGGGCCAGCAAACTCGCGACAGTGTTACGACGGCCGAGCAGTGGGAAGGTCATGGTGCTCATTCCGGCTTCAGGCCGGCGATGGCGATGGCCCGCCGTGCCTTCGCCACCTCGCCCTGCAGGAAGGCGACGCCGCCGGGAGTGGTCAGCTCGGGCCCTGTGGGTGGGTTGTTGCCGAGGGCGTCGAGCCGCGCCAGCACCTCCGGATCGGCCGC
The DNA here is from genome assembly GCA_042666135.1 of Roseomonas sp. GCM10028921. GTDB lineage: Bacteria > Pseudomonadota > Alphaproteobacteria > Acetobacterales > Acetobacteraceae > Roseomonas. The sequence continues at coordinate 5,198 of JBHTFH010000057.1, read as the reverse complement.
CGCCGCGGCAATGGCGCCCTGCAGCATCTTGAGGACGGGCTCGGGCGTGCCTGCCGGCGCGAAGAGGCCGACGAATGAGGTGGCGATGAAATCCTTCACGCCCTGCTCGATGAGGGTCGCGACCTCCGGCGCCTGCCGCGAGCGCTGCGGCGCGGCGATGCCGAGGATGCGGCCGCGCCCGTCCCGGTGCAGGTCCAGCACGCTCGACATCTCGATCAGCACGCCGTCCACGTTGCCGGCGACGAAGTCCGGAAGGGTGCCGCCGCCGCCGCGATAGGGCACGTGCACGAGGTTGGCCCCTGTTGCGGCCTTGAACAGCTCCAGCGGCAGATGGTTCGCGCCGCCGACGCCGGAGGTGCCGATCGTCACCCCGCTCGGCTGCCTCTTGGAGAAGGCGACCAGCTCCATCAAGTTCCGCACGGGCAGTCCCGGACGAAGGATGATCACCATCGGCGCCTGGCCGAGCAGCGCGACCGGCACGAGGTCAGCCATCGGGTCGTAGCGCGGAGCGGCCATGAGCAGGGGGCCGTTCACGATGGAGCCGGGGCTGCCGATCAGCAGCGTGTAGCCGTCGGGCCTGGAGCGCACGACGGCCTCCGTGCCGATGGCTCCCGTCGCGCCGCTGCGATTCTCCACCACCACGGGCTGTCCGAGCCGGGCCGTGACCTGCGTTGCGAAGAGCCGCGCCGTCACGTCGCTGTTGCCGCCGGCGGCGAAGGGCACGACGAAGCGGATCGGCCGGTTCGGGTAGGCCTCCGCGCCCGGCTGTGCCCTCGCTGCGTCGGCCCACCACGACGCCGCGCTCAGCGCGAGCAGGGCGCGGCGCTGCATCCTGGAACCCATGCCTTTCCTCCTCTCTCCCGGGCCCCGTTCTGACGGCGGGCTGTGCCGGATACGAAGTGACCCTGTGGCGCTCAGATCCAGTAGGGCGGATAGCCGGACCATTTTTGCTCCGCCTCCAGCAGCCGCAGCATGGCATGCCATTCGAGCACGCCGTAGGGCCGGCGGGCGCCGGGCTGGTAGAGATGCGCTGTCTTCGCCAGCACCTCCTCGGAGGGCAGGGTCAGCTCGGCTCTCGCCGCCATCGCGTCCACCTGCGCGCGGCAGGACATCTCCAGCTGATACATGGTGTTGAACGCCTGCTGCAGCGTCGCGCCGCAGGTCAGCAGCCCGTGGTTCCGCATCACCATCGCGTCGTGCTGGCCGAGATCCGCCACGATGCGCTCGCGCTCGGCGAGATCGATCGCCGGTCCCTCGTAGTCGTGGTACCCGAGATGGCCGACGAAGCGGATGGCCGTCTGGTTCATCGGCAGCAGCCCCTCCTTCATCGCCGCTACGGCCATGCCGGCGCGCGTGTGCGTGTGCAGCACCGCCGCCACGTCCGGCCGCGCCTTGTGGATCGCGCCGTGAATCACGTAGCCCGACTTGTTGATCCCGTAATCCGTGTCGGGCTTCCAGATGATGTTGCCCTCCACGTCGATCTTCGCGAGGGAGGTCGCCGTGATCTCCTTGTAGAGCAGCCCGTAGAGGTTGATCAGCAGGTGCTCCGTGCCGGGGATGCGCAGTGTGATGTGGTTGTAGATCAGGTCGGTCATCCCGTAGGCGTCGACCAGCCGGTAGCAGGCGGCGAGGTCGAGCCGCGCCTGCCACTCCGCGTCGCTGACCTGGTCGCGGATCGACGGCCAGTCCGTGTCGTAGCGCGGTCCCACGTTGTCCACCGGCATTTCTCCCCTACGGTGGGGCCAGGCGGATCGGCCCGTCCCCGGTTTTCCGGATTCCTCCCAGTCCCAACCGGCCGCGTCCAATACCAAGCTTTGATTCGGCCATTGATGCGGCTAATGCCCGCCCGGCGCGGTCCCGTTTCCCTCGTGTTCCAGGGTCTGCCGGAGATGGGTGACGAAGCGCCGCAGCAAGGTCGAGTCCGGCTTCCCGTGCGGCCGCACCAGAACCGTCTCGAAGGTGACGGGCGGGTCCAGCGAGCGCGAGACGAGGGACGGGAAGGGCAGGGTCCGCAGCATCGAGGGCTCCACCAGTGCCACGCCGCCGCCGTGCCGGGACAGCATGATGCCGGTGAGCGACACGCTGACCTGGGCGACGATCGGGGGCGCGATCCCGGCCTCGGAGAAGGCCCGGTCCACGTAGCTGCGGAACAAGTTCTGCGGCAGGTAGGTGATCACCGGCTCCTCCGCGAGGGCCGCAACCGGCACGGCCGCGTGCCGTGCCAACGGATGCTCCTCCCGCATCACGCAGGCGATGGAGGAGCGGACGAGCAATTCGGTTTCCACCTCGCCGCTCACCACCGGCTCGTGCACGATGCCGAGCTCCACCTCCCGGCTGGCGACGCGGTCCACCACCTCTGGGGAGTTGAGGGATTGCAGCGACGCCCTCGTGCCCGGCCTCCCAGCGAGGAAGGTGGCGAGCGCCTGGGCCAGGTAGCCGTTCGCGATCGGGAAGGCCGCGGCGAGCGACAGCGTGCCGAGCCGCCCTCCCGCGAGGTCCTGGGACAGCCGCTCTACAGCTGTGAGACGGCTGAACACCGCCTCGATATCGGGAAGCAGGGCCTGCGCCTCCGGTGTCGGCTGCAGCCGCCCGCCCACGCGATTGAAAAGGGGAAAGCGGAGCTGCGCCTCGCAGTGCTTCAAGACTGTGCTGACTGAGGGCTGGGTGACGTTCAGCAGCCGCGCCGCGCCGGTGACCGAGCCGGTGCGCATGATCGCGTGGAACACCTCGAGCTGCCGCAGGTTCATCTGGTCTTCGTTTCGACTCCTCGGTCGGTACCATAAACCGGATTGATGGATGATGGCACATTTGGTGGCTGGACGCCGCACCTCGTGCGGCCAAGGCTTCCCGCCTTTCCGGTGAGGGCCCTATGCTTCCCATCCCGCCTGGCTCCTGCGACTGCCATACGCACGTCTTCGGACCCGCCGACGCTTTTCCCTTCGCGCCTGACCGCACCTACACGCCCGGGGAGGCCTCCCCCGACGCCCTGCTCGGCCTACAGCAGGCTCTCGGGCTGGACCGCGTCGTCCTCGTACAGCCGAGCCCCTACGGCGCGGACAATGCCTGCTTGCTCGACGGCCTGCGCCGGCTGGGGCCTGCGCGGGTCCGCGGTGTCGCGGTGATCGACCACAGCACCAGCGACGACACGCTTCGCGTGCTGCACGATGCCGGCGTGCGAGGCGCCCGGATCAACCTCCACACCATGGGTCGGAACGATCCGGACACGGCCCGCGCGATGCTGGCCGGCACGGCGCGACGGGTCGCGCCGCTGGGGTGGCACGTGCAGACCTATACAGAGTTGTCGGTCATCGCCGCGCTGAAAGACGACATTCTCAACCTGCCGAACGGGCTGGTCATCGACCACTTCGGCCGGGCCGAGGGAGGGCTCGGCCTCTCCCAGCCCGGGCTTGACGCTCTGCTGACCCTTCTCCGGGAAGGTGCCGCCCACGTGAAGCTCTCGGCGGCCCATCGCCTGTCGGATCGCCCGGACTGCGCGGACATGGCACCCCTCGCGCGCGCCATGATCGAGGCCAACCCGGAGCGGGTGCTCTGGGGCTCGGACTGGCCCCATTCCGGTCCCTCCGGTGGGACCGAAGGCGTCCTGGGTATCAAACCCTTCCAGCAAGTGGACGATCGTCGCGCCTTGGCCCGGCTCACGGAATGGGCCGGCGATGAGGCGGTGCTCCGGCGCATTCTCGTGACCAATCCAGGCCGTCTCTACGGCTGGCCACTGTAGGGCTTTGGCAGCGCCCGGCCCTTAGGCGGGGGCGGGTCAGGCGAATCGCAGGGCCCGGCCGGGAACCCAGACCCGTCCATCGAACAGCCGGCGTGCCGTGCGGTAGAAGGAGCCTGAGCGCGCTACCCAGGCGCCGTTCTCTCGGATAACGTCGGCGCTGACGGTGAGCACGCCTGACGGCATGCCCAGACGGACCGGCCCGTCCTCGGCGCCGGGGGAAAGGGCCTCGGCCACCACGGTGCCGGCGATGCGGGCGGCCACGGCGGTGCAGAGCGAGCCCGCCAACGGCAGGGCGCGGTGGGGCTGGCCGTTGGAGATGAAGCGTGCCGCGAGGTCAATCGCACCGGCCGGGACCACCTCGCCCGACAGCGCCGGCCCGTCCGCGGCAGGGCTTACAAAGCTGATATAGGGAACGGTGCTGACGGCCTGGGCCGCCTCCGCGTCGGGTGCGATGCCCATCCGGATCGAGCCCTGGATGCGAATTTCGTTCAGGAGCCGCAGGATGTCAGGATTGGCCTCGAGCTGATCCGGCAGCTCCGTGCCGGCGAGGCCGATGTCGCGGGCGCGGATGAAGACGGTGGCGTGTGCCGCGTCGACCAGTGATGCCTCCACCGTCCCAAAGCCCGGCACTTCTAGCCGATCCACTACATTGCCGCTCGGCAGCAGCCTGCCGCTCGTGGCCCCGCCGGGCTGCAGGATGTCCAGACGTACTGGGGCGCCGGTGCCGCCTACGCCCGGGATCGCGAGATCACCGTCGTAGCGTGCCCGGCTCTCCTCTAGCGGGAAGGTGCCGTGGATGATCTTCCCGGTGTTGGTGTTGTGAATACGCAGCGTCGCCGTATCGCCACTGGTCTGCACCAGCCCCTCGTCGACCGCGAAGGGGCCGACCGCGGAACTCATGTTGCCGCAGTTGCCTTTGTAGTCCACGCGGTTCTCGCGGATCAGAACCTGGGCGAAGGTGTAGTCAACATCTGCATTATCGCGCTCCGACGGCGCCAGGACGCAGACCTTGGACAGCGAGGAGACGCCGCCGCCCATGCCATCGAGTTGTCGCCCGTAGGGATCGGGGGTGCCCATGACGGCCGTGAACAACGCGTCCTACTCCGCGCGGTCGGGCGGCAGGTCACGGGCATGGAACATGATGGCCTTGCTGGTGCCGCCGCGCATGAAGACGGCAGGCACGGATCGTTGGATCACGATGATTCCTCCTGGAAGCGCCAGACCCCGCGTCCAGCGGGAATGGGGAACGTTGCCGTCGGTCCCTATCAGGACGCCGGCGTCCGGGCGCTCACGCTGAGAGGACGCGGTCAGTTATTGGTGACGCCGGCCTGTTTCACGATCGGCCCCCAGCGGTCGAACTCTGCGCGCACGAAGGCGTCGGTCGCGTCCGGCCCGGCCCAGATGTTCTCGGAGCCCAACTCCTTCAGCCGCTCGCGCATCGTCGGATGGTCGAGAAGCGCCT
>JBHTFH010000056.1:0-22007 GCA_042666135.1 Roseomonas sp. GCM10028921 | reverse complement strand
CGATCAATACCGGCGTGAGCGCGCCAAAGCCTTTCGGAGCTGGCGACAGGAAACGTGTGCCCAGATGGCGGCGTAAGGTCACGCAAGCTCCGCCGTGCGGCCTAACTCGCCTGGTCGCCAAACAATGTGACAATGCCCGTCGCCGTCGTAAGCGCCATCCGCGGTCACGCTGGTGATGGAGCCTTCAGCTTGGCCCAGTAGGACAGGCGCTTGTGCCGCATCACCGGCGTTGCTCTCGCTCAGCACATGCGCGGCGATCTCGCCGCTGCTGGCGTCCACCGCGATGTGGAGCTTGCGCCATTGCCGACGCGTGCCGCCGTGCTTGGTGGCATCCCACTCGCCCTGACCGAACAACTGCAGGCCTGTGCTGTCGAGCACGAGGTGCACAGGGCCTTCGTGCCGAGTGGCAGGGCGCTGACGACCGGCAAAGCCGCGACCACGGCGCGACAGGGTCGTGTGGTCGGGTACGGCCAACTCGATCCCGAGCAGGCGCAGCACACTACGTGTGAATGCCTCCGCTTGGCGCAGGGCGAGGTGGAAGACGAGCCGCAAAGTCAGCACCAGCTCGATCGCCAGATCCGAGTAGCGCGGCTGCCCACCGGGCGTCCTCCTGCGCGGTGCCTGCCACCCTGCGACGGCCTCCTCGTCGAGCCAGAACGTCAAGTCACCACGCTGCCGGAGCCCTGCTTCGTGGGCTGGCCAGTTCGCGACACGATAGCGCGCCTTCGGGATGCGGTGACGCCGGGACGCGTTGTGCTTGAAAGGCACCTCAGATGCCTACCCGCGCCTCCGCCGCCGGGCTACCTTGACCCCTCCCTCCACCAACGCCGCTTCCCGGCCGAGATCATCAGCCGAGCGGTGTGGCTCCTTTTCCGCTTCCCGCTCAGCTTACGGATGGTGGAGGAGATGCTGGCCTTCCGCGGCATCATGGTCAGCCACGAAACACTGCGGCAATGGAGCCGCAAGTTCGGCCAGGCGTTTGCCAACGGGATCCGCCGTCAGCTGCCGCGAGCCGGTGACAAGTGGCACCTAGATGAGGTCGTCCTCAAGATCAACGGTGTGACGCACTGGCTTTGGCGCGCCGTTGATCAGACCGGGATGGTCCTCGATGTGCTGGTGCAGAGCCGCAGGGATAAGCAAGCGGCCAAGCGGCTCCTCAGGAAGCTGTTGAAGCGGCAGATGCGGCCACCACGGGTCATGATTACCGATAAGCTGGCAAGCTACGGCGCGGCGAAGAAGGAGGTCATGCCTTGCGTCGAGCACCGGCAGCACAAGGGGCTGAACAACAGGGCGGAGAACTCGCATCAGCCAACGCGAAGACGAGAGCGGCAGATGAAGCGGTTCAAATCACCAAGTCAGGCGCAGCGCTTCCTTTCTGCCCACGACGGCATCAACAACCGTTTTCATCTTTGCCGCGACCACCTCACCGCCAGCGACTACCGCGCCGCAAGGGCGCGCGCGTTCGAGGTGTGGTCCGACATCAGCGGGGCCGCCGCGCGGGCTTGATCGCCCTTCATCTCACTGCCGGTCCGTCACCCTCCTCGCCTTGAAGCCGGCAAGTTGACGGTGCCAGAAGCAGTCATAGGCTTTCCTATGCAAAACGCTTCTGCTTCGCGCCCATTTCGGCCCTTGTGCGACCAGATGGAGCATCCTGGAAGCGGACGTCGGCAGGAACAGGTTATGTCTATCCGGCTGGCCCCGAACGTGTAAGGCTCGGAGCCCGTGATGCGGTTCGCCTTCGACGATGCCCTTCGGGTGGGCGAAATCCTTCTCGAAGCCGCCCAGGCGGAGATCATGCCACGGTTCGGCAGGCTGGCCGCCGGGCAGGTCCGGGAGAAGTCGTCGCGGTTCGACGTCGTGACGGAAGCGGACGAGGCGGCCGAACGCGCTGTATCAGCCGCGCTGGAGGTCGCCTACCCCGGCGCCGTTCTCGTCGGCGAGGAAGCCACAGAGCGGGACGGCAGCCTGCTTGGGACCATCGCCGGGGCTGACCTCGCCTTCGTGGTGGACCCGCTGGACGGCACCAAGAACTTCGCGTCCGACTTGCCGCTCTTCGGGGTCATGGTCGCGGCCACGGTGCGAGGAGAGGTCGTCCTCGCCGCCATCCACGACCCCATGGCCCGCAACACCGCCTTCGCGCTGCGGGGCGAAGGTGCCTGGATGCAGGGCCAGGACGGCTCCCGCACGGATATGAGTGTCGCTGAGGCAGTGCCGGTTGACGGGATGGACGCCATCATCGGCACGAACTTCCTGCCGGAGCCACGCCGAACCATCGTCAACGGCAACCTGTCGCGGTTGGCCATGAGCTCGTGGCTGCGGTGCGCCGCGCACGAGTACAGAATGGCCGCGGCCGGACACTGCCACCTGCTGTTCTACAACAAGCTGATGCCTTGGGATCACGCGGCGGGGTGGCTCCTCCACCGGGAGGCGGGCGGCTTTAGCGCCCATTTCGACGGGACCGCTTACCGCCCAACCGACCTGACCGGCGGGCTTATCTGTGCCCCGGATGAAGTGAGTTGGCTGCTCGCCAGAGACGCGCTGCTGAAGCAGGCTGTCTTTTGACCAACCCACGGGCGCCGCGCCGCCGCGCGTGCCCCGGCTTGGCTCGTCAGCCTCTTCCCTCGAGATCGTTGATGCCGCGGCTGGCGGTCTGGTTTGGGTCATAGCTCACCGACACCAAGCGGGCTTTGCCCCGGCTCAACCGCGCGAAGCCGTGCGGGACGCGGCTGTCGATGTAGACGCCGGAGGCAAGGTGAGCATCGGCGGTGCCTACGTCACCTACGTCGATGGTGTCCTCGCCTCCTGATCATGGCCGCCGGGCTGGCTGAGCCGAGGCCCGCTTTTCGGCCCTCGCTCTCCAAAGCTGCCGTTCCGCTCTCGGCGGAGGAGCATTCTTGGCTCGCCACCTCTGCTCTGCGCCCATCTCGGTCATTCACTGGCGGCAGACGGACATCCGAAGGCGGACATCGGCCTCCGGCTGTTAGATGGCGGAACCAAGTGGAAAAGCCGGCGGGGACCTTTTGCCCCGTTATACCAACCGCCTCAGAGTTTGACCTGTGCCCAGGAGCGGCGCGTGATGGAGGCGATCTGGTCGGGCGTGCGCATCAGCGTGGACCAGGCGTGGCAACACGCGTCGACGATGGCGTCGTAGCTGTCCCACACGCGATGGCTGAGCAGGTTCTGGCGCAGGAACTCCCAGATGTTCTCCACCGGGTTCAACTCGGGCGCGTAGCGGGGCAGCGGGAGCAGGCTGATGTTCTCGGGCAGGTGCAGCCTGGGTGAGGTGTGCCAGCCCGCACCGTCGAGCACGAGGACGGCGTGAGCGCCCTTGCTCACGCAGCGGCTGATCTCGGCCAGGTGGATGTTCATGGCTTCCACGTTGACCTCGGGCAGCACGACAGCGGCCCCGACGGCGCGCTCGGGGCAGACCGCGCCGAAGAGCCAGGCCCAGTTGTAGCGGTGGTCACGCACGGCACGTGGCTGTGTGCCCCGCTTGGCCCAGATCCGTGTCAGTGTGCCCTGCTGACCCACACGGTTGGACGCATGCGTCCAACTGTCCATGAACCAGACTTCGGTCGGGGTGCTCTGCGCGACCTCGCCGACAGCCTCCTTCACCCGATCAGCGAAGCCCCCTTAAGAGCCGCCTGCGCGGCGGGGTCGCTCTGCGGGTGCTGTGGCCGCACGGAAAGGCGATGAAAGCGCAGCTTGGTTAGCAGCTTGCCGACCGTGCGCTCGTGCAGGCTGACCCGGAACTCACCCCTGATCCGCTCCTGCAGGTCGCGACAGCGCCAGCGTACGACCCCGTCGCGCTCCAGGTCCGGTCCTTCCTCAACCCAGCGGGCCACCAGGACCTCCTGCTCGATCGAGAGCCGTGGCGCTGGGCCCGGAGCACGGCGGTTCACCAGCCCGGCAAGCCCCTCGGCATTGTAGCGATGCACCCAGTCGCGCAGCGTCTGCCGGTCCATGCCGCAGCTCTCGGCCGCCTCCTCGCGGGAGCACCCTTCCAGCACCAGCGCGATCGCCAGCATCCGGCGTGCCGCATTCGCATCAGGGCTGCGGGCCGCTGATCTCCGGAGTTCGGCCGCCGAAAGATCCTGCCGCGTGATCGCCAGCGCCATCTCAGCCTCCCGAACCGACCACCGGGAGGAGCGAATCACACCTATGGCCCTGGCGGGATCACATGCGAGTCAGCGATCAAGGCCGTTGGTATTAGATGTCGAAGGATGCCAGGATGGGGCACGGCCCGGTGTTCCCGTGGGCGCACTCGCTCGCCAACCGCCGAAGTGCATCGCAGGCGCGCTGAAGCTCGGAGATCTTGGCTTCGAGGGCCTTGATGCGGGTTCTTGCAAGTTCGCGGGCACGGCTGCGGTCCTGACCGGCATCGAGATCCAGGAGTTCCCGGATCTCCTCCAGCGTGAACCCGGCAGTCTGGGCCTGCCGGATGAACCTGAGGCGCCGCAGATCCTCGCGGCCGTAGTGGCGGATCCCGCCCCCGCGAACCGGCACCTCCAGCAGACCCTTGCGCTGGTAGAAGCGGATGGTTTCGACACCCACGCCCCCCGCAGCGGCGAACTCGCCGATGGTGTGCTTCCTCTCGGAAGCCCTACCCGGATTGGCTGTTTTGGCCTCTTGACTCTGTACCATAGTACGGAACCTATATCTGCGCCGACCGGATCTCAAGGAGACCGAACATGTCGGCCACAACTATTCACTCTCCCGCCTCGAGCCGCCCTACCCTAGCAAAGAAGGCGGTCATCCACCGCATGGTGATGCCGCACCACACCTGCCCCTATGGCCTCAAGGCCAAGGACTTGCTGAGGCGCTCGGGATACGAGGTAGAGGACCACCACCTCACCACGCGCGAGCAGACAGACGCCTTCAAGGCTCAGCACGGTGTAGCGACGACGCCCCAGGTCTTTATCGGAGGCGAGCGCATCGGCGGCTACGACGATCTACGTAGGTTCCTCGGCAAGCGCGTGGCGGACCCGAAGGCCACCAGCTACCGCCCGGTTATCGCCTTGTTTGTCATGACTGCCCTGATGGCAATCGCGGCGAGCTACGCCGTGACGGGAAGCGCCTTCACCCTCCGCGCGGCAGAGTGGTTCATCGGCTTCTCTATGGTGGTCCTGGCCCTGCTGAAGCTCCAGAACATCGAGGGCTTCGCCACCATGTTCCTGAACTACGACCTGCTGGCCAAGCGGTGGGTACCCTACTCCTACATCTACCCCTTCGCTGAGGGCATGGCCGGTGTGCTGATGGTCGCAGGAGCGCTCACCTGGCTGTCGGTGCCGGTCGCGTTGTTCATCGGCACGGTGGGCGCCGTATCGGTGTTCAAGGCCGTCTACATCGACCGGCGGGAGCTCAAATGCGCCTGCGTTGGCGGGTCGAGCAATGTCCCGCTCGGGTTCATCTCGCTCACTGAGAACCTGATGATGATCGCCATGGCCGTGTGGATGGCGATCGCAGCGTTCGGCCTGCCGGCCGGCGCGGGCCACGCGATGTAATCCGGTGCGCGGCACTCCCATCCAGCCTCCAGGAGTTCATCCATGTCTTCCGTGCAGATGGACCAGCCCGGGACCACCCTGGGCGGCCGCGGGCTCGGCCTGTCCCTCCTTGTGATCGCCACGGCACAGTTGATGCTCGTCCTAGACGACACCATTGCGAACATCGCCCTTCCGAGCATCCAGCGAGAACTGGCCGTCTCGGCGGCAACGCTGCCCTGGATTATCAACGCCTATATCCTCGCGTTCGGCGGGCTGCTGCTGTTCGGCGGTCGGGTCGGCGACCTCTTCGGGCGGCGCCGTGTGTTCCGCGCAGGCCTTGGCGTGTTCATATTCGCCTCGTTGCTCGGTGGGCTCGGGCTGAGCGCCGAGATGCTGATCGGCGCCCGCGCGCTCCAAGGCCTCGGGGCGGCCCTGACGGCCCCGAACGCCCTGGCCCTGATCGCCACCAACTTTCCGGTGGGCAAGCCGCGCAACTCCGCGATGGCGGTTTACGGAGCGATGTCCGCGCTTGGCATCACCATCGGCGTGCTGCTCGGCGGGGTGCTGACGGGAACGCTGGGCTGGCGGTGGGTTTTCTTCATCAACGTTCCCATCGGCCTGATGGTGCTCGCCGGGAGCCGGGTACTCGCCGCAGGGGAACGCAACACCGGTAAGCTTGACACACCCGGTGCGATAGCCGGGACCGGCGCGGTGGTCGCGCTCACCTACGGCATCACCCATGCGGCCGAGCACGGCTGGGGCAATGCGGTGACGCTCGGCTCCTTCGGAGCAGCCTTGGTCCTAACCTTGCTTTTCCTGGTGCTCCAAATGCGCGGAACGAGCCCCATGCTGCCGCTCGGCCTCCTCCAGGACCGCAACCGGTTGGGATCCTACGCGACCATGCTGTTCGTCGGCGCTGGACTGATGGGCACATTCTACCTGCTGGCGCTCTACCTGCAGCAGGTTCTGGGCTTCGACCCGCTCTGGGCCGGTATTGCCTCGCTGCCCTTCAGCACCGGGATTATCCTTGGGGCGGGGATCAGCTCGAAGCTGGTCGAGCGCCTCGCGCCACGCCTCGTGGCTGGTCCGGGGCTGCTGTTGGGGGCGCTGGGAATGCTCTGGCTTTCGACACTGGCAGTGGACTCGACCTACGCCGCACATGTCATGCCCGCCCTCTTCCTCACCTCCTTCGGCCTCGGGATGGCGGCCGTGGCAACGACGCTCACGGCCGTTCACGGCGTCGCAGAGGACCAGGCGGGCGTTGCTTCGGCGCTGGTCAATATGGCGCAGCAGATCGGGGCGGCGCTCGGGCTCGCGGTTTTCACCACCCTTGCGGTGTCCGCGGCGAACCGGCAGATGCCGGGTGCTTCCGAGGCCCTGCAGGAAGGCATCGCCGGAAGTAATGCAGCGGTCATCAGTAGCGCGGCCAGGGCGCTCACCTACGGCTACACCATGGCCTTCCTCGTCGGGGCTGGGCTGCTCCTCATAGCCTCCGTCATTGCGGTTATGGCTGTCACCACCAGGCGAAGGCAAGGCACAGCTGTCCCCGGTGCTGGGGCTTGATCCGCATCGCACTTCCGACCAACCCCGGTCATGCAGGCTCAGGGCAGAAGGTGGCAGGATGGTCGGATGCTGCCAGTTCCCGCGACTGTCATAGCTCTGAAGGTGCTGGGCAGCCTGGCAGTAGCACGCGCCATCGGAAGGATGGCCTCAGTCGGTCTGAAAACGCTTCTTACGTATGAATGCCCCAAAGTCCGCTCGCTCAGGCACCGAATACTGGCGGACCTTGTCCTCTGACCATCCATATTCTTCCGTCTGCCCGAAACGCTCCGTGTATCGCTGCGTCGCGTATGGCTGAACGGCGGCGCGCCGCTTGTCATAGTGGGCAATCTTCTCCTGGATGCCGCTCTCGTCGTATCGGTTGTGGTGGATCGTGACGTCGAGACTTAGGCGTGGACTGAGAACACCCTCGAAGGACGGCCAGCCCGCCCCTAGTCCCGCCACCGGAAACACATGATCCGGCAGGCCCAGAAGATCGGAGACCTCCGCTGCCCTGTTGCGGATGGCGCTGACCGGGCACGTCCCTAGACCCACCCGATCCGCTGCGGCGATGAACGTCGCGAGGACGATGCCCGCATCGACCGAAGCGTTGAAGAGAGAATCCAGATGGTCGTTAGCGAAGGGCTGCTGGCGCCACTCGAACATCAGGCGATGGGCGCCGGTTGTTGGCACAAAAGACCAGAAACGCAGGTGCATCCCGGATCCACGGATTGTCCGGGATGAGCGCGTGCAATCGATCACGCTGAGCCTTGTCGGAAATGATGATGATGTCTGCCTGCTGCAGATCCGACTTCGACGGGGCCGCGAGAGCGACGGCACAGAGCGTCTCCAGCAGCGCCGGGTCGACGGGCTGATCGGTGTATCTGCGCATAACCCGGCGGTCAGCCATTGCCGCCAGGACCTCGATACACTCTGGCGTGGACTGAAGCGCGGGCGAGGAACCGAACCTTGCGCTCACGATGGCCAGCAGACGTTCGAGCAACACCACCTCCTTCAAGTTGAGCGGCACAGGCTGGGTCGTGAGAAGCCCGGAAGGCTACATCGACGGCATGGATGCCGTCGATCATCCCAGGAGAAAGGGAGGGGTTCTAGATGACAATGGTCTCGCCGTCGGCCGGAACGCGCAGGTTGGACGCGAACCCCTCCTTCACAGCGAAGGCCCGCAGGTCGGCCCGGCTGAGAATGCAGTGGTTGACTGCCTCCATGTGGCTGGCGATCAAGGTGGCGCCCGGTGCGGCTTGGTGAACGGCGCGGACGTCCGCTCCTCCCATGATGATGGGATCCAGCCCGATAAAAACCGCCATCCCGGCGTTCAGGACGATCGCGTCCGGCCGGTGCTTGGCGATCGCCTGCTCGACGTGATGGTTCCAGATGGTGTCACCCGCGACGTACAGCGTCTTCTCCGAGGGATGGCTGAGAACAACGCCGCAGACCTTGCCCAAGGCAGGAATCGCCTTGAGCGTTGCGTCGGTGCCGTGCTGACCACCCGTCTTGGCGAGCTTCACGCCGTTGAACTCCGACGCATCGGTCAGGACACGCACATCCGTGAAGCCTGCTTGGCGGATTGCGGCGGCGTCCTCGTCATTCTGCGCGAAGAGGGGTAGCGACTTCCGCAGCTGTGCCTTGGCTGCATCGTCCCAGTGATCGGTATGCAGATGGGTCACGATCACCGCATCCACATCGATGATGTCGGCAACAGGCATGGGCAGGGGAACAAGGGGGTTGCGCAGCTGACTGCTGGCCGAACCGGGAAAGCCGGGCGTCGCACCCTGGTCCACCAGCATCGGGTCCACCAGGAAGCGCACACCTCCGTAGTTGATGCGGAGCGTCGCATTGCGGATCTGGGTCACCGTCGCCTGCTCGCGGATAGCTCGTGCTGGTTGCGCCATCGCCCGGGTGATTCCCATCGACATGGCCCCTAGTGCCCCCACGGCCGGAAGCGCCCTCCGGCGGGTCATTGGAAGGCCGTCCTGGTCCTTGTCAGTCATGGCTGGGTCCTTTCAGCATCGTTGGAGCGCCATGGTGATCCGCAGCGGCCGCCGTGGGGCATAAGATGGCCTCTGGATAGGCCGGTAGGCGTCGGAGTAGAAGTGGCGGTAGCGACATTATCAGGGCTGAAAACGACATGTCCGGTCCAGATGGTATTGAGGTCGGGTTGCTGCTCTATCCAGGCGCTCAGATGGCGGCCGTGCTGGGCATGACGGACTTCCTCACGCTCGCCGACCGCATCGCCGCCGAGGGGCTCGATGGCCCGCAGCATCCAATGCTCCGGATCAGCCACTGGCAGTTGCGCAACGGGGACGGCACTCCATGCCGTGTGTTCGACACTGCTCAGGAAGCCGGAGGAGCGCCGTCCGTCCTCATCCTGCCACCCCGGCTCGGCCCGCTTATTGAACCAGAAGAGGCAGCACCTTTTGTCGACTGGCTGCGCGGGTTGCACAGCACAGGCACCTCCCTGGGATCCATCTGTACCGGTGCTTTTCTGTTGGCCGAGACAGGCCTTCTATCCGGCCGAAGCATTACCACGCACTGGACCTTCGAGGAGGCATTCGAGGCTCGCTTCCCCGATGCGAGGATGGATGCCGCTCGCCTGATCATAGATGAGGGTGACATAATCACGGCGGGCGGAGCGATGGCCTGGACCGACCTCGTCCTCAAGCTGATCGACCGCTATCTCGGACCAGTGGTCATGCTGGAAGTGGCCCGGCGCTTCCTGGTCGACCCGCCCGGCCGGGAGCAGAGCTACTACAGCTCCTTCTCGCCCAGGTTGAACCACGGCGACGGAGCGATCCTCAAGGTTCAGCACTGGCTGCAGGCAACAGCCGCGAAGGAGGCCGATCTGCCCGCCCTGGCCACTCGGGCGGGGTTAGAGGAGCGGACCTTCCTGCGGCGCTTCCAGAAGGCGACCAGCCTCACGACCACGGAGTACTGCCAGCGCCTTCGTGTAGGCAGGGCTCACGAACTGCTCCAATTCAGTGCGCTGACAGCTGATCAGGTGGCATGGGAGGTCGGCTATTCCGACACAGGCGCCTTCCGGAAGGTCTTCGCAAAGATCGTGGGACTGACACCCTCCGAATATCGGAAGCGCTTCCGGGCATGATCTCTGCACCTTGAGCATGGGTGCCAGAAGCCCCACTCCCAGAGCGTTCAATCGGGTCACATCCGCAAGTGCTTAAGTGATGCTAGACCAGATGTCCGTCTGAGGCGGGGGTGGCCCGCCTCAGACGGACATCTGGTCTAGGTCGCGTCCCCTTCGAAGTTGCAGCATTGCTGCACGAGCCGGATTACGTGCTCGGTGAACGCGTCTGGCGCGTCCACGCGGGAAACGAAGAAGTACTGGGCCGAGGGAATGGCCGGAACCGTCCGGAAGATCCGCAGACGGCCCGCTTCGACCTCGGGCCGGACATGACGCTCGGATAGGAACGACACGCCCAGACCGGCCACCGTCAGTGCCGTCAACACATGGAGGCTGTTGCATTTGACGATGCGGCTGAACCGGACGCCGCTGGTGTGAAACCAGTCGAAGAGCAGTCTCTGCAATCCGGAACTGTCTCCCTGCGCGAGGACTGGATAGTTGGCGATTTCGGCGAGCGGCACGACGTCGCCCTTCGGCCCTATGCCGGGCGCCGCGGCCCATTGCAGGGTCACGCTGTTCAGCGGCACGGTCCTCAAATTCGCGTTCGTCGGCGGGTTGAGGCCGATCACGAAGTCCAGCCGCCGGTCCGCCAGCTTGTCGAACAGGGCGCCACTCGCGTCGACCTCAGGCTCCGGGACGACCAACGGGTAGGCTTCCTGAATAGTCGCGATGAGCCTGGGTAGCCAAGTGAGCGCGATCATCTCGGTCACCCCAAAGCGGACTGGCCCCTCGAACACCCGTGGCCCGATGGCGGCCTCCCGGAACCGGGCCTCCGCAGTCAGCAGGTCCGAGGCGAGGGGCAGGAGCTGCCTTCCCAGGTTTGTTAGCGTCACCGCCCGGCCGCCGCGCTCGAACAGAGCGGCGGGAACAACTGCCTCTAACTCCAGGATCCGCTTCGACAAGGTGGACTGGGCGAGGTGCAGCCGCTCGGCCGCCTCAACGACGCTGCCGAGCGTCGCAACCCAATAGAAAGCCTCCGCCTGCTTGAGCGTAATCATGTGACAGTCTTCCACCCCACTCCGGAAGAAAAGCGATGGCTTGGCGGAATTATATTCGCTTTCTTTCCTGCCAGGAACGGGGCATCTCGGTGGCCTACACGGTGCCGCTCCCGCTTCGCCACCCCTTTGGCACTGTTCGTCTGGCGCGTTGGGTCCGCGCTCCACGACCGGAGCAGTCGTCCTCCCGGCCGGTCAGGGCGCCGGGGCCGGGAGTTTGGGAGGAAGAAACGATGAGCGACGCGACGACATTTGAGCTTTCCGCCCGCCTGCGCCGGATTAAGACCTCTCCCAGCCTGATCGCCCGAGACCGCGCGAAGCGATTGCAGGTCGAGGGACGGGACATCCTAGACCTCACGGCCGGGGAGCCAGACTTCGACACCCCATCCCACATCGTGGATGCGGTGACGACCGCCCTCCAAGCAGGTGACACGCGCTACTCGCCCGTGAACGGAACGCCCGCGCTCCGCGCGGCGATCATCGCCAAGCTCGCCCGCGAGAACGGCGTCCACTACGGGATGGGCCAGATCGCGGTGGGTGTGGGTGCGAAGCAGGTGATCTACAATGCCCTCGCCGCGACCATTGGAGAGGGCGACGAGGTGATCGTGCCCGCGCCCTTCTGGGTGTCCTATCCCGACATGGTGCTCCTCTTCGATGCCACCCCGATCGTCGTGCCCTGCGGCGAGGAGACCGGGTTCAAGCTGTCCGCCGAGGCGCTGGAACAGGCAATTACCCCTCGGACCCGCTGGCTGATCCTGAATTCACCCTGCAACCCGACTGGCGCCGTCTACACGCAAGCAGAGATCCGCGCCCTGGCCGACGTGCTGCTCCGTCACCCGCGCGTCGCGCTGATGACGGACGACATCTACGAGCACATCCGCTTCGACGGTGTGAGCCCGCCCTGCCCAACTGCCCTGGAGCCACGACTTTACGACCGCACGCTGCTCGTGAACGGCGTCTCCAAGACCTATGCGATGACAGGGTTCCGCCTGGGCTACGGCGCTGGCCCCACGCCCCTGATCGCGGCAATGAACACCATCCAGTCGCAATCCAGTTCCTGCGTGTCCTCCCTCAGCCAGGCAGCGGCCGTGGCCGCCCTGGAGGGAGACCAGGGCTTTGTCGCGGAGGCCCGCGACGCCTACCGTGCGCGGCGCGACCGGGCCGTGGCGCTGCTGAACGCGATCCCGGGGCTGCGCTGCCGTGCCCCGGACGGCGCCTTCTACGTCTACCCATCCTGTGCCGGGCTGATCGGAAGGGTGACGCCCGAGGGCAGGACGCTCGCCACCGACCTCGATGTCTCGATGTATTTTCTCGAGGCCGCCGGTGTGGCGGTGCTCGACGGCGGTGCTTACGGCCTGTCGCCCTACCTGCGCCTGTCGATCGCGGTCCCTATCGAAATTGTCGAGGCGGCCTGCGCCCGGCTGGCCGAGGCCTGCGCCGCACTCCGCCCCGGTGCCGACGCGCGGGCGCACCCGGCCACGCTCACCGCCTGACACCTGCACGCCGCCACATGTCGCATCCTGTTCCATAGGAGATCGCGGATGACTGCACCTGTCCCGCCGAGCACCGCCGCCTCGGCCCTTCGCGCGATACTGGGATGGGCGCGGCACCGCGTCGCCCCGCTGGCCCTCGGCGCCCTCGCCAGCGTCGGGGTGCCTAGCCTGCACCCCGCCTCGGCGCAGGAGTCGCCGACCCTCGCTGCCATCCGTGCGCGCGGCAGCGTCGTGTGCGGGGTCCAGTCCAACAACCCGCCCTTCTCGCTGCCGGACAGCCGCGGCGCTTGGCGGGGCATCGACGTGGATTCCTGCCGCGCGCTGGCCGCCGCCGTGCTGGGCGATCCCTCCAAGGCCACCATCCGGCCTGTCACTCCGATCAGCCGCTTCCCGGCCATTCAGAGCGGCGAGATCGACGTGCTGTTCGGCAGCACGACCTGGACCACCACGCGGGAGACCTCGCTCGGCCTCGTCTTTGCGGCAGCGAACTACTTCAGCGGCCAGGGCTTCCTGGTGAAGCGCTCGCTCGGCGTCAGCCGCTTGGCCGAGCTGGGCGGCGCGACCATCTGCGTCCCGCCGGGCTCGACGACCGAGGTCGTCCTGGCCGAGTGGTTCCGGGCCAACCGGCTCACCTTCCAACCGGTCCTCATTGAGGACCTCAACGAAATCCATGCCGCCTTCCTCGCCGGGCGGTGCGACGTCTTCACCCGCGACATGACCGGCCTGTCCGGCTTCCGCATGTCGCAGCCAGACCCGGATGCCTTCGTTCTCCTGCCCGACAGCGTCACGATGGAGCCGTTGGGCGCCCTCATCCGTAAGGGTGACGGGCGCTGGTTCGACGTGGTGCGCTGGACGCAGTTCGCCCTGATCTGGGCCGAGCAGCAGGGCGTGACGGCGGCGACGGCCGACACGCCCGCTGCTGGAGCCTCCTCCGACGTACGGCGCCTCCTCGGCGTGGACGGAGATATCGGGCCCAGCATGGGGCTCGACCGGCGCTGGGCGGCCAACGCCATCAAGGCCGTCGGCAACTACGGCGAGGTGTGGCAGCGCAACGTCGCGCCCTTTGGCCTGGAGCGCGGCCTAAACAGGCTCTGGAACCAGGGCGGGCTGATGTTCTCGCCGCCGCTCCGCTAGGCCCACGCGCCTCCCAAAGATGACCGGCTCGCTGCACGACGATCCAAAGAAGCGATGAGAGGAACGATGAACGGCTTCCGCATATTGAAGCGGCGACGCAGCGTCGACCCCGAGCTGGTTCGCCAGTTCGCGGAGCTTCCCGTCGCGAACGTCGGCGACTGCATGTCGCACATGACGGCGGCCGGGCCACGCCTGCGCCCGATGCACGCCGCAGGCCGCATGGCAGGCCCGGCGCTGACCGTGAAGTCCCGACCGGGCGACAACCTCATGGTCCACAAGGCCATTGAGCTCGCCCGGCCTGGTGACGTGATCGTGGTGGATGCGGGCGGTGACCTGACCAATGCCATCATCGGCGAGATCATGGTGTTCATGGCGACGCGGGTGGGCCTGGCGGGCTTCGTGATCAACGGCGCCATCCGCGACGCCGATGCCATCAGCGCCGGGACGCTGCCTGTCTTTGCCGCCGGGGTTACCCATCGCGGCCCCTACAAGGACGGCCCGGGCGAGATCAACGTGCCGGTCGCGATCGACGGCATGGTGATTGAGCCGGGTGACCTCATCATCGGCGACGGCGACGGCGACGGCGTGCTCTGCGTGCCCTACGGCTCGGCGCAGGCCCTGCTCGAGGCGGGGCGCGCGAAGGCGGCGGCCGAGGCCGAGATGATCGCGCAGATCGAGTCCGGGACGTACTCGTCCACCTGGGTGGATGCCACGCTGCGGAAGGGTAGTTGCACCGTCGAGCACGACTGAGGCGCAAGGCCGCGCGGCAGTAGCGGCATATGTACTGAGACAGGAAGGAGAACCGCGATGAAGCGGCGAGAGATGGTGCTGGGGCTGCCCGCCCTGGGGGCGGGTTTGGGACTGGGGCGGGCGGCGCTGGCGCAGGAAGCATGGCCCGTCGCGCGGCCGATCGAGATCATCGTGCCCTACCCGCCGGGCGGTGGGATCGACATTATCGCGCGCTTGGCGACCAAGCTCCTGCCACAGCACCTCCCTGGCGCAAACCTGCTCGTGACGAACCGTCCCGGCGCGGGCGGCCAGTCAGGGAACGAGGCCATCTTCGCGGGCAGGCCGGACGGCTGGACCATCGGCGCCGTCGGCAGCCTCTCCTTTACCTCGATCCCGCTGGAGCGCCCCGTGCGCTGGAGGACCGAGGAGTTCACCTTCCTCGCCAACATGGTGGACGACCCATCCGCCTTCTGGGTGCGTGTGGACTCTCCCCTGCGCAACCTGTCCGACCTGCGGGCCGCGATGGCACGGCGGAGCGAGGCCGTGTCCGTCGGCAGCGCGGCCGGGATTGGGTCGGACGACCATCAGCTCCTGCTCGCCTTCGAGGAAGCGACCGGCACGCGGGCCCTCCATTCGCCCTATAACGGCACGGCGCAGGCGATCCGCGACCTCCTCGGCGGGCAGATCGACGTCGCGTCCTACAACATGAGCGAGGGCCTCTCCCTCATGCAGGAGGGTCGCACCCGGTGCCTGGGCCAGGCGGCGGAGCGGCGCTGGTCCGCGGCGGCCGAGGTGCCGACCTTCCGCGAGCAGGGGCTGGACGTGACCGTCGGCTCGGCCCGGGGCTTCGTCGGACCACCCGGCCTGCCCCCGGCCATCGCCGACCGGCTCATAGAGGCCTTCGGCACCATGATGGCCAGCCCCGCCTTCATCGAGGAGGCCGCGCGGTTGAACCTTCCCCTGCGCCCGCTGATTGGTGCCGCCTACGGGCAGTTCGTCCAGGCTGAGGCTGCGGCGATCAAGGCGCTCTTTGAGCGGCGCCCCTGGGGAGGACGCTGAACGCATGCCCCAAATCCTCGTGCCCGACGAGATCCACCAAGACGGACTCGCGCGCCTGCGTGACCGGGAGCGGTACCTTCTGGACGACGGTGCCCTCACCTCGGAGAACCGCCGGGAGCGTCTCGCCATCGCGGACGGGATGATCGTCCGCGGCACGCGGATCGATCGGGCGCTGCTCGATGCCGCCCCGCGCCTGCGCTTCGTGTGCCGCCACGGCGTCGGGTACGACCACGTGGACGTCCCCGCCCTGACGGAGCGCGGCATTCTCCTCGCCGTAACGCCGGAGGCGAATGCCGCGTCGGTGGCTGAGCACGCCCTCATGCTCATGCTCGCCTCCGCCCGGCAGCTTCGGGCAACGGACGCCGCGGTGCGACGCGGCGAGTGGCGGGTGCGCGGCTCCTCCCAGGCCTTCGACCTGGCGGACAGGACCGTTCTGCTGGTCGGCTTCGGCCGCATCGGCATCCGCGTCGCCCGGCTCTGCACGTCCATCGGCATGCGCGTCCTCGTCTTCGATCCCTACGTGCCCGGCCGTATCGTCCGGGCGCAGGGATGCGTGCCGGTGGCCGGGCTCGCCGAGGGGCTCGCGGCTGCGGATGTCGTGAGTCTGCACTGCCCGTCGAATGACCGGACGCGCGGCATGGTGGACGCGTCCTTCTTGGCCGCGATGCGGCCGGGCGCCGTCCTGGTCAACACCGCCCGGGGCACGCTGGTCGACGAGCCGGCGCTGGAAGCGGCGCTGCGGTCCGGGCCTCTCTCGGCGGCAGGGCTCGACGTGCTGGCGGTGGAGCCCATGGCCCAGCCAGTGCCGCTTCTGGCCCTTCCCAACGTGTTCCTTACCCCGCACGTCGCGGCCAGTTCGGAGCAGGGGCTGCGGCGTATGGCCGTGTCCGCGGCGGAGAACGTGGTCGCCTTCTTCGAGGGAGGGCTGGATCCGGAGGCGTTGATCAACCCTGAGGCAGGCGGCTCGGTGGGCGAGGCACAAAGGATGGTGCAGTTCCCCTGATATGACCTCCGCCGGGAACTCAACTGTGGCTCGGCGATCGGATAGTATTCGCCTTCATGCCAGTCAGCTGAGGCAGTTCGCCAATGGTCAGTCCGTCCCTTGCGTCTTCCCGCCTGACTGTCACTCGGGGGTTTATACGCTGCCCCGCAGCGAACAGGCGCCTGTCGCGATCGCCGCATCCGTGAACCACACGGTCAGACTGCCGCGCCCGCGGAGAGCGGCATCGTACTTTGCCCAGTTCGTCGCGCGGAACTTCGACTTCGGAATACGGTGACGGCGGTCGGCATTGGCCTTGAACGGCAAGCTGCGCTCTCCTGGAGGAGGAAGACCGGCGTCGCCTCCTCAGGAACCTAACCCACCCAGACCGCCAAGCCGCTCCATGCAACACACTCGCAAATCAGTAGAGAAAGCCGTGCCCGACCGTCGTTTCGCCGATCAGCGACCGCCGCCGGCGTGCAGAAGGCGCCAACCTACCGGCAATGCAAGGTGTGATGAACAGCACAGACGCACGCCCGGTCTCGGGCCAGATGATGCGGCAACCAGCGGGTGCTGGCCAACGCGGCGCCCGGGCCGACAGCGCAGGGCAGATAAGGGGCAATGCAGCCATGGTACCGGAAACCGCCACCGTTCCCGAGCGGAACCCTGAGGCGTTCAGAGACGGGGCTCCGCCGACGCACTATGACGTGACGGCGTTGGAAATCACGATCTACTTCAACAGGGACGGTGACCACGACCACAACGGGATGATGTTCGCGCTGACGGCGAACGTCCCAATCCTGAAGTACATCCGCGCCCTGGCGAGGTCCGAACCGCCGAGGGGCGTCGACGACCTGCCTGAGACGTTCCACGCTGCCGCGCTTGCGCAAGCGCAGTCGATCGGTGTCGATTTGCCGCTCACGCCGGCGCAGGCGCGACAGCCCCACTCACTTGTTCGGCCGCTTGTGCTGCGCGCGCGGGTCGGGGAATGCGTCACGGTCAAGTTAGAGAACGAGATCAAGGAACGGCACGTCGGCATCCACTTGGTCGGTAGCGGCTACAATGTCGCGACCGACGACGGCTCTCATGTCGGCGGCAACGCCCCCTCGCTGGTGGCAGGTCCTGGCGCGCCGCCGCTGCCGGACGGAGGCGTTCCCTTCAATGGAACCTACACCTGGCGCTGCGAACACGAGGGGGTCTTTCCGTTCCACGATGGCGGGAACTACTCCGGCGGCGAGGATGGCACCAATGTCCACGGCCTGTTCGGCGCCTTGATCGTCGAGCCGCCCGGCACCACCTGGCGTGACCCCGTGACCGGCCGGGGCTCGCACGGGGATGCGGGCGCGGGGCCTTTTATCCAGATGGACGGCCTCTACCTCGACGTACTGCCCGAGGGCACACGGCCCGACGAGATCCCGGAATCCACCACGACCCTGCACAACCACGATTGGGGCGAGCCGCAGCCCTACTTCAATTTCGACAAGGCGCCCCACCGCGAGTTCGTTATTTTCTTTCATGACGAACCCGAGTTCGTGCCTCCACACGGCAGCCTGGAGCCTGACCCTTGTGGCACGGACGGGCACGGCGGGGGCCATGGCGGCGGGCACGGCGGCCACGGCGACCCGCTGCCGATCATGCCGATCAGCTATCGCTCCGAGCCGATGATCAACCGAGAGCGCAGGCTGTGGCGGTTGATCAACACGGGCCATGACTTCAAGGGCCGACCGGTGCTCAACGAGGAGCAGCACCACAGCTCGTGGATGTTTGGCGACCCGGCGACACCGGTCCTTAAGGCTTACATCGGAGATCCGGTCCGCATCCGCTTTGTCCACGCGGCTGTGAAGGAGACACACGTTTTCCACTTGCACCTATACGAGTGGCACGCGGTGGCCGGAAATCCGGATTCACCACGGATCGACGCAATTTCCGTTAGCCCGCAGACCGCTCATACGATCGAGCCGGTTTGGGGCGCCGGCAACCGCCACCAAGTGGCCGGCGACGTGATCTGGCACTGCCACCTGTACCCCCACTTCCACGAGGGGATGTGGGGCATGTTCCGCACTTTCGAGACGCGCCAGGATGGGGAGGACGGCGATCCTCTTACCAACGATCCCACTTCCGTCTACGCCGGCCGCCGGATCGGTCGCTATCCCGACGGCACGCGGATCGAGAAGCTGTTGCCGCTGCCGCTGTCGCCTGTGCACCAGCCACACCGCGCAGCGCCGCCGCTGCCCACAACTGACCGCCCAGGCTACCCGCTCTACATTCCCGGCGAAATCCGGCAGAAGTCACCGATCCCGCCCTGGCCCGACCGGGACCTGACGCCTGAGGAGCAGGGGAACGAGGAACATCGGCCGCCAGGAGGAGCAGCCTCACTGTTGGCCGCGGACATGCCTCCCGACTTCGATTACCGCGCAACGCCGACCCCCCTGGAGCGGTCCGCCTTCAACCGGATGCCCGTGCCCGGTGAGCTGTTCACCCGGAACCCGCTACGCGCTCAGCAGGCGGCGATCCTCGGTAACGCCGGGCACGCCGACAACGCCGCGTTTAGCCGCAACATGGTCCGTGAGGTCGCCCACGACGTGGCCGTGGCGATGCGCAACCTCGTCTACAACAGCCACGGTTGGCACGATAAGCACGGCCACCTGTACTACTTGGAGGCCGAGGGCGATCCGGCGACGCGGGCGGGGCCGATGGAGCCGCTCTTCTTTCGCGCGCAGCATGGGCAGGTGGTGAACGTCGTCCTGCGGAACGCCACGCCGGAGACGATCGAGGAAACCGAGTTCGACCCTCCCTTCCCGCCCTGCCCTGCCCGGGCCTGGGAGGGCGAGTGCGCCACCCACGTGCACATGGTCAAGTTCGATCCGATCTGCGCCGACGGCGCGGCGACCGGCTGGAACTACATCAGCGGTGCCCGGCACGGCCGGAGGATGGTTTACCGCTGGTGGGCGGACCAGGAGTTCGGCACGATCTTTTTCCACGACCACCTGTTCGCCAACCACCGCCAGAAGCACGGGCTGTTCGGGGCTCTATTGGTAGAGCCGGCCGGTTCGGAATTCTTCCACCACATCGAGCCGGACCTGCATGTCGTCACCGGCGTCCAGGCCATGATCAAGCGCCATCCCGATGACCCTGGAAATCCCGCTGATCCGGAAAACCGCCCGTGGTTCCGCGAGTTCTGCGTCGGCATTGGCGACTTCATCCCGATGTGGAACCGCGACGGCGAGCCGCTCAACCCGCCGGCCAAGGCCGGCGGCCACGGCGACCAGGGCGTGATGGGCCTCAACTACCGCAGCGCCCCGATACGGGAGCGGCCCGGCGACCCCGCTTACTGGTTCAGCTCTCGCGTCCACGGCGATCCGGACACCACGGTCTTTAAGACCTATGCGAACGACCCGATCTGGATCCGCCTCGTCCAAGGCTCCCATGAGGAGCAGCACAGCTTTCAGGTCCACGGCCTGCGCTGGCGCCGCTTCCGGGCGCAGGTCGACTCCGCGGTCCGCAACCAGCAGTCGCTCGGCATCTCCGAGGCTTTCACCTTCGTCAACCAGGCGCCGTTTGGCAGCGGCGACTACCTGTATAAGCTCTCCGGCACCGACGATCTGTGGCTCGGGTGCTGGGGTCTGATCCGCGCCTTCCCGCGACCGGAAGGGGGCTCGGACCCGTCCGAGAACCCGCCCCTGGACCTACCCACCTGTGACCCGGCTCCCTATTCGCCCGTGCCGCAGCCACCGGCCGACGCGCCGATGCGGCGGTTCTACGTGGCAGCCGAACAACGGGAACTCGTCTACCGGGACGACGACATCCAAGACCCCTTCGGGCTGGTCTACCGTGTGACGGCCGTACAGGCGCCCGGCGAGGCCGCGTACGAGGTTCCGGAGCCCGGCGGAACCTTCGAGCCACTGGTGCTCTGGTGCAGGGACGGCGAGCGGGTCGAAGTTGAGCTGACCAACACCCTCCCTAAGCCGTCGCCTCGGATCGAGCCGGAGCCGTTCGCGCCGGAGGTCCCGGTGGAGCGGCCGGACCCGCCAGGCCGGCTCGTCTCGTCACAGGTGTCGATGCACGCCGACCTCGTCACCTACGACGTCGAGAACAGCGATGGCGCTAACGTCGGCCTGAACCCGCCGCAGACGGTTCCGTCCGGCGGAGGGAAGCGTCTCTACACTTGGCAGACGCACCGGCCGGAGGACGGGGACGGCAAGGGTCGGCCGCTGGGGCCCGCGCTGCTCCAGGACATGGCCGACTTCCGCAATCACCGCCACCACGGACTGATTGGCGCGCTGGTGGTCCTGCCGAAGGGAGCGACCCCCTACGAAGTCATGTCCGATGAAGCGAGCGCGAGCGTCATGGCAGAACCGGTTTGGCACGGCGCCCGGGTCACGGTTGTGCACGGCGAGGATGAATGCCCCGGTTCCGGCGCCGACCAGGAGGAGCACATGGTGCTCATGATGCAGGACGGGCTGCGGCTGTTCCTCAACGGCGTGCAGGGCTTTCCGCTCCCCGACCCGCCCGACGAGCCCGCGGGCGAGGGGGAGAAGGAAGACCAGGGGCAGAAGGGCTTCAACTACCGGACCGAACCCATCGGCTCGGACTTCGACCCGAATGGCAGCCCGTACACCCTAGCAGATCCCGACCCTGCGACGCCTGTCTGGCGCGTACCAACGGGCTCCAAGGTGCGGTTCCACTTGGTTGGCGCATTGGACAAGCCGCGGCAATACAGCTTCACCGTTCATGGAGTTGCCTGGCCGGAGCACCGCTTCCAGCAGGACGGCGGCGAGCGGCTGGTGATGGTTTCCTCCGAATCGGCCATCAGCTGCGGCACGGTGCGCACATTGGAGTTCACGCCGGCGCACCCGGGCGACCACGCCTACCGCAGCGGCGTGCTGAAATGGGCGGTCCCACAGGGCATGTGGGGCATCCTGCGGGTGGAGGACGCCGCGGCCGGCGCGGCAGCCGAAGAGCCGAGTTCCGGTTTGCACGAAGCAGCGTGACCCGATCCACCCTCGGCGCCCGTGATCGCGCGGACGTCGAGGGTTTGCCCCACGAGTGTCGGTTTTCCTTGTCGAGGACAATGGCCCCGATAAGTTCCCGAACTTTCCTTAGTTATGAGAATGGAGCAGTGATTCGAACTGCTCGACACTGCCGGAACGCACAAAGAGCTGTTGGCTCCAACAACTAGGCCGGAGCCGTCGGACGGAATCCACCCGCAACCATTCTCCTGGTTGAGGAAGAGATCAGTCGGAAGCAAGCAAATCGGTCGCGCCAAGTGATTGTTATCGACCAAGTCGCATCATCCAGGTTGAGGATCTCCGACATCTATCCTCACGATCAGATGTCGAAGAATACCGTCTCGCCCTCGCCCTGGAGGCGGATGTCGAGCACATAGGTCGGCACACCGTCCCGCTCCTCTCGCCGCGCGACGAGCGTCTTCCGCCGCTC
>JBHTFH010000055.1:0-22871 GCA_042666135.1 Roseomonas sp. GCM10028921 | reverse complement strand
CACCGAGGTCGAGGTGAAGGAGCGCAAGGACCGCGTCGACGACGCGCTGCACGCGACCCGCGCCGCGGTCGAGGAAGGCATCGTTCCCGGTGGTGGCGTGGCCCTGCTGCGCGCCGCGGCGAAGCTGGCCGACCTCAAGGGCACCAACAACGACGAGCAGGTCGGCATCGAGATCGTGCGCCGCGCGATCGCCGTGCCGCTGAAGCAGATCGCCGAGAACGCCGGCAAGGACGGCGCGGTGATCGCGGGCGAGGTGCTCCGCAGCGACGCCTACGAGTACGGCTATGACGCCCAGACCGACGAGTACAAGAACCTCGTCGAGGCCGGCATCATCGACCCGACCAAGGTCGTTCGCACCGCCCTGCAGGACGCTGCTTCCGTGGCCTCCCTGCTGATCACCACCGAGGCGATGGTGGCCGAGCGCCCGGCGAAGGCCGCGGCTCCGGCCGGCGGCCCCGGCGGCGGCATGGGCGGCATGGGCGACATGGACTTCTGATCCTCGGATCAAAAGTAGTGACGAAGAGGGGCGGTCCGGCAACGGGCCGCCCTTTCTCGTTGTAGGATGGGGAAGTTCAGCGCGGAGGTGGCGCGATGCCGACGGGAACGGTGGTCTGGTACCAGCCGCACAAGGGATACGGCTTTATCAGGCCGGACGATGGCGGGCCCGACGTGATGGTCCACTCGACCGTCGTGGAGGCGGCCGGGCGGCGTGATCTGAAGAAGGGTGAGGAGATCACCTACGAGGCGCAGCAGCTTCCGAAAAAGCCGGCGCCGATCGTGACCCGCATCCAGCCGGGCTAGGCGGGGCCGGGGATGGTACCGGGCAGGCCGCGCGCGGCGGGCTGCCCGGCGGGGAGGACTGCCTCCCGGGAAGGGTTTACTCCTCCCAGACCTGCAGGGCGGAAACCTTCCGCAGCACGCCCTTGGCGCGCTCGGACTGGTCCGCATTGGCCGTGGAGACGATGATGGACACGGCCGCCTTCTCGGATTCCGGCTTCACGTCCGGGCTCGCGGCCGCTGCCACGCCCTCGCTGGCGGCGCCGACACCGAGGCCCGCAACTGCTGCGGCAACGATAGCGGGCAGGGCGGCGCCGCCGGTCGCGACGACGGCGCCCGCGGCCGCCATGCCGGCGCCGGAGGCCGCCATGCTCGAGCCCATGGTGCGGAGGTTACGCTGCTCATCCTCCTGCACCTTGCCCTCCATCTCGCCGGGAGCGTGGGGCGGCTCCTGGGTGGGCTCGGCGGTGCGGATGGTGATCCGGTCCTTGGGGATCGCCTCCGCGTTCAGGAACTGGAGGGCGTTCTCCGCGTCCGCGCGCGAGGCGAAGGTCGCGACGACGTTGGTGTAGTGGTCCTGGGTCTGCTCGGGCATGTCATGCTCCCCTCGGGATGTCATGCCCTGCAACGCGGCTGCGGCGGGGTTGTTGCCGTGCCCCGCCGATAGCGTCCCGGTTCAGAGAACCTGGAAGCGCGCCTTGGCGGCCCGCTCAATCGCGCCCGCGATAAGGCGGTCGATGTCCAGCGCGATGCGGAAGTCCTGGAGGAAGCGGAGTTCCTCCTGCGAGGCTTCCCCGTCCGCGGCCGCGATCTCGCAGGCCAGGAGATAGGCCGTTTCGCGCAGGCGGGGCGGGAGGGCGTCGCGGATCATCTCCGAGGCGCGGTCCAGCCCGTCCGCCTGGTCCAGCAGCCCGAGGACGACCTCGGTGACGGTGTCGATCTCGCCGGGGTGGAAGTCGCCGAAGGCGGGAAGCTCCCGCACGAGGCGGGACATGGCGGCCAGCTCGGCATCCGTCATCCCGCGGTCGCTGACGCCCATCAGCACCATGGCGCAGACCAGCGCTTCCTGCGCGCTGAAGCGGGTGGGAAGGGGGGTGGGGGCGCCGTCCATAAGGTTCGTGTCCATCTTGCGCGAAGGGTTCGCGCTTCGGCCCCGGCGCGTCAATCATCGGGGCGATCACCATTCAGGAAGCGCCCAGGAACCTCCGTGTCTCCCGCACGGCCTCGGCCAGTCCCACGCGCTGGGGGACGACCCCCTGGGGTAGGCCGGCGAGGAGGCGGGAAGGGGCGCGGCCGTCCAGCAGCACAAAGACGCCGCGGTCGTCGGCGCGGCGGATCAGTCGGCCGAAGGCCTGGCGCAGCCGGTGGCGGGCGATGGCGTCGTCATAGGCCTTGGGCCGGGCGCCGGAGAGATGGGTGCGGCGCTCCCGGTGCAGGATGGTGGGCCGCGGCCAGGGGATGCGGTCGAAAACCAGCAGGCGGAGGGAGCGGCCGGGCACGTCCACCCCGTCCCGCAGGGCATCGGTGCCGAGAAGGCAGGAATCCTCCTCCGCCCGGAAGACGTCCACCAGGGTGGAGTTGTCCATCGCATCCACGTGCTGGGCGTAGAGGGGCAGGCCTGCCGCCTCCAGCCCGGGCGCCATGCGGGCATGGGCCTCGCGCAGCCGCCGGATGGCGGTGAACAGGCCGAGCGCCCCGCCGCCGGAGGCGCGGAAGA
This sequence comes from Roseomonas sp. GCM10028921, assembly GCA_042666135.1. Taxonomy (GTDB): domain Bacteria; phylum Pseudomonadota; class Alphaproteobacteria; order Acetobacterales; family Acetobacteraceae; genus Roseomonas. The sequence goes on along the minus strand of JBHTFH010000055.1, from coordinate 20,377 downwards.
GCTGCTCCATCGCCATCGCGGCCTGCGGTCCGTCTCGCGCGATGTCCGTCACCACGAGGGCGAGGGTCTGGTTGGGGTAGTCGAAGGGGGAGGGGACGGCGGCGCGGATGGCGGGGGTGGCGAGGTGGACGGCGCCGGTGCGGCTCTCCGCCTCCTCCCAGGCGTGCTCGGCATCGCCCTCGCCGCTGTCGCGCAGCGTGGCGGAGGTGATGAGCAGCCCGTGGGCGGGGGCGGCGACGGCGGCGGCGAAGGGCTCGGTGGGGTCGAGGAAGTGGCGGTGCAGGGCGGCGTCGATCACCCGCCCCTCGCGGCGGGTGATGGCGAGCCAGTCCACATGGGCCGGGCGGGTGCCGGGCTCGGGCGGCCGCCCGGCCAGGGCCTTGAGCATGGCCCGCCAGGCGCCGAGGGGGCGCAGGCCACGGCGGTCCACCGTGCGGCGGGCGGTGTCCAGGCGGATGCGGTCGCCCGTCTCCAGCTCCGCGTCGGGGTCCTCCAGCAGGCCGGAGATGCGGGCGTGGAGGGCGCGGAGCGGGGTTTCGACGAGGCCTAGCGCCTCCTCCAGCGCGGCCCCGGCCTCGGCGACGCCGGAGTTGAGGGGGTGGAGGTCGCATTCTGCGTCGTAGCCCGCATCGGCCTCGGGGGAGCGGGCGAAGACCTGGAGAATGACGGTGCGGAGGAAGGCCTCGCCGGGATTGGTGTGGGCGGGGTGGCCGGGAAGGTCGTCCTCGCCCTCGTAGCTCTCACGATCGTCGGACTCGCCGAGGCGGGAGGACCAGCCGGGGCCGGGGAGGCTGCCCGCATGGCGCAGCGCCTCCTCCACGAGGGGAAGAAGGGCGGGGTGGTCGGAGGTGATCTCCTCCAGCCGGCGCCGCAACCCGCGGGCACGGCCGCGCGCACCCTCCGCGCCCAGGAGCCAGCGGCGCAGCTCCGCCATCTCGCCGCCGCTGATCTCGGCGGAGAAGGCGCTGTCGGCCGCGTCGAAGAGGTGGTGCCCCTCGTCGAAGACGTAGCGCAGGGCCGGCTTGTCCTCCCCGCCGCCGAGCGCGGCCTGGACCATGACGAGGGCGTGGTTGGCGATGACCAGCCGCGCGGTGCGGGCGCGGCGGATCGAGTGCTCCACGAAGCAGCGGCGCCAGTGGGGGCAGGCGGAGTGGATGCACTCGCCCCGCCGGTCCGTCAGGCCGGCGACGTGGCCCCAGGGGAAGAGCTCCGCGATCCAGCCCGGGAAGTCGCCGCCCTGCATGTCCCCGTCCCGGGTCGCGGCGGCCCAGCGGGAGACGAGCGAGAGGGCGAGGAGGCGGGAGGGCATGGCACCGTTCACCGCCTCCTCGTGGTTCAGGAGGCAGAGATAGTTCTCGCGCCCCTTGCGGATGACCACCTGGCGCCGCCGCTCCTCCGGGTCGGGGTAGAGGCGGAACAGCTCCTGGTCGATCTGGCGCTGGAGATTGCGGGTGTAGGTTGAGATCCAGACGGGCGCGCCGTTGCGCTCGGCCCAGAGGGAGGCGGGAGCGATGTAGCCGAGCGTCTTGCCCGTGCCTGTCCCGGCCTCGGCGAGGACGACTTGGGGCTGGCCCTCGGCCTCCCGCGGGGCGAAGGCGAGGGAGGCGGCGGAGGCATAGTCGGCCTGGGCGGGCCGTGTCTCGGCATCCGCGCCCAGAATCTCGGCGAGGCGCTTGCGGGCCTCCAGCGGGGCGACGGGAAGGGAGGCGGGCGGGGTGGGGGGCGCGGTCTCCTCCCATTCCGGCAGGCGGCGCCAGACCTTCAGCGCGTCGGTGGCGGGCCGGGCCTCGGGCTGGCCCGAGGCGGCGAGGAGGCTGGGCGCCCAGACCCAGTCGGAGGCGTCCCGCAGCCGGGCGGCGAGCTGGGGGGCATCCCGGTTCAGGAGGGCGTGGCGGTTGGTGGCGAGGTGGCGGAGGAGGGTGGTCGCGATCTCCGGCAGAAGGATCGCCGCGGCCTCGTCATCCCCGGGCGCCTCCAGCCCGAGCGCCAGGGCCAAGCCGCGCGGCGTGGGGGCCGCGAGCTGGGCGGGCAGGACGAAGGCGAAGAGCTCCAGCAGGTCGTAGGCCACGGGAAAGGGCGCGAGGCCGAGGCGTCGCGCCGTGGCCGGGGCGTGGACGAGCATCGGCGGCGGGAGGTCGGCCAGCCGCCGGGCGAGGGCGTGCGGCGCCAGTGTCTCGATCTCGCCGTCGGGGGTGAGGAGGGTGGCGCGGCCGATCCCGGCGACGAGGGCGGGGACTTCGGGCAGCAGCAGGCGGGGAGCCGCCGGGTTGGGGGCCGAAGCAGGGGGCATCGGCGGGCCTTTACCTGCTTTGTTCGCGGGGCGGGAGACGGCGAATCGCGCGCCGCGTCTGCTGCCGGGGGGCGGGCGCGGTGCCGCCCACGGCACGGTTACGTGCCCGGCGGGTTTTTCCGTGCTATCCCGTGGGCTGGATTCGGTGGGGAAAGCCCCGCCCGAGAGGGCGCGCCCCGCACCAAGGGCCCAACAGAGCAGGAAACCAAGCGTGAACCATATCTCGCCGACGGGAACGGCCGCGAAGCTCAAGCCCGGCGTCGTCACCGGCGCCGACTACCTCACCCTCCTCCAGGCCTGCCGCGACGGCGGCTACGCCCTGCCGGCCGTGAACGTGGTGGGCACCAACAGCATCAACGCGGTGCTCGAGGCGGCGGCGAAGAACAAGTCCGACGTCATTATCCAGCTCTCCAACGGCGGCGCGCGCTTCTTCGCCGGCGAGGGCTGCCCCGACGCGGCGGCCGCCCGCGTGCTCGGCGCCGTCTCGGCCGCGCAGCACGTGCACACCGTGGCCAAGGCCTATGGCGTCTGCGTTGTGCTCCATACCGACCATGCCGACCGCTCGCTGCTGCCCTGGGTGGACGCGCTGATCGACCATGGCGAGGAGCACATGAAGCGGACGGGCCAGCCGCTCTTCTCCTCCCACATGATCGACCTCTCGGCCGAGCCGCTCGACACCAACATCGAGGAGTGCGCCAAGGTCCTCAGGCGCATGGCCCCGCTGGGCATGAGCCTCGAGATCGAGCTCGGCGTGACGGGCGGCGAGGAGGACGGCATCGGCCACGACGTCGAGGAGAGCGCCGACAACGCGCATCTCTACACGCAGCCCGAGGACGTGCTGAAGGCCTGGGAGATCCTCTCCCCCATCGGCCACGTCACCGTCGCGGCCTCCTTCGGCAACGTTCACGGCGTTTATGCGCCGGGGAACGTGAAGCTGCGGCCCGAGATCCTGAAGGGCTCGCAGGAGGCGGTCTCCGCCAAGTTCGGCGGCGGCGAGAAGCCGATGAGCCTCGTCTTCCACGGCGGCTCGGGCTCCGAGAAGGACAAGATCACCGAGGCCGTGTCCTACGGCGTGTTCAAGATGAACATCGACACGGACACGCAGTTCGCCTTCTCCGAGCCGGTGGGCGCCTATGTCGAGGCCAATCCGGTGGCCTTCAAGCACCAGATCGACCCGGCCACGGGCAAGCCGCAGAAGAAGCTCTACGACCCCCGCAAGTGGCTGCGGGCCGGCGAGAAGGGCATCGTGAAGCGGCTGGACGAGGCTTTCGCCGATCTCGGCTCCGCCGGGCGCACGCTGGCGGGCTGATTGTCACGAAGCCGGGAGGGCAACTCGCCCTCCCGGTGTTCCAGGCTACCCGATAGCACGTTTCAATGGCTTGGCCGCACGCGATAGAGCAAACCTATCGGATGCGCGGCACCTTTCAATTTCCCGGCCCCGTCCCAACACCTTAGCCTCCCCACGTCATCACTAGGGAAGGGACGGAAAATGTCTGATAAAGCGCGCGGTGTGGGCCTGACCACTCGCCAAGGGCACCCGGTCTTCGATAACCAGAACACGCGGAGCGTGGGCAACCGCGGTCCCCTGGTGCTCGAGGATTACCAGTTCCTCGAAAAGATGTCGCATTTCGACCGGGAGCGGATCCCCGAGCGCGTGGTGCACGCGCGCGGTGCGGCGGCGCACGGCATCTTCGTGCCGACCGGCAAGGCCGGCGACGACCCCATCAGCAAGTACAGCCGCGCCAAGGTGTTCACGCCGGGGACGGAGACGCCGATATTCCTGCGCTTCTCCACGGTGATCCATGGCGGGCACAGCCCGGAGACGCTGCGCGACCCCCGCGGCTTCGCGATCAAGTTCTACACTGAGACGGGCAACTGGGACTTGGTCGGCAACAACCTGAAGGTGTTCTTCATTCGCGACGCGATGAAGTTCCCGGACATGGTCCACGCCTTCAAGCCGGACCCGATCCACAACCGCCAGCAGATGAACCGGTTCTTCGACTTCGTGAGCTGCACGCCCGAAGCGACGCACATGATCACCCACCTCTTCTCGCCCTGGGGCATCCCGGCCACCTATCGCGAGATGCAGGGATCGGGCGTGAACACCTACAAGCTGGTGAACGCCGAGGGGGGAACGGTCCTCTGCAAGTTCCACTTCCAGCCGCGGATGGGCGTGCGGAACCTGACGCAGGAGCAGGCCGAGGCGATCCAGGCGAAGGACTTCAACCACGCCACCGGCGACCTCTACGACGCGATCGAGCGCGGCGAGTTCCCGGAATGGGACATGTACATCCAGGTGATGAGCGACGACGAGCATCCCGAGCTGGACTGGGATCCGCTGGATGTCACCAAGCTCTGGCCCGAGGAGCAGTTCCCCTTCCTGCATGTCGGCCACATCCAGCTGAACCGGAACCCCGTGGACTACCACAACGAGGTCGAGCAGGTGGCCTTCGGCACGGGCGTGCTGGTGGACGGGATCGACTTCTCGGACGACAAGATGCTGCAGGGGCGGACCTTCGCCTATTCGGACACGCAGCGTTACCGCGTGGGCCCGAACTACCTGCAACTGCCGATCAACGCGCCGAAATGCCCCTTCGCGACGAATCAGCGCGGCGGCCAGATGAGCTACCATGTGGACGGCGCGGAGCAGGGCGCGAACAAGCACGTGAACTACGAGCCGTCCAACTTCGACGGCCTCGTCGAGCAGCCCCGCCTGGGACCGCCGCCGCGGGTCTATGTGGCGGGCGAGGTCGGGCGCCAGAAGATCGAGCGCACGAACGACTTCAAGCAGGCCGGCGAGCGCTGGCGCCTCTTCTCCGACCTCGAGCGGGACGACCTCGTGAAGAACCTCGTCGGCGCGCTCTCGCAATGCGCGCCGGTCATCCAGGAAAAGATGGTCTGCTACTTCATGCAGGCAGACCGCGAGTACGGCAGCCGCGTGGCGCAGGGGCTCGGCATCTCGATGCCCGCTCGCCAGCAGGCCGCGGAGTGAGGTGAAGGGGGCGCCCCGGGGAGGGCGCTCTCACGGGAAGGGGGCGGAGGGCCTGGGCTCTCCGCCCCCCTCTTGCGTTTGGGGAGCGGGGCGAGGTCAGCCCTCGTCCGCCTCCGGCAGTTCGCGCGGGTGGCCATCCTCGTCGATGGCGACATAGGTGAAGAGGCCCTCCGTCACCTTCTCCGCGGGCTTTCCGCCGCGCGGCCGCGCCCAGGTCTCGATCTTCACAGCGATGGACGTGTCGCCGGCCTTCTCGATCACACAGTAGCAGCTCACCTCGTCGCCGACGGAGACGGGGCGGAGGAAGCGCATGGCGTCGATGCTGACGGTGACCACCCGGCCGCCCGCGCGCTCGCCGGCCAGGGTGCCGCCCGCGAGGTCCATCTGGGAGAGGGTCCAGCCGCCGAAGATGCTACCGCCGGCATTGGTGTCGCGCGGCATGGCGATGGTGCGCAGCTGCGCGCCGCCGGGGATGTCGGGGGGCTTGTCGGTCACGGGGCGTCCTCTCGGCGGGTGGCCGAAGAAGACGGGAAGGCCGGGGAGAGTTCCCTCTCCCCGGCTGTTTCTTCAGGCCGCCATCCTCAATGGCAGGGCCTCGGCGATCTGCACCGCGTTCAGGGCCGCGCCCTTCAGCAGCTGGTCGCCGCAGACGAAGAAGTCGAGGCCGCACTCCCCGAAGACGGGGTTGGAGCGGATGCGCCCGGCCTCCACGTCGTACTGGCCGCTGGCCGTCAGGGGCATGGGGTAGACGGCGTTGGCGGTGTCGTCGGTCAGCTTCACGCCGGGGGACCTGGCAAGCACGGCGCGGGCGGCCTCGGGGGTGACGGGGCGCTCGGTCTCGATCGTCACGGCCTCGGCATGGGCGCGCAGCGTGGGCACGCGGACGGCGGTGCAGGAGATTAGGAGGTCGGGCAGGCCCATGATCTTCCGGGTCTCCCAGGTGACCTTCATCTCCTCCCGCGTGTAGCCGTTGGGCTGGAAGCTATCGATGTGCGGGATGAGGTTCATGGGCAGGGGATGCCGGAAGACAGAGTTCTTCGCCTGTCCGCCATTCGCCAGCACCTCGCGCAGCCCGTCCTCCAGCTCCTGCATTCCCTCGGCGCCGGCGCCGGAAGAGGCCTGGTAGGTGGAGACGATCACGCGCTTCAGCCCGAACTCGCGGTGCAGCGGGGCGAGCGCCACGGCGAGGATGGCGGTAGTGCAGTTCGGGTTGGCGATCAGCCGGGCGCCGCCCGCCGCGGCCGCGTTCACCTCCGGCACGACCAACGGCACGTCATTCTCCAGCCGGAAGGCGGAGGAGTTGTCCACCACCACGGCGCCGGCCGCGACCAGCTCCTTCGCATGGGCCTTGGACCAGTCGCCGGAGACGGCGAGCAGGGCGAGGTCCAGCTTCGGCGGGCTGGCGGGGTCGTAGACCTCCACCGTTTTCTCGCCGAAGGGGGTGGGCAGGCGGGTGCCGGCACTCCGCGTGGAGGCGAAGAGGCGCAACTCGGTCACGGGGTAGCCGCGGTCCCCCAGGACCTGCACCAGTTCCCTGCCGACCGCGCCCGTCGCACCGAAAACCCCAACGCGCATGACCTGCCATCCCTTCGAGGCGTTGCTTGGGGGTCGGGAACAGGCCCACCCCCACCAGTGTGGCGGTGCGGTTTATACAGGCGGCGGAACAGGATGCGAGGCGCTTGTTTCGGGGGGCAGCGATGCCCGCAACCCGGTGCATCGCTCTTGCAAGGAAGTGGCGCGTTGACCCGGCGGGGGCGCGGGGGCATGTGGGCGCGGTCATGGAACGCTACCCCGCCGATCCCTCCCTGCGCGAAATCCGCGCCTGGCCCTTCGAGGAGGCCGGGAAGGTGGCCGATCGCGCCTCGGTGAAAGCCAAGGGCACGGCGCTGTTCGAGACGGGCTACGGCCCCTCTGGCCTGCCCCATATCGGCACCTTCGGCGAGGTGGCGCGCACCACCTGGGTCCGCCGGGCCTTCGAACGGCTGACGGGCCTTCCCTCCCGCCTGCTGGCCTTCTCCGACGACATGGACGCGTTGCGGAAGGTGCCGGACAATGTGCCGAACCCGGAGCTGCTACGGGCCAACCTGGGCAAACCGGTCTCGCGCATCCCCGACCCTTTCGGGACCCATGAGAGCTACGGCGCGCACAACAACGCGCGGCTCCGGGCCTTCCTGGAGGCCTTCGGCTTCGAGTTCGAATTCGCCTCCTCCACCGATTACTACGCGTCCGGGCGCTTCGATCAGGCGTTGCTGCGGATGTTGGCGGTGCATGAGGAGGTGCGGGCGGTGATCCTGCCGACGCTGGGGCCGGACCGGCGGGCGACCTACTCGCCTTTCCTCCCCATCCATCCCCGGACGGGCATCGTCATGCAGGTGCCGATGGAGGAGACCCGCCCCGATGCCGGGACGGTGGTGTGGCGGGACCCGGAGACGGGGGAGCGTATCGAAACCCCCGTGACCGGCGGGCACGTGAAGGCGCAGTGGAAAGCCGACTGGGCGCTCCGCTGGTACGCGCTGGGCGTGGACTACGAGATGTCCGGCAAGGACCTGATCGACAGCGTGAAGCTCTCCTCCGCCATCTGCCGCGTGCTGTGCGGGGAGCCGCCGGTCGGCTTCACCTACGAATTGTTCTTGGACGCCCAGGGGCAGAAGATCAGCAAGAGCAAGGGTAACGGGCTGACCATCGAGGAATGGCTGCGCTACGCCCCGCCCGAGAGCCTATCCCTCTTCATGTACCAGCAGCCCGGCCGGGCGAAGCGGCTCCACTTCGACGTCATTCCCCGGGCGACCGACGAGTACTTGGCGAATGTGGAGAAGCTGCGCGTCACTGATGACCCGGCGAACCCGGCCTGGCACATCCATGGCGGCGAGCTGCCGAACGGGGCCGGCAGCCCGATCACCTTCACCCTCCTGCTGAACCTCGCCGTCGCGGCCAATGCCGAGACGCCGGAGATGCTCTGGGGCTATCTGCACCGGCACGCGCCGGAGGCGACGCCTGAAGCCTCGCCCATGCTCGCGACCCTCGTGGAGCGGGCCTCGGCCTATTACCGGGACATGGTGAAGCCGACGAAACGCTTCCGCCCGGCGAGCGAGCCGGAGCGGGAGGCCCTGCTGCACCTCGCCGACCTCCTGCGGGAGAACCGGGCACGGATCGAGGCGCTGCCGGCCGCCGAGCGGCCTTCCGCGATTCAGGACCTCGTCTACGACGCCGGGCGGCGGGAGCCCTTCCTCCAGCCGGGCAAGGATCCCTCGCGCCCCGGCGTTTCCCGCGCCTGGTTCGCGGCGATCTACCAGGTGCTGCTGGGGCAGGAAGAGGGGCCGCGCTTCGGCGGCTTTGTCGCGCTCTACGGCATCCCCGAGACGGTGGCGCTGATCGAGGGCACGCTCGCTCAGGCTTCCGCTTCTCCAGGCGCCGACGCCGCATGAGCTGGGTGCTGATCCGCAAGCACGGACCGACCGTCTTCGGCCTGATCCTGCTGGCGGGCGCGCTCTATGTCGTGCAGCGGGAGTTCCGCAGCCTCTCCGTGGCGGATGTGGGCCGGGTGCTGGAGAGCACGCCCGAGCGGAAGCTGTGGATCGCCGGGGGCTGGACCCTCATCGCCTATGCCGTGCTGACGATCTACGACCGGCTGGGCTCGGTTTATGCCGGCAAGCCGATCTCCTATCTCCGGACCTCGCTCGCCTCCTTCTGCGCCTACACCCTGGCGCATAATCTCGGCTTCGCGGCCGTGTCCGGCGCGGCGGTGCGATACCGCTTCTACGCGGCCTGGGGGCTGACCCCGGTCGAGATCGCGAAGGTCATCGCCTTCACCTCCCTAACCTTCGGCCTCGGCGGCTTCGCGCTCGGCGGGCTGGTGCTGTTCCTTGAACCCTCGGTCCTGCCCTGGGTGGGGGAGGGGGAGGCGATCCCGGAATGGGCGGCGCAGGCCGTGGCGGTGGTGATGTGGGCGATCGTCGCGGCCTATGTCGTGCTGTCGCGCTTCTGGCCGCATTTCAGGATCTTCGGGCACCAGATCGACCTGCCCGGCTTTCGCATGGCGATCGCGCAGGTGACGCTGGCGAGCGTGGACGTGGCGGTGACGGCGGCGATCTTCTATGCCCTGCTGCCCGAGGCGCCGGGCCTGACCTTCTGGAAGTTCCTCGGCATCTACATCGCCGCCTACACGGCCGGGCTGGCCGCCAGCGTGCCCGGGGGGCTGGGGGTGTTCGACGGCTTCATCCTCCTGAGCCTGGAGCCCTACCTGCCCTCCGCCCAGGTGATCGGGGCGGTGCTGCTGTTCCGCCTGTTCTACTACATCGTGCCGCTCTTCCTCGCGGGCGGGCTCTTCGCCGCCTTCGAGGTGAGCCAGAGGCGCCCCGCCATGGGCCGGATGCAGGCCGAGGCGCGGGTGACGGGGGCGCTGGAGGTGCCGGTGCTTTCGGGACTCACTGGGCTGGGCGGGGCGGTGCTGCTCTTCGTCGGCGCCCTGCCGGCGCGGGCGACAGATATCGCGCAATGGGGCGGGGAATGGGCGGCGCTGGCGAGCCAGTTCGCGGCCTCCGTCGTCGGCTCGCTGCTGCTGGTGGTCTCCTACGGCATGCTCCGCCGCCTGCGCATCGCCTGGTGGGCGGGGCTGGTCCTGCTGGCGAACGGCGTGTGGATCCTCGCGGTGCGGGGCGATCCCTGGTGGGTGGCCGCAGCCTATCTCGGCACGGGGCTGTTCCTCGCTGCCATGCGCCACGCCTTCTACCGGGACGCGCGGCTGACGGGGGAGCCGCTGACGGGCTCGCGCGTCTTCTCCCTCGCCACCGGGGTAATCTGCGGGCTGACGCTGGCGACGATCGCCTATCACGGCCGCTTCTCCACGGCGACCTGGTGGGAGGTGGTGGTGGAGTCCGGCACCCCCACGCCGCTGCGCTTCGCCATCGGCATCGCGGTGGCGCTGCTCCTCTACGCCGCCTTCCGCCTCCTGCGCCCTGCCCGCATCCGGGCCGAGGATTACGACGAATCGGCCCAGGCGCGGCTGATTGCGCTCGGCGCGCGGGTGCCGCCCCATGCCGATGGCGTGGTCTTCGCCGATGGCGGCCGGGCCGGCTTCGCTTTCCGTCGCTTGGAAGGGGTCTGGGTGGCGGAAGGCGATCCGGCGGGCTTGCCGGAGGCGCGGATCAACGCGATCTGGCGCTTCCGCGACCTCTGCGACGCTGCCGGGGTGGCCCCGGCCTTCGCGGGGGTGAAGCAGGAGATGCTGCGCGCCTATGAGCAGGCCGGCATGGCCTCGGTCCGGCTGCCCAACGGGGTGCTGATGGCACTCTCGGGCGAGCAGGACCCGCAGAAGGTGCTGCGGCTGCTCTCGGCGGGTGCGGCGGGGGACTGAAGCCCCCAGGCGGAGCCCTGCGGGGGTGCGGCCTTACTGGCTGGCCCAGACGATCCGGTGCATCCAGGTCAGCTCCTCCAGGTCGAAGCTGTAGTTCGGATGCGCGGGGTTGAGGCTGGCGAGCTCCACCCGCTTGGCGGATTGCCGCATCAGCTCCTTCGCCATTACCTCGCCGCCGCGGGTGCGGACCACCACCCGGTCCCCGCGCCGCACGGGGGCGCTGGGGGAGACGATGATGACGTCGCCGTCCCGGAACACGGGCTCCATCGAGTCGCCGCTGATCTCCAGAGCATAGGCGTTGGGGTCGCCCACCTCGGGCAGGCTGATCTCATCCCAGCCGCCGCCGACGGGGTAGCCGCCATCGTCGAAGTAGCCGGAGCTGCCGGCCTGGGCGAGGCCGATGAGCGGGATGCGGCGGCTCGGGCGGCCGGAGGCGCGGATGTTGCCGGTGATGAGGCTCGCGAACTCGTCCATCCCCGCGCCGGTGGCGGCCAGAACCTTGGCCACGCTCTCGGTCGAGGGCCAGCGGGCGCGGCCGTCCGGGCCGATCCGCTTCGAGGGGTTGAAGGCGGTCGGGTCGAGTCCGGCCTTGCGCGCGAGGCCGGAGGCGGAGAGGCCGTTCTCCGCCGCCAACGCGTCGAGGGCGCGCCAGATGTCGCTGTGCTGCATCACCCCATCATATAGGCGGGGAATCTGGCGACAACAGGAATACAGTCGCAGAATTTTCTCGGCGGTCACAAGAGTGTGAGTAAATATTCACGTTTTATTCACAACTTGCGAGACTTAGTTCCCGATGACCCGTCCCGCTTCCGGTGCCCTCCGCACTACTTCGACAACCCTTTCAAGCATGGACAAGGTCTAGCCGTTCCATAGCGCCGAAGCGCCGAGGAGGCTTGGTTCTGGACCATCGCCGCCCTCGTCGCGTGCCGGGATCGCGCGCGCATCGTCTCCGGCCGCGGCCTGGTCTCCCGGCCCTGCGAGCCCGACGACGTGGTGAAGTGCCTCGATCGGCTCTACCGCCACCGCCGCATCGACCTCGCCCATGCTCGCATTATGCGGATCTGGGGCGAGCGCGGCACGGCGCCCGACCCGACGGTGCTGCCCGAGCGCGGCGACCACCAGCTGTGGCGCGAGGAGATGGAGCGGCTGGACTGGCCGCTGCGGATGAGGGGCATCGTGGCCGGGCCAGAGCCGCCCGCGGAGTCCGCCGAGGTGGTCTCGCTCGCGCTTCCCCCGCCGGCCTGAAACCGGGCCGCTACACCATGATCTCGGAACCTTTCGTGCCGGCTCCCGACCTGCTCGCCGCCGTCCCGGACCCCCGGGGCGGCGGCGTCGCGCATGGGGGCCGCACATCGGCGCGTCGCGGAGTCGAAGCCGCAGCTTCTCTGGATCGCCTTCGGCGGCGGCGCGGAACAGGGCTGGATGCGGCTCCTGCGGCCGGGCTTCCGCCATTGCTTCGCCGCCCTGCAGGACGACGCGGGCTGGACCGTGCTGGACCCCCTCTCGCGCCGCCTTCTCATGACGCGACTGGCGGTGGAGGCGGAGTTCGACCTGCCCGGCGTCGGGCCGGGTGCCGCGTGCTCGGGCCCGTCCTGCCCGCGGCACCGGCCCGGGGCCTGCCCTCCGCTATGCCCTTTTCCTGCGTGTCGCTCTGCCGCGCGCTGCTCGGGTCGGTGGCCCCTTTCGCCGTCACGCCGCACGGGCTTTTCCAGGGACCAAAGAAAAAATTCCTTGAAAAGGCATAAATTCTTGATGTTGGGTGAGTCCCGGGCTAGAACCTCTCTCGTGAACGGGAGAATTGCGCCCGATGACTTCCTTCCGATCCCTGAACTCTCAGGCCCGGCCCGGACCCCCTCCGGTGCGGGGCCTAATCTTGTTCGGGCCCGGGTTCCCCATCGCAGAAGCAGGCCGGCGCATGGGCCAGAGCACCACCTCGCCGCTGCACCAGGAAAGAGAGGTCTCGGCGTGACGCCCGACGAGATCATCGCCCACGCGGAGCGGGGGCTGGAGGGGCGCCGCCCCTGGGAGGGCGTGTGGCGCAACTGCTACGACTACGTCCTCGCGGCCACGCCCGGCACTGGCGGGCCCTCGCTGCATGACGGCACGGCGGCGGACGCGGCCGAGAACCTGGCGGCCTCGCTCCTCGCCGATCTGACGCCGCCCTGATTCCGCTGGTTCGGCTTGGCGCCCGTGGACGAGGGCGCGGACCCCGAGCTGCCGGGGTACTGGAGCGCGCGGCGGAGACGCTGCAGGGCCATCTGGACCGCTCCGACTTCGCGCTCGAGATGCACCAAGCCTTCCTGGATCTCGTCGTCGCCGGCACCGGCGTGGTGCTGGTGGAGGAGGCGCCGCCGGGCGAGGCCTCCGCGCTGCGCTTCACCGCCGTGCCGTTGCGCGAGGCGGTGCTGGAGGAGGGTGCTTCCGGCAGGCTGGACACGGTGTTCCGCCTCATCAGGATGACGGCCGACGCCATTGCCGCCCGATACCCCGGCGCCTCCCTGCCGCCGGACCTCTTCCGCGCCGACGAGCCCGAGGCGACGCATCGGGTGGTGGAAGCGGTCTGGCCCGGCCGCGGCGGCCCGCGCTTTGCCGCGGTGCTGGAGCGGGACGGCCGCGCGCTTCCCCTCGCCGAGGGGCGCTTCGAGGAGAGCCCCTTTCTCACCTTCCGCTGGATGAAGGCGCGGGGCGAGACTTATGGGCGCGGCCCCGTGATGAAGGCGCTGCCGGACATCCGCACCGCGAACAAGGTGGTGGGGCTGGTGCTGAAGAACGCCTCCATCGCGGCGACGGGGATCTGGCAGCCGATGACGACGGGGTGCTGAACTCCGCGACGATCCGGCTGGAGCCGGGGGCGATCATCCCCAAGGCCGTCGGCTCCTCCGGGCTGACGCCGCTGGTGGCGCCGGGCTCCTTCGACGTGGCGCAGCTCGTGCTCTCCGACATGCGGGCGCGGATCCGCTCGGCGCTGCTGGCCGACCGGCTCTCCTCGCCCAACCCGGCCGAACATGACGGCGACGGAGGTGCTGGAGCGCAGCGCGGAGACCGCCCGGCTGCTCGGCGCCACCTATGGCCGCCTGCAGGCCGAGCTGCTGACGCCGCTGATCGCGCGCTGCCTCTCGATCCTCCGCCAGCGGGGCGAGGTGCCGCCCATCCTCATCGACGGGCACGAGGCGCGCATCGCCTACCCGTCGCCCTTCGCCTGCGTGCAGGGGAGGGCGGATGCGGCGAATACACTGCTCTTCCTGCAGGCCGTGCCGGCACTCGGGCTGGCGGCCGCGGGCGTCGTCGATCTTCCTGCGGCGGCGCGCCACCTCGCCCGCACGCTTTCCGCGCCCAGCGCCATCCTGGCGCCCATTCAGGAGCAACCCAGCGCATGAGTGAGAACCTACTGGAGGTCGAGTCCGACATCCCGGAGGAGGAGGCGCCGCCCGCCCGGGCGGAGCGGCCCGAGGGCGTGCCGGAGAAGTTTCGGGACACCGAGCTGGGCGAGCTGCGCGTGGAGGCGCTGCTCAAGTCCTATCGCGAGCTGGAGCGCAAGCTCTCCGCCCGCTTCGTCCCGCCGGGCGACGACGCGCCGGAGGAGGAGCGCCAGCGCTCCGCCGCGCGAGCGGCGTGCCCGACACGGCCGAGGAGTACCGGGTGGAGCCGAGGCACGAGCTGATCGGCGCCGACCCCGAGGTGAACGCTGCGCTGCACAGGGCGGGCTTCACCCCCTCCCAGGTGCAGCTCGTCTACGACCTCGCGGCCGAGCGGCTGCTGCCCATCGTGGCCGAGGCCGCCTCGCAGTTCGGGGCGGAGCGCCAGCGGGACCGGCTGCGGAGCCAATTTGGCGGCGAGGACCGCTGCCGCCGGACGGGGAAGCAGATCGCCACTTGGGCCCGCGCAACCCTGCCCGAGGAAATGGTCGTCGCCCTCTCCACCACGGCGGACGGGGTTGATCGCGCTCCACCGCATGATGGAGAAGGGCGAGCCCTCCCTGGCGCGCCAGGCCGAGGCGCCCGAAGGCATGGAGGAGGCCTCGCTTCGCCGCATGATGCGCGACCCCCGCTACTGGCGCTCCCGCGAGCCGGACTTCGTGAAGCGGGTAACGGAGGGCTTCCGCCGCCTCACAGGAGGGTGATCCCGAAGCCTCAACCAAGCATTCAGGATTCCGGGCTAAGGTCCTGAAACCTGAGTCGGGGCGTCGCGTTTTACCGGCGCCTCATGACGACGGGCGGTCACCGACTGCATCCCCCCAAAGGGTGACCCCCGCTCGTCGCCGGTTCCGCATCCCCCCTCGTGCGGACCGGCTGCGGGGGCGGGTGGCACCCTTCTATCCCCCTGGTGCCGCCCGCCCCCGTCCTCTCTCTAAGGCCCCTCCGCCATGCGGACGGGGCCTTTTTCTTTTCCACCCCTTCCAGCGCGACCAACCCGCCCTGGCCCCGATGGAGCATCCTCGGGAGCCGCGGCGGGCGCGCGCCGTTCCGCGCCCCGCCCGGCCCCGGTCCTCTCCCGCAGAAGGCCGTGCCAACCGGGCGGGCGCACCCACCGCGTCGAAACCCAATCCCGATAGACGACACGCATGTCCGCCACGATCGACTAGGCTTTCGTCAAGCAGTTCCAGGCCGAGGCGCACGAGGCCTTCCAGCGCCAGGGCAGTAAGCTGCGCCCGCTCCAAGACCGGCGTCCACGGCGCTCCCACCGTCTTCCCCTGCGTCGGCAAGGGCACGGCCGCGGCGAAGGCGTGCAACGGTGTGATGCCCGTGATGAACCTCGACTACTCCGCGGTCGAGTGCTTCCTGCGGGACTACTACGCCGGTGAGTGGGTCGACCGGCTCGACGAGATCAAGTCCAACCTGGACGAGCGCGCGGTGGTCGCGAATGCCGGCGCCTATGCGCTGGGCCGAAAGACCGACGAGCCGATCATCGCCGCCCTCGACACCGCGACGCAGGAAGCCGTCGGCACCGCGGTCGGCACGACCGACACGGACGGGCTGACCAAGGCGAAGGTGCTGCTCGCCTTCGAGAAGCTCCGCGCCGCCGACGTGGCGGACGACGGCCACCGCTTCGCCGTCGTCGGCTGGAACAGTGGAGCCAGCTCCTCCAGATCGAGGAGTCCGCCAATGCCCAGTATGTCGGCGATGCCGACCTGCCCTGGAAAGGCATGCAGGCGAAGCGCTGGCCCGGCGCGCTGTGGATGCTGCATTCCAGCCTCACGAAGAGCGGCAACCTGCGCTTCTGCTACTTCTACCACCGCACGGACATCGGCCGCGCGGTGGCACAGGACGTGACGACCGACATCACTTGGCACGGCGACCGCGCCGCCCACTTCGTCAACAACATGATGGGCCAGGGCGCCGTCATGATCGACGACACCGGCGTCGTGCGGATGATCTGCACAAGGCCAGAGGTGGTGCCCGGCGATACTGACAGGCGCCGGACCTGAAAGGGCTCACCCTGCACCTTGGGATCGCACTCCTAAGAGACAATGATGTCGGTCAGCCAGTGCGCCCCGGCCTTCTCGGCGAGGAGCATAACACCCTCGGTCATCAGCACGGATCGCGCGATGCCGTGGCGGGTGAAGGTCTGCGATCCGGTGAACTGGGACAGGTCTGCACGGGGTTATTCTGCATGCATCGGGCTTCCCTCCTTCGGCAGCCCCGGACATCAAGCGCCTTCGGGCGCACACGTCATCCGAAGATGACGCGACTGAACGCCCATGCCTCCCCGGCGGTCGCGCCGGGGAGGTCGCTCGACCTCAGTTCATGGTGATACCGGCGTCGCGAATCACCGGGGCCCAGCGCTCGACTTCGGCCTGGATCACTGCACCCATCTCCGCTGGGGTGGAGGCTGAGTAATCGGCCCCCAGCGGTGCGAGCTTGGCCTTGGCTGCGGGATCGTTCAGCGCGTCACGAATATCGGCTGAAATCCTCTCAACCAAAGAGACCGGGGTGCCTGCATGCACCGCGACGGCGTTCCAGGATTGTGCTTCGAAGTCCGGCAGGATCTCTGAAATGGCAGGCACATCCGGCAGGTTCGCATTGCGCTTCGTGCCAGTGACCGCGACCGCATGTACATTCCCTGAACGGATATGAGGCAGAGAGGTTTGCAACTGGTCGAACATCAGCTCGATGGTGCCCCCGAGTTGGTCAGTCACCGCGGCCGCGGAACCACGATAGGGAATATGCACGAGATCCAGCCCAGTCCGCAGCCGCAGCATCTCGCCGATCAGGTGATGCGAGGTGCCGATCCCTGGGGAACCGTAGCGCAGCGGCTCGCGACGCGCCCGCGCCTCGGCGATGAAGCTGGTCAGGTCCCGCGCCTTCACCGCGTCGTTGACCGTCATGACATGGTCAGTGGTGAAAACCATCGAGACCGGGGCGAGGTCGCGCTTGGGATCATAGGGCAGCTTCGGGTTGAGTAGTGAGCCCGTCGCTAGAGGAAAGGCTGCGGCAATCAGCCAAGTGTGTCCGTCCGGGGCGGAGCGGGCGACATACTCGGCGCCGATCGCGCCACTTGCTCCGGGGCGGTTCTCGACCACAACGGGAGTGCCATAGCGCTGCGAGAGGAAGTCAGCGATCACGCGGGCAGAGCTGTCGGTCGCGCCTCCAGGGGTGAAGGGAACGACGAGGCGCACCGCGCGGCTAGGAAACGTATTCGCCCGGGTGGGGTAGCTCAGCAAGGCCGGAAGGGCGAGGGCACCCCCGAAAAGGGTGCGGCGCTTCAGGGAAGGCATCGTCGAAACTCCTGAGCAGGCACATGGGAGCGCCACGCCGATATCCACCGGCACGGTACCATCTGCCTTTTGACTTTCGACCAGCGTTCCTGCGTCTGCCGCCTTCTGGCAGGGCAGCGCGGGCGGAATTAGCGCCCGCCCCCCTTTCAGGCAAGATTACGGGTAGGAAGCTGTAGGTCGGCTAGCCACTCGATCTCGCCAGGGTCACACGTGCGGCGAAATGGCAGGATGCGAGTTGGAGGGAGCAGGGGAGGGAACTGCCGTGCTGAAGATCCGTAAACTCGTGATCACCCGTGAGCAGGTCTTTGGGGAACTGGGTCAGGCAGCCCCTCGGCCAGTGGTCCGGGCCGTCGCCCTGGCCGTCATCACCAATCCCTTTGCCGGACGCTTCTCAGAGGACCTGAGCCCGTTGTGCGAGGCTGGCGCTGAGCTCGGGGAACGGATGATGCCGGATCTGGTCCGCATGCTGGATGGACCGCCAGTCTCGTATGGCAAGGGAGCGCTGGTGGGCATCTCCGGTGAGATGGAGCACGGCGGAGCCTGTATTCACCCGCGGCTCGGTCGTCCTATGCGGGCAGCCGTCGGCGGAGGTCAGGCCGTTGTCCCCTCGAACGTGAAGGTGGCGGCAGCCGGGACCGCGCTGGACGTGCCCCTCGGCCACAAGGACGATGTTTGGAGCTTCGCCCACTTCGACACGGTCACGGTGTGCATATCTGACGCGCCGCGGCCGGACGAGATCGTGATGGTCATGGCCATCGCGGACGGCGGCCGGTTGAACAACCGGTGCGGGGCTGGCCCGGTGCGTTGAAGCCCTGCCCGCGTAGATGGCGGACGCCGCGCTGGAACCAGACCCAAGCACCTCCGTGCATCTGCCTGACCTTCGCCATCTTCTGGCAGCATAGCTGACCCTAGACGTCGGAAAAGTAACTAACTTCGTGGCTCGTGCCGTTCAAGCTGTCGAGGAGCCAGGGCATTAACAGGAAAATGACTCGGCAGAAGCTTTCTCACAGTTTCGGTAGCTTGAACGATGGGCCTGGTCCGCGGAGACTCCAGTCCAACAATGAGCTGGGAGTTGAACGCTCGTGACTAAGGCCACACGCCGTGCCCTGATCGCCGCTGCGGGCGTGATCAACCTGCCTCTCGCGCGCCCTGCGCTCGCCCAAGGCGCCGAGTGGCCGAACCGTGCCATGCGGGTCATCGTTCCTTGGCCGCCCGGCGGATCCACCGATGTACTCGTGCGCATTTATGCTGAGCGCCTCCAGGCCCTGCTCGGCCACCCTATCGTCGTGGAGAACCGCGCCGGCGCTGGCGGCAACATCGGCATCGACGTTGCCGCGAAAGCAACGCCAGACGGCTACACCTTCGCAATCTGCTCTGTACAGCACATCATAATCAACCCGCTCCTCTACAGGAGCATGCCATTTGACTTCGATCGTGACTTCGCGCCCGTCGCACTCGCCTGGGAGTTGCCGAACGTCGCAGTTGTGCCAGCAACGCACAATCCGTCGCGGACACTGTCCGAGTTCGTTACCTGGGCCAAGGCAAAGCACAGCGGCGTGTCTTACGGCTCGCCCGGCATCGGCTCTACGCCGCACCTTTCTGGGGCACTACTGGCCATGCGTGCCGGCTACCAGGGAGTCCACGTGCCCTTCCGCGGTGCAGCGCAGACCATCCCAGCGATGCTCGCGGGCGACGTGGATTTTGCCCTCGACAACTTGGCAAGCTACGTGCCGGTGATCCAGGAAGGACGGATGCGAGCGCTTGCCGTCACTTCAGCCCAGCGCTTCCCGACCTTGCCCGATGTGCCCACTATGGCCGAAGCCGGGGTGCCCGACTTCGTCGTAACATCGTGGCAGGGCTTTGCTTTCCCCATCGGCACGCCGCGCTTGATCGTCGACCGCTTCAATGCGGCGCTGAAAAAGCTTGCCGATGATGAGGCAATGCAGCGTCGGTTTCTTCAGGTCGGCGCGACCATCGCTTGGTCGACACCGGAGGAACTCTCCGAGCGGGGTCGTCGCGAACGGCCCATGTGGCGGGAAGCGGTACAGATTTCGGGCGCGCGCGCAGACTAACCGGGGCCACCCAAATCATATGTCTCGCCATTGCATGGATTATAGTGGCCAGCAAGGCGCCCGGAAGCATCGCGACCCTCGACCCGGTACCCAGCCTCGTGGAGTTAGCCGAGCAGCGGCCAGTACGGTCACGTGGTTCTTTGCGGCTGGATATCCTCTGCTCTCCCAGGGGTGCCCGTATAATAAACACCGAACGGGCCGTGCGACATCCAGAAACCGGCGCCGGGCAGCAGCTACCGTCACGGAACACGCTGTAAGGGGCATGCAGGGCTGATCGCGAGTGTGACGCTGGACGTGCCGCTGGGCCATAAGGACGATGTCTGGAGCTTTGCCCATTTCGATACGTTCACAGTGTCGATCGCCGATGCGCCGCGCCCTAACGAGATCGTGGTGATTATGGCTGTCGCGGATGGCGAGCGCTTGAACAACCAGTGCGGGGCTGGCCCGGTGCGCTGATGCCTGAGCAGTAGAGACAGGTAAGGCAACACTGGGTTCCTGAGTGTCGATCGGGCTGCCCTCTTGCGGCAGTCCTCTCTATCAACCGCCAGAGGGCGTGCGCGTCATCCAGAGAATGTACCTGCCCGCCTGGGCGCAGCTGTCAGGGCGCCGAGAGTGCCACCGCCGGACCGGCCACGCGTTTTCTCTGCTCATGGGCGCTGTGCCCCTTGTGGCTGACCTTTTCGGAGACGCACGATGACCGATCCAGGAAGCTCTCTCACGTCCCGCCGGATGGCACTCAGCGCTGCAGCGGCAGCTGGAACAGCGGCATGCGCGCGCCCCGCAGGATCGCAGCCGGCAGCGATGCAGACGGCAGGTCACGTCGTCCTTCTCGGCGACTCTGTTCTCGACAATGCGGGTTACCTTCGGGGTGACGGCCCTGATGTCGTGGAGCAGCTTCGCAGGCGCGTGCCAGGAGGTTGGCGTGCGACGCTTGCGGCCAGGGGCGGTGCTGTCG
>JBHTFH010000054.1:0-23415 GCA_042666135.1 Roseomonas sp. GCM10028921 | reverse complement strand
GATCTCGATCCGAGCGGCCGACATGCCCGGGGCGGATGACCTCAGCATGCGGGTTTATGCGGCGATGGCTCAGAAGGAGCGAGAGCTGATCTCGGAGGGTACCCGGGGCGGCGTTGGCATCGGCACGGGCGAGGGGGGCAGTCCTGGGAGGGGATGGGGGTGGAGGCCGCCCACACCGCCTCGCGCGACTGCTGCATCCCAGGCTCGGCAGGAGGAGGCTACCCGGACGGCATACCGGCTCGCCCTGGAGCTGCATGCGCTCCGGGCGGAGGGGATCACCACACATGCTGGGCTTGCGCGAGAGCTGACCTCTCGCGCGATAGCCACACCCCGCGGTGGCTCGACCTGGACCCACACGGCGGTGGCGCGGCTGGTGGCTAACGGGGCGATGTCAAACATCTTGGATGGCCATCGCCGAAGCCGCTTGCGGCGGCGTCACCAGGAGCTTCAGTAGAAACCTGACGCTGCAGCTCCGGAAAGCCAGCATTTAACGGATGCGCCTTCCGCGGCCCTGAAACGGTAGCCAAATACGCTGTAGGAGAAGCCGAGCCGGCGCATCTTGGCAGCCCTGCGTGCTGAACCTACCATTCCGCTTCGGTCGTCAGGCTGGGCCCAAGAGCGAGTCCATCTCCGTACCGCAAGAGGCCACTTACCCGGAGCCAGCAGGGCACCCGGTGCTCAGCTGGATGGCCAGAGGGGAAACGATATGCGACGCAGGCAGATGTTCTGCGCGGCTGCTGCAGCCTCGGCGATCGCCTTCCCGCGGGTGGCCCGGGCCGCCTGGCCAGCGGACCGTCCCATCCAGGTCTTCGTGCCAGGGCCGGCGGGCGGCGGCATGGACATGCTGGCTCGCACGGTGCTGCCGGTCGTGCAGCGTCGGCTACCGGGGGCGACGTTCGTCGTCATCAATCGCCCGGCGGCTGGCGGCCAGCAGGCCTTCGAGAGCGTGGTCCAAGCAGCGCCGGACGGCTACTCGATCGGGGCTGCACAGGCTCCGAACTCCATCACCCTGCCGATCGAGCGGCAAGTGCGCTACCGCGTGCAGGATTTCACCTACCTTGGCAACGTGATCGAGGACCCCTGCGGCCTCTGGGTGCATTCGGACAGCCCGATCCGGAGCGTCGCCGACCTCATTGCAGCCGCTAAGCAGCGCCCGGGCCAAGTGACCATCGGCACCGCTGGCGTGGGCAGCGACGACCACATGCTTGTCCTCACGCTGCAGGAGGCGACCGGAACCGAGTTCTCCCACGTTCCTTTTAGCGGCACCCCGCCGATCGTCACGAACCTGCTCTCACGCAGCATTGACGTCGGCTCCTTCAACATGAGCGAGGGGCTTGCGCTCATGCGAGAGGGCGTGGTCCGCGGCTTAGCGCAAGGCGGACCTGAACGCTGGGCTGCAACCAGTGCAGTCAAGACCTTCCGCGAGGATGGGTTCGATGTCCTGGGTGGCTCGACCCGCGGCCTTGTCGCGCCTCCCAACCTGCCTTCCGAGATCCGCGACTTGTTGCGGGCCGCAGTCACCGCGGCAAACGCCGACCCCGATTGGATCCGCGTGGCGGAGCGCCTAAACCTTCCGCTGCGCCCAATGCCCGCCGAGGCGCAGGAGCGACTCTTCCTGGACGAGGACGCGCGCCTGCGCGCGCTATGGGCGCGCAAGCCCTGGCGTGACTGACAACAGCACGCGCATCCCATGGCGTGTCGACCCGAAAGCCGAAGTGGCTGACGCCGGGCGGCCAGAAGCAAGAGAGCGAAACAGCCCGTCTTTCTCAGCCGTGCGCGAGAGTCGTCCTGACCGAACCCACGCCGGAGCGGCCCCGCCATGCGGGAGCGGTGCCTTCTGACACCGCGCCGCAGCCCATCAGGACTGAACGATGAAGGGTTTGGCCTGGGTGTCGTAGTCCTGATAGCCCAGTGTCTCGCGGAGCTCTGCCGGGGTCAGTGCGCTTGCCGCTTCAGCCTCCCCAGCAGCCAGGGCTGCCAACCCGGCCTTCATCCCCGCTGCCACGGGCGACAGCAGGCTCGTGGGGAACGTGCCGATCTTGAATCCGAGGACAGCTGCCTCACTTGCGGACGGTGTCGCTCGCGGTGCACCTGGGGAAAGCACAGCAAAGGACGGACGCCCAGCGGCTGCCGCGACAGCGCGGCGGATCTCTTCCTCATCTGCCGGAGAGTCGAGAAGCAGGATATCGGCACCCTCCTCCACATACATCTCGATGCGGGCGACGGCCTCGTCGATACCCTGCGTCGGCCGGCAGTCGGTCCGTGCAAGGACCAGGACCCCGGATTCCTTCGCGGCTTCGACCGCCGCGCGGATCTTCATGCGTGCCTCTTCGCGCGGCAGGCAGGGTTTGCCGGCTGCAGTCAAAGGGCGTGGAGTCACCTTGTCCTCGATCAGAACGGCCGCGGCCCCCGCGCGCCCATAGGCCCGCACCGTGCGTTGCACATTCATGGCATTGCCATAGCCATGGTCGCCGTCCGCCAGCACCAGCAGATCCGGCGCGGCCCCGTGCACCATGTTGAACGAATCAAACATCTCCGCGAACGAAACTAGGTCGAGGTCCGGTCCGCCGATACGGCCAGCCGCCACGCACGATCCCGAAAGGAAGGCCGTCTTAAACCCAGCTTCCGCGGTCAGCTTTGCGCTCAAGCCGTCCCACACGGCTGGCATCACAACAAAGCCTGGCTCGGCCAGCAACGCACGGAGACGGTCGGGCGGGGTCATGGTCGTGTCCTCAGACGTGGTCTTCGTCAGGAACAGTATGCGAGTTCCGCTTCCGCTCCAATTACCCTGCGTGAGCCGGCTCGGTGCCGGCCAGCTCACGGGGCAGCGCGCAAGCATGTTGGAACATCGAGCGCCTCCTCAGGGGCTTTTCAGTGTGAGGCAGTCCCGCCAGTGCTGTGGGACGCTCCCCTCATGCCGGGCAAGTAGGGCCGCGAAAGGTGGATTCCCGCGGCGTTCGCCCGCCGCAAGAACTTTCGTTGCACCGCAGGGCTGTTTGTCCCTTTCAGAAGGCGCCTGCCGCTACTACGCTTCCGGAAAATGAAAAGGGGGAGGCACGTGCTGAAAATTCAACGGCGCGATATGTTAGTCGCATCTCTCACACTTGCGGTGCCCGCGCACGCGCAGAGTCCGTGGCCCAACGAGCGCCCGATAAGCTTCGTTGTTCCCTTCCCACCTGGAGGCGGGACGGATGTCATGGCCCGCGCGATGGTGCCGTACCTTGAGAAGCACCTGCCGGGCGCCCGCTTCGTGATTCAGAACCGGCCCGGAGCAGGGGCCGAGGTAGGCTACACCGCCGTCGCAACCGCGCCGCCGGATGGGCAGACCATGGGCGTCGTCATCGTACCCTCACTGCAGACTATCACCATCGAACGCCAGCCGCGTTACCGCCTTGAGGATTTCGCCTATCTAGGCAGCGTGGTAGACGATCCCGGCGGCTTTTTCGTCGCTCCCGACAGTTCGCTGCGTACGCTCTCTGATCTCGCGCAACTTGCGCGATCGCGGCCCGGCGCGGTCACGGTCGGCACCGCCGGCATTGGCTCGGACGACCACCTGCTTATGATCGCCTTTGAGCGGCGGGCGGGAGGCAGAATGACCCATGTGCCCTTCTCCGGCCAAGCGCCCGCAGCCACGGCGCTGTTCGGCCACCATATCACTGTCGCAGCGATGAATATTGGTGAAAGCCTGGAGCTCATGCGCCAGGGCCAGGTGCGGCCACTCGCGCAGGCGGCAGCGGAGCGCGGCACTCTGGCGCCTGAAATTCCCACCTTCCGCGAGCAGGGCTTCGACATCATCGGCGGGGTCGTCCGCGGCGTCGTCGTCCCAGCTGCGACGCCGGCGCCGATCAGGGCAAGCCTGGAGACGGCGCTGACTACCATGATGGAGGATCCGGCTTGGCAGGCCGATGCGCGCCGCCTCGGTCAGCCTCTGCGCGCCATGTCAGGCGCGGAGTTCCAGCGCTACGTTCAGACGGAGGCGGAGGCGCTGCGCCGCCTGTGGCGGGAACACCCGTGGAAGGACGCCTGACCCGCATGACCCGTCGCGTGATTGACCTGTCCACCCCTGTCCGCACGGACCACTTCCGCTGGGCCGTCGAAAGGCGGCTGGCAAAGTCCCATTCGGAAGGCGCTGGGCAGGCCACCTGGGCCGGGTGGAACGTGCATGCCTTCACCCATATGGACAGCCCGCGCCACGTGGACCCATCCGGATTCACGACGGACGCGATCACGCCGGATATGACGGTGGGGGACGCCGCGGTGCTGGACTTGTCGGATGTGCCGGCCAACACGCCGATCGATGAGGCACGGATTACCGCCGCTGGCGCTCATCTGCGCCAGGGCGACATCGCCATCCTGAAGACCTGCTGGGACGAGCGCTTCAGCATCGACACCCCCGATTTCTGGCTGCAAGCCCCTTGGATGACTGACGGTGCGGCGGAGTTCCTGCATGGGCGCGGCATCAAGGCCGTCGCCTTCGACTTTCCGCAGGACTACTGCATCCGCTTCTTCCTGACAGGCGAGAAGCGCCCGCCACTGCCCGAGCATGTCACCCATTACCGCTTACTCGCGCGCGGCGTGATCATGTTCGAGTACCTGGCCAACACCGGGGCCCTGCGCGCGCCTCGGAACCAGTTCGTCGGCCTGCCTATCCGCCTGCCGGACAGCGATGGCTCCCCTGCTCGCGTCATCGCTATTGAGGAGGATGCGACATGAACTGCAGTGGGAAGGTTGCGCTGGTGACGGGTGGTGGCGCCGGCATCGGCGCCGCGACCAGTCGGGTGCTGGCGGAACGCGGGGCCGCGGTTCTGGTCACCGATCTGAACGAGGGGGCGGCCGGCGACACCGCGGCGACGATCCTGGCTGCCGGTGGCAAGGCCGCAGCCTTCCGCACGGACGTGACAGACGAGACGCAAGTTGCTGCTGCGGTGGCAGAGGCCGAACGACAATTCGGCCCCCTGGGCATCGCCGTCTGCAACGCCGGCATAACCGATCGTATCCCGGCGCTGGAGATGACGCGCGAGGCCTTCGAGCGCATCCTGCGCACCAATCTCACCGGTTGCTTCCTCAGCGCACAGGCTGCTGCACGCGCCATTGTGGCGCATGGGGGCGGCGGACGGATCGTCACCCTCGGCTCTGTATCTGGGCAGTTCGGCGGCACCGGGCGGGCCGCCTATGGTGCGAGCAAGGGCGGCATCATCAATCTGACCCGAGTGCTTGCGATGGAATGGGCCGAGCACGGCATCCTGGTGAACTGCGTCGCGCCGGGGCCAACGCAGATTGCGCGCACGGCACATGGCCCCCGCCAGCGCAACGCCTTTCTGTCCCGCATGGCTCTCAAGCGCTACGCCGATGCCACGGACATCGCCCGCGGCATTGCCTTCCTCTGCTCGGAAGATGCGGGTTTCGTCACCGGGCATGTGCTGAACGTGGATGGCGGCTTTGCTGCGGCTGGGGTGCTGTACGATCCGGCGGAGGGCGCATGAGCGAGGGCAGGGCAGGGGCGGAAAGCACCGGTCGGTTGCCACTCTCCGGGATCCGGGTGCTCGACCTGACCCTGGCACGCGCAGGCCCGACCTGCGTGCGGCACCTCGCCGACTGGGGTGCGGAGGTGATCCGGATCGAGCCTCCGGCCTCCGGGTCTGGCGAGATCAGCGGCGCACATGACGGGTTCGATCACCAGAACCTGCACCGCAACAAGCGCGCCATGGTGCTGGATCTGAAGTCTGACGAAGGCCACACCATCTTCCTGCGCCTCGCCACCAAGGCGGACGTCGTCATCGAGAACATGCGCGCACAGGTGAAGTTCCGCCTAGGCGTCGATTACGAGAGCTTGCGGAAGATCAATCCCCGCCTGGTCTACGGGTCCATCTCCGGCTTCGGTCAGGACGGACCTTACGGCCACCGGGCCGGCGTGGACCAGATTTCCCAGGGCCTCGGCGGGCTGATGTCCATCACCGGGCTCCCCGGTCAGGGGCCGGTGCGCGTTGGCATTCCAATTGCCGATTTGACAGCGGGAAACCTGCTGGCACTCGGCGTCATGATGGCCCTATTCCAGCGGCACACCACGGGAGAGGGCCGCTGGGTCCATACCAGCCTGTTAGAAGCCATGGTCTTCATGCTGGATTTCCAGGCGTCCCGCTGGTTGCTCGCCCACGAAGTTGCGGGGCAGGCGGGCAATGATCACCCGACCGGCATCCCGACCGGCGTCTTTCCCACGGCGGATCGCCCGATCACCCTCGCGGCCTCATCTCCGCGACAGTGGGAGCGCTTCTGCGAGGCGCTCGGCCGGCCAGAGTGGAAGGTGCGCGGGGACTGGGGATCTCGGGAGGGACGCTCCCGCGATCGCGCAGTCATCAATGCTGCCATCTCCGAGGTCACGCGGGGGAAGTCCAGCCTTCACTGGGTGGTGGTGCTGGACGATGCGGGCATCCCCTGCGGCCCGATCAACAGCATCGACCAGGTCTTTGCCGATCCTCAAGTGCAGCATCTCGGCCTAGCGGCGCCGGTATCGCATCCGCGGCTGGGGATGCAGAGGATGGTGGGAACACCCATTAACCTGTCGGGGGTCCCGGATGGTATCCGGCTTCCAACACCGGACCCCGGCGAGCACACGGCGGCAATCCTGGAGGAACTTGGCTACGATGCATCGGCCATCGCTTCGCTTCGCTTCGTGACAAGGGTGTGGTCTGACGCCTCGCTGCATCGGTCAGACCATCAGAGAAGGCCATGAGAAGATGGATTCGGCCGTTCTGAAGCTCCCCACTGAGAAGATCCTGGCCCGGAAGGAGGATGGCATTGGTTGGCTCACCTTCAACCAGCCGGAGAAGCGCAACGCGATCTCCATCGAGATGTGGGATGCGGTCGGCTCCGCATTGCGTGACTTCGCCGAAAATTCGGCGGTGCGCGTTGTCGTCATGAGCGGCGCTGGCGGAAGGGCCTTCGCGGCCGGCGCCGGTATCAGCCAGCTCGAGGCGGTGCGTTCGAATGCCGCGGCACAGGAGGAGTACGCCCGACGGACAGCCGTCGGCCGGGCGGCCATGAGCGCGCTCGACAAACCGCTCGTCGCCATGATCCAGGGCTTCTGCATCAGCGGCGGCATGGCCACCGCGCTGCGGGCCGACATCCGCCTTGCTTCCTCCGACAGCCAGTTCGCCATTCCGGCCGCCAAGCTCGGCATCGCCTATCAGCACGACGCCCTGCAACGTCTACCGCCACCTTGCCAGCGAGCTCCAGATCCATGAACCGCACTCCCTTCCGTTCCTGGGGCCGGATCCTGGGGCAACCTTGTTACCATCGACGATCGAGCCTCGGTGGACGAGGTTCAATGGTCCGATAAGGATCGACCCCGGCGGCTCAATCAGCTGAAGGTGAGGGTCCGTTTCTGCCCGCCGGACGTCGAAAGCTGCCGGTCGATCGGCCGCCCAGCTTTGCCCTTCCGCTCCGCGCCCACCCCCGACATTATTGGGCGATGCCGTAAAGCCGAGAAGCAGACCTCCACCGACGGGGGCTCTGACCCACCATCTGCTTAAGGAACAAGGCTGTTAGGATTCGGACCATGGCTTCGCCTGCCACAGTTTCCGAAACTGGCGGTCGCTTTCTGCGAGCCGGGCGCGCCATGCCGGCCCATCGAGATAGTCCATCTCGGTGAACTGTGCCTGCGCCTGCCGCTGGAACTCCGGATCCCGCGCCACGTTCGCGGTTGCCTCCCTCAATCGAGCGAGTACCTCTGGCGACGTTCCCTTAGCAATGACGATGCCGCGCTCGGACCCCATGATCACGTCCAGCCCCGCCTCACGCAGCGTCGGCACCTCCGGCGCGAACTGGGAACGCCTCACCCCTCCCTGCACGATCATCCGCAGGCCGCTGGGCGCGCTGGCCACTTCACCGACATTCAGCCCTGCCACATCTACTTGGCGGCCCAGGATCGCCGTACGCATCGGGCCCGCACCGGGGAACGGAACATGAACCAGCCGGGCGCTGGCTGCGGCCTGAAACAGGACGAGAGCGAGGTGGTCATCCGTGCCCACTCCGGTCGAGCCGAAGGTGACTGCCTCCGGCCTCTCCTTCGCCCGCGACACGAGGTCCTGGATCGTCCGGATCGGACCGTCGGCGAGGACGCTGAACGCGGAAGGGTCCGACACAAGGTTGGCCACGTATTCGAAGTCGTCGAGTGCGAATTGCGGATTGCGGCGCTCGATCGGCAAGGTCACAAGCCCCGGCATGTTGGTGATGCCGAGCATGTGCCCATCCGGCCGTGCTCGAGCCACGGCGGCGAGCGCGATCTCGCCGGAGGCGCCCGGGCGGTTGCTCACCACCACGGCCCCGCCAATCTCCTTCTCGAGGAAGCGCGCGAAGGTGCGAGCGGTGATGTCCGTGCCCCCGCCGGCAGAGAAGCCGACCACAATCTCCACGGGCCGCTCCGGCCAGCGCGAGGACTGCGCCAGGGCCGGCCGGGCCAGCGAAAGCAAGCCGAAGGCAGCGAGCGCCTGTCGGCGGGAGGAACGGAACGGCATGGTCGGAAGAGCTCCTCTGTGATCCTGGTTGTTGCGTTGACTCATGGCAGCAGCACTCCGGGGTTCAGCAAGCCCGCGGGATCGAGTGCCGCCTTGATCGCGCGCATCATCCGCAACTCCAAGGGATGCTTGTAGCGGCGCATGTCGTCCGTCCTGATGCGGCCGATCCCCTGCTCGGCGCTGATAGACCCGCCGAGTGCGTGCACGGCGTCGTGCACCAAGCGGGACAGCCCGGGCTGCATGGCGTGCAGGGCAGCGTCCTCCGCGCCGGAGGGGCGCGCGACGTTGTAATGAAGGTTGCCGTCACCGAGATGACCGAAGGTGAAGTTCCGCACACCGGGGCAGTTGGACTGCAGCAGCACGTCCATGCGCTCCACGAAGCCGGGCACGGCGGAGACCGGGAGCGAAACGTCGTGCTTGATGCACTTGCCGTCCTCGGCAAGAGCGAGGGTGATGCTCTCGCGCAGCTGCCACAACGCGCGTGACTGGGCAACGCTCCGGGCGATCGCGCCGTCAACGGCCTCATCGGCCTCCATCGCGCCCTCGAGCACGGCTTCGAAGCGGCGTAGCGCGGCCTCCTCGTCCTCGCCGTCACTCAGTTCGAGCAAGACGTACCAGGGTGCGTCGAGCGCGGGAAAAGGGGCCTGGATCTGCGGGTAGGTCTGAGTGACCAGCTGTAGGCAGGCCCTCGAGATCAGCTCGAACGCCGTCAGCCCGGCCTGCAGACCGGCGCGGCAGCGCGTCAGGAACGCTCCCGCATCATGGATGGAGCCGAGCGCGACCAGGGCGGTGCAGCGCGTCGTTGGTAGCGGGAAGAGCTTCAGCGTCGCGGCAGTGACGACGCCAAGCGTGCCCTCGCTGCCGATGAAGAGGTCACGCAGGTCGTAGCCCGAATTGTCCTTCCGCAGCCCGCGCAGCCCGTGCCAGACCTCGCCATCAGCCAGCACCACCTCCAGCCCCAGCGTGAGTTCGCGCGCGTTGCCGTAACGCAGAACCTGCGTACCGCCCGCGTTGCTGGCGAGGTTGCCACCGATGGTGCAGCTTCCCTCCGCGCCGAGGGAAAGGGGGAATAGGCGCCCGGCTGCGCGCGCCGCCTCCTGCACCGCCTGCAGCACGCAGCCGGCTTCCACGGTGATGGTGTCATTTTCAGTGTCGATGGCACGCACCTCTCGCATCCGGCCGAGCGAGAGCAGCACCGAGCCACCGCTCGCATCGGGCACGCCGCCTGCCACCTGCCCGGTATTGCCGCCTTGCGGAACGACGGACGCGCCGTGATGCGCACAGGTGCGGATCACGGACGAGACCTCCGCCGTGCTGCCCGGCCGCACAACCGCCCGCGCCCTGCCTTGCACAAGCCCGCGCCAGTCCTTGAGATAAGGCGCCTGCCCCGCCTCATCGGTGATGACGTGCTCTGGCCCGACAGCCTGCACCAGCGCCTCGGCCAGTGATCCGGTCGCCGCACTCACGGGCACACCGGCGTCAGCACGCGGCCCGTGCGAAGGAAGGCCTTCAGGTTGTCCACGACCAGCCGCTCCATCGCGGCTCGCGTCTCGGTGGTGGCGCTGCCAATGTGCGGCGTCATCACCACATTCTCCAGCACACGCAGCGCCACAGGCGCCCCGGGCTCGCCCTCGAGCACATCCAGCCCGGCGCCGCCGATTGCGCCCTCCTCCAGCGCCCGGATCAGCGCCGCCTGGTCCACCACCGCGCCACGGCCGATATTCACCAGGATGCCGCCCGGACCCAGCGCCTGGAGCACGCGTGCCGAGACCAGGTGCTGCGTCTCCGGCCCACCGCCGCAGGCGATGACAAGGAAGTCGCTCCAATCCGCCAACGCTTCGAGCGAGGGCTCGAAGCTGTAGGGTACCGCCTTCGGTGCTCGGCCGTGATAGCGGACCTGCATCGAGAAGCCTTCGCCCCGCCGGGCGATCGCGCTGCCGATCCGCCCCAGCCCTAGAATGCCAAGGCGCTTGCCCGAGACGCGCGTGGCGAGCGGGAACTCTCCTAGGCGCTGCCACTGCCCGTCCCGCACGTAGCGGTCCGCAACGCCGATCCGCCGAGCGGCAGCGATCAGCAAGTCCCAGGCGAGGTCGGCCACACAGTCGTCCAGCACATCCGGCGTGTCGCTTACCTGGATACTCCGGGCGAGGGCAGCGCAGGTGTCGATCGTTTCGAACCCGACACCCCAGCTGCTGATGGCGCGCAGGTTGGGCAGCGACGCCATCAGCGCCGCGTCGCAGCCGTACCGGTTGGAGGTGGCGACCATGGCAATCCGTGTTCCGTACTGCCCAATCCAGGAGAGGGCATCCTCCTCCCACAGCCGCACGGCACCGAGCTCCTCATGCAGCAATCCGTCCGCAAGCGGGCCAATCGGCGCGAGCTGGAGGAGGACTCCGGCCCCTTGCATTCGCATCAGCCCTTGCGCGCCGGCAGATAGCCGGTGGCGGCCCCGGCGGCGGCGAAGGTCTCGCCGGCATGCAGGCGGCGCTCCACCTCGGCGTCCACCTCCATGATCCGCTCCGCCCTGTTCAACACCTCTTCCAGGGAGGCTCGCGGAATCACGACGATGCCCGTCTCATCCCCGACGATCAGGTCGTCCTGGGAGACGGTGACGCCGCCAACCCTGACTGTCACGCCGAGCGGCAGGGTCCGGAGCCGCCCCTTGCCGGTGGTAGGCGCTACCCAGCGGCTGGCCAGCCACAGACCCGTGGCGCGGATCTCGTCCACGTCGCGGCAGGCGCCGTCGATCACCACGCCGGCCGCGCCCTGCTTCTGCGCGCCGTAGGCCGCGAGACCGCCAAGGGTGGAGATCGGCTGCTCGCCGACATCCACCACCAGCACCTTTCCCGGCGCCGCGGCCGAGACGAGGCGACCGACGGCGAAATCCGCCTTGTCGAACTCGCCGAGCCGCCCCGGGATCTGCCGGGCCGTGACGGCAAGGCCATAGATCCGGCCGGTGCCGCTCCGCAGCTCCAGCCCGTGCATCACGCCTTCAATGCCCAGCGCGTCCAGCGCGTCCGACCAAGTGCTGACCGGGATGGCGCCGCAGCGCTGCAGCAGGGTGTCGTCCATGGTGCCCAAGGAAGCCTCCATCAGTTGACCTGCGCCCCCGAGATGCGGACGGCCTCGGCCCAGCGCGCCGTCTCCCGCTTAATGAACGCGTCGAACTCCGCGGGTGGCAGGTTGTTGACTTCCCCCCCCATCTCCACCACGCGCTGCGTCATCGCCGGCTCCGCGACGATCGCGCCGATGTCGCGGGCGATGCGCTCGCGCATCTCCGGCCGTAGGCCGGCCGGGGCGAAGGTGCCGAACCAGGTTGCCGCCTCAAAATCCTGCATCCCTGCTTCCGCAAAGGTCGGGACGTTGCGCAGCGCTTCCATTCGTCGCGGATGCGCCAGGGCTATGGCCTTTAGCTCTCCGGAATTGATGTAGGGCAGCACGGCGGAGAGCGTTGCGAAGGAGCAGTTCACGAGGCCCGAAAGCAAATCCGTGATCAGCGGTGCGTCACCGCGATAGGGCACGTGCTCCGTCGCGATGCCGGTGCGGCCCTTAAACAGCTCTGCCGTGAGGTGCTGCGCGGTGCCGTTGCCGGTGGAGCCGACAGTGACACCCCGGGGCTGCTCCTTGGCCCAGGCGATGAATCCCTTGAGGTCCGTCACCGGCACGGACTTGGAGACGACGAGCACCAACGGCACGGTGGCGGTCAGGGTGATGGCGGTGAAGTCGCGGATGGGGTCGTAAGCGAGCCGGCGATAGAGGCTAGCGCTAATGGTATGGGCGGAGGTGGTTTCGAAGAGCGTGTAGCCATCGGGCTCCGATCGCGCGACCATTTCGGCGCCCACCGTAGCTCCTGCCCCCGCTCGGTTTTCCACCACCACGGGCTGCCCCCACTTGGCGGAGAGCCGCTCGCCAATCAGGCGTGCGATCACGTCCGTCGCGCCACCCGCGGGGTAGGGGACCACCAGTCGCACGGGGCGCGAGGGATACCCCGCCTGCGCCTGCGCCGGTCCCTGCCCCAAGGCGAGCAGCGAGGCACCGGCCAGCGCGCCGAACGCGCGGCGTTGGAACTTTCTCACGACCTTCTCCTCCTGATTTCTGTCCCGGCTTTGAGTCCCGGCGGGTACGGGTCCCGGCGGGCGGGGTCTTCCCGCCCGCTCCATCATCCCTCGTTTCGAGCGGCCGCTCTCAGGCGCGCTCTTCTATTCCACGGCCTGGGCCGTGGGCTTGTCGCGCCAGGCAAGAAGCCGGCGCAGGCCTTCGCGCATTCCCACCTCCGGAGCCCAGCCGATCGCCTCCTTCGCGGCGGTGTGGTCGATGCGGAATGCGCCGCCCGAGGTCAGCCTCACCTTGCCCGGGTCAGGCTCCACCAGCTCGGGCTTGAGGTCGGGCCGGCCGGACAGCTCCGCCACCAGGGTGACCAAATCCAGTGTCGTCACCGGCTCGGGACCGGAGGTGTTCACTGCCACATCCGTCGCCGTGGATTCCAGCGCCATGCAGTTTGCGCGAGCGAGGTCGCCAACATAGACAAAGTGCTTTGTCTCGGAGCCGTCCCCGATCACCTTCGGCCGCTCGCCGCGCTTGATCGCGTCGTGAGTCTCGACGATGTAGAGCGCATTGGCAGCGCGATAGTGCTGCCGCTCGCCGTAGACGGTGGAGTAGCGCAGGACGACATAGTTCTGCCCATGCCGGCGATAAGCGTCGCGGCAGAGCTGTTCGCCCATGATCTTGCTGGCGCCGTACAGAATGGCGGCCGGCGGCGCGCCCGCAGCGTGAAAGGGCGTCTCCTCTACTAGGTCGCCCCTCACTCCCGGGCCATATCCGTACACGGCATTCGAGGAGGCGAAGACGAGCTTTCGCACCTTGTTAACACGGCAGGCCTCGATCACGTTCTGCACACCGCGCACGTTCACGTCGATCCCCGCCCAGGGATCGCGGTCCATGGAGAGGGTCATGAAGGCTGCGAGGTGGATCACCCCATCCAGCCCTTCCGTCGCCGAGAGAAGCTGGTGCAGCTTCAAAATGTCGCCCTGCACCACCCTCACCCGATTGTCTTCGCGCAGATGCGCGATTGCCTCCCCTGAGCCGAAGGAAAAGTTGTCGAAGAGCTGCACCTCCGCGGCACCGCGCGCCAGTAATTCCTCGGTGGTAGCGGAGCCGACGAGGCTCGCGCCGCCGATGACCATGAAGCGGCCACCCTTGACCGGGGCTGAAGCGCCGTCCTTGCGTGTCGTCTGGGCCATGGAGGTCACCGTGCCACTGACATGGGTTGCTCGTGCAGGCCGAAATACATGCTCTTCACCTGTGCGTAGAGGCGGAGGCCGTCGATGCCCTTTTCCCGCCCGATGCCACTGTCCTTGAACCCGCCGAACGGCGTGGTCGTCACCGACTGCTTGTAGGTATTGACCCACACCGATCCGGCCTCCAGCGCGCGGCCGACACGCCAGGCGCGCTTGAAGCTTTCCGTCCAGATGCCGCAGGCCAGGCCGAAGGCCGTGCCGTTGCCCTGGGCGATCAGATCCGCCTCGTCCCTGAAGGGAAGCGCCACCAGCACGGGGCCGAAGGCCTCCTCCTGGCAGGTCAGGGAGTCCGGCGGCAGCCCGTCGATCACCGTGGGCAGGTAGTAGGCTCCCTTCGCGAAATCCGCCCCGTCGGGCACGGCGCCGCCGCAGAGGATCCGGCCGCCTTCGGTGC
This sequence comes from Roseomonas sp. GCM10028921, assembly GCA_042666135.1. GTDB lineage: Bacteria > Pseudomonadota > Alphaproteobacteria > Acetobacterales > Acetobacteraceae > Roseomonas. Next base: position 9,211 of record JBHTFH010000054.1, on the reverse strand, counting down.
GCGCTCGGTCCACGAAGCGGATGACGCGATCCCGATGATGGAAGGAGGCCAGTGGGCCCATCTCCACCCCGGGAGCATCCGGCGCTGCCACGCGCAGGCCCTTGGCGCGCTTCACCACCCTCGCCAACACCTCGTCGTAAATTGGCGCTTCAATGAAAAGGCGGGACCCAGCGACGCAGGACTGGCCGGCGGAGCCAAAAATGCCAGCGACCACTGCGGCCACGGCGTGGTCGAGATCGGCATCGGCGAAAATTACATGCGGGGACTTGCCGCCCAGCTCAAGCGCGGCCGGCACCAGCCGGTCGCCGGCCACGCGGCCGATTGCACGGCCCGTCGTCGTGCCACCGGTGAAGGAGATCATCCGCACACCGGGATGGGAGACAAGAGCGGAGCCGATCTCCGCGCCCCGGCCCTGCACCACCTGCAGCATACCCTCTGGCAGCCCGGCCTTGAGCGCGATACGCGCCAGCTCCGGAGCCAAGAGGGGCGAGTCCTCGGAAGGCTTGAGCAGCACCGCATTCCCTGCCGCGAGCGCTGGCGCCACCTTTGTGGCGTCGTTCATGATGGGCGAGTTCCAGGGCGTGATGCAGGCCACTACGCCGAAAGGCTCCAGCACGGTGAAGGAGACGTAGTCGCCGCGCTGTGGTGTGACATCTGTCTGGATCGTCTCGCAGACGCCGGCATAGTAGCGAAAGGTGCCAATGGCGGATTCCACCATGCCCCGGCACTCGGCGAGTGGCTTGCCGTTGTCCCGCATCTGAAGCTGGGCAAGATCCTCCTTCTCCGATGCCAGCCCTTCCGCGACGGCCTGGAGGACCAGCGACCGGCGATGCGGCAGCAGCGACTTCCAACCGGAATTGTGGAAGGCATGCCAGCCGCGCTCCACCATCTCGTCCAGCTCGGTTCGGGTCGTGGCATAGACCTTACCAACAATCTCACCACTGGCTGGGTCAGTGCTGGCGATCTCCTCCGCACGCGATTTGGGTGGCAAGGTATCCATGCGATGCATCCCTCCGCTCTCCGGGGGTGGTCTGCACTCTTCTTCCGGGACAGGAAAGCAGGTCAATGGCGCCAAAAAAGCTGATAGGATTATCAATAACCCATGGAGGGGCTCGCAGGTCCCATGTCATCCAGACGCTCCATAACGCCTCATGATGAGCGCCTCCTTCCCGAGCAGGTAGCGGCTGTCATCGCGGCTATCGAGGTTGACATCATCCGCAGTCGTATCCTTCCGCGAACGCGGCTGATTGAGGATCACCTGATGGAGGACTACGGTGCCAAGCGGCACGTAGTCCGCGCCGCGTTGCACGAACTGCAGCGGCTAGGTGTAGTGGTGAAACCCCGGCATCGCGGTGCGGAGCTGCGTCGCTTTGATGTAGCCGACTTGGCTAGGCTCTACGAAATGCGCGCGGTCCTGCACAGCGCAGCTGTGCGGGCGATTGCCTTTCCAGTGCCAGCTGAACGGCTGGCAAGGGTGGAGCAAGCCCTTACCGCTCATTCGGAGGCGGCCGAGAGCGGCGACCTAATCCAGATCCACCGCACGAACATGGCTTTCCATCGCGAGTTTTATGGGCTGTGTGACAATCCCTATCTGGCCGAATCTATTCGTCTGCACGACTGGCTTAGCTTTCCAGCGCGAGCTTACGGTACAGCAGATGCGGGAGCGCTTCTGCAGGCCTGTCATGAACACTCAGAGATGGTCCGCGCCTTGCACATGCAAGACCTGGTTACGCTCGAAGATCTATCAATCACGCACATGGACCGTGCCCGCCAGATCTACGTCAGCAAGTTCCTCGCTTAGCTGTGCGCCCACCAAAGCGCAGCAAGGTGAGGTGGCCCCCAAGCGTTGGACAGTTTGACGGCCTGGATAAGCTCGGTCCTGGTTGTCGGCAGGCCGCCAATTTGTTCACCTGGTTTGCCCCATAGGCCTCATCGGGGGTCTGCCCCGCCAACGCGCTATGTGAGCGTCCGGCATTGTAGCAGCCGATCCACTTCGTTAGCCCGGCCCGCAGTTCCGAGCCGGTCTCGAAGGCGTGCAGGTAGACGCACTCATACTTCAGGCTGCGCCACAGCCGTTTGATGAAGACATTATCCATCCACCGGCCGCGGCCGTCCAAGGAGATGCGCACCCCCGCCTGTTGCAGCACCCCGGTGAAGCGCGGCGAGGTGAATTGGCTGCCCTGGTCGCTGTTGAAGATCTCCGGCCGCCCGAACCGGGCCAGGGCCTCTTCCAACGCCTCGAGGCAGAACTCTACATCCATGGTGTTCGACACCCGCCAGCTCAGCACTCTCCGCGTCGCCCAGTCCATCACCGCGACCAGGTAGAGGAAGCCGCGCCGCATTGGCAGGTAGGTGATATCCGTGCACCAGACCTGGTTTGGCCGATCGATCACCAAGTCCCGCAGCAGGTAGGGGAAGACCCGGTGCTCGGGGTTCGGCACCGTGGTCCGCGGCCGCTGGAGGATCGGCGTCAGGCCCATCTTGGCCATCAGCCTCCGGATCCGTTTGCGTCCGACCTCGTAACCTTCCCGGCACAGGTGCCGTGCCATCTGCCGCGAGCCATACCAGGGCGTCTCCAGGAACTGCGCGTCGATCCTCCGCATCAACTCCAGGTTCAGCAGCGTCTCTTCGGCAGGCCGATGGTGGAACCCCGACCGGCTGATCAAGACCAGCTCGCACTGCCGCACGATCGACAGCTGCGGGTGATCGGGCTCGATCATCTGCCGTCGTCGCTCGGGGCTCATCGTCCGGACGCTTTCGCCAAGAAATCCCGCTCCACCACCAGCTGCCCAATCTTGGCATGCAGCTTCTCGACATCCGCCTCTGCCGCCTTCGCGCTCGCCTCGGCCGCTGACTTGCCGGAAAACACCGCGGCCAGCCCTTCCATCGCCTGCCGCTTCCAATCCCCCACCATCGTCTGATGAATGCCGTGCTTCGCCGCCAGCTACGCCGTCGTCAGCTCACCCCGCAGCGCCTCAAGCGCCACCTTCGCCTTGAATTGCGCTGAATACCGCGTCCGCTTACCCGTCATCCGGGTCCGTCCTTCTCTCAGGCGAACCGAGCTTAACCGCCTGTCCGAAATCCGGGGACCACCTCAAGGTAACGGGCCGATCAATCCCATCGCTGATCAGGGCAGCGGCCTGTCGAGCATTCAACCAATCAACCGTGCGCCGGCGTCCGCTTTCCTGGGATGATCCCCAGTTCGGACATTCTGCTTCCGGTCAACTTCGGACATTGGCCAAGCCGCGCTACACCTGCTTCGCGGTGCGACCTCCTAGACCAACCAATCGCGGAGCTTGGATCACCTGCGCCGCGCGTCTCTGTTCTTGACCGCGATAGCGAGCACCCTGTTGGCCGACCAGCACGGCCAATCCCTTGCCCCGTGACACGCCGGCGTAGGGAAGGCTAGGTGCCAGTACGGTGTCGTGCTGGATGGTAACAGCGACTGCCGGCCCACCATGGCGTGGCTCGTGGCAGGCAACTTCCGGTTCACGGTGCTGCGCTGGCCGCACACGAGCCGGGAACTCATACCAACCGCCCTGGTGACTGACCGGACCCGCCCCTTAGCAGACTCTCCAAGTGGCAGCCCGAGTAGATGGGTTTGGCCGAGAGCTGCCAGTCCGTTCTCGAGCTGGTGCCGCGAAGTAACTGAAGTCTAGTCAGCTTACGGCTGTCCGTCGGAGCCGGTTCTCCGATCCAGTTTCCTCAGAACGGCATCATGGGCGTTGTGAAGCATGCCTCAGCAGCAGCCGAGGTGCGCCGGGTTCTGAGCCATGCCCTAGAGCGAACCCGGCCTGACTGGAATCGCGAGGTCTTCCGGCGCAGTGGCCTGATGTGATTCATCGGCTTCCTGCTCTGGCGGGAGGCGGCGATGGGTTGGCGGCGCGGGATGGCGTTGTCGCAGGATCTGCGGGACCGGGTGCTGGCAGCGCCTGGCTCGTCACGGGAGGTGGCGGCGCGCTTTGGGGTGAGCGTGTCCTACGTTGTCAAAGCGGGGGCGCGGCTGCGGGACGCGGGGAAGGCGACGGCGGGGGCGCAGCGCAACCATGTCGCGCCGCGGCTGGAGGGGCACGAGGAGGCACTGCGGGCGGAGGTGGCCCGGCGTCCGAGCGCGACGTGCGATGACCTGCGGGTCTGGGCGGCGGAGCGGGGCGTCGCGGTCGGCCGCACGGCGGTCTGGAACGCGCTCGCCCGACTGGGCCTGACGCTCAAAAAATTAGGCCGGCAAAGTTGACTGGCAGGCGACTTGCTCCAGTTCGGCCAGGCAAGCGTGCGGGTTGCGACGGAACCGGGTTCGGAGTGTCCGCGCGTGTCGGCGTTGTTCAAGACGGCGGCGGAGTTCACCCCAGCACTTTCGGCTGACGCGACCGAGGTCGCGTGCGGTGGGCGGGCGCTGTCGCGTGACCGTGGCTGCGATCAGGCGCACCTCGCCGTGCAGCACGGCGGCAGGCGGGGCCGCCTTGCGTCCTGTGGCGCGCCGCTCGTGGTAGCGCTGGGAGCCGAACAGCTGCTCGAGGTCGTTGTTGGTCCTGGGCAGGCCGGGCACGGCGTAGCAGTGGAACAGCCCGGGACGGTAGCTGCGGGCGACCTTGGCGAAGTGCTCGATGGCGGGAAAGAGTGCGCCAGCCCTGTCGCGGTGGCGCAGCATGGCGCCGATCAGGCCATCGAACCGGCGGCGGACGAGCGCTGGGTAGGCCTAAGCGGGCGGTTTCGGCCGCCTCGTTACCCCATACCCTCTCGCGCAACTCAGCAGGGTACGTAGATGACCGAACCTCCTTCGAAGACCCGGTTCAACTCCCACCAGATCTCCATCCGGTCCTTCACGCAAACCTCGCATCAGATAGACGATCGACGCGGTTGCGCACTCGATCGAGAACCTCCCCCAGTATCAGACCATCTCGCTGTTCCTGGACGCGTTCAAAGAGGCGCTTGCCCGAGAGCGCGCGGGGGTCCGCCCCGGCCAGCCGACCCCGCCAGAGTTGCTTGCCGCCCTCCGTACGCTGGACGGCAAGGGAACAAAGCCTGCTGCCGAGAAGGGGGCGACTAGCCTTCTTTCGGCGTCAGATACGGCGCCGGCAGCCGCCCCGTGTCGAGCCAGCTATCCACCGCCCGCACTCCCCCCGTTCTGGGCGATGAACTCGACGCAGGTGTCACTCCGCTTCCCGGGCGGCACCCTCAGCGCTGTTCTCCCGCTGCTCCGCATCCGGACCGGCAGCAGCAGCCTTCTGCTCCTGCTTCCTCTGCTCCTTGGCCTGAGCCTTAGCAGCCTTGTCCCGTTCGCGCTGTGCACGATCCTGGCTGTAGTTCGGCTTGCGCAAATCAATCTCCTACTTGTCTACGTGGGCTCATGTGGGGCGTTACTGAGCCGTACTCCAGCCCTCGCAATGGCTGTCTCATGCCGCGGCTGCAGGGACGCAAAGCGGGCCTGCATTTCCTCGCAGGACACGCCGGCCGACACGTTCAGGAGGCTCTGGTACTCGGCCGTCTCGTCCGCAGTCAGCCCCAGCATGACGCGCTGACCTTGGGCGTCCACGGTCCAGGCAAGATCGGTCATGTCCGCTCCTTCCGCAGCCGCACCCCTGCTCCGCCGCCGTTCTTGGCGCTGGTTCTTATCCTGGCTGAGGGCGGTCCACATCCCAAGCTCGTTCGATCAACCCTGCGACGACACGGGCCTTCATCTGACCTTCAGCTGAAGGTCCAGCCAGTGGCGCTGTAGGGCAGGATTGCCCGCTCGCACTGGGTCTGCGTCAGCCGGTGTCTTCTATAGTCGCACCTCGGACCCATCGCTATTGTGAGCGATCAACTTCATACCTGTGGCATCTAAGGCAATCCTATGGCGGCCTACAAAGTCAGAGGTGACTTCGGACCAGATGACGGAATCGGCCAAGGAGACCCTCAATCAACGGGTCCGGCAGCATGTCAGTGCGAGGAAACACATTGATGTCCGCGGCGCGCTTGATGACGTACCCGCCAGCGGCCGCAGGCAGGATTGTGATGACGTCGAAGGTCACGAACAGGACGGCGGCGAGCACACGCCCTCGCAGTCGCCCGAAGAAGGAAAGCAGTCTCCTCATCCGACCGTGCCAGCCTTCCGCAGCCCCACCCCCGCCCCGCTCCCGTTCTCAGCGATGAACTCCACGCCCGCGGCCTCCAGCGCAGCGCGGCAGGGCTTACTCATCCGCTAGTCCCGCGATATGGGCCCCGGCCTCAGCTGTCGCGGCTGCCGTTGCTGCCTCCCGGCTCGGTGCCACGCCAACGTCTATTTCCGCCGCTGGCCCGCCAACGTCTTCGTCAGGCTCGGTGACTTCCTAGCTCCAGGGATCTTTCCAGGCAAAGGCGTCAGGGATGGGGGAAACTCGGAGTAGAAGGAGCGGCTCTCCGTCCTTGACCGACAGGGCTTTGCTCCAAATGTCGCCGCCCTCGTCATTCCAGCCGTCCGAGGGCTGCTGCGCTTCGTCCATGCGTCAGCTGCGCTCCGTGAGCTCAGCTACGCTGCCACGGTTCGGGGGCCAATTCACTGACGCGTTCTGGCTTTCGAAACGGAAACGAATGTCGAGAGCACGTGCATCTGCTTGGTTGGTGGCGCTGAGGTGCCCTACGCGCGTTTTTACGCCGGCGTGGGAGGCCAACCCATGAGCGCGTCTAACGACCCCGACCCGAACTGGCGGGACGAGCTGGTGCGAACCGACCAAGCACGGGCCGAAGTTGGTGCAGGTCGCGCTTGCGGCTTCGCACTTTGGAAGGTCGCGCTCCTCCTCATTGGCGGTGTCGCCTTCTCCGGTCTTGCAGCGATGGTCAAGGAGCTACTGACTGTGCCTTCGACTCCCTGAACCTGCCAGTGAGGAAACCGGCTTTTCGTGCAGGCTCTCCAGGGATTGTGGGGCGCCTAATCTTGGTCCTCCTGGCTTTTCACCGGGCTGAAGCGAGGTCAGAACGTCTTCCGCGGCTTGGTACCGCCGAACCCGATCCCTGACCTCCGGGTGGTCACGGAGGAACACGTCCACTGGCAGAGAGCCCTTAGTGGCGATGCAGCTTTTGCAAGCCGGCACGCGGTTCCGCAGATCATTTGTCCCGCCTAGGCTGAGAGAGACGACATAGTCGACATCCTCGGCCGGGTGACCACAGTAGAGACACGGGACGATCATCCCTCGGCTACCTCAGTAGGTTCGCGGATGGGCCGAACTGGAAGGCGGAGGCAGGTGCTGGGCATCACCACCACGGCGCCGTCGTGCTAGGCCAGTAAAGATGGAATACAACCATTAACAATGCCATGCAGCACAGGAGTATCGAGATAGGATACGCCAGCCTGGTCAGCCTTGAAAAACTATTGGAGTTCGGGGAGAAGTATCCGACTACCAAGCTGATGAACGCGAGAGCCAGGATCGCTAAAAGCACGATCATCGGCTCATGCAGTCGCATAGTATCCAAGCCTGTTGAGGCCCCTGAGGCGTCAACTATTTGATGGGCGACAGCCATCACCGAAGCTCGCGGTCAGGCACCGCGCATTCGGCTTCGTGAGCTTGCCGTAGCTCGCGAGCCTGCCAGCCCTGCTCAGGGCTCATCGTGTGGCTTCCGGAGCCTCACCCCGGCCCCGCCGCCATTCTCGGCGATGAACTCGACACCCGCGGCCTCTAGCGCGGCGCGGATGGCGGCGAGGTGGTCGGGAATGATCGTCACGGCTGGAAATCTACGTAGCGCAGAAGCAAGGAGCCCAGGTCTGCTTCCTGCACCAGAGACGCTGCCTCGCGCAGGGTGAACCACTGGCGCGTCCACTCCTGCCACTCCGGCCAGTCATCGAGAAGGCGGTCAACGCACATCGGGAAGACCTCGACGTGGCACGTCACGGTTCGGCCGCCGGCCAGGCGCTTCCGGTAGCTGTAGGAGCCGATCGGCTCTAACTGCACCTGCCCGGCAACGCCGGCCTCCTCGAAGGCCTCCTTGGCGGCCAGTTCCGGCCCGCGCAGCTGCTCTTCCGCCCAGCCCTTCGGAAGAACCCACCGCCAGGTTTCGCGGCTCGTCACCAGCAGCACGAGCATCCGCTCATCCTCGTGCCTGAGCGGCAGAACCACGAACTGCTTGCCTCCTTTTCGGTCTGGCTTGCTGGGCACCTCGCGGTCCTAATCTGCCGCCTGCGGAAGGTAACCGTGCTCGCGGAGCTCACGGATGATGAGGCGTTCAATCCACTGCGCGACCGTACGGTCATCGGCTTTTGCTGCCTTCTCCACAGCGGCCTTCACCTCAGGCTCAACGCGTATGCCGATGCTGGCAGTCCGCGCCATGCGAACACCTGCTAACATTGATAGTTGGCGGCAATGCCATGGGCTGGCAGCTTACCAACGTTGTTAGCAGATGACTAGCAGCGGCCGAGCGAGGTGTTACCAGCACCGCTGCCTAGCCTGATCACCACCAGCTGCAAGGATCAGCCGGCGATTGACCCTCCCCCGTGCTGGTGGACACCTCAGATAAGCTCCTGAGGGAGCGAGGTGCCCTGATGACGACCGAGACACGACGCGAGTTCACGGAGGAGATCATGCGGGAGGCGGTGAGGCTGCTGGAGAGCAGCGGCCGGCCGCTGATGCAGGTGGTGAAGGAATTGGGTATCCAGTTTTCGATGTTGCGCAACTGGCGAGGGCGGCTCGGATCTGCGGCCGGTCGGGCCACGGCCGCGGAGCGTTCCGTCATGACGGGATTGGCGGTGTCCACGGAGCAAGCGGAGATCCGTCGCCTGCAGAAGGAACTCGAGTGGGCGCAGATGGAGCGCGACATCCCCAAAAAAGCCATGGTGGGTTCGACCGGTCGGCGCCACGGCCTGGGCAAGCGTAGCGGCTGGTGTTTTGTAGCCAAGGGTTCTTCTCGGCCGGGTGTTGAACTGCAGAGCAATTGCGTCGAGATCATCCTGGCTGTGCACGGATAGATCTGATCCCCTGGGCAGGTACTGCCGCAAGACACCGTTGGTGTTCTCGTTTGTAGAAGTGTGGACTTGATCTGACGGCCACTGGATCGGCGGGTGGGCATGTCCGATCCGGTGAGCATGTCCGGCGCTACTGTGCCTGCAGCACCTTTTCGCCGGCAAGCGGCAATGAGCTCAGGAAGGTCTGCATGGGCGTCTTGCCATAGCACCAGCGTCCCTGATGGGAGCGGACCTCGTTGTACTCGGCCAACCACGCATCGAGGTCGCGCTGCAGTTCCTCGATGGTGTGGTAGATCCGCT
>JBHTFH010000053.1:0-23516 GCA_042666135.1 Roseomonas sp. GCM10028921 | reverse complement strand
CCGGCGCGATCGAGCAGGGCGTCACGAACTCGGTCGAAGTCCGCCATCTCCTCACAGGGGCAGAACCTGCCCGCCCTCCTTCCTGGCTGAAGCACCCGCGCCGTCAGGCGCGGGACGGCAGCTCGCGTCGACATAGATGGGCTCGATGGCACCGCACCGCATGGCCACGGTGAGCCAGAGGCTAGTTGTCGAGGAACGAGGCAAGGCGTTCCTGCCGGCCGGGAAACGGCACGGGCGCGTCGGCGGGAACCTCGACGGTGACAACGCTCGTGATCGTCCTGCGCAGCGGCGAGGCCGCGTCTGCGCGGAACGTCAACATGATCTAACCTCTTCTCCTGACCCTCGTGCCGTGGCAGGGGCGCGGAGGTTCGTTGTGTCTGGGTCGAAGGATTAGGCGGCGATGCGTGTGGAGGCGGTGCCGCGTTCCAGCATCGCGTTCACGTCAGCAGTGCGGATCACGACACGCGCACCGATCTTCAATGCTGGTAGAGTGCCGCTACGGATCAATCGACGCACGGTCTGGGGCGATACGCCGAGGTGCTTGGCGGTGTCGCGCGCGTTGGTGACGGGCTCAATGGTGTCCCGCATGGATAGCTCCAGTGTCCGGCGGGGATGCTCAGGCGCACGCAGAACATTAGAGCAACACGGAGACGAATGCAGGGACTATCGTCGCCTCGACCGGAGCGATCTTCACGACACTCCCGTCCGTGCGTTCATCGTCTCTCGCAGGCCATAGGCGGACCCGGCACGCGGCTGGTCTTGATCCAGATCGAGCCGGAGCAGCGGAGGCCGCAAGGTGCAACGACAGCCGGGTGCCAAGTGCCGCTTGCTCACGCCCGGATTGTAGTCGTCTAGTTCTCTCCTCGGAGCGGCCGGAGGAGAGAACCCCATGGGGCGCGTGCAAGGGAAGGTCGCCGTGGTGACGGGTGCCGGTTCAGGCCTCGGCGCGGCGACGGCGCGGACGCTGGCGCGTGAAGGCGCTCGGGTCGCAATCACGGATATCCAGGTGGACGATGCAGAGCGGGAGGCCGAGGCGATCCGCGCCGGAGGGCACGACGCCATCGCACTGGTGCACGACGTCGCTGACGAGGCCGATTGGACGCGGGTAATCGCCGACGTTCTTGACCGCTTTGGGCGGCTCGACGTGCTGGTGAACAACGCTGGCATCGCCCACCGCGGCCCGCCCGAGGAGGAGACCCTGGAGCGCTGGCGCGGGCTGATGGCGGTCAATCTCGACGGCGTGTTCCTTGGCACCAAACACGCCATCCGCGCCATGGCGGCGAGCCAACCGACGCCGGGCGGCTCAATTGTGAATATCTCGTCCATCGCAGGTATCGTCGGCTTGCCCAGCAACGCAGCTTACAGTGCGTCAAAGGGAGGGGTCCGGCTCTACACAAAGGCTGTCGCGCTGCACTGCGCAGGTAACAAGCTAGGGATCCGGGTGAATTCCATCCACCCGGGCTACATACTTACACCCCTCATTGAGAGAGGCATGCAGGCCGCACCGGACCCTGAGGCCCGGCTGCGTGAACTCACCGCAGCGCACCCGATCGGGCATCTGGGAACGCCGGACGACGTCGCCTATGGCGTCCTCTATCTTGCTTCGGACGAGGCCAAGTTCGTGACCGGCGCCGAACTCGTCATTGATGGCGGCTACACCGCTCAGTAGATCCCTACCGCTTACGATGGATGGTGAAGATCACAGGCCTTAGCGGCCTACTACTCGTTCTCCGTATCCTCGAAGTAGTCAGTGGATACGCGCTTAATCTCAATAGTTCGTAGGCGCCCGCGAGGACGCAATGCTTTCACCCAACGCTCAACCGGTGCCCCTCGAATCCGATCTTGATCTCGTCCGCCGGATCACAAGAGCCTGACCGAGCACGCATCTTGGGCCGTGGTTTGTGTGGCGAACAGGTAGGCCCGGAGCACCACGCCGCCTAGGAGACCACGGCCGCGTCAGACTCACGAGAAGGCGCCAGTTTGCATCCTAGCCAACACAGTGGAGACAAGCTTCTGGCCCTCCATCGTGTCCATGAACTCGATCGGCCGCGTGTTACCCAGCGCTGGGACCGGCTGGTTCAGCCAATGCGACAGCCATTCGGTGGCATTGAACCCCGCAGGATCACCGGATTCCTGCACCATCGCTTCGACCTGGCCCACGAGACGGGTGATGCCCACCCACCGGACGCGAGCGGCGGTGATTTCCTCATCCGTCCACGGGCCGCCGGCGTCTGGATCGGCCGCAATTGCGCGCTCGATCTCCTCCTCTGTCATGGAGCGAACTCTCTCCCAGTCGACGGCAGCCTTTGCGGCAGCGATGCTCTCCGGGGTTACAACACGCGCAGCCATCGTCTGACCTCCTTCTGCCGCACCGGATGCACCGACACGATCCAATGCACGTCGTCGCGCATTCATCTATCCTCGAGGATGAAGAATGGAGCGGGCACAATGGCGCAGCCGGTTCCCTTCCAGAACGCCCCGCCTGAACTGGTTGCCAGGGTTATGGCGCAGATCGACGCGGCGGCGGCTGAACGCAGCCCCAAAGAGGCTGCGCGTCTCGCAGCCTTGGTCGGGGAGGATCCCCCGGAGCGATCCCCCGCTGTCGGTCAGCTCTCCAGTGGTCCGCCCGCAGTGACCCGGGCAGGTTAGTCCTCGCCGAGGAGCCCCTTCGGAACGCTACCCTTTAAGGAGTCACAGCGGCGACACACATGCCCCGCACCAGAGGCTCAGCCGCCAGGATGGACGAGAGCGCCTACAGCCCAGGACCACGCGCGCGGGCGCTCCTCCGCGGCATCGACACCGCCGAAGCCGATCTACAAGCAGCGGGCGGCGCTCTGGACCTCGCCGCTGTTGAGAAACTGCTCGGCATCAGCCGCCATGCCATCGCCCGACGGGTAGGAGGGGGTGCCCTCATTGCGGTGCCCGGACCGGCTGGCCGGAGGCGCTACCCAGTCGCCCAGTTCACCAGAGGCGCCACTCTTCCAGGGCTGCGAGAGGCTCTCGCTGCCCTCCCGATCAGGAACCCCTGGGTGCAGCTAAATTGGCTTGTGAACCCCGACCCGCGGCTCGGCAACCGCACCCCAGCGCACCTCCTCGAGGATGGCGAACTCGACGCCGTCGTGACCGTCGCGCGCCTGCAGGGCGAACAGGGAGCTTGAGCGCAAAGCCTCCGCCGCCATCATTGCACGATAGCGGCGAGAACCCAGGTCAGCGCGCCAACGGCCGCATAGGTCCACTACCGTGAGGCAGGCCAGCGCCATGGTGGCATCAGAGGAAGTCGCCACGGGCCGCCGCCTCGGCGATCTGGGCGACCTCGGCTTCCGCTGCGCCGCCCAGCAACTCGTAGGGAGCCCTGCCGCCGAGCAGATCGAGCGGCGTCACCATGAAGCGGTAGGCAGCAAAGGACGTGGGCCTGTCGAACGATGCCAGTACCTGAGCCACGGCGGGGAAGATCCGACCATTGGGGCCAATCTGCCAGGCGGGATAGCGGACGCGGTGCTAGACCAGCGGTCGCCGGTTCGACTGGTTCCACGTGGCCCGGACCGGCTGCCCGTCGTCGAGGCGGTACTGCACGGGATAGGAAGCACATGGGTGTTGGAGTAGGAGGACATCGGCATTCCGAAGCCGATGCGCGGCTGTCCCTGCACGCAGGCCAGCGAGAAGAGGCGCCCGGTCTCCTGCGAGCCGATCAGGGCCTCCCGGGTGATCCCGTTGTCCTCGACCTGCCAGCGGGCCAGCGCGGGCTGGCTCGCGACGAGAAGGGCCGCCAAGGCGGCGACAAGGGATGCGGTCCCCGACATGCCGCGATGATGCGGCCAGTCCCCGGACGGTCAACCGATTTTAGAGACGTCCGGGGATCAGGCCGCGAAGGCTCTGGCCACAGCCTCCGGCTCGCGCTCGATCACCCGGAGATAGGCGAGGGCAGCGGCATCCGGTTCGCGCCGACCCTGCTCCCAGTCGCGCAGGGTACCAAGCGGAATGCGGTATCGCTTGGCGAACTCCGACTGCGAGAGGCCCGACTGCTTGCGCAGCAACCGGACGTGGCCCGCGGTCACCTCCGGCCCGTCGCTGATCGGTGCGAGGTTTGAATCGGCCGCGATCTGCCGATCAATCTCCTCGTCCGTGATCGGTCGTAGGTGCTCGCCCGGTAAAGAGGGGTCGTCTCCTCGTTCACCAGCCTGCCATTGGTGGCCAGCATCTTCCCGGCGGGGCAGAAGTAGGCGTCACCGACCTGGTCGAAGGTGAAGTCGCTGCGCTGGAAGGTGCCGTCCCGGCGGGCCGACTTGTCGAACACGCCGACATGGGGCTCGATCCCCTGCTCGTAGGCGAGCCAGCCCAGCATGTCGGCCGATCCATAGCCGCTGTCGCGGCAGGCGCGCCGGGTAGAGGTCGAAGCGCTCCCGCGTGCGCTCAATCATTCGCTTCGCAACTGCCACCTCGGCCTGCCGGATGGCGGTCGTCGGTTCGACATCGACGATGATCGCGTGGTCGAGGCCGATCAGGAGGTGGTTTTCGTGGGCAAAGTAGGCGAGACCACCCTCGGCACCGGTCCAGCGGGAGGCCGGGTCGGATGGCGAGATGAACCTCGGCACCACGGGCGTCGCGGCACCGAAGGCGGCATCGTCGAGAACGGACAGGTACTCCCTGACCGCCCGGCCTGCGGCCTCGGGCGCCTTCCACTCGGCGGCCTCGATGCCCTTCTGTCGGCTGGCATCCGCCTCGATGAGGCTGCCGTCGGCCGCGAACCCCTCTCCCCCGACGAGACCTTTCCCGATGCAGCGCGACAGCACCGTCTCGAACACCTGACGCAGCAGGTCGCTGTCGCGGAAGCGGCCCTGCCGGTTCTTGGAAAAGGTGGAGTGGTCCGGCACCCGGCCACTGAGGCCGAGACGACAGAACGACCGGTCGGCTAGGCTGAAGCGGTAGACGTATACGTCGACCATCGCACAAGTGCTGCTCGGAGCGGATCCCGAAGTAGTAGCCAACGATCAGCATGCGGATCATCAGCTCCGGATCGACGGAGGGCCGCCCTGTCGAGATGTAGAACGGCGCCAGCTCCCGCCGGAGACCGGACAGGTCGACAAAGCGGTCGATGGATCGGAGAAGATGGCCCGCTGGGACATGATCCTCGAGCGAGAACTCGTAAAACAGAGCTGCCTGCTCGACTTGCCGTGATCCCATCATGGTTCCTGGCCCCTGCTGCTCCACACCAGGGAGTCAGCAGAAGCCGCTCTGATCAACAGCCGAGTTTTTCAAGAAGATACGCCCATCCATGCTGGAAATCCGGCAACGGAGTGTCCGACCCTGGGGACTACAGCAACGCCCCATCCGTCTGGCTCGGGTGCGAGGCTGCGGCGGCGTCAGGGCCCGACCCGTGTTGCTGTGCGTCAACTCCTCCGCACCGCTCCCAGGCATCGCTCGGCCTCGCCAGCGATCGCCTCGGCGGTGATGTCAAAGTGCCGCCAGAGGTCGTCCTCGGCGCCCGAGGCGCCGTAGCCGGACATCCCGACGAAGCCGCCCCCCTCACCGAGCCAGCGGTCCCAGCCGAGGCGCACCGCCGCCTCTACGCCCACCCGCACCGTTTCCCGCCCGAGAACGGCGTCACGGTAGGCCCGTTCCTGCCGCTCGAAGAGTTCCCAGCAGGGCATGGACACGACGCCCGTCGGCACGCCCGCCGCCTGCAGCGCGTTGCGGGCCCGCAGCGCGAGCGCGACCTCCGATCCCGTTGCGAGGAGCGTGACCTGCCGCGCGCCGCCTTCTGCCTCCTCCAGCACGTAGGCGCCCCGGGCCGAGCGGTTCCCGCCCGCGTCGCGTCGCACCGCTGGCAGGGGCTGGCGCGCGAAGACGAGGGATGATGGGCCGCCCCGGTTAGCGAGGGCGAGCTCCCAGCACTCCGCCGCCTCCACGGCGTCGGCGGGCCGGAAGGTGAGCATGTTCGGGATCGCCCGGAGCGAGGCCAGGTACTCCACCGGTTGGTGCGTCGGCCCGTTCCGGCCGATCCCGATGGAATCGTGGCTGAACACGAAGAGGGAAGGCAGGCCCATCATCGCCGCCAGCCGCAGGGTGGGGCGCAGGTAGTCGGAGAAAACAAGGTAGGTCACGCCGACCGGCACCACTCCGCCATGCGCCGCCATCCCGTTCATCATCGCGCCCATGGCGTGCTCGCGGATGCCGTAATGGACGTAGCGCCCGCCCCCCTCCGCGGCGGTGAAAGCGCGGAGGGAGCGCTTGTGCGCCGTCGAGCCCTCCAGGTCCGGGGCGCCGGAGACCAGCTCCGGGATCGCGGCCGCGAGCCGGTCCACGAGGTCGCCGGAGATCCGGATGCCGTACTCGGCCCGGCCCTCGGCCGCCGCCTGCCGTGCGTAGTCCCGCAGCGCGTCCGCCCAGCCCTCCGGCAGACGTCCCTCCCGCAGCCGGTCGAGCTCGCGGCGCGTGTCGCCCGGCAGGGCGGCGACGCGGGCCTGCCAGGCCTCGTAGTCCGGCAGGCTCCGCCGCGCGGCACCCTGCCACGCTGCCCGCACGTCCTCCGGCACCTCAAAGGCGGGGTAGGGCCAGCCGAGCGCCGCCCGCGCCGCATCAGTGTGGTGCCGCAGGAGGCGGGCGGAATGCGCGGCCCGCGTTCCTTCCACCCCCGGCACGCCCCGCCCGATGAGGGTGCGGCACGCGACCATCGTTGGCCGCGGATCAGCCCTTCCCCGCGCGATGGCGGCCGAGACGGCCGCGGCGTTGTGCCCGTCCACCTCCTCCACGTGCCAGCCGGAGAGGCGGAAGCGCGCGGGCACGTCGTCGGCTAGGGCGAGGCCGATCTCCCCGTCATCCGTCATCCGGTTGTCGTCCCAAAGGAAGGTCAGCTTCCCGAGCCGCAGGTGCCCGGCCAGGGAGATCACCTCCTGCCCCACCCCTTCCTGCAGGCAGCCGTCGCCCACCATCGCCCAGGTGCGGTGGTCCATGATGCCGGGGCCAAGGCGATGCCTCAGGAAGGCCTCCGCCAGCGCCATGCCGGCCGCATTGGCAATGCCCTGGCCCAGCGGCCCTGTCGTTACCTCCACCCCGTGCTCCGGCGCGCGTTCGGGATGCCCCTCGCAGGGCGAGCCCAGCTCGCGGAAGCGCTGGATTGCGTCGAGCGAAAAGGCCTCGTAGCCGCTTAGGTGCAGCAGTGCGTAAAGCAGCATCGAGCCGTGGCCGTTCGACAGCACGACGCGGTCGCGGTCGAACCACAGCGGGTCCGCGGGGTTGTGCCGCAGGTGGTCCCGGTACAGCGCGGTTGCCGTGTCGGCAGCGCCGAGCGGCGTGCCGGGATGCCCCTCGCCAACGCGCTCGCAGGCGTCCATCGTCAGGAAGCGAATGGCGTGCGCCATCCGGACCGCATCCACGCTGCCGCTCAACCACGCCTCCCCCGTCCTCCTCGTTACCATCGCGTTTGCGTCGTGCCGTGCTCATCGACAAGAGAATAGATTGCATCAACCAGTGAGCCTGGCTCATCCTGCGGTCGTGCGTCCCCACCTTCCCCTCAGCGCGCTTCGCGCCTTCGAGGCCGCTACCCGAACCGGCTCCTTCCGCTCGGCGGCCGACGACCTTGGCTTGACGCCGAGCGCCGTGAGCCACGCGATCCGCGGCCTGGAACGCGACCTCGGCACCGTGCTCTTCGAGCGGGAGGGGCGCGCGATCCGCCTCACGCCTGAGGGCCAGACGCTGATGCGGCATGTGGAGCGCGGCTTCGGGGAACTGGCGCTCGGCATCGGCTCTGTCGCGGCCCGGCGGCCGCTGCTCCTGAAGCTGCACTCCGCGCCGAGCTTCGCGGCGCAGTGGCTCGTGCCCCGCCTCGGGCGACTGCTGCAGGATTGCGAGGGGCTGGAACTCCGGATCGCCGCCGGCACGGACTATACCCGCTTCCTCGCGGACGAGTTCGACGCGGACATCGTCTACGGCGCGCCGCCGGCGGAGTATTACGGCAGCGGCAGCCATGGCGGCCTTGTCGTCCTGCCTCTTGGGACGGAGACGGTCACGCCGCTCTGCGCCCCCTCGCTCGCGCCCTTGATCCGGGACGCGCGCGACCTCTTCGGACAGACCCTCATTGAGAGCGACAATAAGCGGGTCCGCTGGCCCGGCTGGTTCGGGGCGAACGGCCTGGTCGCGCCCGCCCCGCGCGGGCCGCGTTTCGACCGCAGCTTCATCTCCATCAGCGCGGCCGCGGACGGTCTCGGTGTCGCGCTGGAATCCACGCTGCTGGCAGAGAGGGAGATCGCGGCGGGCCGCCTCGTGCGCCCGCTCGCCGGCATATGCGAGGACGTGGTCTACACCGGCCACTGGCTCGTCTTCCCCAAGGCCAAGCGCTACGCCCGCTCCCTCGTCCTGTTCCTCGGCTGGCTGGCGAAGGAACTTGGCCTGGATGTCAATGCGGACGACCTGGAGGCGGGCATGCGGGAGCACGCCGTCGTTGGGGGCGAGTATGGGGCGGGGAAGAGGTGAATTCATCTCTCTGAACGGCGCGAATTTCTCGCTTGTTCATGAGCCAGGGAACGTCCGACACAATCCTGTATAAGACACAGGAGGAAACGAATGCTCCTTGCGGACAAGACCGCGGTAATCTCCGGCGCGGCGAGCGCGCGCGGCATTGGCCGCGCGACCGCCCGCCTCTTCGCCCAACACGGCGCCCGCGTCGCGATCCTCGACCTTGACGAGGCGGGCGCGAAGGCGGCTGCCGAGGAGCTTGGCGAGGGGCATATCGGGATCGGCTGCGACGTTGCTGACCTCGGGAGCTGCCGCCAGGCGGCCGAAGGCGCCATTGCCGCCTTCGGCAAGGTAGACATCCTCGTCAACAACGCGGGCATTACCCAGCCGCTGAAGATCATGGAGATCGCACCGGAGAACTGGGAGCGCGTGGTGGACGTGAACATGACGGGCGTCCTCTACCTCTCGCAGGCCTTCATCCCGCACATGCGGGAGCGGAAGCAGGGCTCCATCGCCTGCATGTCCTCCGTCTCCGCGCAGCGCGGCGGCGGAATCTTCGGCGGCCCGCACTACTCCGCCGCGAAGGCGGGCGTGCTGGGCCTAGCGAAGGCCATGGCGCGGGAGCTCGGGCCGGACGGCATCCGCGTGAACTCTGTCACGCCCGGCCTGATTCAGACCGACATCACCGGCGGCAAGCTCACGCCCGAGATGCGGACGGAGATCCTGAAGGGCATCCCGCTGAACCGGCTAGGCGACGCGGAGGACGTGGCGCGAATCTACCTGTTCCTCGCCTCCGATCTCTCCTCCTACGTCACCGGCGCCGTAATCGACGTCAACGGCGGCATGCTGATCCACTGAGAGCGCTGCCCCGGCCACGGGGCGCGGCTGACCACGAACAAGGGAGGACACGCGGCATGGACGCGGTCACGGGGGCGCGCGCCAACGCGCCAAGCCTGGAGGAGCGGGCGCGCAACATCCGGCGCCACGCGTTGCGGATGGGGCAGGTTCAAGGCCAGGGCTACATCGCCCAGGCGCTCGGCGTGGCCGACGTGCTGGCCGTGTCCTACTTCCACGCCTTGCGCTTCCGGCCTGAGGACCCGGAGTGGGAGGAGCGCGACCGCTTCCTTCTCTCCATCGGCCACTACGCGATCGCGCTCTACGCCGCGCTGATCGAGGCGGGGATCGTGCCGAAGGAAGAACTGGAGACCTACGGATCCGACGAGTCCCGCCTGCCGATGTCGGGCATGGCGAGCTACACGCCGGGAATGGAGATCAGCGGCGGCTCGCTCGGCCTCGGGCTCGGCATTGCCGTCGGGATCGGCCTCGGCCTGCGACGGAAGGGCTCAGACCGCTTCGTCTACAACCTCATGTCCGATGGCGAGCTGGATGAGGGGCCGACCTGGGAGGCTGCGATGTCCGCCGGCCATTGGAAGCTCGGAAACCTGATCTGCATCGTGGACGTGAACCGGATGCAGGCCGACGGCGTCTCCACCGGCGTGCTGAACTTCGAGCCGCTTCCTGCGAAGTGGGAGGCCTTCGGTTGGCACGTCCAGCGGGTGGACGGCAACGACATCCCCGCCCTAGTCCGCGCCTTCGACACCGCCCGCGAGCTGGGGGAGCCGAAGCCTCGGGTGATCATCTGCGACACGAAGATGGCGAAGGGTGTCCCCTTCCTGGAAGGGCGGGAGAAGTCGCACTTCCTCCGCGTGGAGGCGCATGAGTGGGACTTGGCGGTTGCGGCGCTGGATGAGGGAGCAGCGGCATGACAAAGGTGAAGCGCGGCCCCTGGGGGCGCGGTTCCTGGGGCGAGACGGCGGCCGTCCTCGATCCGTCGAAGCCGAAGCTGACGACCTCGGCGATGATCGCCTCCATCGCCTCCGAAGGCCAGCGCACGAGCGCGGCGCCCTTTGGCGAGGCGCTGGTGAAGGTGGCGCGGGAGCGGCCGGACATCCTCGGCCTCACCGCCGATCTCGGGAAGTACACGGACCTGCACGTCTTCGGCGCGGCCTTTCCCGACCGCTACTACCAGATGGGCATGGCCGAGCAGAACCTGATGCTCGCCGCGGCCGGGCTCGCGCATGAGGGTTTTACGCCCTTCGTGACGACCTACGCCGTCTTTGCTGCCCGCCGTACCTACGACTTCATCTCGCAGGGCATCGCGGAGGAGGGGCTGAACGTGAAGATCTGCTGCGCCCTTCCCGGCCTGACCACGGGCTACGGCCCGAGCCACCAAGCGACGGATGACCTCGCGATCTTCCGCGGCATGCCCGACCTGACGATCGTGGACCCCTGTGACGCGCTCGACATCGAGCAGGCGACCCACGCGATCGCGGCGCATCACGGCCCCGTCTACATGCGGCTGCTGCGCGGCAAGGTACCGCTGGTCTTGGATGAGTACGACTACCGCTTCGAGCTGGGCAAGGCGAAGCTCCTGCGCGACGGCGCGGAGGTCCTCGTGATCTCCACCGGCCTGATGACCATGCGCGCGCTGGAGGCGGCGCAGCGGCTCGAAGCCGATCGGGTCGGCGTGGCCGTCCTGCACGTGCCGACGATCAAGCCGCTCGACGAAGCGACGATCCTGAGGGAGGCCGGCCGCACCGGCCGCATGGTGGTGGTGGCGGAGAACCACTCCTTCATCGGCGGCCTCGGGGAAGCCGTGGCAGGCACCCTGCTGCGCGGCGGCGTGGCCCCGCCGCGCTTCCGGCAGGTGGCCCTGCCCGACGCTTTCCTCGACGCCGGCGCCCTGCCGACGCTGCACGACCGGTACGGCATTTCCGCCGAGGCGATGGCGGGCAGTATCCGAAGCTGGCTCAAGTAACCAAGAAACCAGAACAGGGAGGAACGACGATGAATACCAACATTACCCGCCGCACGGCGCTGCTCGGCGCGGCCGGCGCCCTGGCCACCCCGGGCATCCTGTGGGCGCAGGGCCAGGTCCGGCTCACCCTCGGCCACGGCGCCGCGCCTGGCAACCCGCGCAGCGTAGCGGCCGAGCGCATGGCGTCCCGCCTGCGCGAGCAGAGCAACGGCCGGATCGAGATGCGAGTTGCCGGCTCCGCCCAGCTCGGCGACGACGCGGCGATGCTGACGGCGCTGCGGACCGGCACGCTCGACATCTCCGTCAACAGCCAGGGCGCGTCCTCGGCGGTGCTGCCAGAGCTTGCTGCCCTTGGCCTGCCTTTCCTCTTCGCCGATCCCGCCGCCGCCTACCGCGTGGTGGACGGTGCCGTCGGTGAGGAGCTGGCGAAGCGCTTCGAGGCCGTCGGCCTCATCTCCCTCGGCTTCTGGGACAACGGCATCCGCCATACAAGCAACAGCAAGCGCCCGATCAACCGCCCGGAGGACCTGCGCGGCCTGAAGCTGCGCACGCCGCCCGACCCGATGACGATCGACATCTTCCAGTCGCTCGGTGCCGCGACCCAGCAGATCAACTTCAACGAGCTCTACGTGGCGCTGCAGCAAGGCGTGGTGGACGGCCAGGAGAACCCGCTCGCCAATATCCAGTCCTCGAAGCTCTACGAGGTGAACCGCTTCATCTCGCTCACCGGCCACAAATGGGAGTGCAACCCCTTCCTCGTCTCGCGGATCGCCTGGGGGCGGCTGCGCCCCGACGACCGGCGCATGCTCCAGGACGCGGCGAAGGAGGCCGCGGCGGAGCAGCGCAACCTGTCGCAGGAGGTGGACGCGAAACTGCTGGGCGAGTTCCGTGCCAACCCGGCCGTGGCGGTGAACTCAGTGGAGCAGGCGCCGTTCCGCGCCGCCACCGCCGCCGTGGCGGAGCGCTGGGAAGCCCGGCCCTTCGGCGACTTCGTCAAGCGCCTGCGGGCTGCGGCGACGTGACATGGAACGGCACCCCTCCGCTCCAGCGAACGACGAGGCGCCGCCCCGGAGCGCGCTGATCACGGCGACTGTGGCCGTAGACCGCGGCATCGCCCTCCTCTGCCAGGGCGTCCTGCTCCTAACAGGCACCGCGCTTATGGCCGTGATGACGGCCAATGTCGTGACCCGCTACGTGCTGGCGAGCGGTGGCTTTGACTGGGCAGAGGAGGTGCCGCAGCAGCTGTTTCCCTGGTTCATCATGGCGGGCGTCGCGCTCGCCGTGCAGCGCGGCGGCCACATCGCAGTGGAGTGGCTGATGGGCTTACTCGGGCGGGAGGGCCGGCGCGCCGTCCTGCTCGCTGGGCACGCGCTGGTGGCGGTGGCCTACCTGGTCCTGTGCTGGCAGGCGCTGCAGGTGGCGGAGATCGTCTCCATCGAGCGCAGCCCCGTCGTCGGACTGCCCGGAAGCTACGGCTACTGGGCCATCGCCGCCGGCTGCGTTCTTCTTGCCATCGGAACCCTCACCATCGCGGCCCGCATCGCCCTGACCGGACCAGAAGCCCTGCCGACGCCCAGCCCGGAGGACGTACCAACATGAGCCTCGCCTTGATCGTCGCCTTCGTGGCGCTGATGATCGCGGTCATCCCCGTGGCGCACGCCCTGGTCATCGCCTCGGGCGCCGCGCTGCTCTGGTACGGCGACATGCCGCTGATGCTCGTCGCCCAGCAGATGTTTCAGCAGACCCAGTCCTTCCCCATGCTGGCGCTCCCCTTCTTCATCCTCGCCGGCACGCTCATCATGGAGGGCAAGCTGGGCGAGGAGTTGCTCCGCTTCTCCGGCGAGATTATGCAACGGCTGCGCGGCGGCGCGCTCTCTACCACGGTGGTGGGCTCCGTGGTGTTTGGCGGCGTCTCCGGGAGCGCGGTGGCAAATGCCAGCGCGCTGGGATCGGTCCTCATCCCCTGGCAGAAGCGGCAGGGCTACCCCGCTGGCCTCTGCGCGGCGAACAACGCCACGTCCGCGGTGATCGACATCCTGATCCCGCCCTCCATTCCGATGATCCTCTATGCCGTCGTCAGCGGGGTCAGCATCGGCGACCTCTTTATGGCGGGTGTCCTGCCGGGCATCCTCATGGCGGCGGGCTTCGTCGGGGTTTGCTGGTGGAAGGCGCGCGGCCTGGACGTGCGGGCGGAGGCGCCGCCGCTGGAGCTGCGCCGCCTCGTCCGGCTCGCCTTCTTCGCACTGCCCGCCCTCATCCTGCCCGTGCTGATTCTCGTTGCCCTGCGCTTCGGCTTCGCCACGCCAACCGAGATCGCGGTGATGGCGGTGATCTACGCGCTGCTCATGAGCCTCGTTCTCTACCGCGACATGTCCTGGGCCCGCTTTCAGAAGGCAATGATCGATGCGGGTGTCGCAACGGGCATCGTCATGATGGTGATCATGGGCAGTGCGGCCGCGAGCTGGATCCTGACCTACGACCAGGTGCCGCAGCGCTTCGCGGAGTGGGTTTCGACGACGCTGCAGTCGCCGTGGCTGGTGATCCTGGCGATGAACCTCATCATGCTCGCCATCGGCGGCCCGCTGGACCTTGCCCCCGCCATTCTGCTGCTAGCGCCCATCTTCGTGCCGCTGGCCGAGCAGATCGGGCTGGACCCGCTGCAGCTCGGGCTCATTATGGTGATCAACCTCGGGATCGGCCTCTACACGCCGCCGGTGGGGACGACGCTGTTCATTTCCTCCACCATCGCCGGAAGCTCGATGAACGAGACGGTGCGGGCGCTCTGGCCCTTCTTCTGGGTGGCGATCGCCCTGCTCGCTCTCGTCAGCTACGTACCCGCCCTCACCATTCGGTTCTGAGCCGGAGGAGGAGCGGCGGCGGCCACAAGATAAAAAGGGGAACCATTCATAATTGCACGACGGACCGCGCTCGCCCTGCCGGCCGGGCTTGCACTCTTTGCCAGTGGCGGAGCGCGCGCCGCCTCAGGCCCGGCGCTCGACCGTGCGGAGCGCCCGGAGGAGCTTGGCTTCTCCCGCGAGGGGCTGGAGCGGCTGAATGCCTGGTATGGGGCGGAGGTGGATGCCGGCCGCATTCCCGGCGCCGTGCTGGTAGTCGGCCGGGCCGGCAGGCTGGCCTGGCACGAGGCGATCGGTATGCGGGACCGGGACGCACGGGCGCCGATGGAGAGGGACACCCTCTTCCGCATCGCTTCCATGACGAAGCCCATCACCTCGCTCGCGGCCATGATCCTGGTCGAGGAGGGGCGGCTGATGCTGTGGCATCCCGTGAGCCGCTACCTGCCTGAGTTCAGGGGGCTGAAGGTCGGGCCCGAGCGCGCGGAGATGGAGCGCGAGCCGACGGTGCTGGACCTGCTGCGGCACACCTCGGGCCTGACCTACGGCGTGCCGACCGCGGAGGCGGGATCCGTGCCGCGGGCCTATGCGGACGCGAAGGTGGGCGACCTGTCGCAGACCGGCGAGGAATTCATCGCCAACATCGCCCGCCAGCCGCTGCGGCACCAGCCCGGCCGCTTCTGGGAGTACAGCCACTCCACCGACGTGCTCGGGCGCGTGGTGGAGGTGGCCTCCGGGCAGCCGCTGGACCGTTTCTTCGCGGAACGCATCCTCGGGCCGCTAGACATGACGCAGACCGCCTTCTGGGCCGGACAGGAGAGAGCACCGCGTCTCGCCCAGCCGCAAATCGATCCGCTCACCAATGCGCGGCAGTCCATCCCGGCCCTGCTCGAGCGTCCCAACTGGTTCTGGGGCGGGCAAGGGCTTGTCTCAAACGCCCTGGATTATGCGCGGCTGTGCCAGATGTTCCTAGGTAACGGCAGCCTGGGGGAGGCACGGACTGTCTCGCGGCACACCGTGGCGCTCATGTCGGCCGACCACCTGGCCCCAGGGACACGCACCGAGCCAGAGGTTTACCGAAACCAGGCGGTCCTAGCCCCGGTCCCCGAGAACGGTCACGGCTTCGGCCTGGGCTTCGTCGTGCGGAACTCGGCCGGAAGGACCCCCCTTCCGGGCAGCGTCGGGGATTACTCCTGGGCCGGGGCCTATGGCCCCTACTTCTGGATCGACCCGAAGGAGGATCTCTACGCCGTCCTCATGATCCAGGGGCCAGCCAATCGGATGCACTACCGCTATGCCATGCGGCAGCTCGTCTACCAGGCGCTGACCTGATTGCCGTCATGATCGACCATGCTGCCGGCCGGCTCGACCGTTGGTGCTGATCAGCGGCTCGAGTGCGGGCTGGCTGGTATGGCCGATGGCCGCAGGGAACTTGGCTCCCGCCGGGGCACCGATGCTCCTATAGGGCATTGCGTTGCAAAGTTTGCGACGGGCCGCAGATAGCCTGGATAGCAGGCGAATCAGGCAGCAATCTGGAACAGCGCAGTGACGAATGTGGCTTGGGCTCGCATATCACGTCCGTCGATCTTCCGCAGCTGCCCCTTCCTCACCATCGCCATGACTTCGTAGCCTGCCAGTGTTCGGCTTGCCGTCCAGAAGCCGCCGAAGCCGAGCCCCGGTCTGACCAGCCGTTTCAAGCGCCGATGGTCTTGTTCCACCATGTTGTTGAGAAACTTGCATTGCCGGAGGTGGGAGAAACGCCACAGCTTACCGTCCTCCTTCAACTGCCCGATGGCACATGGGTAGGCCGGGTTCTTGCCCACCGTGATGGTGCGTGGGTTTACCGTGTGCGGCTGCCCAAGCGCCTTGCGGAAGAAGCGCTTCGCGGCGTCGGCGTCGCGCTTGGCCGAGAGCAGGAAGTCGATCGTCTGGCCGCAGCTGTCGACCGCCCGGTGCAGGTATATCCAGCGCCCCTTCACCCGCACATAGGTCTCGTCGACCCTCCACGAGCCGTTCGAGGCACGCAGGTGCGGCCGGGTCCGCTTCTCGATCTCCGGCGCGTAGGTCTGGATCCAGCGGAAGAGGGTGGTGTGCGCGACTTCCACGCCGCGGTCGGCGAGCATCAGCTCGAGATCGCGGTAGCTGATCGGGAACATGAGGTACCACCGGACTGCCCAGAGGATCACCTCGGCGGTGAACTGCCGACCTTTGAAGGACTGAGCTGGCCCCGCCGAGGTCACTCGCCGCCGTCTTGCCATGCTGTGGTTTGTACCTGCCCGGGCCAGCGCCGCAAGTTCGCAACAGAACCCCTTCGAGCGACGCGAGCACCTGTCGCTCACCCATCGCGCTGTTGCGAAGCGGTACAGGCCTCCTGCCTTCACCGCAGCGGCCAGGCGTACATCAGGCCGCCGGCCGTCCAGAGGGCATTGATGCCTCGCGGAAGTGCGATCGGCGTGTTCGGGCCCAGGTGGCGATCATAGATCTCACCGTAGTTCCCGACGGCGCGGAGCACGTCGTACATCCAGCTCGGCTGCAGCTTCGCTGCCTGGCCGAGATCGGGCACTGCGCCGAGCAAGCGGCGAATGGCGGGGTTCTGACTGCCCGTCCGCAGCTCCTGGGCGTTCGCACCGGTCACGCCGAGCTCCTCGGCCTCGATTAGCCCGAACAGCACCCAGCGGACCACATCGAACCATTCCTGGTCGTCGCGGCGAACCACCGGGCCGTAGGGTTCCTTCGAGAAGCGCTGGTCCAGGATGACGTAGTCGGCGGGGCGCGAGAACTGGCTGCGTAGCGCAGCAAGCTGCGTGGCATCCGTGCCGATCGCGTCGCAGCGGCCGGCCTGGAGCGCCTGGGCCGCGTCCTGCATGCGCTCCTGCAGCACGGGGCTGAAACGCAGGCCCGCCGCGCGGAACGTATCGGTCGTGACCAGCTCGTTCGTCGTGCCGGGCGAGAGGCAGATGGTCATGCCATCCATCTCACGCAGTTCCCGAATATTCGCTTCCCGCCGCACCATGAAGCCGTGGCCATCGTAAAGGTTGACGCCCACCATACGCATCCCGAGGCCGGTGTCTCGGGACATGGTGAGCGTGGTCTGGCGGATTAGAACATCGATCTCGCCAGATTGCAGGGCCGTGAAGCGCTGGACAGCGGTGAGCGGCACGAAGCGGACCTTCGCGGGGTCACCGAGCACAGCGGCGGCCGTTGCGCGGCAAAGGTCCGCATCCATCCCTTGCCAGATGCCCTGGCTGTCTGGCAGCGAGAAGCCGGCGATGCCGACGTTCACGCCGCAGGCGAGGACGCCGCGCTGCTTCACCCCGTCAAGCGTCTGCCCGGCCTGCGCGCCCGCGGACCAGAGCAGTGCGGCCATTGCGGTGGTGCGGATCATCATGCGCAACATTTTTATTTCCTCCGTATGGGCCCGGCAGAGCCGGGTGCTTGCAGCGAAGTGGGATCGGGCGAAACCCCGCCGGTAGGTGGACGCTCCCCTGACCTGCACTGGCTTCGAGCTTGTCACAGGCGGAGTGTGTTTTCCATCACGGCTAGCCTCCCGGGAATGACGCGCGCGGACGGACCAGGCAGAGTTCCGTCACCGCCCCGTCGCGCAGGTGAAGCTCGACGCGTCGTCTACGCTGCCGGAACCGATGTAGAGCGGGAAGCCAGGATAGGCACAGAGTGGCCGGGTGCGGCCTGCTGTTGGCACAGCTACGTCTCTGGAAAGAAACGTGCCCGGCGCAGTTCCCATCGTCACCCACCCGTCCAACGCTCCCAATGCGTCTCAAGGAAGAATGAAGGCTCCGCGTCCGTGACCAAAGCCGGGCACCCTGTAAAGGCGAGAAAATGCGTCCACGTTCTGTTGCCCACAACGGGAAACTTGGTCGCGTTAATAGGCGAGGGTTCCGTTCGAGCTGACAGCGTCATCAGCCATTCCCTGCAAAACGATCAACTTGCCGCCTCGCGCCTGGAAGGCCGAGGTGTCGGCGTTCATGGCGCCGAACGGCATTGTCACGTTCTTCGGCTCTGGCCGGAACGAGGTGGCTGGGCCACGCTGGCGGGATGCCATCCGAGCCCACCACCCACCTCGGATACCGGTTCCCGGCCGAGGTCATCCACCATGCCACTTGGCTCTACCATGTGTTCAGCCTGAGCCTGCGCGACATCGAGCTGATCCTTGCCGAGCGGGGCGTGGTGGTGAGCCACGAGAGCATGCGCCGATGGTGCCTCCGCTTCGGCACGGACTTCGCGGCCAAGCTGCGCAAGCAGCGGCCAAGACCGGGCGACACCTGGCACATGGATGAAGTGTACCTGAGGATCGGTGGCGAGCTCTTCTATCTCTGGCGTGCGGTGGATCAGCACGGCGTCGTGCTGGACATCCTCGTGCAGGAGCGCCGCAATGCCGCAGCCGCCAAGCGCTTCTTCAAGTGCCGGCCGGCCGGCCTCAAGTACGAGCTGCGGCGCATTGTGACCGATGGGCTCCGCAGCTATGGCGTCGCGCAGCGGGAGGTCCTGCCCGGTGTGCGGCATCGGACCAGTCGGTACCTGAACAACCGTGCCGAGAAATCCCACAGGCCGGCGCGACGTCGAGAACGCGGGATGCAGCGTTTCAAGTCACCCAGGCAAGCACAGCGGTTCCTCTCCGCACACGCGATGATCTATGGCCAGTTCCGTCCGCAGCAGCACCTGATGACCGCCGATCAGTACCGCCGTGCTCGTGATAACGCCTTCCGGGTCTGGAAGCGGGAGACGTGTGTGTGAATGCCGGCGTGAGATCACGCAGGCCCCATTGCGCGGTCAAGCTCGCCTGGTCATCAAACAATGTGACAATGCCTTGCAGGCGCATCGAGTCACTGGCGGGTCCGCGATCACGTGATGCGGACATCCTCTGGCCGTCCGAGCTCGAGCATGCGGTTCAGTGCGCCGACAGCGATAGCCACCTCTCGCGCGGCGTTAGTCGGTGGTGGGCGAACATCCGCGGGGCGTCGGAGAAGTTTCTTCGTCCGACTACCTATCGCCCCTTCTGAGTTCCCTCGCATTCGCCGGCATCCGACGGCAGGTGGGTGCCATGGGGGCTCTTACGATAGAGTCTCTCAGCAGAGCAGCGCCGAAACCGCCCGAGTACCTGCGCCGTTGCGGATTCAAGGATGCTGGAACCAGGCATCCGGGAACAAGCAGGAGCGTTTCTATGCCCAGTAAGACGAAGGCGGCAGCGTCCGAGCAGGAAGGCTCGGGTAACGGCGAGAAGGTGAAGGCGACCAAGGTCGCTAAGCCCGCCAAGGGCAACAAGCCGAACGCGCTCCAGCAGCCCCTACAGCCGTCGGAAGCGCTCGCGGCTGTCGTGGGGGAGGGGAAGCTTGCCCGTGGCGAGGTGGTCAGCAAGGTCTGGGCATACATCAAGGCCAACAAGCTGCAGAACCCGGAGAACGGGCGCGAAATCCTGGCGGACGACAGGCTCCGTAAGGTGTTCGGGAAGGACAAAGTAACGATGTTCGAGATGAACAAGCACTTGGCCCAGCACCTCAAATAGGGGGCGTGCAGCGCGTCGGCCGAACTGTCAGCTGAGCGCCAGGAACGATGACAGCAGCCTTCGGATGCCGCGCCGCGACCTCGCCGTCTGCACGTATGGGGCCGGCCTTTGCACCGGGGTAGCGGGCGGATTGAGCCGCGTCACGGGCGCGACGGGGCGTCTACCTCGGACGGGGCCGCTGCCGGCGAGAGCACCTTCGCCATGCGCAGCAGCGGCACTGACGTGCCACCGCGGTCATCCAGAAAGGCCTCAACCGCGGCGTAACCGCAGGAGCGATAAAGGGGCTCACCCGCTCGCGTCGCGACCAGTTCGGCGCGCGAGAACCCCTCCGCCCGGGCCGCCGCCTCGCACGCCCCAAGGATGCATCGGCCAACACCTCGGCGGGCAAAGGCCGGGTGCGTGTACATTGCCCGGATGCGGGCAGCGTCCCGAGCCGGATCCAGCAAACCTGCGTCGCGCCCGGATGAGCCATCGCTGCCGTACATCGTCGCTCTTCGGCTCCAGCCACCGCAGCCGGCCAGGGCTCCGTCCTGCTCGACGATGAAGTAAGTGCCGTCAGCGATCAGCTGGCTATCCAGCCCCATGATGCTCCGGCTGGCCACGATCTGCGACGCGTCGAGGAACGGCTTCTGCAACTCCGCGATGGCTGCCTCCATCAGAGCAGCAAGGGCGGGAACGTCGTCACGGTGGGCCAGGCGTGGCCGTAGGGCTGCGTCGGCCATGGCAGGTCTCCCCTCTTGCACGGCTGTATGAGCCTGCACGTCAGGTGACCTGCTCAGCAACGGGCGGTGCAGGAGCAAGCATGATGGGCCCAAATGCTTCTCGCTGCTCCAGGCCGGCGCCTCCGTCCCGCGCCATCTCGAGCCCCGCAGTGAAGGTACTGGCAAGGGCCGCCCGGATCCGGATTTGCCCGTCGGGCGCGTGTCGCGGGATGGGCGGGAGGCAGCGCTCCAGGGCCAAGCCCGTCGGATGTTGCCCAAGCAGTTCAGCGATGCGTCGGAGCGCATCCGGGATGCGCCAGAGGTCGGGCGGGCGGGGGTGGTAGGTCGGCGTCGGCTCGGTGGTCTGCCCTCCCCTCCCCTCCAGCATGGCGAGTGTCGGTTTTCCTTGTCGAGGATAATGGCCCCGATAAGTTCCCGGACTTTCCTTAACCATGAGAATGGAGCAGTGATTCGAACTGCTCGACAATGCCGAGGCTTACAAAGAGCTGTTGGCTCCAACTACTAGACCAGCGCCGTCGAACGGAACCCATCGGAAACTATTCTCCTGGTTGAGGAAGAGATCAGTCGGAGGCAAGCAAATCGGTCGCGCCAAGTGACTGTTACCGACCAAATCACATTATCCAGGTTGAGGATCTCTGACACCTGATCACGGCCGGCGAGTACCGGCGCGCCCGGACCAAGGCATTTCCGATCTGGCGGCAGGAAACCTGCGTCCAAACGGCATAATGAACCTGCCGCCCTTTCCGTCACGCGACCGAACGTGCCTTCTCGTCGAACAACTTGCCAATTCCGCTTGCGGAACTGAGGCGCATACTCGCCGGCGTAAGGCCAGCTTCGGCCGGCCCATGTCGCCCAGCCCGAGGGGCCGTTACCCTTTTCAGGTCGCCGCACGCGACGCCAGCTCCTTCGACACCGCGCCGAAGCGCGCGGCCGTTGCGGTGCTACTGGCCTTGCGGAGGATCAGATGGATTGGAGCCACGAGCCGTCGCTGTGTGTTGAGAGCTCGATAGGCAATCCCCGGAGGGGTGGCGTGCCGGATCGAGGCTGGGACGACCGAAACTCCTAGACCACTCGCAACCAGGCTCAGCGTCGCCGGCAGGCGCGGCGCTTCCTGCACCACCGTGGGCGTGAAGCCGGCCTCCTGGCAGGCGGCCAGGATGGCGTCGTAGAGGCCAGGCCCCGACCGGCGACGGTAGAGGACAAAGGGGTCGGATGCGAGGTCCACCAGCGGCAGGGGTGGCCCGCCATCCAGCG
This sequence comes from Roseomonas sp. GCM10028921, assembly GCA_042666135.1. GTDB lineage: Bacteria > Pseudomonadota > Alphaproteobacteria > Acetobacterales > Acetobacteraceae > Roseomonas. The sequence goes on along the minus strand of JBHTFH010000053.1, from coordinate 1,898 downwards.
CCAGGCGATGCCCCGCTGGAAGCGCCGCCAGCATCGGCTCCTCCAGCAGCGGCTCGGCCCGCAGGCCGGCCACGGCGCCGACCGGTGAGCGGATGAAGGCAGCGTCCAGCCGCCCGGCGAGCACCGCTTCCACGAGCTCCGCGGTTCCTGCCTCGTCCAGTTCCATCTGCACGCCGGGGCAGGTTTCCCGGTAATGGCGAATGGTGGCGGGCACGAAGGGGTGCAGCGCGGCCGAGCTGGTGAAGCCGACGGCAAGCCGCCCGGCCTCCCCGCGCGCGGCCCGGCGCACCGCGTCCTCGACGGTTGCCGCCCGGGCCAGCACGACCCGTGCCTCCTCGAGCAGGGTCAGCCCGGCCTCGGTAGGCTCGACGCTACGGGGTCGGCGGTTGAGCAGACGGCAGCCGAGCTGCGCCTCCAGTCCCTGTAGCAGCCGGCTGAGTGGCGGCTGTTGCATGCCGAGCCGCTCGGCCGCGCGGGTGATGTGTCCTTCCTCGGCCACGGCGACAAAGGCCTGCAGCCGGCGCAGCTCGATCATTTCATACTTCCAGGGTATGAAGACCCTTCATCAAAGCTTCTGCATGGCATGAGAGCAAGCGGCTATTCCGGATGCAGTCCGAGAGGAGACGCCGCCGTGCGAGAGCCCGAGGCCCCGACCGCCGATCCTTCCGCCTTGCTGCTGCTCCAGTTCCTCGCCTGGTTGGACGCCCGGTCGCGCGCCTATGCGGAGACGATGTCCGCCTGGCGCACCTCCTGCCCCAGGCTGCCGGTCTGGGAGGATGCGACCGCCGAGGGTCTTGTCCGGGTCGAAGCGGCCACCGGGGCGAGGCTGGGCGAGTGCCTCGTCGTGCTCACCGAGCGGGGGCGGGCGGCGCTGGCGGCGCAGGAGATGTCGGGCCGATGAGCCTCCTCCTCATGGCCGGCCTCTCGGCCGTGATGGTGGCGACGGCCTTCCTCTCCGGCGTCTTCGGCATGGCGGGCGGGCTGGTGCTGGTCGGGGTTCTGCTGGCACTCTTGCCGCTGCCGGCGGCGATGGCGCTGCATGCGGTGACGCAGATCGCGTCCAACGTCTGGCGTGGGCTGCTGTGGTGGCGCCACATCCGCTGGCCGGCGGCGCTGCCCTTCATCGGCGGTGTGGTGCTCGTGCTCGCGGCCTGGTCGCTGGTGGGCTGGGTGCCGGACAAGCCGGTCGCGTTACTGATGCTTGGCCTCTCGCCTCTCGTGGTGCGCCTGCCGCCGCCGGCGCTGAGGCCGGATCCCGCCAGGCCCCGGGACGGTATCACCTGCGGCGCGGCATCGATAACGCTGATGCTGTTCACCGGCGTGTCGGGTCCGCTCGTCGACACCTTCTTCCTCGGCGGTCGGCTCGACCGGCGCGAGATCGTGGCGACCAAGGCGGTTTGCCAAGTGGCCGGGCATGGCGCGAAGCTCGCCTATTTCGGCGCGATCATCGCAGACCCGGCTGCGCTTGACCCGGTGATAGCGGTGCTGGCTGTAGTCTGCTCGGTGCTCGGCACCACCGCCGCACGTCACTTGCTGGAGGCGATGACCGAAGTGCAGTTCCGCGTCTGGCCGAACCGTCTGATCACCGTTATCGCCTGCTACTACATAATCCAGGGCACGCTGATGTTGGTGGCTCCTGTCCTGCCGCATCTGGGCAGGGAGTTGTGATGCCCTCTTCAGGATGGCTATGGAACAGCCGGTTTGGGTCGGATCCGGCGGTTCACATCCAGGTCCGCGTCCTCGGGCTGGCGGTCAGGGCCGGATGCGGCCAACCACTGCCAACGACACACCTTCCCGCCGTAGCACGACGCCCTCACCAGAGGCGGGCATGATGCCGGTCAGGGCCGTGATGTTCACCTGGTGGGTGCTGACAACCAGCGTACCGGGGCCGTTCCAGG
>JBHTFH010000052.1:0-24437 GCA_042666135.1 Roseomonas sp. GCM10028921 | reverse complement strand
TCGTACTCCGCCCAGTTCGTGGCTCGGAGCTGCTGCTTCGGAATACGGTGACGACGGTCGGCATTGGCCTTGAACGGCAAGCTCCGCTCTCCTGGAGAGTGACGGGTCGTCGCCCCCTCAGGATCCTAACCCACCCAGACCGCCAGACCGGTCAGTGCACCACAGTGCATGGCTAACCTTCCTCCTCTTCCTCCCGCAGGCCGCGCTTCCCAGGGTGGCAAGAATGCGACCGGGGGCAAGGCGAACCCCAAGGACGTCCGTGCCGGCGCTGGCAACAACGGCCGCAAGGGGGTGGCGTGAGCAGCGCCACCCAGAGCAACCGCAAGACGGGGGACCGCTGAGCGAAGCTGCGTCAGCGCTCACCAATAAGCGGCGAGGCACCGGCAGAGGGTTCCAGGTGCCGCTGTGAAGGCGCGTGATGATGGAATCGCTGCCGCCCCGCAGTTAACGCCGGAAGCGGCGGCCCGCCTTGCGCTTGCCTCGTGCCTTGGACTGCGTTGCCGTTGGGGCGATGAGAAGGGGCTTGGCTTCGGGGATGCCGTCCGTCCCGACATAACGCTGGAGCGTCGCGCCGGCGGCGAGGTGCGGATAGGCCTGCCCGCCTTTCGGCCATGTCCTCGCGAAGGCGGCGACTTCGGCGTGATCGTGTCCGCGGATGGTTTGGACGAGGAGGGACGCCGCCTGCGCCGGCCGCAGCCGCTCCCGGCGCAACAGGTGGAGATGCCATTCGCGGGCGCGCAGGGGGCACCAGTCGACCAGAGCTTCCTGCAAGGCCCGACGCACTTCGACCGGCAGTTCTTCATACGCCCGGTAGGGGTCGCCCTTCAGCTTGCTGTAGGGCTTGGCGGCCATGCTGTTGTCCATGCCCCCCTTCTAACAAAGGGAAAACCTCCGGGAAACCATAGCGCCAAGCACCTGGTGCTCGGCACGTATGCCGCGCTGTGGACGCGGTCGCGGTTCCACCCGCGAGGCTGGGCGCGCCACCGTGACCCCCTCGAAGCCGGCCTGGGCGGCGTGGCACTACAAGCCCTCATTGCCTTCCGTGATGCTGCCGAAGAGCATGGCTCGCACCGGCGCCTCGGCCCCGGCCAGCAGGGGCATGAGGCAGTGAGGGTCCAGGCCATAGTCGAAGTCAGAGCGGCCCGCTGGTGGGCCTCGAGCAGGCTGTAGGTCATGCCACGGGCCATGGCACTGACCTTCTGCCCCTCGATGAAGGGATCGCCGTAGTCCACATAGGCTAGCTCAGAGCAGCCGTTCCGCTTCTTGGCAGCCGACTGGAAAAAGCGGCTCCTTCTTACGCTCCACCCGCCGACCAAATGGCCCCTTTCTGGATATGCAGGTGAAGTGGCCAAATATCTGGACTTCACCGACTGCTCCCGGCTTGCGCGAGCGGCGCGGACCGGCAAGCAGGCGAAGCTTGCGCCTGCGACCGCCGTGCTGACGACTGCCAGAAGTGCCTTGCCTACGCTCATAAACCGATGGCGCGCCGAAGAATGGGCCAATAATGGACCGGGGCGATCCGCTCGATCACTGATGCCATTCTCGCGTCCGATCCAACGAGCACGCGGTCCCGCCGACGCGAAATGCTGTCGACGATGATCTTGCCGGCTACATCGGCGGGCATTTTCAGAAACCTTTCCACGCGCTGCCGCTCCTGCTCGACATCTGCGCTTGTGGCTTTGGCCACTCGGGCGGAGTCAGCGATTCCCGTGTTGACACCGCCTGGATGGATCACGGTGACGCCGACGCTGCTCCCGGCTAATTCCTTGCGCAGAGCCTCGGAAAAGCCGCGCACCGCGAACTTGCTCGCGCAATAGGCCGTCTGGCCCGGAAGCGCGATGAGCCCGAACAAGCTCGACAGATTGACCAGCCGGGCTTCGGGTGCGGCGCGCAGCATCGGTAGAAAGGCGCGGGTCAGGCGGACCACACCCCAGAAGTTTATGCTGAACAGCCACTCAAAATCTTCGGGCGACACCTCCTCAAAAGTGCCGCCGAGCGCCACACCCGCATTGTTCACGAGGACGTCGAGCGACGGCCTACTGGCAGCGATGACTTGGTGGAAGGCTTCGATAGCTTTTACGTCGCTCACGTCCAGCGTGTGCGTCTCGACCTCCACTCCGGCAAGCTTGCTAGCGGTCACCGCCAGGGTGTCCGATCTCAGGTCGGCCAAGATGAGGTTGCAGCCCCGCGCCGCCAGGTGGTGCGCGATTGCAGCGCCGATCCCGCCCGCCGCGCCCGTGACGATCGCTGTCCGGCCCTGGAGTGAAAATCCGCGCATCCAGTCACCGCTCCTTCCGGATTGAAGGAGCGTAACGTGCCAGAACCAGCGCGCTCCTGCCCAGGATCAAAACAGGCCAGCCGCTCACGCTGGCCGGCCAGAACGAAGTCTGCCGTCTCACGTCCGCCATCGAGTAACCTGAGACCGCTACATAGAGGTGGATAAGGGCGCGAAGCCGTCGTAAATCGAGCGCGGAGCGGTGGAGGTCGCGGCCCTCAGACCAGCACAGAGCGTTGCCGCTCCACCCTATCGAGATAGGCTCGATCAACGACGGACAGTTGAGCTACTCGGACTGCTTCCCATCCAGTACCGCCCCGTCATTTTCGGCACGGGCCGCGTCAGCGGGAGCAGTCGCGCCATGTTGCAACGGTCTGGCCGCAACCCGTGTCAGGTAGGCACCGTCAAGTTGTTGGCGCTGGACTGATCGTGCTTGCCGCTCGGAGGCGATGCTGACTCAGATCTTACGCTATGGCAGGTGCCCCACTGATTTCCGCCCAGATGGCGAAGGCACGTGTCCTCGCAGCGCGATGCTGACTGGCGGTGACGTGGTCGCGACGGAGCTGGACGAGGTTATTGATCCCGTCGTGGGCGGAGAGGAACCGCTGCGCCTGCCGCGCTGACTTGAAGCGCTTCATCTGCCGCTCTCGTCGCCGCGTCGGCTGGTGCGAATTCTCGGCCCGGTTGTTGGGACCCTTGTGCCGGCGATGCTCGACACCGGGCATCACCTCCTGCCTGGCCGCCCCGTAACTCGGGAGCTTGTCGGTGATCATGACGCGGGGTGCCCGGCATTGCCGCTTCAGCAGCTCTCGCAGCAGGCGCTTGGCGGCCCGCTTGTCGCGCCGGCTCTGCACCAGCACGTCGAGCACCATCCCGGTCTGATTGGCCGCACGCCAGAGCCAGTGCTGCACACCGGCAATCTTGATGACGACCTCATCGAGGTGCCACTTATTGCCAGCTTGCGGCAGTCTTCGCCGGATGCGGTTGGCGAACTCCTGGCCGAACTTGACTGCCCATTGCCGCACGGTCTCGTGACTGAGGATGATACCGCGTGCTGCCAGCATCTCCTCGACCATGCGCAAGCTGAGCGGGAAGCGAAAATACAGCCACGCCGCGTGGCTGATCACCTCGGCGGGAAACCGATACCCGGAATAGGGCGACTTGGCGGCCGGCGAGACCATTCGGAGCCCCTACTGGACCGGGGCCAGCCCGCCAAGCTGCGCTCGACTTGACGGTGCCGTCGCAGCTACGATGAACTCCGCAACCACTTCCGTCCTGGCGTCCGCCACAACCAGCATGTTCCCGCCAGCCGCCGGCGCTTGCTTCATTTCCGTCATGCCACAAGCGTGCTCTTCGTCCTCGCAGCAGGGTAGGCTCACAGCGTCAGCCGGCGCGAGGCGGCAGCTCTGGCGCGAGCGCTGACAGAACCGATCACACGTCTACTAGACCAGATGTCCGTCTGAGGCGGGCCACCCCCGCCTCAGACGGACATCTGGTCTAGTCCGGTTTACTCCCCACGCTCCTCCAGGACACGACGCAGCACAGCGCTCGGAACGGCGATCCCTTGCGCCCGGCTCCGCGACACGGCAACCGCCACGCCGGCCACAGCCCACCCCCCGTCCGGACGCCGGGCCAGCAGGGGCGCGCCGCTGGCACCGCGTGTGCCCGCGCAGTTATGGATCAGCACTGGGCCACTTTCTTGCCGACCCAGGCCGAGCACGCGGCAGGCGCCATCCGCCATTAGCAGCTCGGGCCGATCCTGCTGGTAGCCGCCTAGCATGAGGGGCGTGTCAGGCAATGCGTTCTCACGCAGCAGCGGCATCGGGGTGGCATCGGGAGCCAGCGGGGCTGTCAGCGTGACGAGCGCCCAGTCGGCCGCTCCGGGGGACCGGGCTCGCGGATCGAAGTCTGGGCTAACGGCGAAGGCGCTGGCCCGCCCCTCTGCCCTCCAACGGCCCTGCCGATACCCGAGCAGGAAATGCACGGAGGAGGCTCGTACCCAGCCGCCCGCTCGCGGTGCCACCAGGCAATGCGCAGCGGTCAGCACTGTTTGGGGGCCAATGAGGGTTCCTGTGCAACGGCCCCCCAGCTCCGTCTGCACGCGCCCGAGTGCGGACCAGGGTATGACGTCGCTATCGACCGAACGGCGCGGGTCCTCCGGACCCAAGCCGGGAAGCTCGGAGCGTGGGATAAGAGTCTCTCGCGCCGCGGCTTGGAGCGGAAGCGACAGAAGTACCGCTGCTACAAGCCGCGGCATGAGCCGTCGCCCGATGTGACCGAGCGGCCCGGCCCCGCGCAACCTGGGGGGACACGAACGGAAGGGCTGGAAGGGACGGAGCATGGATCTCTGAGCGATTTCCGATCGTGCCCCGAGGCGTGGGGTAGCCGCTGAGGGTAAATAGCCTGCCGGAGCGGCCACCGTCGATCTCTGGCTATGGTTCGAGTGCGACCTTGAACCCTCAGCACAGGGATGACGATGACCGACGACAAGATGGCGCTGCTGGAGCTGATCGAGAAGAGCGCCGATGGCGACTTGGTGCGCGAGATGCTGGGCTTTGCCGCCGAGCGGCTGATGGAGGCCGAGGTGCAGGCCCGCACCGGCGCGGCGCACGGGGTGCGGGATCCGGCTCGGCAGGTGCAGCGTAATGGCTATCGTGGGCGGGCCTGGGAGACCAGGGCGGGCCGGATCGAGCTCGAGATCCCCCGGCTGCGCCGGGGCAGTTACTTCCCCTCCTTCCTCGAGCCCCGCCGGACAGCGGAGAAGGCACTCACGGCGGTGATCCAGGAAGCCTACATTCATGGCGTCTCCACCCGGGCCGTCGATGACCTGGTCAAGGCGATGGGCGGGTCGGGCATCTCCAAGAGCGAGGTCAGCCGGCTAGTGGAGGAGATCGATGGCCGCGTGGGGGCCTTCCTCACCCGCCCGCTCGAGGGCGAATGGCCGTATCTCTGGATCGACGCTGCTACACCATCTTCAGGGGCACGATCAGCGCCGGCCACCGCTCCTGGCATGTCGACGAGACCCACGCGAAGGTCCGGGGACGCTGGTGCTACCTGTACCGGGCGATCGACAGGAACGGTGACCTGGTCGACACCGTACTGAGCGAGCACCGCGACATGGCGGCCGGGAAAGCGCTCCTCCGCTCGGCAGGGTCCGCCACCGGCATCGTCCCTGACCGGGTCACCACGGACGGGCATGGCTCCCACTCGCGGGCGATCCGCTCGACGCTGGACAAGCGGGGTCACCCACCGCAACAGCGCCTACAAGAACGCCCGGCTTGAGCAGGACCACCGCGGCATCAAAGGCCGCATCCGATGTATGCGCGGCTTCAAGAGCTACACCTCAGCCGAGCGCTTCTGTCGAGCCTACGACGAACTCCGCAACCACCTCTGCTCTGGCCTCCGCCACAACCAGCATGTCCCTGCCAACCGCCGCCGCATGCTTCATCTCCGTCGCGCGGACACCGTACTCGCCATTCTCGCAGCTCGTTAGGCGAACAGCCTCAGCCGGCATGCGCCGTCATCTCTGGCGCGAGAGCTGACAGAACCCCGTCCGCGGGCCATCCACCTGGAAGATCCCGCGGAGCAGCAGCTCCGTTTTAGCGATTTGGCAACGAGCTGCCCGCGATAGAGGAGCATTGCCGGCGCGACCAGATGAGGCATTATGACGACCACAACGGATCCGCTTCTCAGCCTTGCCTATCACCTGAGAACTTCGGCCGCTGGGTCTAGAATCGAACAGGCCTGGTCCTCCTATGCCGGCACGGGTATCCGGATCGGCCTCATCGATGACGGGATATGGTTCATTCATCCCGAGATCATGGAATACCTCGATTTCGCCAACTCCTGGAATTTCAGGGAGGGCGGGGCGATACCGTGGGCGAACTTCTGCGACCCCCACGGCACGGCGGCCTGGGGAGTCATTGGCTCTCCCCGTGATAACGGGACAGGAACAGCCGGGGTCGCCTACGATGCCCACGTCTCCATGCTCAAGATCGGCTTCACCAAGAACGACTCTGAGGAGCAACCAGCGGCGGCTTTCCGTTTCGCTGTGACCCACCATGACGTCGTGAGCAGCAGTTGGGGGTATACGGAAGCCTTCGCCGACGATCGCGACCTCCCCGCCCTCCAGAACCTCTTCTCCGGCATGGCGGCAGCCGCGGCCAGCGGGCGCGGTGGCCTGGGGACCGTGCTCGTCTTCTCTTCGGGCAACATGCGGTCAATACAGGCCGACACCAACCAGCACGGTATGAATGCCTCGCCATACGGCTTCGCGGTCGCGGCCGTTGACAGCAACGGCCAGGCAGCCACCTTCTCGACACCGGGTGCGTCGGTGCTGATCGCTGCCGCCGGTGTCGACATCCCGACCACGGATATGCCAGGCGGCCTTGGATACCAGGCCGGCAGCTATGTCTTGGCGTCGGGTACAAGCTTCTCGGCCCCAATCATCGCAGGCATCTCTGGGCTCATCCTCGACGCCAACGCTGCCTTAGGCGCGCGCGATGTGCAGGAGATCCTCGCCTACAGCGCGCACCGTGCCGTCGGGGTCACCACGACCATCAACCAAGCTGGGAACTGGAACGGCGGCGGCCTGATCTTCTCAAACGATGTCGGCTTCGGCATCGCCGACGCCCTCGCCGCAACGCGTCTGGCGGAGAGCTGGTTTGCGGTGGCCCGGCCGGCCGCCACCTACTCGAACATGCTGCAGTCGAGTAGCGCGCTCTCCCCCACATCCTACTTGCTACCAGAGAACGGGAGCTGGATCTCCACAACTCTCTCCATTGGACCGGCGGTCCGGATCGATAAGATCCTCCTCAGCCTGTCCTGCGACGTGAACCTCGTGGCCGAGGACATCGTCCTCGTCTCGCCAGACGGTACGCAGAGCCGCCTGCTCACTGCCCATACCGGTCTCGACGACGACCGTGCCACCTGGGCCACCCCCTTCGACGGAACTGTCGAGCTCGGATCCAACGCCTTCTGGGGCGAGGACGCCCAGGGGGCCTGGACTGTTCTGATGCGAGACGCGCGTGCCGACGGCCAGCGCGGTTGGATCGGCAACCTGCAGCTGACTGTCCACGGCGACATGAGCGGAGGCAGCGATCGCTTCGTCTACACGGACGAGTTTGTCACTTTGGCAAACGGTGACGCCGGGCGACGGATCATGGGCCAGGCCTTCGGCACCAGCGACATCCTGGATGCCTCCGCCATCTCCGCTCAGGTCCGCGCCGATCTGGGCGCTCAGACTGCGTCGTTCGGGGGCATCAGCCTCGCCGCCGTGGCCGGGGCATACTACGAGCATGCGCTCGGCGGTGACGGCGCCGACGTTCTCTCCGGCAGTGCCGTGTCTAACGTCCTCTGGGGCGGTCGCGGGGACGACACCCTCCGGGGTTCCGGGGGAGACGATGAATTGCGAGGCGGCGAGGGCGACGACATCCTCGACGGCGGCGATGGCATCGATACTGCCTTCTGGTTCGGCGTACAGGCCGCATTCACCATTGAGCGCTATGGCGATGGTCGTGTGCGTGTCGTCCAGACCAGCGTCGGAGGTTTGCCCGAGAGCACTGACATCCTTGCGGGGATCGAGTACCTCGCCTTCGGATCAACCTATGCGGCCCCGCATGCCTGGAGCTCTCGGGTCGACGTGCAGAGCCTTGCGATCTCGCCTGCTGCCAGCAATCCGGAGCCAGTTACATCCAGCACACCAGTTACACCCGCGGCGCCGATCGAACCCCGTGTCGTCACCCTCGTCGGTGCCGCTCAGGCCGACGGGGTGTTCCGGGGCACGCCTGGGGACGACGCGGTTGCGCTCGGGGATGGCGGGGCCAAGGTGGTGCTGGGCTACGGCTCGGACCTGCTCACGGGCGGCGCCGGCCACGATATCCTCTTCGCCGGGGGCGCGGGAGAGGCCGTCCGCGTGCTCGCACGGGGCGAGATGGACATCACAGTAACCGCGGCCGGCTCGGGCGTAATCGCCTCTCGGCCCGAGGTCAGCGTCGGAGCCGCCGGGCAGATACTGCGCACCGAGTTCAGCCTGATCGAGGAGATCCGCTTTGCGGATGGCTACATCTCCTACTCGCCGAACTCCATCGCGAGCTCGGTCGAGCGGCTCTACAGCGTCCTCCTTGGCCGACCCTCCGACCCGCTGGGCCTCGCCAGCTGGACGGCCCAGATCGAACGCGGAAACCTCGACTACAACCAGATGGCCGAGGCCTTCCTGAACTCGGCCGAGGGCTCGGCCCGCTTCGCCATCTCGAGCAACAACGCCTATGCCGCCTCGTTATACCGCAACGCGCTCGGGCGTGAGGGTGGACCGGACGAGGTCGCTCACTGGGCTGCGGCGATCGACAACGGCGGCCTGAACCGGACCACGGCGCTCGTCTCCTTCGCCAGCAGCGACGAAGCCAAGGCGTACCAGGTCACGACCGGGAAGATAGGACACTTCGTGGCCGACTGGGAGGCCATGCAGGTCGCGCGGACCTACTGGACCGCGCTGGGCCGAGACCCTGAGCTTGGTGGCCTGACCGGATGGACGAGCGCGCTCAAGGCGGGGCAGATCACGGTTGGCCAGCTCACGGACGGCTTCGTTGACTCCCCGGAGTTCCAGATCCGCTACGGATACCTGGATGACGCTGGCTTCATCGATCAGTTGTACCGCAGCGTTCTCAATCGAGCTGCGGACCACGGCGGTGCATCGGCATGGCTCGCCTACATGCAGCAGGGCGCCGATCGAGGTGACGTGATTCTTGGGTTCCTGGACAGCACTGAACTGATGTTCCGCCAGGGCAACACCTTGGGAAACGGAATAGACCTATTCGGCATCCCGGTGTAACGGCACCGGCACATCGATCTTGTCCCCGGCGCGGTCAGTCCATTAGCGGGTGCCGCTACCGGCTTCTCTGTCTCCGGCATGCGTGCGAAACCCGCCCCAAACACACGGGTTATTGGCACGCGCCATGGTATGTAGTTCTTCTTACGCCACCATACCTCAGTGAAGTCGCGTGTTTCCTTTGGCGCTCAGATCGAGCACTTGAAGCCTCTTTATGGTCCTGTACGCCAAGTCGAAACTCCCAGAGGGTGGGAGCATGTCTCCCGTCCTCTTTCTGCGTGCTAGTTCCCAGCCACAGCGGCCCGGCATTGAGCACCTGCTTGGCAAAGCCCTGCGCCTCATCGTCGCGAAACAGCAACGCAGATCCAGGGACGCCGGATCTGGCCTGGCAGGCAGCGGAGGGCACGGAGAAGCGGGGTCGGCCGCGGGTCTTCAGCGACGCCGCGACCAGTGCGGGCTCACGCTGAAGGTGCTCCTCGGTTTACCGCTGCGGGCGGCGCAGGGCTTGGTGGGAAGCCTGCTCCGGCTCATGGGGCTCGACTGGCCGGTGCCGCACTCCAGCACGCTCTCGCGCCGGCGACGGGACGTGACGGTGGTCATCCCCTACCGTCCCCGGGGCGAGCCGCTGCAGCTGGATGTGGACAGAACCGGGGTGAAGGTGCCGGGTGAGGGGAGTGGAGGGTGAGGCGGCACGGATCCGAACGGCGTCGGGTCTGGCGCAAGGTTCACCTGGCAGTCGATGCCGGGAGCCACGAGATCCGGGCCGCCGAGATGGCCGACCACCGGCACGGGGACGGCGAGATCCTTCCCGATCTATTGGCTCAGGTGGCGGAGGAGGGGGTCGCCTCCGTCATCGGCGACGGGGCTTGCGACGCGCGGTCCGCCTACGAGGCGGCTGCGGCCCGCAACGCGGCCCACCTCGTGCCACCACGACCCAACGGCAAACACGGGAAGACGCCGACCGCAGGAGCGGAGGAGCGCAATGAGACCCTACATGCCGTTCGGCACCTCGGCCGGCGCCTCTGGAAGCGATGGAGCGGGTACCATCGCCGTAGCCTGGCCTAGACGGCCATCTCGCGCCTCGAGCGCCTGGGCGAGCGGCTCGCGGCACATGACCCCGCCCATCAGGTCGCCGAGGTGCGGATCCGCTGCGCCATCCTCAACACCTACAACCGGCTCGGATTGCCCGCCACCGTCGCCCCCACCTGAGCAAACCGGAACACAGATGCAGTCGTGTACGTCACCTGGATTCTGCAACAGTGCCGACCTTGCAGATCCTGGTGGACCATGACCCGAACCTTGGGGGTGCTCCGATCGAAGCGCTCCGGGGCGGGCGGGCGGCGGCCGTCCTCCATGCCGCGCGGGCGCATCTACACCTCGATGAGGGCTGAGGCCTGCTCTGTCCCTCAGGCCTTTTCCTCGCGATGCCTGGCCCGACGGGGATCACGCCCCGGTCGGTGCGGCTCCCATCACTCTGCGTCCCCCTCCGGTTCGAATAGGTCGGCGCCCTGTGGATCCGGCTCCTCGATGCGGTGCCGCTCGCGCCAGGCCTGGGCAGGACCCCAGAGCCAGTCCCCATGCTACCTTGGGAGTTATTGCTCGTCCTCCATGGGCGTCTCTCTCAAACTCTAGTGCGGCTACTCCGACCATAGGCGGAGCCTTGGTCGGGGAGGAAGTACCGCGCTTGGCTACTGAGGGCGTGGGGCGCTGGCGGTGGTCGGTCGGCCGCTGGAGCGGGCGGCAGGAGGTCTCGGCCTCGCCGCGAGACGGCCCTCCGCGTGAGCCCTGGATGCAGCTGCGTTGGAGGCTGGAAGGGAATGCGATGACGAAATCGGTACTGCAATGGATTTCGGTTCCCGTCCGACCAGGATCGCGCAAAGGTTCTAGGGCGCGCCGGCTCGGGCACAAGCGGTGGAACTGCTTCGCTTAGGGGCTTCGGCGACCCAAGGGATGGGGTCAGAGCGATGCCGACAATCACGGCCAATATTGAGAGCTACGGAGTTGGGGCCAGGGCAAGGTTCAATGCCCCGCAGGGCTCTGGCCGAAAACTTCAGCTGACAAGCGCTGATCAAGGCCATGGCTTCCGAACCCGAGTGACGATCTACTTCAGTGGCGGTACAGTCTTTCCGGGCGGGATCGTCAACAATGTTGATCAACCCAACTATGAGGGCCACACCGTCACGGCTTGGTGGGGACTTTCAGACTTCGCGACGTGGTATGATATTCTCCGGAACGAGCAGCCTCTGAAGTTCCGCTACTCCTTCGAAGGGTCGGACTTCGATCCGAAGCAGCCGCAGCGCCTCCTGCAAGAGATGGAGCTTTTCACGGGCTCGCCCGAGCCGCCGGGCGAGGGTCCAGAGGATCTGCAGGGGAAGCTTATCTCGCAGCCACTCCTAGATCTACTGCGGCAAAGAAGACCCGCGGTGGCAACGACGGTGGCGTGACCCGCGACCTGGACGCTCCTTCGCGGCGCTGAGTGGGCGCTGGCATCTGCGGGTTATCTCGCGCATTGTGTCAATGAGTCGGATAGCTCCCGAGATTGAGGTTGGTGATCCCATGCCTGTGCTCCCGCAACGGCATAGATTGCTGGCACCAATCCCATGTACCGCCACCCGGCACGGGGCGTCAGCCGGCGCCGCTTGTGACGCCGGGAGAGGGGAGGCGGCTGGCCTAATTGAGGTTGCGGCACCGCAGGGAGAGGGTGGCGCGGTAGAACAGCTCGCCCGCGTCGTCCCGCACGGTCGCGGAGCAGCGGGTGGAGTCGATTGTCCCCAGGGCTCAACCGATACCGACGGCTCGCCAACGATTGGAAATGTCTGAACCGCTCCGCGCTCACCTTCCTACGCTGGGCCTCGGTCCGCATTATGCTCCGAAGGCTATGCCAGGGAACCAGATGATCCCGGATGGACTCTAAAAGACCGGACTAGGTCGAAGCGCCGTCCTTTCTCTCGCGCACCGACCCGTTCTTCGGAGTGGCTTGCGCAACTTTGTCCACGATGCTGCGGAGCTGCTCGTAGAGATCCTGCACATTGCTGGTGCAGACGCAGATCCCGCAGCTTGGCTCATCGCGCGCGTTCAGGTAGGCGTGACTCATGGTGCTGTCGAGGTAGATGCTGTCCCCGGCGTCCAGGATCTCCGGTGCGTAGAACTCGGTGTGCACGGCGATCCGACCCTCGGTAACCACGAAGTACTCCTCGCCGGGATGGCGCAGCAACGGGCCGAACTCCTCCAGCGTGCGGGCCCGTATCTCGGCGAAGATCGGAACCATGCGCTTCCCGATCAGGTCGGTGAACTGGTAGCTGTAGGTGTAGAAGGGCGTCCGCACTACCTGTCCCTGCCCGGCGCGGCTCACGCTCCGGCGCGCGGTGACCATCTGCTGCGGCCCGCTGCCCTTGCTGGGCAGGTGGAAGAGCTCCGCGATCTCCAGCCCCATCCCCGCGCTGAGCTGCAGCAGCTTATCGTAGGTCAGCGACATCTGGTGGTTCTCGACCTTGGACAGGGTCGAGAGAGCCATGCCGGTCTGCTCAGCCACCTGCTTCAGGGTCAGGCCGCGCGCGCGCCGTGCGGCCTTGAGACAATCCCCGAGTTGAGGGAGGCCGTCGACGGGGCTGTTGCTCATTGGCGGTTCCGGGTCGCTGGTCGTCGCGCGCTGGCGCTGGTTTAACCACACCGCCTAAAATCATGCCATCAAGAAAAAATTTGACCGATCCGCTAAAGACTTCCTACAGCCCCGTTGCCACGGGAACCGGACACCTCCTCCCCTATGACCGAGCCTTGCGACCTTCCTGCCACGAGCTTGTGGGAGCTGATCGGGGCACGCGCCCTGTCTCCGGTGGAGTTGCTCTCCTCTTGCCTACGGCGGATCGAGCAGGTGAATCCGGCGGTGAACGCCGTGGTGGCCTTGGATGAGGATCGCGCCATGGTCCGGGCGCGCGAGGCCGAGGCGCAGGCTATGCGGGGCGAGCCGCTTGGCGCGCTGCACGGCCTGCCGGTGCTTATCAAGGACACGGAGGATGTCGTGGGGCTCGCCTGCGGCATGGCGCCGATCGCCTCAGGCTCCGATACAGGCGGCTCGCTGCGAAACCCGGCGGCCTTTAACGGCGTAGTGGGCTTCCGGCCTTCCCCAGGCCTAGTGCCGAACGAGAAGCGTGGCCTCGGTTGGTTCAGCCTCTCCGTGAACCGCCCAATGGCGCGCAACCTGGCCGACACGGCGCTGATGCTCTCGGCCATGGCGGGCGACAACACGCGCGACCCGCTGGCCTACACCCTGCCCGGAGAGCCCGTGCGCCGGCGGGCAGAGCGCTACGCTCCGCCGCTGGAAGTCCGCCTCTCCAGCCTTCGTCTCGCCTTCACCGAGGATTTCGGCTTCGCACCGACGGAGAGGCACATCCGCCGGGTATTCCGCACCCGGATCGCTGCCCTCGCGCCGCTCTTCGCCGGGACAGATGAGGCGACCCCGGATTGCACAGGGGCCGATGACAGCTTCGCCGTGCTGCGCGCCGCTCTGTTCCTGCACATGCACGGTAAGACCTTTCGCGAGCGCCCAGAGATGCTGGGCCCCAATGTGCGCGCGAATGTGAAGGAAGGGCTGGGCTACAGCCTGGAGGACTACACCCGCGCTGCGGGGGCGCAGACGCGGATCTACCGCAGCTTTCAGGACTTCTTCGCACAGCACGACGTGCTGGTGAGCCCCACCATCACCCTTAGCCCGCGTCCCTGGACGGAGCTCTACCCCGCCGAGATCGACGGGCAGCCCACGCGTTCCTACTTCCACTGGCTCGCCCTGGCTTATGGTGTGACGCTGGCTGGGCATCCGGCCATTAGCCTGCCCTTGGGCGTGGACGAGGCCGGGATGCCCTTCGGGTTGCAGATCGTCGGCCCGCGTGGGGGAGACGCTTTCGTGCTCGGCGTGGCTGCGGCGCTCGAGGGCGCCTTGGCCGGCGACCCCATCCTGCGCCGCCCCGTGCCGGATCTGGGCCGCCTCGCCGCCGCGCCGCCGATCAGCGCGGCCCTGCATTTCCACGACTGGGAGTAGGGCCGTGCCGCAGACCATCGCAGTCGTCGGCGCGGGGCTGGTGGGGCTGACCACCGCCTACTGGCTGCGCCGGAACGGGGCAGAGGTGCGCGTGATCGACGCCGCGCCGGGGCCGGGCCTCGGGACGAGCTTCGCCAATGGCGGGATGCTCACGCCCAGCCAGGCTAATCCCTGGAACGCGCCGGGCGTGTGGCGCAATGCGGTGGGGGCGATCGGGCGGGCAGATTCGCCACTGATGGTCCGCCCCGCCGCCCTGCCCGGGCTGGTGGGCTGGGGGACGCGCTTCGTGCTGGAATCCCGGCCGGAACGCTACCGCGCGAATGCTCGGCGCAGCTTCGCCCTCGGCCGCTACAGCCTGGAGCAGCACCGTGCCATCCTGGCGGACACGGGCATCGACTGCAGCCGCGCCGCCGTTGGGACCGTGCAGATCTTCCATGACGAGGCCTCCCTCGCCGCCGCCCGCGCGATTGCCGAGATGTTGGCGCCCGACGGACTGGCCTTCCGTGTCCTCGATCCCGACGCCCTGTTCCAACTAGAGCCCGCGTTGCGGCACAGCACGCACCGCCCATATGCCGGCATCCACTTTCCAGACGACGAGAGCGGCGACGCCCACCTCTTCTGCCAGAACCTCGCCGAGCATCTGCAGCAGGGAGGCGTCGAGTTCCTCTACGACACGCCGGTTGAGCGGATCGAGGCCGAGGGCGGCCGCCTGCGGGCCCTGCATGGCCCGCGCGGGCGCGTCGGCGCGGATGGGTTCGTCATCGCCGCGGCGTCACGGTCCCGCGCCCTGCTCCGCCCGTTCGGCATCCGCCTGCCGATCTACCCCGTCCGCGGCTACTCGCTCACCTGCGACATCGCCGCCGTTCCGGACGTGCCGCGCCTGCCACTGGTCGACATGCATCGCAAGGTCGCCGTCACCCCGCTCGGCCCGTGGCTGCGCCTGGCCGGCACGGCCGAGTTTGGTCACCCGCAGGCCGACCGCGATCCGGATGCCGCCATGGACGAGCGCCGCCTCGCCCTGGTGCGGCGCGACGCGCGGGAGATCCTGCCCGCGCTGCGCGAGATGCCGGACGAGGCGATGCAGCCCTGGACCGGGCTGCGCCCCGTCACCCCCACCGGCTTCCCCATCATGGGGCGGCGGTTGGACAACCTCTATCTCAACACTGGCCACGGCCCGTTAGGCTGGACCTTCGCGGCGGGCAGCGGGCGCATTGTGGCCGACATCGTCCTGCGCCGCACCCACGACCTGGCCCATCTGCCCCATCTACAGCAGGAGATCGTCGCATGACGCCGCCCCTTTCACCCTTTCGCCGTGCCGCGGGCCTCGTCTTCCTCTCCGGCGAGGTGCCTATCGGCCCCGGCGGAGCGGTGCCTGAGGGCATCGAGGCGCAGACGGAGCTGGTGATCGGAAAGATCACCGCGACGCTCGCCGGGCTGGGCCTGATGCTCGGCGACGTCGTCTCGGTGAATGCCTATCTCACGGACCCCGGGCACTTCGCAGCCTTCAACGCGGTCTATGCCCGGCAATTCCCGCAGCCCTATCCCGTGCGGACCACGGTCACGGCCGCCCTGATGCTGCCATCGCTTCTTGTCGAGTTGCAGGTGGTCGCAGCGGACCCCAGCAACTGAGAATGATGCCGGGGCTCGTAGGTCCCGGCGCACCAACTTATCGCGCGGAGCGAAGGATAATCGGCGCGGCGACCGCTGTCCGGAACGGGCGAGCGGGCCGCGCCCCAGTTCCGGGGCGCGAATGGGAACATGACGCCGTCACCTCCGATCCACCCGATCCCGAGGCTAACATGACCATCACCAACCTTCCCCACCGTCGGGCACCGAGGCGCCTTCTGTCTCTGGCCCTCGTCGCCGGCCTCTTAGCCCCGACGGCTACGCCGGCCCTCGCGCAATCCTACCCAGACCGCCCGATCCGCCTGATCGTGCCCTTCGGGCCTGGCGGGGGCACCGACCTCGTCGCCCGCCTGGTGGCCGAAAAGGCCACCCAGATCCTCGGCAAGTCCGTGGTCGTCGAGAACCGTGCCGGCGGCGGCGGGACCGTAGGCATCCTCGCCCTCACCCAGGCACGGCCCGATGGCTATACCCTGGCTATCTGTCCGCCTATCTGCGCGACGGCGCCGAGCCTCTACAACCCGGCGCCCTTCGACCCGGCACGCGCCTTCGCGCCGGTGAGCACCCTGGTGGACCTGCCGCTGGTGCTGGTCGCGCGCAAAGACTTGGGCGTGACCGACGCGCAGGGGCTCCTGGCCAAGGCGCGGAGCACCCCGCAGGGGCTGAGCTATGCCTCCCCCGGCGCGGGCTCCTCGAACCATCTGGCGGCCGAGACGCTGCGTCGCGCGGCCGGCGTTGAGATGACCAACATTCCTTATCGCAGCGGCGCAGCGGCGCTCACCGACGTGGTCTCGGGCCGCGTAGACATCTACTTCGACACCGTGGCCAGCGCTCTGCCGCAGGTCCGCAACGGCGCGGTCGTGGCGCTGGGCGTGACTGGGCGCGCCCGCACTACCCAGCTGCCCGAGGTGCCTACGCTGGGCGAGGCCGGCCTGCCCGGCTTTGAGACCTCGCCGAGCGCTCTCCTAGTCGCCCCGGCGGGCACCCCGGCGCCGATCATTGAGCGGCTCAACGCGGTGTTCCGCGAGGCGTTGGCCGATGCGGCCACAACCCGACGTGTGGTGGATACGGGCGCGGAGCCCGTCGGCAGCACGGCGGTTAATACGGCGGCCTATCTTGCCGGCGAGACGGCGCGGCTCGGGCAGCTAATCCGCGAAAACAAGATTACCGCCGACTGAGCCAGGGGAAAGCCGGCGTGACCTTCCCCCGTTTGAGTGGACACGGGTTAGGCCTACGCGGCCGCGGCGAGTTGTTCCATTTCGGTCGGGGTTCTATAGCCGTTGGCCGAGCGGAGGCGCTGTCGATTGTAAAAGCCTTCTATAAGGGCGAAGAGGGCGGACTTGGCAGCCTGTCGGGTTTCGAAGAGCTTGCCGCTGCGGGCAGCGGCCGCCACAATCGTCGGACTGGCGCCGATCCCCTCGGTTCTTCTGCTAGTCGTGTCACCGGACATGGGAGTAGCGCCGGCCTCCATGGAAGTGCTGCGCACGGCCTTCGGATTGACCGAGGCCGAGGCGGCCGTCGCGCAACACGTGGCACGGGGCGAGGGATTGCCAGTGGTGGCAGCTGCACTTGGTGTTTCGTCCAGTACGGCCCGCACTCATCTGAAACATACCTTCGACAAGACCGGAACGCACCGCCAAGCGGAGCTTGCGGCGTTGCTCGCGCGCCTTGCACCCGGGGATGGCACAGCGACGCTGACCGGTGATCAGGACGTATCCCACGATCATTCGCCGCAAACGTACTCGCGACAGCCCTGACCGGATTAAGACTCGGATCTGCATGCTTGCCGCTGAGGCAATTCGTATGTTCGCTTCTGAAGCCCGGCGATTCTCGCCCTATGGTCTGGTATGGGCGCGTAGCAGAAGTCCCGATCCGCGCGATTGGTCACCAGTAGGCAGAAGGCTCGGGCGGGGTTTGGAGGCCGGTGTTCGAACGGCTCGAGCCAAATATCCTTGCTCCAGCGATCGGCTCCGTGCTTCTGCGCTGAACGGCATGGTCAGGGGCGGAAGTGCCGCGACCTGCGAGGGCTCCAGCTCGAGCAGCACGCACCTCTTGAGGTGAGCGCTGACGAACTCGCCCGTCCACGGATGCTAATAAGGATGTTTGATGCTCCCCACTGATCGCCCTCTGCTGCTGGCCACGCACAGCGGCACCTTTCACGCGGATGACTGTCTCGCCTACGTCATCCTGACCGGCGCTCTGGGGCTGGATGGTGATGGAGGCGCGCACGAGCTGGTCCGGACGCGGGACCACGCGCTCCTGAAGAGTGCCGATATCGTGTGGGACGTGGGCGGTGCCGCCGACGAAGCGACCTGGCGTTTTGACCACCACCAGCCCGGGGCACCGACGGCGCCGAACGGCGATCCGCTGAGTTCGGCCGGCCTGGTCTGGCGTGCCGTCGAGCCGGAAAGCGGCCAGAGCCTGGGCCAGCTTTACGTGCGGAACGCTCTCGCGAAGTCCGGCTTCCCCGAGGTGGCCGACGCCATGGTTTCGCGCATCGCCGAGGGGATCCGGAGCAAGGTCGTGCGCCACGTCGACCTGGTGGACAACGGTGTGGAACGCGCGGCGCCGACCGATCTCACATCGATGGTCGACACCTTCAACAGTGCCTGGGACGCTCCGAGCGGGTCCGATCCCCTCGCCTTCGAGGAGCACCAGCAGCGCGGCTTCCTTCGCGCCAGTCGGATGGTCGCCGAGGCGTTGGAGCGGCAAGTCGAGAAGGAGCGTGGCGCGGCCTTCGCCTACGAAGCTGTGGCGCAGGCCTGGGAGGACTGCAAGTCAGGGGTGAGCGGCATCCACCCCGACGTGCTGGAACTGCCGCGCGGCATGCCGTGGCAGCGGCCGGCCTTCGATCTGGCGATGCCCATCCTCTATGTCATGAGCCCGGAACCCGACGGCCGGTGGAAGCTGCAGGCCATGCCGGCTGAGAAGGGAAGCCTCGCCAACCGCCTGGACATGCCGGCCGCCTGGCGTGGGTTGCAGAACGAGGATCTGGAACAGGCCTGCGGCGTCCCCGGAGCCGTCTTCGCGCATCGCGGCGGTCACCTGGCGATCGCTGCAAGCCGCGACGCCGCCATGGCCATGGCCAGGGCTTGTCTGGTCAACAAGCTCTCACCCCTTGAGGCCTTGCGGAAGGCCTGGAAACGCTAGCCGCCAGATGCCCACAGACCTGCCCCCACCAACTAGGATAACTTGCCCCGCTCGGGAGGGTTCTGTCGGCGCTCGCGCCAGAGCTGCCGCCTCGCGCCGGCTGACGCTGTGGGCCTACCCTGCTGCGAGAATGGCGAGCACGCTTGCTGCACGACGAGGATGAAGCATGCGCCGGCGGCTGGCGGGAACATGCTGGTTGTGGCGGACGCGAGGACGGTAGTGGTTGCGGAGTTCGTCGTAGCTGCGACAGAAGCGCTCGGCCGAGGTGAGCTCTTGGACTTCCGCGTACATCGGATGCCACCTTCTATACCTCGGATTTGTCGAGGGCAGCACGCGTGACACGATGGCGCATGCTCACCGCACCGTCCCGTATCCTCGCCACGCTCTTCCTTCTCGCCTGCCTCCTGTCAGGCCTAACTGCCTGAGCGGCGGATCCTTCCGGTCGGGTCGTCGGAATCGCGGACGGGGACACACTCACCCTCCTCACCCCAGAGCGGCGCCAAGTTCGGGTGCGCCTGGGGGAAATCGACACGCCCGAGCGCCGGCAGCCCTACGGCACCCGGGCGCGTCAGGCGTTCTCCGATCTGGTTTTCGGTAAGGAAGTGCGCGTGGTGGTGCAGGACACCGACCGCTACGGCCGGACGGTGGGCCGGGTCCACGCGGGTCGGGTGGACGTGAATGCCGAGATGGTCCGGAAAGGGGCGGCATGGGTGTACCGCCAGTACAGCCGAGATGCTGGCCTGCTGCGCCTGGAGGCAGAGGCCAGGACTGCATGGTGCGGGCTCTGGGCGCTGCCGGAGGCGCAGCGCACGCCGCCCTCGGAGTGGCGGGCCGCGGAGCGGGGCAACACGCTCAAGCCTCCGCGCTAGCCGTCCCTAGGCCCGCAATCTCTCGCTGGCCGGTAGGCGCCCGAGCGGTAGGCGAGAGACCATCGGCCGCGCGTCGGGCACGAGCTTCCAGGCACCCCGGAAGATGAATGGCGCACCTGGACCCAGTGACGTGACCCGGGAGGCGGCTCGCATCCTCTCGGCCGTCTCGGGCGTGGCGAGGTCAATCAGCAGGTCGAGAGGGGGCCTGCGCGTCTCGCGCTTCACCTCTGCCCCGGCCACCATCTGCTGCAGCACCATCGCGCCCACCGTGCGTGCGGCCTCCCTCTCGACCAGGGACAGCGGCCAACTCGGGTGATGGGCCGAGAAGGCTGACACCGCCTCCTCCCAGGCCTGGCACTTCGGCACACCTCGCCCTGCGGCCAAGCGGTAGACGAGTTCGGCGCGGCGCGCGGCCAGCACGTCCAGGTCGGGAGGCGGGGCGACGGTGTCGTGGAGGTGGCTCATGGACAGAGCCTAAGCCGCAAGAGAACAAAAAGGGAACCCGATTCGTGCTAGCCATCGTCGTTGTCCAGGCCGCGGTGTGGTCTCTGCTCCGGCGTGGCTCCTGTAACCTTTTCCCAAGAGGCGAGCAGGCCTGGGCCGTGACCTCTGCAGGGCACCAGAGGCGGGGTCGGTCAGGCCCGAGTTGGGGCGGCTACCAAGACCGCTGTCAGGAAACCCCTGGTCACATGGCCTGCTTGAGAAGGGCGGCTCCCTCCTCTTCCGGAGGGCGCACAGACCAGGAGGTCTTATGGCCAATCCGTGGGCGAGGAAGAACCCGCTGCTGAGCATGATGCTGAGCGGAGCCAATGCCTGGGCCGGAGCCGCCCGGGGCATTATGACCGGCCGGGTCAAGCGCCAGGGAGCCGTCACAACGCGCCAGGGAGCAAAGGGGGTGGCTGACCTCTGGACGGCGGCGGCACCGACCGGCACGACAGCCAAGAAGCCTACGAGGAAGAAGTCGCGGCCCTGAGTGGCTGGCGGCGTGCTGCTCTACGGCGCTCCTCCCACGACTAACATCCGCAACCCCCCATGGCCCGCGCTGACGCCGTTGGCTCGGGCCGCCACACCGCTGTTCAGAGAGGCGAGCAGGCCTGCGCCGTGACGTCGGCGAGGCGCCGGGGACGGAGGGCGGCGAGGCCGGAGCCGGGGACGGTGGCGGCGATCCTGCTCAGCACGGGGAGGTGGGACAGCACCCCGTCCGCCACGCTCCGACCGAGGAACGCTGTTCCCGAGGTGCCGGCCGCCCGTCCAGACCACGTGCTGCAGCAGGGCGAGGGTGGCGGCGGCACCGGGGCACAGGCTGTGCAGCGCCGCCACCTGCCGGACCAGCGACAAGCCCCGCAGCGCGGCCAGGAAGCGGTCCAGTGCATGGCTAGGGCTGATAGCGACGAGGACGCCGTCCTGGACGCCCGCGCACGCCCTCTCTCATGCCCGCCTTCTCATACGCCCAAGGCTCCGCAATCCTGAGCCAGGTGGTACTGCCTAAGGGACCAACAATGCGTGTTCAACGCCTCTCTGCCTTCTCCGAGGGTGACACGGGCGGCAACCCCGCCGGCGTCGTCCTGCTCCCCTCGTTGCCGGAGGCCGCCGTCATGCAGGCCGTCGCGGCCGAGGTGGGCTATTCCGAAACCGCCTTCGCCGCGCCAGAAGGTGAAGCTTGGCGTGTCCGCTACTTCGCCCCTGCGATGGAGGTGCCCTTTTGCGGCCACGCCACGATCGCTCTCGGCGCTGCCCTTGCACGGCACGCAGGCGACGGCGTCTACCATCTGCGATTGAACGCAGCCGAGATCACGGTGGAGGGCCGGCGTGAGGGGGAGCTTTTCGCTGCCGCCCTGCAATCGCCGCCGACCGGGAGCGTCGCAGCCCCGTCCGATCTCGTCGCGGCCAGCCTCGCCCTGTTCGGCTATGCGGGAGCCGAACTCGATCCACGGATCCCGCCAGCCATTGCGGAAGCCGGGGCGCGGCATCTCGTTCTCGCGCTGCGCGACCGCGCGCGGCTGCGCGCCATGACCTACGATCTCGAGACCGGGCGCGCGCTGATGAACGAGGCAGGCCTTGTCACGATCATGCTCGTCGTCGCGGAGGCGCGGGACCGGTTCTGGGCGCGGAATGCCTTCGCGGCGGGCGGCGTTCTGGAGGACCCTGCGACCGGGGCGGCTGCGGCCGCCTTCGCCGGCTACCTGCGCGACCTGGGCTGGCCGCACGGCCCAGCGATCCTCATCGCCCAGGGCGATGACATGGGCATGCCTTCCCGCCTCCACGCCGAGATCCCGCCCGCGCGGGGGGTGAGCATTCGGGTGTCCGGCACGGCGCGCGCGATCGTCTAAGCGGCCCTCACGTGAGAGACGTAGGACAGGGCCACTCTCCGGCCGGCCCTTTGCTGAGCCCAGGCTCGTTGGGCATCCGGACGCCTGAACCACTCCGGCAGGCGGGACTGACGACCTGCGGCAATGCAAGGCCGGCGGCGTTGCCGATCTCGCCAGCGAGGACTTAAGGTCGCGCTAATGAGGCGCGTCCGACGCCTTGCGAGGAGAAACCATGTCCTTACCGCCCCTGCTGGGCCGCCGGGCCGCGCTCGCGTCCTTCGGTGCAGCGCTCGCCAGGCCCGCCATCGCGCAAGCTGCGCTCCGCCCGATCGGAGTCATTGTCTTCCCCGGTGGCTTCAACTGGCCGATCTGGGTGGGGCAGGATAAGGGGCTCTTCGCCCGCCATGGCGTTGAGGTGAAGCTGACGCCGACACCCAATTCCGCTTTCCAGCTGACGAACCTGATCGACAGCCGCTTTGACGTTGCGGTGACGGCGATCGACAACGTGGTCGCCTACATGGAAGGGCAGGGCGAAGCGCCGGCCCAGCGCAGCCCCGATCTGGCGGTGTTCATGGGTGGGGATAACGGCTTCCTCAGGCTGGTCACCGTCCCGGAGGTGAAGCGGGTGGAGGATCTGCGCGGCAGGGAACTGTCGGTGGACGCACTGACCACCGGCTACGCCTTCGTGCTGCGCAAACTCGTCCACCTCGGCGGAGTGCGGGATGAGGAGGTTCGCTATGTCCGCGCCGGTGGCGTGCTGCAGCGCTTCGAAGCACTGCTGGAGAGAAAGCATGCCGGCACGTTGCTTATCTCTCCCTTCGAGGTGCTTGCAGAGGCCCGGGGCTTCAACACCGTCGCCGATGCTGCGAAGACTCTCGGGCACTACCAGGGTCTGGTCGGCGCGGCACGCCGGGACTGGCTGGCCGGACACGGGGAAGAAGCGCGAGCCTACATTCGTGGCACAGTGGATGCACTGGCCTGGCTCTACAACCCCGCAAACCGTGAGGAGGCGCTGGGCATCCTGCGGAAGAACGTGCCGACCATGTCGCCGCAGGTGGCCGAGGGTTCATACCGCGTGCTGCTGCACCCAACCGGCGGCTTTGACCGCCGCGCCGCGCTCGACATCGAGGGGATCCGCACCGTCCTGGCCCTGCGCTCCGAGTTCGGGCCGGCTGGCACGCGGCTGAGCGATCCGGCGAAGTACCTGGACCTGTCGTACTACCGCGAGGCGGTAGGGACCTGATCTCGCGGTCAGCGGCTGACGGCAGGCCCGCAATTCAGCTTAGCAACTGGGTGATGGCAGGCCGCAGATCATCCTTCGCCTCCAAGCCAAAGCCGGGTGAGCTACCCGGAACCACCTGAGAGTTAACCAGCCGTTGTGAAGAGGCGCTGAATCGGGTTGTGTTGTAAAGATGGGGGGCGAGGCACGTCGCCCTGGAAACGGCGCCGATGGGGCAGATCAGGCAGCGATTTGGAACAGGTCTGCGATGAAGGCGGCCTGGGCATGCATGTCGCGCCCACCGACTTGCTGTATCTGTCCCTTCCTGATTATCGCGATCGCCTCATAGCCCGCCAGCGTTCGTCGTGCTGTGCGGAAGCTGCCGAAGCCCAGCCCCGGCCTGACCAGCCGCTTCACGCGCCGATGGTCCTGCTCGACGATATTGCTCAGGTACTTGCACTGCCGCAGCCGTGAGAAGCACCAGAGCTCGCCCGCCTTCTTCATCTCGGCCACGGCGCGCGGGCATGCCGGGTTCCTGTCCACGGTGATCGTGCGCGGGTTGACGGTGTGCGGCTGACCCAGAGCCTTACGGAAGAATCGCCCGGCGGCCACCGCGTCCCGCCTGGCCGAGAGTAGGAAGTCGATGGTTCGGCCACGACTGTCGACCGCCCGATACAGGTAGGTCCAGCGGCCTGTCACCCGCACATAGGTCTCATCAACGCGCCAAGAGCCGTTGCTGGCTCGCAGGTGAGGCCGGATCCGCTTTTCCAGCTCCGGCGCGTAGGCCTGCATCCAACGGAACACCGTCGTATGGTCCACGCTCACACCCCGATTCTGCAGCATCAGCTCGAGATCGCGGTAGCTGACCGGGAACATCAGATACCACCGGACCGCCCAGAGGATCACCTCGGCCGCGAACTGCCGCCCCTTGAAGGTCCAGCCCACCCCCATCTCACCCATCTGCCGGCCTCCCACCATGGCGAACCATGGCCCCCACCACCGACCAGCGCAAAAGCCGCAACAGAACCGGCGATAGCTCACCCCACGATGTTGCCAGATTTTGCTGGCGGGCTTTGCTGGATCGGGTTTTCCTGAAAGCTCGGTATGGCGAGGGGTTCCGGGCGGGCACGC
>JBHTFH010000051.1:0-25286 GCA_042666135.1 Roseomonas sp. GCM10028921 | reverse complement strand
TCAACTTGCGGCGGCACCTTGGGCGGGACGTCACCGCATTGCGGTCAATCAGGACGAGACGGCTTTGCTGCAGGTGAAGCTCGCCGCCATCAGCACATTGCCACCGGTAGGCAAGCAGAAGCGCTACAGTCCGCAGGTCCTGACCTACGTCCACGCCGTCGAAGAGAACCCACCGCCCGGTCGCGAACCGATTGACTGGAAACTGGTGACCAACTTACCGGTCAAAGATCTCTCCACCGCCGTTGAGAAGCTCGGCTGGTACGCTCTGCGCTGGAAGTCGGAGGTGTTCCACAAGGTCATAAAATCTGGCTGCCGTGCTGAGGAAGCGAGGCTCGAAACAGCCGAAAGGCTGGCGAAGTTCCTCGCCCTCATCGCGGTGGTCAGCTGGCGCATATTCTTGGTCACTATGTCGGCGCGTGCCAAGCCAGATGCAGCGCCTGACAGCGTCCTCACCGTTGCCGAGATCAGCGCGCTCGACCGGATCGATGCGTCCCGAACGCGGCCACGCCTCCAACGGCCTACGCTCGCTGCCTACCTGCCGCAAATCGCCATGCTTGGCGGCTATCTCGCCCGCAAAAATGATCCTCCTCCCGGCAACATGGTCGTCTGGCGCGGCATGACCCGCCTCCACGACATCGCCTTCGGCATCTCCATTGGATTGCGCCGAAGATGTGGGTAATCGTAAGCTGGCGAGTACCGCAGTTGACGATCAGGCGGCGGCCGAGAGGGGTGTGACCCTGGGCTTCCAGTTCCAAGGCAGGAGCTGATCGAGCTTGGAGGCGGGGTGGTCGGCGATACGGGCGAGGACGTTGGCGAGCCAGGCCCTGGGGTCGATGCCGTTCAGCTTGGCGGTGGTGATGAGGGAGTACATGGCGGCAGCCCGCTCGCCGCCGCGGTCACTGCCTGCGAACAGCCAGGCTTTCCGGCCGAGAGCCACGCCGCGGAGAGCACGTTCGGCGGCGTTATTGGTCAAGCAAGCACGGCCGTCGTTGAGGAACCCGGTGAACGAGCCAGCGGCTGGGCCAAGCAACCAAGGAGGAGAGAAAGCGCATCCAAACCCTCGAGCGCGACCTGGCGCGCAAGGGTTCGGGCCACTGGCCCGGACGCGCTCGCCGAGGCGGCGGCGCTGCTGGTGCTGCGAAAAAACGCCGCGGCGATCTGGGGGGACGGCGAGGACGCATGATCAGCACCCCAGATCGCCAGAATGCCATGGCGCTGATCGACCAGGCCACCGCGGCCGGTGCGCGTCGCGCCCAGGCCTGCGCAGAACTCGGGATCGACGAGCGAGCCTGCCGGCGTTGGCGGGCCAGGGACGGCGCGCCCGGAGATCGCCGTCCGATGGCACCTCGGCCAGCACCGGGTAACAAGCTGTCGGAGAAGGAGCGCCGGGCTGTGCTGGACACTTGCAACAGCCCGGCCTTCAAGAGCCTGCCGCCCAGCCAGATCGTGCCCCGGCTCGCCGATGCGGGCCGCTATCTCGCCTCGGAAGCCAGCTTCTACCGCATCCTGCGGGCTGAGGGTCAGCAGCACCACCGCGGCCGGGCCAAGCCGCCGGTACGTCGCCCACCGCCAACCAGCCACCGCGCCCGTGGCTCCTGCGAGGTCTGGAGCTGGGACATCACCTGGATGCCCGGCCCGATCCGGGGCGGGTTCTTCTACCTGTACCTCATCCTCGACATCTACAGCCGCAAGATCGTCGGCTGGGAGGTCCATGAGCGCGAAGCTGCCGAGCTGGCCAGCGAGGTGGTGCGCCGCGCAGTCTGGGCCGAGGGCTGCCTCACCCGCCCGCTCGTCCTGCACGCTGACAATGGCAGCCCGATGAAGGGCTCCACCATGAAAGCCACCCTCGAGCAGCCCGGCGTCATCGCCTCCTACAGCCGACCGCAGGTGCCGGACGACAACCCGTTCTCCGAAGCCCTGTTCCGAACCTGCAAGTACAGGCCGGACTGGCCGACATCGGGGTTCGCCAGCAGGGAGGACGCGCAGCACTGGGTCGCTCGTTTCGTGACCTGGTACAACCACGAACACCGCCACAGCGCGATCCGGTTCGTCACGCCCAGCGCCCGGCATGCCGGCGAGGATCGCGCGCTCCTCGAGCGTCGGACCGACCTCTACGCCAAAGCCCGCGCTGCCAACCCTGCGCGGTGGTCACGTCAGATCAGAAACTGGACGCCGGCCGGCGACGTCTGCCTCAACCCCGAGCGCGACACCGGCGACCGTAAAATCAGAGACGCGGCCTGATCGGCACCGGACAACTTCTTTGACAGTCACCGGCCCCGGCCAGCGCGACCGGGGGATATGGACTTGACCCCTTTTCCGACCGCACACTGAAGCTCCGGCCCACCGCTAACTGGCGCCTGGCGTGAACCAAAAGGGGGAAACAATGAACGGGACGAAGTCTTCACGTCGTGCGGCGCTGGCCGGAGGCATATCGAGCATCGTCGCGGTTGCGGCGCCAGCTTCGGCCCAGTCGCTTCCTACGCCAGCAGGTGGGGCATCAGCGCCCGGCCTTGCGCCAGGTGGCGGCGACCTAGTGCAGGGCTTCTCGCGCGAGCGGCTCGCGCGTATTCGCCCGGCGATGGAGCGCGAGGCCGAGCGTGGCTCGTTCCCCGGCTGCGTCACCGTGGTCGCGCGCAACGGCCAGGTGGTGCATATGGAGGCGGTCGGCCACCAGGATGCTGCGCGGACCCGGCCGATGCCGGTCGACGCGATCTTTCTGCAAGCCAGCATGACGAAGCCGATCACCTCGGCGGCAGCCATGATGCTGGTCGAGGAAGGTCGCATGAAGCTCAACGACCCCATCACCAACTGGATGCCGGAGTTGGCGAACCTGCGCGTCGAGCAGCGGCGTGAGGGGCAGCCGGCAGAGGATGTGGCCCTGGCCCGTCCAATTCTTGTCCACGATCTGCTGCGCCACACCACGGGTTTCATTTACGCCAACAGCGCGCCCTCTCCGCGACTGCGCAACCTTTACGAGCAGCACAACATCGAGGCGCGCACTGGTCCGATCACCGGTGACGAGATGTTGCGGCGGCTGGGTACCATCCCCCTGGCGCACCAACCCGGGACCATATTCCATTACTCGATCTCCACCGACGTGCTTGGTCTGCTGATTGAGCGCGTGTCAGGTCAGCGGCTCGATAAGCACTTCAACGAGCGCTTGCTCGGGCCGCTCGGCATGCGGGACACCGCTTGGTTCGTTGAACCCGCGAAGCGCACCCGCGTGGCCGAGGGGCCCACGACGGACCCGCAGACCGCGACCATGTGGGCCGAGTATCGCATCCTGGAGGATCAGGCTGAGCGGTCCTACCTCAAGGGTGGAGCTGGCCTTGTCTCCACTGCAGCGGACTACCTCCGCTTTGCGCAGATGATGGCAAATAGCGGCGTGCTGGACGGAAAGCGCTATCTCTCCGCGCCCGTGGTGAACTTCATGATGTCGAACCATACTGTCGGCATGGGTGGAAGTCCTTCCGCCTCGACGGGGCCGGGCTACGGCTTTGGGCTCGGTTTCGGCGTACGCCTGGCTGATGGCATGGGCTTCTCGCCGGGCAGTCCGGGTGACGCGATGTGGGCAGGCGCCTGGGGCCCTTCCTTCACCACTGACCGCGCCGAGGGCTTGGTCGGCATCATCATGGCCCAGGGGCCCTCGGCCCGTGTGCAGACCCGCATGTTGTTCAAGAATCTTGTCTACGGTGCGATGGTAGAAATTCGGCGCAGCCCCGCCTGATCGGACACGCCCCGGCGGCTTCGCCGGGGCGTCATACTTCTGTTATAGCACGCGAGCGTCAACGCGGGGTTGGTTGCCTTGGGAGGGAGCGTCATGGCCCACTGCCGCCCTGCTTATGGGTGGCAGTGACCAGCCCCCACGAGGAGGTCCGGCCAAAATCTTAGTGGATCCTGGCGAGAGCTGGGGCTGAGCCGGAGGGCTCAGGGCCTTTTGGGGATGGCGGGATGGGCGTCAGGAGCACTTCTGGCGCGGGTGGTCGGTAGCGGAGCGAGGAGTGTGGGCGGACGGTGTTGTAGTGCCTGCGCCAGGCCTCGATCAGCACCTTGGCCTCGGCGAGCGTGTTGAACACCTCGGCGTTGAGCAGTTCGTCGCGCAGCTTGCCGTTGAAACTCTCGACATAGCCGTTCTCCCACGGACTTCCCGGCTCGATGAACGCCGTTCTCGCACCGACGCCGGTGATCCAGCCCTTCACCGCGGTGGCCGCGAACTCCGGCCCATTATCGGATCGCACGTGACCCGGGGTACCCCGCAGGATGAACAGGTCCGACAGCACGTCGATCACGTCCGCCGCCTTGAGCTGACGGCCGACCCGGATCGCCAGGCACTCGCGGGTGAACTCATCGACTACATTCAGCATTCTGAGCTTCCGGCCGTCGCGCGTTCGGTCCTCGACAAAGTCGTAGGCCCAGACGTGGTTCGGCCGCTCCGGCTGGAGCCGCACGCAGGAGCCGTCGTTCAGCCAAAGCCGTCCGCGTTTGGGCTGCCGGGCCGGAACCTTCAGCCCCTCCGCCCGCCAGATCCGTTCCACCCTCTTGTGGTTACAGGACCACCCCTCGGCCCGCAGCAAGGCCGTGATCCGCCGATACCCGTAGCGTCCGTACCGCCGGGCCAGGCCGATGATGCTCTCCCTCAGCGCCGCTTCGTCGTCGGCCTTCCTTGGTGCCCTGCGCTGCACCGATCGGTGCTGCCCCAGCACCCGGCAGGCAAACCGCTCCGAGACGTCCAGCTCCGCCGTGACGTGCTCGACGCAGGCCCGACGACGCGCGGCGCTCACCAGTTTCCCGAGGCGGCTTCCTTCAGCACCAGCTTCTCCAGGGTAAGGTCCGCCACCGCCCGGCGAAGCCTGCCGTTCTCCTGCTCCAGCACCTTCAGCCGTTTCACCTGGTCCAGCTTCAGCCCGCCGTACTCGGCGCGCCAGCGATAGTACGTCTGCTCCGTCACCCCGATCGTCCGCACGGCTTCGACCGCCGACTTCCCCTGCGCCAGCAGAACCTCGACCTGACGCAGCTTCGCGACAATCTCCTCCGGCTTGTGGTGCTTCCTCGCCATCTCCAGACCCTCCGCGGTTCCGCCGGACTCACATGACCGGCGGGCCGTTTCTAGGGGGGCAGGTCAGCATCGTATTCAGCCATGAGGCGGTCCGGGAGTGGGAGGCGAAGCTCACACCCATTCTGACCGCCGAGCTCCGGCAGTGCCGTCGCAGCAAACACGGGGCGGGTCGCAGATCCTGGCATGTTGACGAGACCTATTTGAAGGTACGCGGCCGCTAGTGCTTCCTCTACCGTGCCATCGACCGCAACGGTGATCTGGTCGACACCCTGCTGAGTGAGCACCGCGACATGGCGGCTGCCCAAACCTTCTTCCGCTCGGCCAGGTCGGCCACCGGCATAACCCCCGACCGCGTCACCACGGACGGGCACGGCTCCTACCCGCGCGCGATCCGTTCGACGCTGGGCCGACACGTGAAGCACCGGACGAGCGCATACCGGAATAACGGGCTCAAGCAAGACCACCGGGGCATCAAAGGCCGGATCCGATGTATGCGGGGCTTCAAGGAACACAATGCCGCCGCGCGGTTCTGTCGAGGGTATGACGAACTCCGGGCCTTTCTCCGCTCTCGCACTCGCCACAACCAGCAGGTCCCCGCCAATCGGCGCCGCGTTCTCCATCTCCGCCGTGCAACCGCTGTGCTCGCCATCCTGCAAACTGCGTAGCACCACAAGTGCGCCTCAAATCGCGACGAGCTACCCTTGGCGCGAGATCTGACAAAATCCTCACGGCCGCGGTAGACACCACCGACAACATCACGGCAAAGCCTTTACCGGTGGCAGGCCGGACAGCAGTGTAGAGGTAAGTCCAGTCATAGCGCTGGAGGCATAGCCCGCACGAGCGCTGGCCCGCATCCTTTCCGAGGTCTTCGGGTGCCCGCACGGGTGAACTGACGCGACCAGGACGTAACGTCCCATGTTAACTGCCGCAAAGGCTGTGTTCACTTAAGCGAGCGCAACCAGTTCGTGGTTGCGCCGTCGATCCGAGCACTTCTACGTATTGTACTCGCTCCAAAACGAGCGGGGGCCAGTGATGTCAGTCAGCACAGGATGGCGTGGGGCCGCTGCGCCCTCGCTGCTGCTAACGGCTGCCTTGATGAGCGCGACGGCTGCGGCCACGGCCGATGCACCGCCAGCACCGTCATTGGTGGATCAGGGTCCGGCATGGGATCCGGTGATGCGGGCACGCTACCATTTCGCCCCCCAAGGCTCGCGCTTGATGCCCCGCGACTGGTTCCTGTCGCTTGATCGCGCTGGGGACGAGACCCTCCTCGCCGCCCCGGCGAACCTCGCGCGCTTCGGCTTCATCTACGCTCCAAACGACACGGGAACGAGTCTGAACCTCGATGGGCTCCCGACTGGCTTCGCTGTCGACCCTTACGCAAGCGAGCCAGATGTCGGACGCTGGGTGGGGTTGACCTGCGCGGCCTGCCACAGTGCCGAAGTCACCTACCGCGGAGCACGGCTTCGCATTGAGGGATCCCCCGCGGCGCTTGACTTCGATCTCTTCGGCGCAGAGCTCAATGAGGCAGTTCAGGCGTCGGCGCGGGATCGTGCGAAGCACGACCGCATGACAGCACGTGTGGCCGCGCGCGGCGGCTCGGCGGCTGGAGGAAACGTTCTGGTGAATGGCTTAGCAAGCTGCTGGCAGGCATGCGCGCAGCAGGGCCGAAACGGCGGCCCTCGGGTCAGCTTTGCCGGCATCAGCAGCGGGTGCTGCTGATGCCGGACCTGCCGCAGGCCTCACTGGCCGCCTTGCTCACGCACCTCGCCGAGAATGCTGCGACAATCCAGCGCCACCTCGATGCCGCCTCCGAGGCCGCGCTGCTTCGCCATCGGCGGGACAGTGCCGGTTGGCCGCCCTGGCTGGCCGAAAGCCTTGCCCCGCCGGTGCTCCGCGCCGAACGCTTCGAAATCGACCTGGAGTTGCAGCTCGGCACCTCTCGCGAGGTTGGCGGGCGGCTCGGTGTGCTGCCCGGGGGTCCGGCCTTCTTCGCCCGCTACGGCACCGGCTTCCAGGCCGCGCTGCGCCTGGCCGTGGCGATCGAGGCGATCCCGCCCGCCGCACCGCCCCCAGACAAGGACGCCGCGCCGTGAGCGAGACCAGCAAGCTGATCAACGACCTTAAAAGCGTACCTGACATCGTAGCGGGGCTCGGCCTCGGCATTGCCGAGGCGCAGAAGGCGCTGAACCTTTCGTATCTGGAGAGCCTCCGCACCCTGGTGGGCCTCGCCCAGCAGCTAATGGGCCAGCAGGAGGGTGGCACCGCCGATGAAGCACTGGCCCGCGCCCGCACCATCATGGAACAGACCCTGGGCCAGCTCGCCCCGCCCCGCTACCAATTCACCGAAACGACGCTGACCGTGCGGCTCGACCTGTCGCAGACCATGCGTGGTGCGGCCCAGGCCGGGATCGGCGGCGTGGGGGCGGTGGTGGTCAGCGCCTCCCTCGCCGCGGCCTTCGGCATGGACTACCGCGCCGCCGCCGAACTGCGCACCGTGCTGCATGCCGTCCCCGCCGGCGCTTCCGTCTTCAAGGACCTGCTGGGGCGGGTGGAGGAGCTGGACGCGAAGCAGGTCGCCCTGCCGCCGCGCAGCGAGCTGGATCAGAAGGTCATGGAGGTGGCGGGCGACCTCTCGAAGCGCCTGACCGGCAAGGACCCGCCAGCCATCGGCGCCCCCGGCGAAGGCCGGGCGGCCCCGGGCGGCGGCCAGCCGGCCTCGGGGTAGCGGATCATGGTGGAGCAGGCAGCCGGCGGCGAAGGGGGCATTGTCATCCCACTCGACGAGCTGCTGCGCGAGGCCCAGCGTCTGGCGGTGAACTTGCGTGGCCGGCCGGAGGAGAGCGAAGCCCTGGGCGCGCTGCAGCGCCGCCTGGCCGATGCCCGCCGCCTGCTGCTGCAGCCCGCCCCCCCCGCCGCCGCGTCTGCCGAAGACAGCCCAACCGCCGCTGAGGCGCCTGAGGATGGCGGGCTGGATGCCGCCATGCTGGAATCCTGGGCCGCGGCCGAGCGGTCCTTCGCTCGCCAGCGCAGCGGCGAGGAGGCCGGCCGCCGCCTCTCCTTCGGCGACCTGATCGGCGAGGTCGGCCACTCGGTGGCCGAGGCGCAGCGCGCGCTGGACCGGCAATCCCTGGCCTATCTGGACGATGCGCGCCGCTTGGCGCTGCACGGCCTCGGCATGCCCACCGCCTACCGCCTGCCGCGCGTGAAGGGCGCGTTCCGCTTCGCGCTCGACACCGAGGCGGAGCAGGGCTTCAGCCTGTTCTTCGTGCGCGACACCGAGACGGTGACCAGCAGCAACACCCAAAGCGTCGAATTCGAGATCGTCGCCGCCCCCGCCGCGCCAGTGCCGCCCGAGGTCGCGGCGCCCCTGGCGCTGCCGGTGCTCGACCCCGGGCGGCGGGCGACGCTACTGGCCGCCTTCCGCGACGAACTCTCGCGACCCGAGGGGCTGCCGCCGGAGTACGAGGACCAGGTGCTGTTCTTTGCCTTCAGCGCGCCGGCGGGGGAGGCCTTCCTGCTCGGCCTCTACCGCTACGAATGGCGGGGACAGCCCCACTGCGCCCTGGTCGCCCTGCTGCCCGGCCGCGCGGGCGGCGGCTGGCAGGGGCATCTGCTCGCCGAGATCGGCGAATGGGCGCACCACCCCCGGGTGGCACCGAATTTCACCGCCATGGAGAAGGTCCAGCAGGACCTTCTGCGCCGGCTGCGGGAGGGCTGAACATGCCGGCGCCCCGCCAGGGCCAGGCCCCCCTTGCCGCTGGCCTCGCCGCGCTGGCCGAGGGGGTCTCGCAGGGCGGCGAGGCGCTGTGGCACGCCGCCCTGCCCCGGCTGCTCGGCGCGGCATCCGGGCCCGGGGCGGCGCAGCCTATCCTGCAGCGCCTGGCCTTCGAGGCGCGCTTCGGCCTCGCCCCCCGCCAGGGCGTCGCCGGCCGCCGCCCTGCGCCGCTCGAACTGCTCGGCCTGGAGACGCCGGCCGGACCAGCGCATCGCGCCCGGCTCACCATCCGGATCGGCGCCACGCCGGAGCCCGCCACGCCACCCGCGGGGAGCTTCAGTTCCCCGGCAGGGCTTCCACCAGTTGGCCGCCTGGCGGCCGGCCTTGCTCCCGCCGGTCTTGCCGCCGTTCTGCCCAGGCTGCGCCCGCTGGTGCCACGCTGGTTCGTCGCGCCGCACGAGATCCGCCCCGGCCTGCTGCCGGCGCCCGATGACGAGGTGCCGGACCCCTTTCTGGTCCGCCTGACCCTTCCCGGGCTGGGCGAGGCGCTGCTTGGCCTGCGCCTGCCCCGCCACGGCCGGGAGGGCGGCTTTTTCGGTTTCGACCCGGATGCGGCTTGGCGCCGGGCGCGCCTCCGCCTGACCCTGGCCGGCGGCGGGGTGGCGCTGGATCGGCTGGACCGCACCGAGGGCTGGCCGGCCGCGCTGATCGGCGCCCTGCTCGGCTCCCTTGGCGAGGGTGAGGCGGAGACGCCGCTGGACTCCCCCCTGCCGGAGGGTGTGCTCTCCGGCGCGGCGACGCAGGCGGCCGGCGCCGCGGCGGGGCTGGCCGCCGCCCTCGCCGCCCGCCGGCCGGAACCCTTCGGCGCGGCGCTCGGCGCGGTCGGGCACGCGCTGCAGGGCTTCGAGCTGGAGGCGGAGGCCCTCATTACCAGCCATGGCCAGCCCGCCTCCCCGCTGGGGCTGGAGCAATCCGACCCCGGCGCCGTCACCGCCCGGCTGCACCTGCTGCTGGAGCCGGATGGCCGCGCCACGCTGCGCCTCTCCCCACCGTCGGACCTGGCACTGGGCCCTGAGCCGCGCGCCGCCGCGGCCGCCGCCCTGGCGCGCTCGGCCGCAACGCTGGCGGAGGGGGAGCCGCGCCTGGCCGCCCTGCTGCGCGGCGCGCCCGCCGGCACGCTGCGCGCGCTGCTGCGCTGCCGCGGCGGACATGGCGCGGGCGGCCAACGCCTGCCCATGGCGGTGCTGGCAAGGCTTGAGGACGGCGGCGGCCCGCCGGCCCTGCTCAATCTGGCGCTCGACCTGCACCGCGCGCCGCAGGGCGGTTGGGCCGCCAGCCTTTCGGGCGATCTGGCGTCGCGCTGGATCACCCCGCCCGGCCCCGGCACCATGCTCGCGGCGGAGAGCCGGCTGGCCGCCCTGGCCATGCGCAGCGCCGCCCTGGCCGGAAGCTGGTGGCGCGCCGTCGCCGGGCTAGAGACATGAGCTCCGGCCGTAGCAGGCGTCCGCCGCCCCCATTTCCCCCTGGAGGACTCCCCATGCCGCAGGAAGCGACGCCGATCACCGCCCTGGAGGCCCGGATCCGGCGCGAATCGCCCTGGTCCGCTGAGACACTGCGGGGCCGCGAGGGCCACAGGGCGGAATTCCTCGGCCACGGCGCGGAACTCGCCCCGCCCCCCGCCGGCCCGGGACAGGAATGGCTGCCCTATACCCATTTCTCCGTGCTGATGGACCGCGCCCGCCGTCAGGCGGTACTGACCGTGGTAGATATCGATGGCGCAAAGATCCGCCCCATCACCCGCCGCAGGGGCGATACTTGGTTCCCCGACCCGCGCCTGCCGCCGGACCAGCAGCCGGAGAAGGCCTTCTTCGAACGCGCCGATGCGCGGCTGGACCCGAAGCGCAACCCGCTGGGCTATGGCCACCTCGTCCGCCGCCTGGACCCCGCCTGGGGCAGGGCGGCGGAGCAGGCAGAGGCAGAGAGCTTCCATCTCACCAACGCCTCCCCCCAGGCGGAGACGCTGAACAGCGGCCCCTGGAACCTGCTGGAGGACATCGTTCTCAACGAGCTGCGCGACCGGCTACGTATCCGCGCCGTGGTGCTGACCGGGCCGGTCTTCGCCGAAGATGATTTCCGGCTGCACGACATCTTTCCCATCCCCCGACAATACTGGAAGATCGTCGCCTGGCGCTCCCACGGGAAGCTGGCCGCGGCGGGGTGGCGCCAGCACCAGCCGCAGGACCTGCTCCCCGAGGGATTGGAATCGGCCGACCCGCCCTTCGACGGCAAGGCGGGCCGCGCCTGGTTCCTCCCCATTCGCGAGATCGCGGCGCTGACCGGCCTGGCGCTGGACCCGCTGGTCGCCGCCGACACCTTCGCGCTGCGGCAGGTCGGGCGCGGCGCGCAGCTTGGCCTGGAATCCACCGCCCCCGCACCCACCGCCCTGCCCCTCCCGGCCGAAGCCGAGGAGCTGCTGCTGGTCGGGCTGCACAGCCCGGACGACCTGGCCGAGGCCATGGCGGCCGAGGCGCCGCTCACCGCCGGGCGGGAGGCGGCGCCGGAGGAGGATGAGGACGCGCTCGGCCTGGAGGCGCTGACGGGCACGGCGGAGGAGGTCGCCGCCCATGTCTCGCCCCGCGCCTTTGACCTGATCGTCCGGCATGAGACGGGCGGCCCGGCCTATTACGAGCGGGTGATCCGCAAGCGCCCGGTCTGGCCTGGCCACCAATCCGGCATCACCATCGGCTTCGGCTACGACCTCGGCCATGTCACCGCGGCCGAGTTCGCGCGCGACTGGGGCGGGGCGCTGCCGGCCGCCGACCACGCCGCGCTGGCCCGCTGCCTCGGCCGGCATGGCGGCAACACGGATGAGGCAGTGCTCCGCCGGCTGCTCGCCGGGGTGCGACACATCATCCTCAAATGGGCGCCCTCCGAGGCGGTGTTCCGCGCCGCCACCCTACCGCGCTTCGCCGCCCGCACCAACCAGGCCCTGCCGAACTGCGAGGCGCTGAGCCCGGATTGCTTCGGCGCCCTGGTGTCCCTCACCTTCAACCGCGGCGCCAGCTATCGCGCCGCGGGCGACCGCTACACCGAAATGCGGGCGGTGCGCGCCGCCATGGAAGCACGGCGCTTCGCCGAAATTCCGCGCCTGATCCGCGCCATGCGCCGCATCTGGACCGGCACCACGATCGAGGCCGAGATGCACCGCCGGCGGGAGAACGAGGCGGTGCTGTTCGAGGCCGGGCTCGCCACCCTGCCGCGGCCCGCCGCCCCGGCCCTGATGGCGCGCGCCGCCGGTGGCATCCTGGAATCCGCCGAGGCCGTCGCGCCGATGCGCAAGCCGATCCCGCCCGGTGCCGAGACCTGGGAGGGCCCGGGCGACGAGGAGGGCTGGCAGCCCTTCACCGAGGAGGACGCCGCCGCCGCGGCTGCGGACCCCGGGGCCGAGGCTGACTTCGCGCTGGAATCCATCGGCGCCACCCGGCTGGCCTGGGCGCCGGATGCGGAAAGCCCGGACTACGCCCATCTCGCCAGCTTGGCCGCGCCGCCGGCGATGGACTTCACCCTGGCGGGAGCGGACCTCGCCCTGCTCGCCGCCGCCAATGGCTTCGCCATCGAGGAGGCGCCGGCGGGCATCCCCATTCTCTTCGGCCTGCGCGGCGCCGCCATCCTGCGCGACCATGCGGCCGCCACCGAACCGGTGCTGCGCGACCAGCGGCCGGACCACCTGACGCCGCGCTGCGTTATGGGCGTCTGGGACCGCGCAACGGGCAGGGTCGCGGTCTTCCCCGGCTCCACCGTGCCGGACCGGCGCGCGGTGCTGGCCTGGCAGACGAAGCGGACCATCGGCAACCTGCTGGCCACCGGCCTCTACCGCTATGTGGTCGGCGTGCATAACGGCCGGCCCGGCTGCTTCCTGCTGCGCGACGGCAATGGCGCCAAGCGCGTGGTGGTGGTGCGGCGCAGCAGCGACAACCTGGCCTATGACCTGGCCGACGTCGCGGACCGCTGCGCGCCGGGCGACAACATCCACCCGACCTTCTTCTCCGCGCCCGTCGATTTCTCCTCCTTCGGCTGCCAGACGGTGGTGGGCAGCGCCGACAACGCCGGCACGCATCGCGGCCCCTGGGCCGAGTTCCGCCGCGCCGCCGGCATGACGGACGGCGCCGCCCCGGCCGGCCGCCCCTATCTATACATGCTACTGACGGGGCGGGAGGCGCGGCTGGCCTCGCTGCTGCGTCGCCAGGGGTTGGCGGGGGATGCCGCCTCGGTCGCGGGGCTGCGGCGGCTGCGCTTCGGCGCGCACGGGGCGGCGGTGCGGCGGTTGCAGGAAAGGCTCGGCCTCGCCCGGCCGGATGGCGATTTCGGCCCGGCAACGGCCGAGGCGCTGCACGGCCTTCAGCGCCGCCTGCCGCCGGGCGGCGGAGGTTCGGACGCGATCTTCTCCCCCATGCTGGATGCGGCGCTCGGCTGGGAAGTGCTCTCCGCGCCGGGAGCCTGACCGCCATGCCCACCGAATCCCAGGACCGCGACTTCGACGCGGAAGGCGCGCGGCTGCTGCAGCGCCTCGCCCGCCTGCCTCCCGAGGCGCTGCAGGGCGC
Organism: Roseomonas sp. GCM10028921; assembly: GCA_042666135.1. Taxonomy (GTDB): domain Bacteria; phylum Pseudomonadota; class Alphaproteobacteria; order Acetobacterales; family Acetobacteraceae; genus Roseomonas. Next base: position 11,911 of record JBHTFH010000051.1, on the reverse strand, counting down.
CGGCGCGGCCGAGGCGCGGGCGCTGGCCGAGCGCATGCGCGATGCCCGCGCGCTGGAGGCGCTCGGCCGCTTCACCGACCGGCTGCGCGCGTTGCTGCCGGAGGATGTGCTGCTCCGCACCCGCCAGGCCCAGGCGCTGGTCGATCTCGGCATGCCGCAGGCGGCGCGCGACCTGCTGCTCGCCTGCCCGCCGATGACGGCTGCGGCCGGGCTGGCATGGTCCGAGCATCAGGGGCTGCTCGGCCGGGTCGCCAAGCAGATCTTCCGTGACGCGCCGGACCGCGGCGCGGCGGCAGCCCGCGCCGCGCTGCGTGACGCCATCGCCGCCTATCGCGGCGTCTTCGAGCAGGACCGGTCGCAATACTGGCACGGCATCAACCTGGCGGCGCTGCTGCAGCGGCCGGAGGCGGCGGGGCTCGACCCCGCCGCGGGCACGGCCGGCGCGGCCGCGGTCGCCCGCCAGGTCCTCACAGCGCTGGACGCGGTGCCGGAGGAGAAGCCCTGGCGGCAGGCGACCCTGGCCGAGGCGCGGCTGGCGCTGGGCGAGGTGGAGGGTTTCGAGGCGGCACTGGCCAGCCTGCTGCGCCCCATCGAGAAAGGCGCCGACGCCGCCCCGCGCGAGGCGAGCGCCTTCGCGCTGAACGCGCTGCGCCGGCAACTGGCGGAAATTTGGGAACTGGACTCGCCGCAGGGCCCGTTGGGCGAGCGCGGCCCCGCCCTGCTCGGCCTGCTGCGCGGCGCATTGCTGCGCGAGCCCACCGGGCCTGGGGAGCTGCGGCTGGACGCGGCGGTGATCGCCGCCCCACGGTCCCCGGCGCTGGAATTGGCCGGGCTGGAGAAGAATTTCGGCGGCTTTGGCGTGCAGACCGCGCAATGGTGGGACCTCGGCCGGCGCCGCGCCCGCTCGGTCGCCGCCATCTGGGGGCCGGACAGGGCGGGACGGCTGCGGCGCCTCGGCACCGGCTTCCTGGTGGCCCTGCTACCGGAGGGCGCGGAGCGGCCGATCCTCAGCGTGCTGACCAATGCCCATGTCATCGGCGGCGACCCTGCTGCCGCGCCCTGCGCCATCCCCGATGCCGCAGCCGCGCGCATCCGCTTCGAGGGCGCGGCGGGCGAGGCGGCGCAGCGCGAGCACCGCGTGGCCGAAATCCTCTGGAGCTCCCCGGTGCGGCGGCACGATGCTACGCTGCTGCGGCTCGACCCGCCGCCGGTGGGGCTGGCGGCGCTGCCCCTCGCCTCGGCGCTGCCGCCAGCGGACAGCGCGGCGCAGCTTTTCATCATCGGGCATCCCTTGGGCGACGAGCTGTCCTTCTCCTTCCAGGACAACCTGCTGCTGGACCATGACGGCCCGCCCTCGACCCGGCCGCGACAGGCGGGCGTGACGCTGCTGCACTACCGCACGCCCACCGAGCCGGGCAATTCCGGCAGCCCGGTTTTCGTCGAGGATCGCTGGCGGGCCATCGCGCTGCACCACGCCGGGACCTCCTTTATGCCGAAGCTGAACGGCAAGGCGGACAAGCATGAGGCGAACGAGGGGATCAGCCTGGCCTCCATCGCGGCGACACTGGTCACGGAACGCGGCCACCGGCTGGTCCTGGACGCGCCGGAGGAGGAGGAGCGGCGATGACGCAGGCGGGCACGGCAGCCAAAGAGGACAGGATGACGATCCAGGGCACGCAGCAGACCGGCACCGACGAGCCGCGGCTGTTCATCAGCCACAAGCACAGCGATAGGCTGATCGCCTCGACGCTGTCCGATTTCCTCAGGCAGAGGTCCGCCGGCCAGGTCAGGATCTTCCAGTCCTCGGACCCGAAATACGAGGGTCCGCGCATCGGCCGCAACCTGAACCAGCAATTGCGCGAAGCGCTGTGGCAGACTGATGCGCTGATCCTGCTCTACACGACGGAAGACCAGGACTGGCACTATTGCATGTACGAATGCGGCCTGGCCACCGATCGGGGTGCGCCGGCCAGCAGCATCTACGTGCTGCAGGCCGGGGACGATTGGCCCAAGGTCTACACCGACACGGTGCGGATGAACGCGCGTGCACTGGACGACCTGCGGCGCTTCATGCGGGACTTCTTCCGCAGCCCCGATTTCTTCGCGCGACGCCAGAAGCCCCTCAACCTCCGCATCTCCGAGGCGGACTGCGACCAATACGCCAAGGACCTGCACGAGGAGCTGTTGAAGGTACTGCCGCCCGTGCCGAGCACGACGGAAATCTGGCAGGCCTGGCCTTTCCTCACCATCGAGATGGCGACCCCGACCATCGACGCCGCCTTCGCAGCCTTCGCTGCCCAGCCCGCCAGGGCGCCGCTGCCCGATGCGGTTTATCACAGCCTGCTGGAGGGCAGCACCGTCAGCCGCTACAACTCGCTGATCCCGCCGCTCTTCGGCCGCGCAAGCCTGCCGGAGACCCTGCCGCTCAAGGACCTGCTCGCCGACCGGCCGGCAGCGCCGGGGGGCGAGGCCTGGCTGCGCTGCTGCCTTGGCCAGGTGCTGCGCGGCGCAAAGCGCGGCATCGTCTCGATGAACTGGTCGCCGTTGCGGGAGCCGGGCGACGACAAGCAATACCTGCCGGCGCTCTGCGAGGTGCGCAACATGCCGCGGCGCGGCGTGATGGCCTTCGACGTCCACTTCATCGACGTGCTGGGACCACAGGCCATGCCGGCCAGCAACAGAATGCTGGCCCTAGACCGCATCGACTGGCTCGACATCGACGACCCGGCGGTGCGCGCGCTTCGCCTCTCGCAGTTGCGGCGGGAGATGCAGCAGGGCAGCCGGCTGCGGCGGCCGATCCTGGATGCGAAGCGGCGCCCCCGCTTCATCATCCACAAGAGCCTGGTGGATGACTTCCTGGTCGGCGCCCTTGACGACCCGTCCGCGCATGGCGCCGCCGACCATGCGGCGCTGACGCTCGACCATCTGCTGAGGGCGAAGGAGAGCGGCGTGCTGGCGAGCACCACCTTCTGCACCGTCCGGCCGGATGACAGCATTGCGGAGGTGGAGCGCCGGATGGCGGCGAAGCCGAAATGCAACGACATCTTCGTCACCGAGGACGGCACGCGCGATTCGCCGGTGCTGGGCTGGATCACCAATATCGATCTTGCGCGATGACCGCCGCCCCGCGGATGTGGGAGGGATGGTGATGGCCTATGTCGGCGGGCGCTTCCGCTACGATGTTTTCTTCAGCTATACCCATGGCAATGAACGGCATTGTCACATTGTTTGATGACCAGGCGAGCTTGGCCGCACAATGGGGCCTGCGTGATCTCACGCCGGCATTTACACACACGTCTCCTGCCGCCAGATCCGAAAGGCCTTGGCGCGAGCACGCCGGTGCTGAGCGGCGGTCATCAGATGCCGCCGCGGCCGGAAATTGTCGTAGATCATGGCGTGGGCCGAGAGGAAACGCTGAGCTTGTTCCGGCGACTTGAAGCGCTGCATCTGGCGCTCTCAACGCCGCGTGGGCCTGTGGGAGTTCTCGGCCCGGTTATTCAGGTAGCGGCTGACCCGGTGCCGCACCTCGGGCATGACCTCCCGGTGCGCGACCCCGTAGCTGCGAAGGCCATCGGTGACGAGGCGCTTCGGCTTGTAGCGCAGCCCCTTGAGCAGGCGCTTGAAAAACCGCTTGGCTGCACTCGCATTCCTACGCGGCTGCACGAGGATGTCGAGCACCACGCCGTCTTGGTTCACCGCCCGCCAGGGATAGTGCAGCTTTCCGCCAGTGCGCAGGAAGACCTCATCCAAGTGCCAGGTGTCCGCTGGCCGCGGCCGCCGCTTGCGGAGCTTCCCTGCGAACTCGGCGCCGAACCGCTGCACCGAGCGCCGGATGCTTTCGTGCGTCACCGTTACACCCGCTCGGCGAGGATCAGCTCGACGTCACGCAGGCTGAGGCTGAAGAGGTGATACAACCACACCGCGTGCCTGATGACCTCGGTCGGGAAGCGGTAGCCGGGGTAGGTGGCGGGCTCTGGCGACATCCGACCAACTTCGCCCAGCCGCTCCGTTTCGGCTAGCCGTCAACAACGTGGCAATGCCCGCCGCCGAGTTGGAGGCTGTGCTGCCGCCCGAGGCGGGAAACGTCTATGCCGATAGCGCCTTCAACGGCGACAAGCCTTGGAAAGCAATCCGTGCGCGTGGCGGCATGCCGCATGTCGTGCAGACGGGTACCTGGGGCGGGGCCGCGGCGCTTGCCCAGCTGAAGAAGCACAACGCCCGGGTCCGGCGCATACGTTGTCGGATCGAGAAGGTGTTCGGCACCTGCAAGCGCTCCTATGGCCTGCGGCGGATGCGGTGGCTTGGGTTGGCCAAGGCCGGACTGCAAGCCCGCCTCACCGCCATTGCCTACAACCTCCGGCGCACGGTCACCCTGCTGCACGCTGCCGCTTAGTACAGGAGAGGTCTGCCTGGATGACGCCAGCAGGCCGCACTACGGCTGCCATTCGGGCACACCTGCCACCTAGACGGCGCCCAACACAAGACATGGCAGGAAACCCAAACCTGCCCGCACATCCGCGCACAGGTTTCATTACACGCCGCTTACCGATGAGGAGGTGTTCCAGCACTTCGCGGCCGTGGCAGGAGCGTCCGACCTACCGCTCTGCATCCACAACACCCCGAGCACGACAAACTTCACCTTCAGCGACGAGCTTGTGGCGCGCCCCGCCAAAGTGCCCGGCGGCTTCGGCCGCCGCTTGCGCAACTTGGCCGCGAAGTCCGCGCCGAAGCGGAGGCACCAGCGACTGACGCTCTCGTGGCTCACCACCACGCCCCGCTCGGCCAGGATCAGCTCGATGTCGCGCAGGCTCAGGCTGAACACATGGTAGAGCCAAACCGCAGAGTGCATGACCTCGGCCGGGAACCGGTATCCGGGGTAGGTGGCAGGCTGGCTCGACATCCGGTCAGCCTGGCCCAGCCACCTCGTTCCGGCCAGAGCTCAGCGACGTGACAATGGCCAGCGGGCTACATAATCCTCACCGCTCGGGCAGAATGGCGCACCCTGCCGCCCCTCACGCGGCGTGCGACTCCCTCTGCGCCCACCTTACAGCGTCGCGGGGTCGGCCACCACCAGCTCCACGTTTCCCGCGCTGCGCGCGAGCTCGACCATGTGGCCCGTGCCGCCCGGCCCGTCGCCCGCCGTCTGCCCGTCCCACAGGGCGAGCAGGGTCAGACGGCGCGCCCCGGCGCTCCGCGCCATCTCGAGGACCCAGCGGTTGCCCCGCTCCCAGGGATTGGTGTCGGTCCCCTGGAGCCAGCGCGGCAGCCCCTCTTGGTCGCTGAGCTGCAGCGGCGCGGCGCCCTCGAGCAGCCGCCAGAAGCGCCCGCGCCACCCATCGAGCGGGAGGGCGGAGCGCGCGAAGTCCTCGGCCGGCATCGGCAGGCAGACGGCGCCCTCGATGCCGAGCTCGCGGCAGACCTCGTGGCACAGGATGTCCGCCCCCGGCGCGGCCGAGGCCAGCACCCGCAGCCGCCCGGCCGCGGCCCCCAGCCGCTCCAGCTCCGCACGGATGCGGGCGCGCGCAGCCGCCTCCTTGTCCGCGGGGAAGCGTGGAGACGGACGGCCCGGCTCGTCCGGCCGGTGGCCCACAAAGATCACGACGTCGAGCGCGGCGGGCGCGGGCGCCGGCGCGGCCCCGCCGGCCGCGGCGCGCGCCGCCAGCCCCGCCTCGACCTCGGCGATAACCCGCTCGGCATCCGCGGCGCGGATGCCGAGGCAGGCAAAGAGCGTGAGCTGCCGCTTCGCCGCGTCCCAGGCGAAGGCCCTGGAGGCAGGAAGCGCGTCCAGATAGGCGAGCGAAACCCGCCGCGCCCGCTCGCCAGCCAAAAACATCATGTCGGCCCGGCTGACCTCAGCCCAGACGCGCTCCTCGTCGCCGGCCGGCAGCCGCCCGATCGTTGCCTCGATGGCGAGCGGCACCATGGCCCGCAGCGCCGCCGTCTCGCGCCCCAACTCCTCTTGGCGGCGCTCCGCCTCCCCCGCCGAGGCGAAGGCGTCCTCCCACGCCGGGTCGCGCGCGAGGTCCAGCGCGATCACGCCCATCTGCAGCGCGGCGAGCCCGGACCAGTGGTGGTTCAGGTCCACCTGATAGGCCCCGTGATAGGCCTCGTAGGCGTTGAGCAGGTGCCGGTTCGTCGCGCGCTCGCGCCGCTCGGGGAGGCTCTCCAGCGTCTCGAAGTCCAGCCGCCAGAGCGTCTTGGCGTTGCGCCCGCGCAGCGCCAGCGCCTCGGCGCGCTGCTCCGCGCCGGAGCGGCCGCCGCCCAGCGCCCGCGCGATCGCCTGGTTCGAGGCCTCCAACAACTCGGGACGCTGCGGCCGCCCGCCGCTGTAGATCCGCTCGTAGATGTTGGCCAGTGCGAGGTTGGCGGGAAGGTCGTCGGGCTTGTTGTCGCGGACGCGCTCCCAACTCCGCCGCGCCCCGTCGTAGTCCTTCAGCCCCCACTGCGCCTTGCCGATGAGGCGCAGCGCCGGCCACTGGAAGCGCATCCCCCGCACCTCCTGCGACAGCAGCCGCAGCCAGCCCGCCGAGCCCGCCGCGGCGGCGCGCACCACCTCCTCCGCTAGGTCCTGCGGCACCACACGCACCGTCGCGGGGTCGACCTCGGGCAAGGTCGGCAGCATTTTGAAGACCGGGCTGTCGGTGGCGCGGTCGCTCCGCAGCGTGGCGCGCAACACCTCCACCAAGTCGTCCTTCGCCTTCGCCGGAGCGTCCACCTCGTAGGGCATGTAGCGGTCGGTCAGGATGTCGAAAGGTGGCGGGTCGGCCACCGGCCCGCCGCGGATCAGGACCGAGCGCTTGCGCCGCAGCGCGTGCCGGATGCCAAGCTCGTAGAAGACGTTCGCGTTGTGGACGGTGACGTCGCAGACGACGATGTCGGCCTCGACGATCAGCCCGAACATGTCCTCGCGGATGTTGCCGGCCTCGACAATCTCGCCCGTGGTGGAGCCGGCGAGACCCGCCTCCTCGAGCGCCGGCCCGATTAGCGCGTTGTGCACCCGCTCGAAGTCCACCTCCTTGCCCGCCGAGTCCTTCTTCTTCCCGAACGGACGGATGATGAAAGCGCGCTGCATGTCCAGAACCTCCGTGTCGCCGGTCGCTCCGCTCTGCCGATTCAATCGCTCTGCGGGTCCGTGTTTGTGGGGGGCGGCTGCCGTTCAAAGAGTCGACACGGAGCGCTCCTCGAAACCGGCCCTCACGGCCAGGTCCCGCAGGCCTCTGGTGGCGTCGCTGCCGCTCCTCGCCGCCCCCTCCCAGACCACCACCGCTACCAGCCGGAGAGCGGCCGCGGGGGCCTGGGCGAGTGCCTGCGCCTCACGCACGATGGCCTCGTTCGCGGCGGCATAGGCCGCGTCACCTTTGCCGGCGTCGAGCACGACCAGATCGCCCGCCCCCTGCGCCGCGGCGACGAGGCGGTCGAACACCGGTCCCCACTCCCCGGGCCGGTCCACCACCGAGGTCTCCCGGAAGCGCTCCGGCGGGAAAGGCAGGACGATGCGCCGCCGCAGCCCGAGGCGCTCCGCTTCCTCGAGCGCGACCAGGTCGGCGCCGCAGGCGGCCGAGCAGACGAGCGTCGCCGCGCCCTCCCCGGCGAGCAGCTCAGCAAGCCGCTTGCGGACGAGGGGCACGTTCTCCAGCGGGAAGCGCGGCGGTTGCGTGCCCGCGGCGTCCACGCGCCGGCCCGCAAGGGCGACCACAGCGCCCGTCGTTCGGCTTTCTTGCTGCATCCACAGCCTCCTTCGCAGCCGTTGGCGGGGCCGCCTCGCCACACTGGCACAAAAGGCCGTAGCGGGGGCGCGCCACGCGGCACGGCCTCACGCCGGCGGGAACCGCTCAAAGTGGCCGGCATCCACCTTCCGTTCGGCGACCGCGCGGCCGACCTCCCGCAGGGCGGGGATGGCGTCCACGGCGTCGAGCTTGCGCACGTCGTCGGGCGGGATATGGCCGCAGCCGATCGCGCGCAGGCCCTCCTCCGTCAGCTCCGCATTGTAGCGGAGGTAGGTGAACAGCTTCGGCGACACCGGCCCCGCCGCCCCGACCAAGTCCCCGACCTCGCGGTCGAGCGGGTCGCCGGCCAGGCACTCGCCGAAGGCGCGGCAAAGGAAGTCCTGTTCGTTCAGCGCGGCGAACATCAGCGCCGACGGGATCGTGGTCGCGTTGAACAGCAGGTTCATCTCGCTCGGCTCCAGCCCGTGGCGCACATCCGGGCTGGTCCCCGTCCCGACCGAGACGACCAGCGTCCTGTCGGCCCCCGTTGCCCAGCCGCGCTGCCCGTCCGGGGCGCGCGGCCAGTAGCGGTCCAAGGTGGCCATGAGGAACATCTGGAAGGCGGGGTTGTTGTACATCGTCACCCCGCCGTCCACGAACACAAATTCCTTCCCGCCGACGACGATCACCTCCGGCGGGAAGTAGACGGGAGCGGCGGTGCTCGCCCGCACGAGCTGCCAGAGCGGCAGCTTCAGGTTGCAGTCCGCGCGGCCGGGATCGTTGTACTTGGCGAAGGGGTTGTTCGATATCGGCCAGGGCGAGTCGGTGGTTGCGTTGCGCATCACTAGCAGCAGCAGCGTCCTGAGCCGGTCGGAGCCCAGCGTCGTGTCGGCGCCGAAGACCTCCTTCAGCATGGCCGCGAGCGGCTCGTCGTCGTACCTCGTGCGCAGACGCTGGAGCAGGTTGGCCTTGACGAACATCTGCGGGCCGGCGTCGACGTAGAAGCGCATCACCTCGTCGACGGACATGCCGATCGAGAGCCCGGCCGCGACGATGCCGCCGGTGCTGGTGCCGGCGATGTAGTCGAAGTAGTCGGATAGCCGGAAGGCGTCGCCGCGCCCGCTCCGGGCCCGCAGCAGGTCCTCGATCCGCTTCAGCACCTCGAGCGAGAGCACGCCGCGGATGCCGCCGCCGTCGATGGCCAGCAGCTTCTTCGGACCGGTGGGCTGGAGCCTTTGTTCATCTGGCATGGCACGCCTCGTTCGTGTGTCTGGGCTGGGTTATGCGGACTTCGGCCTGCGATGGCGGCTTCGGCCAGCGCTCAAGGCACCTGGCCGGGGCGGTCCGCGCGGCCGGGCCCACGGGCCCGGCTCACCGCGCCACCTCCTCCCGGTAGGCGTCGAGCGCGGCGAGAACGAAACCGCGGTTCTCGCGCTCCATGGCGGCGAGGAAGGCCGCGACCGCCGCCCGCGCCTCGCCGCGCGCCCGCGGGGTGAGCGGCGCGCCCGGATCGGGCAGCCGCGCCAGGAGCGCGACCTTCGCCTCGTCCCACCCCTCGACGAAGGCCTCGGCCTGGGCGCGCCGCTGCGCGCCGAAGGCGGCGACGAAGGCCTCGCGGTCGAGCACGCCGAGTTCCGCCGCCTCCGACTCGATCCGGTCGAGGTCGTAGCGCAGCTGCTTGCAGGCGACGCCGAACTCGCGGTCCGAGCGGGCGTCGTCGAACGCGGCCGCGACCCGCTCGGGCTCCTCGAGGAAGCTGAAGCGGAAGCGCGACGCCTGCACCAGCCCGGCCAGCAGCAGCGAGGTCTTCCTCAGCCCGAGGAACTGGCGCGGCAGCGCCTGCACGAAGACAAGGTCGAACTGGTTAGTGCCGTCGTAGCGAACGACGTGCCTGACCAGGACGGGCCGGTAGAGCTTGCCGTCGCTCGCCGCCGAGAAGATCGCCTCGGGCGTCCCCAGCGCGCGGCCGCGCATGCTGTCGGCCATCTCGCGCTCCAGCGAGTCCATCCAGAGCGCGTTCGCGGCCGAGCGCTGCACGCAGGCCGCCCGCAGCTCCGCCCAGGTGGTGGACGGGAGCTGCTTGTTGGCCATGGGCGGCATCAGCCCGAACAGGGCGAAGCTGGCGAAGGTCCCGGTCACCTGGGCGTCGTCCGGGACCGCCTCGGCGGGGGCGGCGCCGGGCGGGCCCGCCTCGAAGGCCACCTCGAGCTTGAGCTGGGTGGGCGTGTCGCTCTTGACGTCGGAGGCGCGCGCGGCCTCGAAGGCAAGCGTGATGCGCTTGGCGGCGGCGAGCAGTGCCTGGGTCTGGCGCTCCGCCTGGGCCGCGTCGCGCACCGGCCACAGCTCCTTGTAGCGGCAGAAGTCGGCGAGGAACCGGAACACGGCCGACTCGCGGTATAACCGGACCTCCTCGGCCGACCACGCCGCCGGCGCGGCGTGCGCGGGCGCCTGCGGGACACCGGGCGGGAGATACTTGACCAAGCAGTTCTGGCTGGCGGCGAACAACCCGGGCAGATCGTCGACGTCGTGCAGACAGACCAGCCGGCCGTCCCCGCCGGAGGCGGTCAGCGCCTTGCCGCGGGTGAAGACGCCCACCTCGTAGCCGCAGAACTCGCTCTGCTCCCCGGTGTAGACGCAGACCAGCCAGTCCGCCGCGGCGAGGGCCGCCTCGAGCCGCTCCCTCCAGCCCTCGCCGGACTGGATGCTCTCGTAGTCGAGGAAGCACTCGACCCGGTCGCGGTCCACCTCGGCCAGCGCCTCGCGCAGGGCGGCGGCGACCACGCGGTCCGTGTGCGCGTAGCTGATGAAAACCCGGACCGTGCCGGCGCTTGCGGGACTGCGCGTTGCGGCCGGGCCGGGACGCTGTTCGGGAGCACCGCCGCCGCGGCGCCCGCCCTCCCCGCGCCGGCTGCCCGACGACGCCTCAAGGGGCGCGGCGCGGAGCTTCGTCGGGGCGACACGCGCCGCTTCCGGGTGCCGTGTGGCTTTGCCGCTACGCGCCATGGGCGTGCACTCCTTCCCTTTCGATACAGTCGAGAAGTTCTCGATGCTGGCGCGCGCCACCAACGGTCGGGCCAGCCTCGGCGGCGCAGAGCGGGCCGACCGACATGGCGACCGGCGTTGTTCGGGCCGGAGGCGGCACCAAGCCCACGATCGCACCGGCCGGAAGCAGATGGAGCGATCGCCGCCGGTGCCCCCATGGTGCAAACCACCACCCGCCTCGCGGCTGTGCCGTCCCGCATAGGTTTCCGCCCCATAACCAGGCCTCGCCGAGAGCGCTGCACTTCCCTCGGGCCGGAACCATTTCCGTGCATCGTATGCACGAGCTTAGGATGCCCGCCGCGCCGGCGAGCGATCCGTGTGCCGACATCTGGCTTGTTGGTGTAAGGGTCGACAGCGAAGCCGATCGGGAGCCCATCGGGGTTCAGATTCGTTCCGGTGTCGTTTGGAGCGTAGATGAAGCCGAAGCGCGCGAGGTTCGCCGGGGCGGCGAAGAGGGTCTCGTCCCCAGCGCGATGAAGCAACAGGAACCCGTCGCGGGGCACCAAGCGCGAGCCTTGGGGGGCGAAATGGTAGCGTGCCCGCATCACCGGATCCCATGCCGAACCCTGATCCGCCAATGACGGTGCTGGCGGTGCATCGGCCGTGGCCGCAGCCGTCGCGCTCATCAAGGCAGCCGTTAGCAGCAGCGAGGGCACAGCGGCCCCACGCCATCCTGTGCTGACTGACATCACTGGCCCCCGCTCGTTTTGGAGCGAGTACAATTCGTAGAAGTGCTCGGATCACCGCCGCAACCACGAACTGGTTGCGCTCGCTTAAGTGAACACAGCCTTTGCGGCAGTCCGCATGGGACGTTACGTCCTGGTCGCGTCAGTTCACCCGTACAGGCATCCGAAGACCTCGGAAAATTGGCAATGACGTCCAGAGCGACGGCTCGAATTGATGGCCGAGGAGCTATCTGGTCGGCCTTGAATAACCTCATCAGGCCGTCTGGATCATAACCGGCTGGTAGTCCGGCTGACCCATTTTCTGAATGAGAGCGCCAAGGAGGGCGATCAAAAGGGCCCTGAGGTGGGCGAGGATCTTGCGGATGTTGTGCCCGCAGCCACAGAGCACGGCGTAGAGGGCGTCACCGATGGTGCCCTTGAGGGCGCAGCGGGCGAGACGTCCGTCAGATTTCATGTGGCCGATCTCTGGCTCGATCG
>JBHTFH010000050.1:0-25479 GCA_042666135.1 Roseomonas sp. GCM10028921 | reverse complement strand
CCCATCCGGCCTGAGCGCCACGTCGCGAACTCTATCGCGACACTCCGGCAGCAGCTCGCCGTCAGCCTCATCGCTGCGCTGCCCCGATGTCCCTGCTACCTGCAGAATTCGGCCCCAAGCCGAAACAGAAAATGACACAGTAAGACGAGGAGATTGCCCCGGAACTCCCGCACGAGCTCGCGCGTGATCCCGCGGAGGGGCAGGTCGCCGAAGAACTCGGTGAACAGGCGGATGGTGGTCTCGGCATCCCGCTCCGCATCCTGCTTCCAGGCCCGGTCCACCCGCTTGGCCTTCCGGAAGGCCCCGAACGCGACCGAAAGCGGCGTGTCGGGCGACAGCGGCGCGGGTCGGGCGGGTCTGGCGGGCGGTGCCGGCGGACGTGCGGCGGCTCCCGGATGGGGCAGGGCCGAAGGGGGAGGGGCGGGGGACGGACCTTGCGCTTCCACCGACTGAGCGGTTCCCCCTGGGTTAGGCTTGAAGGCCACTTCCTGGGCAGCGACCTCGCGGAACCCTGCCATGGCGCCATGCATGCCGGCCTCGAGCAGAACCGGAGGGATGACCTGTGGGGCGGGTGTTCCCGCGCGCTCCAGGGCGGCGCGAACGAGAGGCTCGACCGTCGCAAGGTTATTAGAGGCTAACTCGCCCCGCATGAACGTCGCCCGGCCGAGCGCCGCAAGGGACCGCTCCTTCGCCGCAGCCGTGCGAGAGGGGAAGGCAGTGTGCGGGGCGGAGGAGGGCAACGCAGCAATCAGGGCAGCGGCGAGGTCGGCTGGGACGGGCAGGGGCTCGTCCGTTTCCTCCAGGCCCGACACATAGGCCGCGAGCTGGGCGGCAACCGCGTCCGGGAGCGGCATTTCCGGCATCGGTGGGCGGCCGCGCTGGATGGGATCTGGTCCGCGGCGGCGCCGGGCTTCGGTGGCGCGCCGGACAACCTCGTCGCGAACAGCCCGCATCACGGCCGCCTCGCTGCCGACCGGTTCCAGTGTGCCGGGCTCTCGGTCCATCAGCTGCTCGAACGCGGCGTCCATGAAGGCTCCCAGGCGTCGGGCGGGAACGCGGCCCTCCACTTCGAGGGAGAGATCGATGCAGCGTCCTCGACCTGCCCCCGGCAGGCGACGTCTCCAGTACCACAGGTTGCCCCGCCGCCGGATGTGGGCGTGGTGCCTCATCGGATCCCCAGTCAGGACCGTCTGGCTGGGGGCACCATGGTGTGACAGCTTTGTGTGACACCCGGCCGGTTGGCCCGGTTGGCGCCGAGAATGCTGGATATACAGGGCTATGTTGCTGATCTGCCAAACCCTAGCGGAGGGTTGGCTGGGGAACCTGGATCCGCGCAGCCAGCCGAGTCCTGACCCTGATTCGCAGCGATGTAGCGGTCGCTTAGACTGACTGTGCGCCAACGAAGTGGGCCAAGCAAGCCGGGTTCGTGACCTGCCCGCTGATCGGGCCAGCGCGTGACAGGACATGCCACCCTTCCTCGCTGCTAGCGAGCGATTTAGTTGCAGTAAAGAAATATCAAATAAGTGAGGACGTCTAATTTTTGGTTCAACAATCACTAACGGCGGGTTAATGAATGTGCGGGCTCGATTCGACCCGCGACCGATACAGTTTCGGATCGAGGCGTCGCTGCCCGGAACACACGGGAACCGCTCTACGATGGCCACCTTCGATAACGTACAGACTGCCGCTCAGTGGGGTGGCTACTGGGGCACCTCAGGCCGCGACCAGCTCGTCGGCACCAACAGCGCCGAGCAGTTCGCGGCCGGCGACGGGAACGACGCAATTTCGGCTGGCGGTGGCGACGACCGCGCCTATGCCGGTAACGGCGACGACACCGTCAGTGGCGGGACGGGGAACGACTACATCACCGGGGACGCCGGGTGCGATGTGCTCGCTGGCGATGAGGGTGCCGACACACTTTATGGCGGCGACGGCAATGACACGCTCCGCGGCGGCGCATCCGATGGGGATGTGGTGAATGGTGGCTCGGGCGCTGACACCTACATCTACGGGGTCGGCGACGGCCGCGACGTCGTTGAGGGCTTGAACCGCTGGGAAGGCGACAAGGTCGACCTCCGCTACTACGCCGCCAAGCTCAACGGCATTACCAGCCTCGAGGGCTTGAAGGCGGCCGGCATGGTGGTGGGCACCCAGCAGTGGGGCGGGGACACCCTGATCAAGTTCTCGGATACCGACATTCTGACGATCCGCTGGGTCAACCCGCGGGACCTAACGAACGACATGTTCGTATTCGCCAAGCCGCCTACCGACGTGCAGATCACTAAGAGCACGGTCGATGAGAACAGCGCGGCCCGCACCGCGGTCGGAGAGCTTTCGGCCTCAGACCCGGATGCCAAGGACACCTTCAGCTACAAGCTTCTTGCCGGCAATGACGCTTTCGAGATCGCCGCCGATGGCAAAACGCTGCTAACCAAACAGAGCTTCAACTTCGAGGCGAAGAGTGCACATTCGGTAACCGTCCAGGTCACGGACCAGTGGGGCCTCTCCTTTGAAAAGGTACTGACCATTGCGGTCGGCAACGTGAATGAGGCACCCACGGGGTTCATTGTCCTGAAAGGCGAGCCGAAGGTTGGTGAGACTCTCGAAGCGGATGTCTCGGGCATCAACGATGATGATGGCCTGGGTGCGCTGACCATCCAGTGGCAGCGCCTAAACGACAACGGCAACTGGGTTGAGATCCAAGGGGGCACGGGCAGCACCTACACGCTGACGCAGGCTGATGCCGCTACCTCGGTTCGTAGCGTGGTCAGCTACGTGGACAAGGGCGGCACGGCGGAGACGGTTCTCAGCGGACCCACGGCTCGCGTGGTCACCCCCAGCATCACACCTCCCGATGCTAAGGTAATCACGTTTGAGAGCCTCCAGCTCGCGGACGGCCAGGAAGCGCCCATCGCCGATGGCTTTGAGGGACTCAACTGGACCCAGGCGGGCGTCTACAATCCGGATGGATCGACGGGCTACACGGCGATCGGCAACATGCTGTCCTTTGTGGGCGAGATGGATGGCAGCAACCGCCCTGGATACGAGGGTGAGCCGCGCTCTCCGCTAACCATCACCCGGCAAGGTGGTGGCGACTTCTCGGTGTTCGGTGCGGATTTCTCAGCACCTTTCAAAGACAATCAGGTGATTACCGTCAAGGCTTGGGACGACGGTGTGCTCGTCGGTGAGGTCACGGTGAAGGCAGACCGGTTCTTCGCCGACCACTACAACTTCCTCGATGGTGCAGGCCAGCGCTTCACGAGTGTGGACAGGGTTGCGTTTGGCTCCGAAACTTACTTCGGACTGGACAACCTTGCTGTGAGGTTCACCAACGAAGCGCCTGTCGCGGGTGCGGATACTGCCAGGGTGTTTGAGGACTCGTCCTTGACCATCGACGTGCTGCACAACGACTATGACCCGGATGTACAAGCCCTGACGATTACAGCCGTCAGTGCCAGTAAGCTGGGTGCTGGGGTCAGCATCGTTGACGGAAAGGTTCAATATGATGCCAGCGCGCTGGACAGCCTGAGGGCTAACCAGGAAGTTGAGGATGTTCTCACCTACAAAGTGTCTGACGGTAGAACCGAGACTGATAGCGAGCTCAAGGTAACGGTGACCGGCGTGAACGATGTTCCGGTTGCGTTCCAAACTGCTGACAAGGTGATGAACGAGGATACCTCTTATACTCTTAAGGTTTCCGACTTCGGCTTCCAGGATGTCGATCAAGGCAGCGCGCTTGCGGCGGTTTCGATCTCGGCCGTGGCCAATGGAACATTGAAGTATAATGCTGGCGTAAGCGCGGGCGGATTGTTCACTGTCGCGGACATCCAGGCCGGCAAGCTGACCTGGACACCGACCGCAAATCTGTCTGGTGACAATGTCAGTATGTTTGCCTATCACGTCAGTGATGGGACAGCAGCGAGCCAAAATTCGGTGGTGATGCGCGCTGATATCGCGGATGTCGCAGAGCCAGCTAGGCTTGTTCCGAACGGCGGCTTTGAGAATGGGACGAGCGGTTGGAACGCACTTGGCTCAGTCACATCAGTGACAGAGTTCACCTACGGATCATCGACGCACCAGGAACGCGAAGGCACTCACTTTGCGCTGCTCCAGTCGAACGGCGCTACCTCTAGCCAAGTTGCAACATTCCTCGGAGTGGCCGAGAAAGAAATCGACAAGGCGGGCGACTCAGATGCAATTACTGGTTCGGCGGTCAAACAGCTCGTCCATCTAGGCGCGGGCCAAACGTTGAAGTTCGACTGGAATTTCCAGGGCGGTGATTATATGCCCTTTGATGACTTTAGCTTTTTCCTGACGCTCAACGGGAAAGTGCAGGAACTTGCGGATATTAGTGACGTCGGAAATTATGCCTCATCTGGTTGGAAGACCTCGATGCTCACAGTACATTCCGAGGGAAATTACCTTATCGGATTTGGCGTCGTTAACGCTGCAGACTCTGTGAACCCCTCCCATCTGATGATCGATAACGTAAGCGTTATCTGATCAAGAAATCACCACATTCAGCGGAGGTTGCCGCAAAACAGCAATCCCCATGGCTGCACAAATGTTGCCATGGGGATTTGTGTAGCGGGGGACAGTCCGTTCCTTGGGCATGTTTGACCTGTGGACTTCCCCCCTGGGGTTGGAGGGTTTGCTAACCGCTACGGGCATTTGGGACAGGCTGCCTTGCGAGTGCTCTACTCGGCCCATCTCGTTCGCAGCAGCAGCCAGAGTGCGACCGCCGCGACATATACTCCGCTGAACCCATGCGGCAGGAAACGCTCCGGAAAAGACACCGCGTGCTACCCGAGAATCAGCACAGAGAAATGGCCTTTCTAGCTTAGGGTACTGGAGAAACTGGTGGAACAGCAAACCCAAAGGTTAGCGCACTTCCCCTGACCAGAGAGCTTCTCTCGGCGTCAAATCTGACGCTAAGTTGTGCGCTCATCCGCTCTAACAGCCTCAATCTCAAGTGGGGCTCAGCGCCCGCAGAAAACGTAACGTTGTATACCAGATCGGCAACAAAAACCCGCGACAGAGAATTTATTTCGAAGCCCGACTTTCTATAATTATCAACCTGTCTCGCGCAGTCTGGATTTTGCATTAATCTTTGGGCCGTCCCGGCCAATGTCACAGCATCAGCGTACAGGATCCAAGCGTTCGAAATCGTCAACGTCATTCCTTGTACGTATCTCGCGTCAGCTCCTAGGGTGGCTTTCACGTCCTCGAGAACAACTCCGGTCATTGAGATAGAGCCCTGCGCCGATCTCTTTTCAAGGTCAGCAACTTCGGCCGTTCTATCTTTCTGAAAGCTTCGCCCAAGCTGAACTAGAGACGGGTCGATGAAGCTTGGGTCACAGAGATCCACAACCTCGATGATTGCACCCTGACCGTTTCGCCTAAGCGCTACTACAGTCCCGATGGGCCAAACTTGCTTCGGCTGCCGCATCTCGACAAGGTTCATTTTCTGCAGAGCCACAGCCATCGGCGTAGGATCCGGCGGGCAACTCATCGGCCAGAAGCAGAGGGCGGCGAGCATATTACGTCGAGCTGCCTCAGTCTTGGGCATGATGTCTGTTTCCCTATCGTAAACACGATAGCCAGGCACGATGGGGCAGAGCAACATCGATGTTGCGAACGTAATCATCAGCCGATCGCCTCCAGTGAGGCACGAACAAAACAACATGCACGCGCAAGAAAGGGGTCCAGCAATTCTACTACGTGTCCCGCGGCCGAGTATGCCGAAGGCCGACGAGTGGCTAAGAGATCAGGAGGCGCTCACCTCGCCCAAGATGCCATAGACGCTCGCTCTACCGATCCCGAGGCGCCGCGCAATGTCTACCGGGCGCACACCCTCTACCCTCATGCGCTGCACGTTCTCCGCTTGTCTCTGAGTTGTGGGCACCCCGCCCTGATACTTCCCCTCGATCTTCGCCTTGGCGATCCCTTCACGTTGGCGTTCCAGCATCAAGCCTCGTTCGAAATCCGCGACGGCGCCCAGCATAGGCAGCATGAGCTTTCCTGTGGCGTTGCTGGTGTCCACCGACTGGCCTCCCATGGATAGCACCCAGAGCGCCACGCCCTTTGAGTCCAGCCAGGCTACGGTGGTGAGAAGGTCGGCCACGGAGCGGGCCAGCCGATCGAGCTTGGTCGCTACCAGCGTGTCACCCTCTTAGAGGAAATCCAGAAAGGGGCTGTTCGACGATTTTGTAGTTTTTGATAACCATGGCCGATACGGTGATCTTGCTCCCTGCAAGTTGTTCGATCATGTATGATCGATTTTCGTTAGACATTCGCGGGCCGAGATAGACTTTGGAGGCACATTGCTCGCTGTATTGTAGCTTTATGTATTCTGAATCTTCTGCCGCTGGTGTTAATATGCGCCATTCACGTTCATATAACCATCGATAATGCTTGTGGGAGAGAATAAACTTTTCGGCATTTTGACCCACCGTGCCGAGTTTCGGTGGGTTTTCACTGTAGTGAATAGGCACGAGATCTACGTAGTCAGGCAAATATTCGAGCAGAGATTTCGTTTTGTATGAGACGCAGAAACCCTCAAACTGATCAGCGTAGTGCGCCCACATGAGTTCATGGTCTTTAGATTCGGTGAACGAGCATATCCTGGTTTGATGTTTTGCAAGTAAAACCTTCTCGATGCTTTGCTGATGATTTGGGTCATCGAGAAGGCTTCTCCTAGCCTCGAAGAACCCCTCCATTGGGTCGTTCTGGCAATCAAAGCGCGAGCAGTAAAGGGAATTGCTAAGGAGCGCTGCGATCTCGCGCTGCACATGCCGACCTGATCTGTAGCGGTACAGGCGTGAAGGTTTGGCGTGAATTATCAGCTGTGCCATTCTTCCCTCCTCCAAAGCCTGCGATCCTAGATCGCACTGAAGTTACTGCCCATGCACATTTGAGGCAGCAATTTCTCAGTAGCGCAACGTTCGAAACCATAGCCTTATTGATTGAGGAAAGGCCAGTTTTTCTGGCGGCTTAAGCTCTTCGCTCTTAGCGCTGCTTGCCTCCCAGGGTCCTTCGGGAGGTTGTTGTGTACCGCCCGCGGTTAGTGAAGCACCTGAGTGGAGCCTATGCGGCGAGAGCCGCAGGCGAAAGCTGATCCTGCCGAACAGCGTCCGGCGTTCTGAGGCCGTGACGCTCGATGAGCCAGCTTGAGTTGTAGATCTGACGGAACTCGAGGAGCGCCTGGCGGAGCTGCTCGACGGTGTCGAAGGTCTGCACCCAAAGGAGGTTTTCTTTAAGGGTAAGGATGGTCGAAGCACTGCTTCGACAGCGGCGCAGCCATTCCCTTCGGGTGCCCGGACGAAAGCGGGCGAGCTCTCGATGCCGAGGAAGGTTAGCTCGCCCTGGAAGGCGTCGGACATGTACTGACTGCCGTGGTCGTGGCGGAGAGCGAGGCCTGCCGCGATGCCCTGGGCGAAGCCGCCGAAGTGCTGGCGCACACCCTGGCGGAGAGGCTCCAGCGCTTCGAAGCGGGTGCCGCGCCGGGCGGCATGCAGGCCGACGCATTCGGCGCTGTGGTGGTCGATGGCCACGAACACCGCCGCTTGGCCCTCGCCGGTCCAGGTCGTGGTCATGTCCGTGCCCCAGATGATGTCCACCGCGTCAGGAATGATGGTGCCGTCGTGATTGCGCGGGCCTCGAGGGCTGCCGACCCGCGATGGGGCGAGCAGGTCGTGCTCGCGCATCAGCCGCAGCACCCGGGCCTTGGAGGTCCGCACACCCTGCAGGCGCAGCCTCGCCCAGACCTTGCGGTGCCCCTCGCCATGGAAAGGGCTGGCCGCGAGGACCGCCCGGATCGTCTCCAGCAGCGCCGCATCCGGCATCGGCCCGACCGGCCCAGGTCGCCTGGGCGGCGCCGTTCGGGGTGGCAGGCGATGGCGGAGGATCGTGGCCCGGGCTGCCCGCCAGATCCGGCAGACCCGGGCCAGGCTGTAGGGCCTGCCGCTGCTGGGCGAGACCGTCAGGCTCATGGCCGTGACCTCCGCCGGACCAAAGGGCGGCCGCCCTCGAGCGCCGCAACCTTGGCCTCCAGCAACTCGCGCTCTAGCAACATCTCACCCAGCCGCGCCTTGAGCCGCTCGCTCTCGAGTTCCTCCCCTGCCGTGGGCCGTGTCGCCAAGCTCGCCTCACCAGCCGCCAGGAAGGCATCGCGCCAGCCGCTCAGGGTCGCAGCCGTGACCCCCAGTGCTCGCGAGACCGTCTCCAGGTCCTCGCCCCGGAGCAGCCGCAGCACCGCATCCCGCTTGCGTTGCCGCGACATCCGCCCACCACGTCCAGGACCGGCGGCATCCATCGTCGCTGTCGTCATCGTGCACCCCATCCGCGGATACCGTCCGCTTGCGGGGTGTCTCAATCAACTGTGGAGCGGAGGACCGGCCGCTTCACCTTCCACTGTGGAACGGACGCGCGAGGCACCAAGCGGCGTTGAAATAGGTGGATAAAAACTGGGCAGTGCGGAATCCCTTGGAGAGCAGCGCGGCTGATTCGCGTTGAGGAGCGTGATGGGATGTCGTGCGAGCAGCTTGGTGACCAGGGGAATGCGCCACCCGCGGATGTTGTAGCGCAGCTTGTTGCTCGCTTCGTGGGCGTTCGCACGCTGGCGACGACGGCCACGGCTTTAGGGTCGGAGGCAAGGACCCGCTCGTCCACCTTTCAAACAGAGGGTGCGATCGTCGCGTACGAAGCGCTGAGATTCTTCAGAAACGCTCCTGAAGCCGAGCGGACGCTTCTCCTGGCTGGACTACAGAAGCAGGGCATCAGAGTAACTGGAACTGGCCGAGACGAGGTTGAGTTCGTCCGCGCCGTGCTCGGGCCTCATGCTGGTCAGCAACGCCGGTCCCGTGTCGTTTCGGCCGTACGCGAGCTGCAGGCCCTTGGCGTCGAGGATGCGCGCGCGGCGATCCGCGGCGGTGGAGGGGTGACGAAGCTCGCGGCGGACTGGGCGCGGCGGAACCCCTCCCGGGAACCAGACACGACAGACGCCATGCGGACCGGGGAAGACCAGGCGAACAGCCGAGGGGCAGAAGATCTTCTTGTTCCGGTCACGATCCGCATGACCCGCATGAATGCGGACCTCTTCACCAAGACTGAGAGCTGGATCCTGGTTGGGCTGCGCGATGCGAGCGGCAGTCCTGTAGCATTGACGCTCGTGGAAATGAGGTTTCCTAATTTCATCCCGCAAGGAGAAGTCCTCGTTCCGGACGACGACGTCGCTCGTGAGAGGTTGTTGGGTACCGATGTTCGCAGGCTCACGGATGACGAGCGCGAGTTGGCTCAGGTGCATGTCATCGACAACCGGATCTTCCGCGCTGCTGTGCCCACCGAAGTGATCGCCCAGATCCCGCAGGACACGCCCCGTGCCGAGGACAGTACCTGAGTTGGCGGTATCCGGGTAGCCGCCCCGAATTCCATAGTGGAACGGGGCGGCGGACGGGTTTCATCCCGTTCCGAACTCACGCCTCTGCCCCGCGGCCTCGCCAGCGTCTGACGGCGATCCGCCAAGGCCTGGGCAGCGGGGCCGCTGGGCACACCGAACGTGCGAGGATGAGCGCAGTCTGCCACCTCGGCCGCAGGATCCCCGAACCTCGATGGAGGCAGCATCGTGGGGATCGCCGTGCCGAAATGCACCCAGACCGGCCCGAACTTTGCCGCTCAGGAGGCTACGGATAACCTCCTCTTGGAACCTGGGCGGGACGGGGGAGCCGACTGGTCCGCGCGGCACCCCGGAGCCCAACAGCAGGGCGATGAGGGTAGGATTACATTTGCGGTTCGGAACATTGGTCCGAGTTTGCGGAATTGCGCCGAATTATTCTGAGCTTCTCAGGCCTCCAGCCGACTATCCAGAGCGTGGCCGGACGGCTGGCACCCACGAGGGTGCTTCCGACAGCCAGAGCGGCCGCCGAGCGCTCAGGCGGACCCCGGCCAACCAGCGCCTCCCCGAGTCTGCGCGCTTGCGCCGAACTGCAGCATCGATTTCTGGAGCTCTAACCTCCGCCGAATCGGACGCGGCTGCATTGAGGCGCTGGGGTGTCTCAACGGATCACACGGCCACATCCATGGTGCGACGCGCCGTCGAGGAAGGAGAAGTTGGACCGGGCACCCAGTTCCGCATAGGCCGGGGCAGGGGAGGGGGTGCCCACGCCTAGCCCGCGCTGTGAGGGCGGGCGCCGCGGCCGCGCAGGACGACGAAACCGGCTGCCCTGAGGTGCTCGACCAGGCGCTCGGCCGCCAAGGTCGCCGCGAGGTCGCCCCCACCGCGGCGCGCCTTGCCCCGGGCATCGAAGCGCAGCGCATGGGCCAGGGCGGCCGCGATCTCCTCCTCGGTGGCGGGGACCAGGGGCTCGGTCGGTTCCTGGTTGCTGGGCATCCCGGGTCAGCAGGGCAGGGTGAGCTGGCGGTCATCGGCAGGCAGCTGCCCCCGGCCACTCGTCTCGGCGAGCGCGCGGGCGTTGGCGAGGAGCTGCTTGCGCTCGTCCGTGGTCAGGCCATCCCAGATGCGCTCGATCTCCTCCCAGGCAGGGCCGGCGCGGAAGGGGGCAGGGGCGGAGGAGAGGCGAGTGAGCATGGCGATCCTCAAGGGCCGATTCGGAAGAGGGATCCTCGCTCATGTTCCCTATTCGTTCTAGCGTGAGTTGTGGCCGTGGCGATCGGGCCGAAGAACATCCCGGCGACCAGGCCTCACATGGCCACCGGCACGGCGAGGAGGCTTCGTCGCAGCCGCAGGAGCAGGGACGCGTGGGGGAGTGACCCCGACACGCGGCCCCCGCCTCCCGATCAGCGTCCCGCCTCCGCCGGATGATTGCCCAACCCAGTTCGGGGCTCTGCGGCTCAAGACGTTACGAGTGCGATGTGATTCCCCCGCGTTTGCGTTAGGTTGGGGAATTGCGCCCGAATTATTTGCCCCCGTCCTGACCCCTATTCGGGACCCGGTCGGGAGGGGGGTAGCCCGGGGTCCGGGATGGCTCTGGCGATCGGCCGGACCTCCTGTGGGGGGGCGCATAGAGCCTCGCTGAGGGGATCCAGAGGGTCGTCGGGGTCGGGCAGAGCGGCGGAGGCCTCCACTGCCTCTCTGGGGCTCCTGAGAGGCTGGAGAGGGGGCTGGACGCTGCCCGTCCGAGCGCCGGGATGGTCGTCGCACCCGCCTTTTACGCGTGGAGCGCGAAATCGCCCCTTCCGGCGCGGATCTGTTTCTGTCGCATGGACGCTTCGGTCAGTTCCTCGTCGATCGTTGCCCCCGGCCGGCCGGGCGACGCCGGAGAGGGGGCTTGTTTATGGTGCCAACCCCGCCCCAGCGCCGCTTGGCAGGCTTTTCCGGTGACTTGTTTATGGTGCTGCCCGCCTGCAGGCGGACTGGACGGGGTCTGTACTGGCCGGACGACCTTTTCGAGACGGATCGGGAGACTTGTTTATGGTCTCAGTTCCCATCCCGGCTCGTGGGCCGGGCGGATCGGGAAGGGTTGTTTATGGTGCCCCGCCCACCTCAGGCTCACGCGGCGGAACTTTCACCTGGCTTGTTTATGATGGTTTCCCGCGATTGGAGCGCCGTGGGGGAACTTGCGCTTGACTTGTTTATGGTCCGGGACGGAGCCCTGGCTGCTGGGCCGGGCAGGCCAGGGGGACTTGTTTATGGTGGCGCCCACCCCCGAACCGGGCCGGGCGCAGTAGCGCTCTCCCCAGCAGGGCAGAGCCAAGAGCCGGCTCCTTACAGCTTGGATCGCGTTGCTGCCGCAGGGTGAGGATGGTGGATCCGGCGCCTACCGCGAGGGTGGTGGCTTGGTCGCCGGGGTGAGGCACCAGCCCTGTTTGACCTGCGTGTTTCAGGTCTGATTTTTTAAGGCCCGCTTCTAACAGCGCGGCCGGATCAGCGGCCTCGATCAGCAGACCGGAGCCGCAACATGAGAGGTGATACGACGCCTGCCTCGGCGCAGTCACACCCCGAGGACGAAGCTCTCACTGTGAGAGATGTGACTCCCGGGCAGCCCGTCCCGGACCTGGCCGCCGTGCGGGCCGTCATCGAGGACAGGTTCGAGAAGGTCGGCCAGTTGGCGGACGGGCTGAGAAGCACGCGCGGCCTGCTCCGGTCGCGCCAGGACGAGCTCCTGTCGGGTGTGGCGCAGGTTGTCACGATGGCCTGCGTCGCCGGCCTCGACCGGGACCGGGACTGGTGCGTGGCCACCGCGGCCGCGGCCGGCCAGACCTGGACAGCCACTTCGGACGCCCATCCCCGGGCTGCCCTCTGCCGGGTCGTCTCGCGCGGGCTGATCGCCGCCAATCGCGCTCGGCGCATGGGGCACGCTGTCGAGCACCTGCTAGCCGCGCGCGAGGCGGAGTTCGCCAGAATGTCCGTCACCGAGCGCGAGCAGGCGATAGCCATGGCGCTCCAGGGGGGCATCACGCAGTTCCTCCCGAAGGCGGCGAAGGCCGCGAGGGCAGCCAGGAGCGGCCCTGTGCTCATCGGCCCAGGGGTGGAACACCTGGCGCCCGGTGCGGAGGCCCGCGCCGTCCTTCGGCGGCTGGACGAGGGCACGGTCGAGCTGGTCTTCCTGACGGTGCCGGAGGGGCGCGTGATCCTCCGCCCCGGGCGTCGCTGGGACAACCGCTATCAGCGGGAGATCAGCAAGGTCGAGGGCGCCATCGTCCGCGGCAGCGGGGACGACCTGCGGGTCGAGGCACCCGCCTCGGCGGAACTGCTGCGCCACGTGAACGCCGGCGCGCTCGAGGCAGTGAGCTACACAGCACCCGGCGTCCCACCGCCCGCTCCCTGACCTCCCATGCCGCGGAGCCCGTCATCTTCACCATGTGAGGGGCGGGGGCGGTGTTCAGCCGCGCAGGGCCCAGTCGGGCGGGCGCGTCATGGCACCTGCGGCCCTGACCGTCCGGCGCACGTAGTCCTGCGCAGCGCTGGCCCTCATCGACGCCGCGCGCTCCCCGGCCAGCAGCACGGCGGTCACCTCCGCGGCCGAGACGCCGCGCGCCAGCAGCCGGCGTGCGACCGCGAAGTCGAGCCGGCTCCGATCTAGTTCCAGGCCGGGCGGCAAGGATGCCCTGACCCGCGCCGCCCCTGTCGCATGCTCCTCGGCCGGCGAACGGAGGCGCGTGGCGCGCGGCGCTGGTGGCGTCGGGGGCGACGCGGCCACCGCCTGCCTCACGAGGGCGCCCGCCTCTTTCAGCAGCGCGGCTCCGCCCGGGTCCACGACGGGTCTCTCGGCCCGGACCAGCAGGGCGTAAGGGTACAGGCCGCCGGGTGCCTGGTGCTTTCTTTTCCGGTTGGTGAACCCGGGCAGTCGCCCGGGCTGGCTGGCCCGCGCGGCGCAGAGGTCACCCCCGTAGCGCCGCGCCAGGCATTTGGCGACCGCGTCAGCCAGGGAGGGCTCGACCGGTGTTTCGGAGACGGTCAGCCACGCCTGCAGACTACCCGGTGAGGAACGGACCACCGCAGCCGGGCGGTGCTCGCGGCAGAGCGCCTCAAGGGCATCCGGGGTGATGTCGTCGACGAGGATGTGGCGGGCCGCCACGGGCCGCCCGACGATGTGGAACCCGCGGGCGTTCAGCCGGCGAAGCCAGGGCACCGCCCGCATAAGCTGGGAGGGATCCCAGAGGCGCCGGTGGGTGGGGCTGCCCGGGGGCGCGTCGGCTGGGACAGCCGTGACGGCGTAGTGAGGCGCGGGCAGGGCTCGCGCCCAGCGCTGGAGCGCCTCCAGCGTGCGGTCGCCGCCGCGGCGGGCGGTGTCGGTCGTGAGGGGCATTAGGAGATCCTGACTTGCGGTGGGAAAGCGCAGGGGGGTGCGGCCGGCCCGGGCCGGCCGCGACCGGGCCTCAGGCGGGCGGGGCCGTGCGCGCGGCGCGGAGCGCCGCGACCCAGCCACCCGGGGGCGGCTCCAGCACGAGGATGCGGGGCGCTCTGGCGGGCAGGCACTCGCGGAGGAGCGCCTCCGCCCGGCCGCGTGACGGGCAGTTGCCGTCGGGGAGGGGCGCGAAGGCCAGGATTGTTTCCCCAGGCGCGCTGTCCAGGACGAGGGCGATCAGGGCCTCGTCCGCCGCGTCCGACCACGACCCGCCCGGGGCCGCAAAGGTTGTGTTCAGGCGAGCGTGGGGCTTGAGCGCAGAAAGAGAGATCGCCTGAACCGGCCCGTCGACCAGGACCAGCCGCGGGCGGCAGGGTCCGGGCGTGCGGAACAGGGAGCGCCGGCCGCCGCGGCTGAACGCGAAGCCTCCGCTTAGCCCCGGCTTGATCAGTTCAGCGCCGGTCTGGCGCCCGTCGCCGTTGCGGTGCCTGGCCCAGAGGCCGGCCGGCGAGCGTGAGAGCGCGTCACCGAAGGGTCGCAAGTCGTCTTTCAGCAGAGGGACGTGCTCGAAGCCGCGCAGCAGGTCGCACGGGTCGAAGATCGGGGCGCCGTCGAGGCGCCGGGCGGGATTTTCGCTCATAGTCGGGTCTCCGGAATACCGGCCGCCCTCGTCACCTCACTCCAACAGGCTGGGCGTCGGTGGGGGCGGCCGCTGGCGGCCCGCCCCCACCGACGTCAGCCGGATGGAGTGGTCAGTTGTTTTCTCTTCCTCGCGAAAGTGCCGCAGGCTTCTCGCGCGGTGTGCGCGAGCGTATCGAAGTCACTTGACACCGTGCGTGCCTGACTCAAATTGGAGGTCATTCCCGGTGATCACGGTCCGCGGTTAGCGGCGACTCACCCCCTTTTCCTCCGCACAACCCAATCCCCGGGATCGTCGACATGACCTGTGACATGGCGCGCATGCCTATGCGCGACACCGCGCCCGAACTCGCGCTCCGCGCCTCCCTGGCGCGCCTCGGCCTGCACTCACCGGAGCGCGACGTCGCCGAGTTGCCGGGACGCCCGGACCTGGTCCTACGCGAGGACCGGGCGGCGCTGTTCGCGCACGGGTGCTTTTGGCACCACCACGCCGGGTGCCGTCACGCGCGAATGCCGAACACGACCTACCCCTGGCAGCAGAAGTTCGTCCGCACCCGGGCGCGCGACCGGGCCACCCGCGATGCGCTGGTCGCCAGTGGCTGGCGCGTGCTCTGGGTATGGGAGTGTGCGTTGACCGGGGGCGACGCCGTCAGCAGCGACACGCTCGACGCCACCGTGAAGGCGTTCCTCGACGACCGGATCGCGTTCCGAGAAGTCTCGGGAAGTGGTGTCGGTCCTGACACCGCGGCCGACGCAGCCTGAGGAGCGCCCGGTGACCGGGGCTGCCGTGAAGACTTCGGCAGCCCCGTCGCGCCTCTCGGCATGGACGGCATGCCACGACCGGACCGGGCGTGACTGCGGCCGTACGAACCTCGTTCGAGGGAGGTCAGTGGGGAGCAGGGGTTCAGGCCCAGGCGGAGTCCCGGGTGATGTCCGGAGCGCTCCCCCCGGTCCCAGAGATCGCAGCTTTTCCGCGCAAAGTCGAAGAACCGCAGGCCACCGGTCGAGTACGATCCACCCCCTTCTTTCTCCCAGCCAGGCGGAAGGGCGTGTGATCAGAACGCGCGCCCTCAGGGGCGCGCCGGTCCGCACGAGCCGCCATTCCCGAAGTCCAGACAAAACTTCCCCCCTCAGCCCCGAAAGCGCTCATGACCCGGTACTCCTCGCACGGACACGCTTGGCCTGATGAACTTCCCCCGAACGGTGAAGAGGTGAGATCAGAGCGCCATGCTGCGATCAGCATGACGCTCTCGTTCGGCATTGCCACACTGTTGACGGCTGGCCGAAACGGAGCGGCTGGGCGAAGTTAGCCGGATGTCGCCAGAGCCCGCCACCAACCCCGGCTACCGCTTCCCGGCCGAGGTCATCCGGCACGCGGTGTGGCTCGACCACGTTTCAGCCTCCGCCTGCGCGACGTCGAGCTGCTCCCTGCTGAGCGCGGCATCACCGTCACGCACGAGAGCATCCGGCGCTGGGTGCTGCGGTTCGGGGCCGACGTCGCGGGGAGGCAGCGCAAGCGCCGGCCCACTTGTCACCCGGGCGAGGCCGACGGCGCCGGAGAGCATTGGCGAACATCTGGCCGAACCGCAGGCCCCAGTCCCCGATGGTCTTGTGGCTGACCACCACTCCATGCGCGGCAAGGATCAGCTCGACGTCACGTAGGCTCAGGCTGAAGCAGTGATAGAGCCAGACCGCGTGCTGGATGGCAGCAGCTGGGTAGCGGAATCCGCGGTATGGATTGGGCGAGGTCGTCACGGGGAGGCAGCCTGCCACCGCCCGGATGAGTCACCGGCCTGACAGCGCCCAGCCGACGCCTTCCGGAGAGCCCGCTCCGTCTCCGGCGCCAAGGCGCCGCGGGCTGCGCGGGCGTGTCCCTCCAGGCGCGCGACGAAGTCCTGTGACAGAGATTGAGAGTCCAAGGCAGAAAGGTCTGTCACGGAATGTCCACCGCCGGCAGCGTGACATCTGCGCTCTCCAGCCGTGCGCGAGCTGCAGCAACCGCCCTGTCCGAAAACAGGCCAGAATGCTTGATCGCGAGATACTCAGCGGTGAGATCCCACAACCCACCCTCAACCAGCAGATAAAAGCCCTCAGACGGTTTCTTACTGGTTACCAAGTCCTCAACGGTCTTCTGAACGCCTACACGGGCGACCTTCTGCCGAGTACGGGCCAGGAGAACTCGCTTGCCGTGCTTTCGGTGCAGCAGTTCTTCTCCCGCGATGGTCGCGCGCCAGAAGTCCATCTCCAGCGGGCTTCCGTTGCCATGCCCCTCAATCTCGCAGAGCCGGCGGAAAGCGACCCAGTAGAGGTCCTGACGCTTCTTCTGCGTCTGATAGTCCATGTACTTCCGCAGGGCCGCGGGATCGGTCATTCCGGAGAGGTCAGGTAACTCGGCCATAGCCATGCCCTCCAACTCGCCCCTAACCCTATCACGTCCGGTAACTGTTGATTACTGGGCGCAATGCGCCTCGGCTGAGCGCGCGAGCGGAAGCCGGATGCGGCACTCGACGCCTTCGGGCAGGAAGCTGAGCGTGACCTCGGCGCCGGACTGATACGGCAGGGCGCGTTCCAGCATCCGCGAGCCGAAGCCGCGGCGCTCGGGTGGGCGGACCGGCGGGCCTCCGCGCTCGCGCCAAACGATCCCGACGACGGGCGCCTCTCCTTCGGCCCGCCGCCCCAGCTCCCACGCCACCTCGACATGGCCTGTCGGGACCGAGAGTGCGCCATACTTCGCGGCATTCGTCGCCAGCTCGTGAAGGGCCAGGTTGAGGATGACCGTCGTGTCCGAGGAGAGCCGGACCGGCGGACCTTCGGCCAAGTAGCGGACCGCGCCGCCATCCCCGGCATAGGGCGCCAGGGTCTGGCCCAGCACCTCGCTCAGCAGGGCACCCTCCCAGCTGGTCCGCACCAGCATGTCATGGGCCCGCCCAAGCGCCTTGAGGCGATCGACGAGAGTGGTCTGAAGGACAGGGGCTATGTCAGCGCCGCGCAAAGTCTGGGCTGCAACCGACTGCACCGCAGCGAGCGTGTTCTTGATCCGGTGGGCCAGCTCGTCGGTCAGCAGTACCCGGCGCTCCTCTTCGAGGCGGCGCTCCGTATGGTTGCGGAGGATCCGCAGGAAGCCCTGCAGTCCGCCATCCCGGTCCAGGAGCGGCATCAGCACGCCAGCGGCCCAGAACCGCGAGCCATCGGCCCGTATGTGCCAGCGCTCGTCCCTGGCCCGGCCGTCCTCCAGCGCCCGGCTCATCTCGACCTCGGGCTGCCTCTCGGCGCGCTCCTCCGGCGTGAAGATGACAGCTCCGGGCTGCCCGAGGATCTCGCTCTCCTCGTAGCCGAAGATGCGCTGCGCGCCGGGGTTCCAGGTCGTGACGCGCCCCTGGGTGTCGAGGGTGAAGATCGCGTACTCGGTCGCGCTCTCGAAGATGAGCTGCAGATGCTGCTGATCCCGGCGTCGCGCTTCGGTCGCGGTGGCCAGCTCGGCCGTGCGCTCCGCGAGGCTGCCCTCGAGCGTGCTGTTGCGGTCTGAGAGCGCCGTGCTGGCCACCTCCAGGCTCTCGGCCAGGAGGCGGGCCTCCGCGAGTGACAGGCGCAGCTCGTCCCCGCTGGCCGTCAGCGCATCCTCACGGGCGGCGGACTGCGCCTCGGCATCAGCGTGACCCTGGCGCAGCCCGTCCATCTCGCGGCGGTGGGCCGCAGCATCGGCCCGGAGTGCCTGGATCTCGTCTGCCAGCGCGTCCCGCTCCTCGGACAAGGAGGCGCGGCTCCCGGCATCATTCGCGGGCTGGGATGATGTCCTCTCAGCCCTTTTGCCGGGCGGCATAGTTCCTCCTGCGGCAGCGACGGCTGGCCTAGCTCAGAGTGTCCCCCCAACACAAACCATTGTCCATCATGGGGTGGGATCGAAACTGCCGCCTTGAGGGTCCGGGGCGAGGCAAGTAGATGGCGGGTTGGGCACGGAGCTGATGGACGAAGCTCGCCGGTAGCGGCATGACCGCTCCTGGGCGACTGGTGGCAGAAACCTGCCCTTCATCGCCTCGGATTTGGCCACCGTTTTCGTCCTGAGGGGGAGCCTGGCAGCCAGTCGTGCCTTTCGGCGTTGGTCCTGGCACGGCCGATTGTAACCGGCCGCGAAGGCGTCATCCCTCCCGCCAGGCCAGGGGTGCAAGCAGCAGCGACCGTGGTGCCCGAACTCGACAGGATGGTGAAACGGCAGCAGGTCCTCGTGGATTTCGGCGAACTCGCCCTTTGCTGCCCGGACCTGGACAGGAGCCTACTGACACCTGCCCCCGCCCGCATTGGCGCGAACTTTGACAGATCCGGTTAAGTCAGGTCAGCCCGTCACGCGGAGCGCTTCCTTTCCACAAGCAGACGGGTTCGAAACCCCTTCCAGCTTCGCCGCCACCACATGACCGCCGTCGAATACCGTACGGTTTGTGAAGGCGCATTCGGCACATGGCGGTATGCAACCGGAGTTGCATCCGCCGTGTGAGGTCACCACCATCCCTAACCTCTCGGCATCGCCGTCATCGCCAACTCGATAACACGCACGCGGGGTTGGGCGGTCAGCCATCATTGCAGGCACATCCTGCACCGGCCGGGGCCTGCTGAACAGGAAACCCTGCAGCTCGTCGCAGCCCTCAGAGCGCAATACGCTGAGTTGCTCGGCGGTCTCGACCCCTTCGGCGAGGACGGACATGCCCAGCGCCTTCCCCAGGCTAACAACGGCACGCACGATCTCGATGCTGCTCTGGTTGCCCAACAGATCACGCACGAAGCTCTGGTCGACCTTGATCTTGTCGAACGGAAAGGAGCGCAGGTAGCTGAGCGATGAATAGCCGGTGCCGAAGTCGTCCATTGCGATCCGCACACCCAAATCTCGTAACCGGTGCAAAATTTCGAACGTTGCTTCACTGTCCCTTAGCAGAATAGACTCTGTGATCTCCAGCTCCAAACGTTCGGGGTTGAGCCCCGAGGCCGTGAGGGCCTGTTCCACGTCGCTTACTATATCACCCTTACTGAATTGCGCTGGCGAGAGATTAACCGCCACCTTAACGTGTGAGGGCCACGTGACTGCGTCGGCGCAGGCGCGCACCAGCGTCCAGACACCTAAGGGTTGGATGAGACCAATCTCTTCGGCAAGCGGGATAAACTCGCCAGGGCTGACCAAGCCGCGGTCTGGGTGCCGCCAGCGCAAGAGGGCCTCAAAGCCAGTAAGCACCTCTGTGCCCGCTTCGACTAGTGGCTGGTAGTGAACTTCGAACTGCTTCTCGGCCACTGCGCGGCGCAGGTCACTTTCCAACGCGCGGCGCATTTGGATCTCGGCATCCATGCTGGCTGAAAAAAAGCGCCAAGTACCCCGCCCTTCGGCCTTAGCACGGTAGAGCGCCACATCGGCGGCACGGAGCAGCTCGTCGGCCGTGGACGCCTCGCCATCCGCAAGCGCGATACCAACACTGGTTCCGATCACAACCCTCTGGCCCCGGAGGTCGAAAGGAATGCCCAGGACCTCAACGAGGCGGTCGGCAAGGGCTACTGCGTCGACAGGCTGGTCCGCCCCCTCCTGAATAACGGCGAACTCATCGCCCCCAAGCCGGACCACAAGGTCGGTATCGCGTGTGGTGTCCCGTAGGCGGCGCGCAACCTGACGCAGCAGCTCGTCGCCTGCAGGATGGCCCAAGGTGTCATTGACGCCTTTGAAGCCGTCGAGGTCCAAGCAGAGCACGGCCACGCCGTCACCTCGGCGTACCCGCGTCAGCAGGGTGTCCATATGCTCGCGCAGCCGCGCCCGGTTCGGAAGACCCGTCAGTGGGTCGTGGAACGCCAGATGCGTCACACGCCTTTGAGCCTTCCTCTGTTCGGTTACGTCGTCATAGGTCAGTATGGCGCCGCCGCCCGCAAGGGGTCGGCAGCGGATGCTCAACACTGAGCCATCGTCATAATTGTGCTCGACATGGGTAACCTCAGACAGGCCCATCCACTTGACGTGATTGACGATCACTCGCCCGACGCGCGCATCGTCCCATCCCAGACGACGGCCTGCAGTTCGAACGAACATCTGCCAGGGCATTCCCACGGCGACCTCGCCGGGTGGGAGACCGAACATCTCCTGCAACCGGTCATTGAGCAGGCCGATGCGCCCGCTGCCGTCGATAACCAGCAGCCCGTTCGACATGTGCTGCAGAGCGGCCGAGACATGTTCGAAGTGGCAACTTGGTTTAAGCGCCTCCAGCGTTCTCCTGTGGAGCAGGCGTCGCACCCTGGCCAGGCCGATGCCGAGCAGAAAGGCGAGACCTGCCACTGATGCGAGAATCGCGAATGCGAGGGGCTCCGCGCACCTAAGGCTTTCATCCACCGAGGTCACGACAGATTGCCGCCCCGACAATCAACGATCTGCACCGGCTGAGTCTCCTGCGTAGGAAGGAACTTGATATCAGACTCGTGCGGCGGTCCGGATGGCGTGGGAAGCAGACCTAGTGGTCGATCGTTCCGGCGGCCCCTTCGGGCCCATACCCGGACGGCTGGTGTGGCATCTGCACTCCGGATGGCGAACACCATCTCCTCCCAGTTTGGCAGCCAGGCTAAGTGGGTTGACATGGCACGCGAACTATCCATCCCGATGAGCGGCGAGCAAGGGCGCGGCTCGTGCGCATAGGCGGCGATGGATTTCTGGGTGCGAGTGGACCCGTCAGCGAGTGCGTTCATCGTGGAGCCTACACGGGCAAGGTTTCCCGGGTCTTGCCGTAACTCGACGCCGAGGACATGGTCGCGAGAGTTGACGACGCCGGCATGGGCTGGGCCAGCCTCACCGGGCAGGCAAACCAGGAGCTCGGCACCCCTGTCACAGCGCCAGTCACAGGCGAGGGTGGCGCCGCCAAGCGAGATGTCGTTGGTCTCCACACAAGCCTGACCGTGGGTTGGGCACTTCAGCTCGACCCGGGCGCCCTTGCCAGGGATGCGCTCGTAACGCCTCCGCCGTCCTATTTCTTGCCCTGTCGCACGACGAAAAGGAACTGATCCACCTCTTCGCGAAGGGCGGCGAGGACAGAGGCGACGCCGTCCGCTGCCTCGAGCACCTCCCGGCTTGTCGCTTCAGCGCCATCCGCCGCATAGGAGGCGTCGCGCATCGCTCGCGTGGCGGTCCCAGCTGGGCCGATAACGCGCTCAGCCAGCCGGCTGCGCCAGCCTCGAATGAGGTTGGATCTCTCATGCGACGAGGCTTTCCCCTAGCAGTAGAAGTGCAGCTTCCTCAGCTGGCATCGGGCGTCCGAACAGATATCCCTGCGCTTCAGTGCAACCATCAGCGAACAGTTGCTCAAACTGCTCGCTCGTTTCGACGCCCTCCGCAGTCGTGCGCATGCCGAGGCTACGTCCAAGCCCGGCGATTGCGCTGACGATCGCCCGAGCGTCGCCCTTCTTCTCGAGGTCACGAATGAAACACTTGTCGATTTTGATCTTATCGAAGGGAAAACTACGCAGATAGCTCAACGAGGAGTAGCCGGTCCCGAAGTCATCCATTGAAATGCGGACACCGAGGCCGTGCAACCGGTGCAGGATCGCGAGCGTGGTCACATTGTCCTGGAGCATGATGGATTCGGTGACCTCAATTTCCAAGCGCGAGCCCGGCAAGCCCGACTTCTCCAGAGCTGCTGCAACCACATCGACCAGTTGAGGGCTGCGGAACTGCACTGCGGAGACGTTGACGGCAATCGAAACATGGGGCGGCCAACCCGCCGCCTCCTTGCAGGCACGATGGAGAACCCAGGCGCCGAGCGGCACGATTAGACCGGTATCCTCGGCAAGAGGGATAAACTCCTCCGGCGAGATCATGCCGCGCTCAGGATGTTGCCAACGGAGCAATGCCTCGAAGCTGTTGATCGAGCGGCTGCCTATCTGCACCAGCGGCTGAAAGAACAGCTCGAATTCCTCATTCACCAGCGCCCGGCGCAGGTCCACTTCGAGCCGCCTGCGCGCCTGCATGCGTGCGTCCATCTCGGATTCAAAAAACCGCCAAGTACCGCGGCCTTCCGATTTCGCGCGGTACAATGCCAGGTCGGCATGCTTTAGGAGCATGTCGGGCGACGTGCCGTCCTGTGGTCCAACAGCTATGCCAATGCTCACGCCAATGACGATCGTGTGGCCCTGGATCTCATACGGCTTAGTAAGTTCGTCGATCAGCCGACGGGCGAGCGTGGTTGCCTCCAGCGGCTGATCAATACTGGCCTGGACGATCGCGAATTCGTCACCACCGAGACGCACTGCGGTATCCTGTGCGCGGATATTCGCGCACAGCCGCGCAGTGACTGCGCGCAGGAGATCGTCACCGACGGGATGGCCGAGGGTGTCGTTCACAACCTTGAAGCGGTCGAGGTCAAGGCAGAGTACCGCGAAGCTTTCGCCGCGGCTGGCTCGCGCCAGACTTTCCTCTAGTCGGACGCCGAGCCGAGTGCGGTTTGCTAGCCCTGTCAGCGCGTCGTGCTGTGCCATATGCTCGATCCGCGCCTCGGCCCGCCGACGCTCCGTCATATCCTCGAAGGTTTGGATACAGCCACCGCCGTCGAGCGCACGGGTGGTAACGGCGACGATGTTATCGCCGCGGGGCTCCTCGAACTGGTACGAGCTGCCGGGCACAAAAATGCGGCGGCGAGAATCGTACACGTCGCTGTGCGATGCGCCGCCAAAGTGCTGCGCTCCCACACAGACGGCGACCACCTCGCTGTAGCTCATTCCGATACGAATGCTGTTCGGCGGCACGCAGAGCACCTCACAGAGCCGAGCATTTGCAACCACCAGTTGCTCGTTCGCGTCATACATCGCGATGCCAAGCGACATGTTCTCGAGCGCCGCCTCGAAGCGGGTGTTCTGCACCTGCAGCGTCGCGATTACCTCGCGTAGCTTGAGGTTCGCTGTCTCTACCTCCTCCGCCATCAGCCGCATGGCGCGCTCGCTGCGGCGGCGATCGCGCTCGGCCTCTTCGTAGCTGGCGCTCACCAGGTGCCCGAGCTTCGCAAGCTCTAGCTCGCCATTCAGGTCGGTGGCTTTGGCCATTTGGGCGGCGAGAGTCCGGTGCATCGGAAAAGCCCTCTCTTTCAACAAGCTTCGGCTTCGGAAAGAATGGTTACCGTCATGGATTGGTTGTGCAGTTCACAGGCTCCGGAGATGGCATGCGGAGCGAGTTCCCCATACGAGTAGAACCCAGTTATCACTGTGCCCGGCGTCAGGCCATTCACCGTTGCGATGATCTCGTCGGTGATCGCCTGGCCCATGACCAAGCGGCGGCCGATGCAGCTGACTAGAACTGCCAGCTGCTGGTTGCCTGCAGTCTCGCGTGGTGAACCCTGCGTTGCCTGGGTTGAAGCATCTGCTGCACCAGCCACCAGCTGATCAAACCGTCCGTGCATCAACTGAGCCATCCAGCCCTGGGGTATATCACCAGCAAAAGTCATGGTGCGCGTGCTCCGATCTACTCCAAGCACCGTGCGCACTACACCGTGCTGCGGCCGCGACGCGTCCCAGATGCGTAGCGGATAGAGCAGAGCGGTACCAGGAAGGCCCTTGGCCTCCTCGCCCAGATAACGCTCGTAAAGATCGAGTGCCGGCTGGCCATCCAGTTCGAGGAGTCGACTGCCCTCGGAGCGGGTGACTTGGCGGCTCGGCCCGAAGCTTTCCCATCCGCCGCCGCTGCCGTGGCCAAGCCGAAGCGCCGTGCCGTAGAGTCCAACGGCGGCAACGCGCTTCTCACGCGGCGGGGCATCACCGGCGCCGACCAGCGTCGCCCGGAAATGGGACCCATCGCCGGCCAGGCCGCCAGAGATTGGGACGGCCGGGCCGGTTGCCGTACGGAGTCCGGCTGCCAAGCCACTACCATTCACATGCAGCCCGTCGGACAGCAGGAATATGCCTGCGAGGTCATCGCCTCGCAAAGCTTGGCCCAGCGCCTCACCACAGGCTTCGGAGTCGTCGGGCCCACGCACGTCCACGGCGGCAAGCCGCACACGGGTCGCATCAAATTTTACCGCGATCGCAACGATTGCGTCGTCGTCGATAGCATCGCCTACAATCTGGCCGCCGGTGCTGCATCCGAGCAACTGCGCACCGGGATACGCAACCTGCAGGTCGCGGTGGCGCTCTCCGGAGGCAAGCGCATCGCGGCTCCCGAAGTACAACACGAGTCCCGCACTTCCCAGATTAGGAGCGCTGCCGCTCCAACCGGACTCAGCAGTCCACAACCGTTGCTCACAACGCATGTGCCAGCCTCCAAGGATTGATAGGCGTGCGCCGTACAGGCCGCCAGTCGGCAGGGATACAATCAGCGATAATCGGGAGGGGGTTGGTTCTCGCCACGTCAAAGCAACTCCGAGATCGCTGTTCTACGATTGCAGAAGCCGGTAATGAGAATCGCCTGTTGGCGTTCTGGTCCAACGTGCCCCGGACCTGATTGCCCGACTGTTAACCCCAACGCGGCCTTCGCAATTCTTGAGTGTGGCGCCTCGCTACCAGGAAGATGAGGCGGGGGTGGCCGGCCTCGAACTGTGCAGGATGATCGAGGGTCGCGCCGGGTGGGCCGGCGCCTTGCCTCAGCACAGGAGACGGGCCGTCGGAGGGCATTGTCACGTCGTTGAGCTCTGGCCGGAATGACTTGGTGAGGCCAAGCTGGTCGGATGTCGACCGAGCCCACCACCTACCCCGGCTACCGCTTTCCTGCCGAGGTCATCCACCATGCCGTCTGGCTCTATCATGTGTTCAGCCTGAGCCTGCGCGACATCGAGCTGATCCTGGCCGAGCGGGGCGTGGTGGTCAGTCACGAGAGTATCCGTCGTTGGTGCCTCCGCTTCGGCACGGAGTTCGCGGCAAGGCTGCGCAAGCGCCGGCCGAGGCAGGGCGACACCTGGCACCTTGATGAGGTGTTGATACTGTCGGCGAATTCATGCGGCTGCTGCCAGAGCCGCAAATCGGGTCACACGCGTCTTGGCTCGTGGCAAGCCATCAAGCCATCGCACTGCGCGGGACACATTGATTGCTGCCGCGGCGCAGACTT
>JBHTFH010000049.1:0-26182 GCA_042666135.1 Roseomonas sp. GCM10028921 | reverse complement strand
CAGGAGGAAGGCTTGGTCGCGGCTGAAGGGGATAAAATGCGTCATGCCCATCAGATTCGCGGATTTCAGACCGAAGGGAAATCCGACAGACTGCTAGGTGAAACCACCCAATACGTCAGCATTTGGTACACGGAACGGCTGCTCGACGCCGGGATCGAGCCGTCCGTCGGGAGCGTTGGCGATTCCTATGACAACGCGCTCGCCGAGACGGTGATCGGGCTGTTCAAGACCGAGGTCATCCGCCGCCGCGGCCCGTGGCGGTCGCTGGAAGCTGTCGAGTACGCCACTCTCGAGTGGGTGGACTGGTTCAACAACCACCGCCTCCTCGAGCCGATCGGCAACATGCCACCGACTGAAGCCGAGGCGCGCTACCACGCCAGGCTTGAGAAGCCCGCCCTGGCGGCGTAACCCATACCAATCAGCCTCCGGCAAATCCGGGGCGGTTCACTCCCAACAGGAACAGCATTTCAGGAACGATGTTTCCGCGGGGTGCCTGGCCGATGGTGACGAAGGCCGCGCGACGCAGGGTCATCGGGGCCCTTCTGGACTCCGCGATCGTCGTGGGCTGGCCAACACGATCGGTGACGGATAGCCTCGATCAGCGCTCCCGGCCGGCTGAGGAGACAGGTGGTTCGGTTTCACTGCCGAGTGGTGCCGCTCAGCCGCCCTGGCGTCCGCGCGGGGCCGGCACCAATCCCTCGCCGATATCCCACCAAATGCCAGCCATCAGCCCAAGACCCTCACGAAGCAGGGGTGCCAAAGCGTGCTCATCCGGGCCATGCTGGTTGCAACCGGCATAGCTGTTGGGAATCCACATGACCGGCACGTCCAGCTCCTCCTGGAAGATGTCAGAGGGGTTCGAGCCCGAGGAGTTCGGGATGATGTTCGGTGCGCGATGGGCCGTGCGCTCCATGGAGGCCGCGATGGCCTTCACCCAGGGATGGGCCGGGTCCGTGCGGGAGGCGCTGAACATGTCCCGTTCCATGACGGGGATGATCTGCACCTCGGGGAAGCCATGTGCATCCAGGTGGTGGCGCAACGCTGGCATAATGTCGTCGCCTCTCACATCCACCGTGTGGCGAACCTGAAGCCGTGCTCGTGCCTCATGCTGAACGGCGTTCGTCGGGGCATCCGGGTGGCCGGTGATAAAGGCGAGCACGATCACGCTGGTCCAGGCGAAAATGCGCTCTGTCACGCTCATGCCGGGTTCTCCCCAACCCGGCTCAGGCACGGGCGTGCCGGGCATGTCCTCGAGCACCAGGTTGTTGCAGGCCTCACGAACCGAGGCCGGTACGTTCGCGGGCAGCCATCCTTCCACGAAAATCCGGCCGCTGCGGGAAACGATGCCGGCCAAGGCGTGGGACAGGATAAACCCCGGATCGGCCAGCACGCCCCCCCAATGGCCTGAATGTGCCGGATGCTCACGAAGCCTCACGACCAGGTCGAAGGCTACGCCGCCGCGGGCGCCAAGCTTGAGGTCCGGCAAAAAGGTCGTCTGACGCGGGCCGTCGAGTCCGATGAAGGCATCCGCGGAAAGATGCGCCGCCTCCCGCTTCATCAGGTCCCGCAGCCCCGGCGACCCAACTTCTTCACCTGTCTCGACGAAGACCTTGGCGTTGAACCCCAGCCGCCCCCGCTCCTCGATCAGAGCACGCAGGGCCTGGATGGCGATCAGGTGCTGACCCTTGTTGTCCACCGTGCCGCGGCCGTACCAGCGGTCCCCCTCCACTGTCACGTCCCAGGGAGTTAGGCCCTCACGCCACTTGTCGGGCAGGCCGCGCACCACGTCACCATGCCCGTAGATCAGGATTGTCGGCAGGGCAGGATCTTCGATGCGGCTCGCGAGCAGGGCGGGCCCTCGGTTTGGGCGCGGGTTCTCGAGGACAGCTATATCGAAGCCCATGCCGTCGAACTCGGCTGCAAGCGTCTCCGAGCAGTAGCGCCGCAGTGCCTCGGCGCTGTCCGGCATCTGACTCTCGGTCGGCACCGCGACGAGGCGCCGAAGGGAAGCCAGGTAGCGCCCCTCGTCGAAATAGGCGGTCGCACGTGCGATCGCGCCGTTACGGCTGCGCGTCTCGTTGCTGGCCGACATCACGCCCGTTCTCCCCTCTCCTCGAATTGCCGAATAGTTGCATTGGCCGGAAGACTGTGGAAGCGTTCACGCCAACATCTTGAATACGATGTTTTTGACGGGAAACATGGCATGCGCTTTTTCGCGCGTTTATCAGCTGCGGTGGCGATGCTGTCCGGCCTACTGGCACAGCCGGCGCAAGCCGCGCCCTCTGACAACACGCTTCGATGGGCGTCGGACAGCGAGCCCGCCAACATCATTCCCTACCAGAACACCGTGCGCGAAGGCGTGGTGATGGGCTTCCTAATTTGGGACGCTCCGACCTATCGCGATCCGAAGACGGGTGACTACATTCCGCATCTGGCCGAGTCCGTCCGGATGGTGGATGACACCACCATCGAGCTCCGCATGCGCGAAGGGATCGTGGCCCATAACGGGGAGACGGTGGACGCCCAGGACGTCGCGGATACCGTCAACACGATGCTCGATCCGGCGAACCGGATCGTCAACTTCCAGCGCATCACCTGGCTTTCGGGCGCGGAGGTCGTGGATGCCCGCACGGTGCGATTGAGGATGAAGGAGCCCTACGGCCCCTGGCAGGAATACCTCACTAACGTCGTCATCATGCCAAGCGAGTACCTGAACCGGGTGGGGCTTGACGGTATGGCGCGGGAGCCTGTCGGCACAGGGCCCTATCGCGTGACGGAGTTGGCACCGGGACGGCAGACCACGCTGCAGCGATTCGACCGGTATTTTGGCGGTGCCAAGGGCCAGCCCGCCATTGAGCGGCTGATCTTCCGGCGCATCCCGGAGGCGAACACCCGGATGGCCGAGCTCCTGACGGGCGGGCTGGACTGGATCTGGCGCGTGCAACCGGACCAGGCGCGCAACCTGCGCAGCCGCCGCAACCTGACTATCGCCAGCGGCGAGACCGTGCGCATTGTCTACATGGCGATGGATGCGGGCGGAAGGACGGGGCGCGAGAATAATCCCATGACGGACGTGCGCGTGCGTCGCGCCATCTCTCACGCGATTGACCGGCCGGGCATCGTTCGCAACCTCGTGGGAGAAGGCTCAAACGTGCTCCACACGCCTTGCCATCCTGAGCAGTTCGGGTGCACGCAGGAGGGCATCGCGAGATACGAATACGATCCCGCCAAGGCGCGCGCCCTCCTGGCCGAGGCCGGCTATGCCAGCGGCTTCGAAGTGTCCCTCCAGGCATACAGGGACCGGGCCTGGGTGGAGGCGGTGATCGGCCAGCTTCGCGCCGTTGGCATCCGTGCGCGGCTCGACTGGGTGCAGGCAGATACCTTCTCCTCCGACGTGCGGGACGGGAAGGTGAGGATGAATCTCGGTGCCTGGGGCTCGACCTCTCTCTACGACGTGGCCGCCATCACCTCCTATTTTTTCCGCAACACGCCGAACGACATGGCGCGCGACTCGGAAGTGGCGTCCCTGCTCGAGCGCGGCGACCGGTCGACTAACGCCGAGGTACGAAAGGAAGCTTATGCGCAGGCGATCCGCCGCATCACGGACCAGGCCTACTGGCTGCCGATGTGGACCTATCCGCTGACCTATGCGTTCAGCAGTCATCTGGAGTTCGAGCCCTCGGCTGACGAGGTGCCTCGATTCTTCCTGGCGCGCTGGAAGCGCTGACGCACCGATGCTCCGTTTCGCGGCCAAGCGGCTGCTGCTCGCACTGGCCGTTGCCCTCACCGTCTCCCTGATCGCCTTCTTCCTTCTGCGGGTGTCCGGGGATCTTGCCGGCACCCTCGCCGGGGAGGAGGCCTCTCCGGAGGAGATCGATCGTATCCGGGCGCTCTACGGGCTCAACAGGCCGCTGGCCGTGCAATATGGCGAATGGTTGCTGCGCTCCCTCTCCGGCGATCTCGGCAGTTCCCTTTTCTATCCGGACAGCGTCGCCTCTCTCATTCTGGACCGGTTGCCCAACACGGCCATCCTGGCCTGCCTCGGCCTCGCCATCGCGCTGCTGCTCTCCATCCCGCTGGGCATGATCGCTGCCCTCCGCCGCAATACCTGGATCGACCGGGCAGCGCTTGGGCTGGCCGTGATGGGGCAGGCCATGCCCTCTTTCTGGTTCGCTCTGCTGCTGATCTTTTTCTTCGGCCTCACCCTGGGCTGGCTGCCCGTCTCGGGCACGGACACGCTGGCGCATTTCATTCTTCCCGCCCTTGCCCTCGGTTGGGTCTCCACCCCCGTGCTGATGCGCCTCACCCGCGCGGGCATGGTCGAGGTGCTGGCGGCGGACTACATCCGAACCGCTCATGCGAAGGGGCTTCCGGTGCATGTGGTGCTGGTCAAGCACGCGCTGCGCAACGCCGTGGCGCCGGTGGCGGCCCTGGCCTCCGTGCAGTTCGGCAATATGCTGTCCGGCTCGGTGGTCATCGAGACGGTTTTCGCCCTGCAGGGCGTCGGCTACCTCGCCTGGGAGGCGATCTCCCGCAAGGACTTTCCCGTCGTCCAGGGCATCCTGCTGGTGGTGGCTCTCTTCTACGTGGTGCTGACCATGGTGTCGGACCTGCTGAACGCGTGGCTCGACCCGCGCATCCGGGAAAGCTGAGATGGATCCGATCCAGGCCGCGGCCGGCGTGGCCGATGCCCCGAGGGCGGAGGCGACACCCGTGACGGGCCGCCGCCGCTGGTCCCGCTGGCTGTCCAATCCCGGCCTCGTGGTCTCGGCCGCCGTTCTCATCACCATCGCGCTGATGGCGATCTTCGCCCCGTTGGTGGCGCCGCACGATCCCTACGCGCAGTCGCTCGATGCCCGTATCCTGCCGCCTGCCTTCATCGATGCCGAACGGGCGGACCCAGCCCATCTGCTCGGAACGGACAACCTCGGGCGGGACTACCTGTCGCGGCTCATCTACGGCGCGCGGATTTCCCTCCTCATCGGTTTTTTCACCATGCTCGTCTCGGGCACGGTCGGCACGGCGCTCGGCGTCGCAGCTGGTTATTTCGGCGGGAAGACGGACATGGTCGTGTCCTTCCTGATCACCACGCGCCTGTCCTTGCCCGTGGTGATGGTGGCGCTGGCCGTGGTGGCCGTGCTCGGCGGCTCGCTGGAGGTAGTGGTGCTGGTCCTCGGCCTGCTGCTGTGGGACCGTTTCGCCGTGGTGATGCGCAGCGCGACGATGCAGGTGAGGGGGCGCGAATACGTCATCGCCGCCCAGGCCATCGGCTGCTCGGTGCCGCGCATTCTCTGGAGCGAGGTGCTGCCCAACGTCGTGTCGGGCCTGGTCGTCGTCGCCAGCTACGAGATGGCGCAGGCCATCCTGCTGGAAGCCGCGCTGTCCTTCCTCGGACTTGGCGTGCAGCCGCCGCTCCCCTCTTGGGGGCTGATGGTGAGCGAGGCGAAGGAGCTGATGCTGTTCGAGCCCTGGATGATCATGCTGCCGGGGGTGGCTATCTGCATTCTCGTCCTCGCCATCAATCTCATGGGCGACGGCATCCGGGACGTCACCGCGCCGGAGGGCCGCGCATGAGCAGGGCGGACGGTCCCCTGCTGGACGTCCGGGGCCTGGAGGTGGACATCCCGGTGCCGGGCGGGACGCTCCATGCCGTGCGGGGCGTCACGCTCTCCGTGCGACATGGCGAGACACTGTGCATCGTCGGCGAATCCGGCTGCGGCAAATCGCTCACCTCCCTCGCGTTGATGGGGCTGTTGCCCGCCGGCGCCCGGCGGCGGGCGGAGCGCCTGACACTGGCCGGGGAGAACCTGATGGCCGGCTCCCCCCGCCGCCTGCGCGCCCTGCGCGGGGACCGGATGGCCATGATCTTCCAGGACCCGATGACCTGCCTCAACCCGTCCCTCACCATCGGGGACCAGCTGACGGAGACCTTCCTACGCCACGGCAAGGGCGACCGCCGCGCCGCGCGGGACCGCGCGGCGGCGCTGCTGGAACGGGTGGGCATCGCGGCCGCCACCAACCGGCTGGGCCAGTACCCGCATCAGCTCTCCGGCGGGCTTCGCCAGCGCGTGGTGATCGCGATGGCGCTGATGTGCGGGCCGGACCTGGTGCTGGCGGACGAGCCCACCACGGCGCTGGACGCCACCATCCAGCTCGGCATCCTCCAGCTCCTGGCGGAGCTTCAGCGCGAGATGCACATGGCGCTCGTGCTGGTGACGCACGACCTCGGGGTCGTGGCCCGAATCGCGGACCGCGTGGCCGTAATGTATGCCGGGGAGGTGGTGGAGGAGGGGCGTTCCGCTGCCGTCTTCGGCGCGCCGCGGCACCCCTACACGCGCGGTCTGATGGATTGCATCCCGCAGCCGGGCCGCATGGCACCGGGCACGCGGCTGGGCACCATCCCCGGCATGGTCCCCTCCCTGGTGGGCCCGATGCGGGGCTGCGCCTTCCGTGGCCGCTGCCGCTACGCCATGCCTGTCTGCGCCGAGCCGGTGGCGATGCGCGAGGGCGAGGACGGCCATATATGGCGCTGCGTGCTGCCCGGCGGCGTGCTGGAGCAGGCCGCATGAGCACCGCGCCCCCCATCCTGGAAATCCGAGGCGTCCACAAGCGCTATACGGTGGGCGCGGGGATCCTTGCCCGGCGGCGCACGCTGACGGCGGTGGCGGGCGTCTCGCTTCAGGTGGCGCGGGGCGAGGTGCTGGGCCTGGTCGGCGAATCCGGCTGCGGCAAGAGCACGCTCGCGCGCATGATCCTGGGGCTCGAGCGCCCTAGCGAGGGGGAGGTGCTGCTCGATGGCCGCCCCATCGCAAGCCTCGGACGGCTCGAGCGGGCGCGGCTCGTGCAGCCCGTCTTCCAGGATCCCTACTCGTCCCTCAACCCGCGCCGCAACGTGGCCGCGATCATCGGCCAGCCCCTGATGGTGCACGGCATCGGCACGGCGCCGGAACGGCGGGACGCTGTCGCGGAAATGCTGGGGATGGTCGGCCTCGCACCCCGCCATGCCGAAGCTTTCCCCTCTCAACTCTCCGGCGGCCAGCGCCAGCGCGTAGCGATCGCGCGCGCCCTGGTGCTGCGCCCGACCCTGGTGGTGTGCGACGAGCCGACCTCAGCGTTGGACGTCTCCGTGCAG
The DNA here is from genome assembly GCA_042666135.1 of Roseomonas sp. GCM10028921. GTDB lineage: Bacteria > Pseudomonadota > Alphaproteobacteria > Acetobacterales > Acetobacteraceae > Roseomonas. The sequence continues at coordinate 19,050 of JBHTFH010000049.1, read as the reverse complement.
TCCCAGATCCTGAACCTCCTCTTCGATCTTCGGGAGAGGCTGGGGCTTTCCTACCTGTTCATCAGCCACAACCTGGCCGTGGTGCAGATGCTGGCGGACCGGGTGACGGCGATGTATCTCGGCCGGGTCGTGGAGGAAGGCGAGGCGCAGCGCGTGCTGGGCGATCCGCGGCATCCCTACACCGCGGCGCTGCTAGCCTCGGTGCTGACGCCCGATCCGTCGCTCGGCCTGCCGGCCATGCAGCTGGGCACGGCCTTCCCGAACCCCCTCGCGGTTCCACCGGGCTGCGCCTTTCATCCGCGTTGTCCCTCCGTCTTCGACCGTTGCCCGCGCGAGGCGCCGGCGCTGCTGCCCTGCCCGGGTGGCGGGCGTGCGGCTTGCCATCTCGTCGAACAGCCGGAGGGCGGCCCGCCACCCGCCGGGCTCGTTCATGTCGCCTGAAGGACTCCGATGACCGGCAAGCTCGATTCCCTGCTCGCATTCGACACGGCCGAGCGCTTCCTGGAAGGGCTGAACACCTGGGTGGCGCTGGAGAGCCCCACCTCCGACGCCGCTTCGGTGAACCGGCTGATGGATCGCGTGCAGGCGGATTTCGAAGGCATCGGCGCGACGTTGGAGCGGGTGCCCGGCACATCGGGGCGCGGCGACCATCTGGTGGTCCGCGCGCCTTGGAACGCGCAATCTAATGAGCGCGGCGTGATGCTGCTGTCGCATCTGGATACGGTGCATCCGGTCGGCAGCCTGGCCCTTAACCCCATCCGCACGAAGGATGGCCGGGCCTACGGCCCCGGTATCAACGACATGAAGGCGGGTGCCCATGCCGGCTTCGTCGCGCTCCGTCGCCTGATGGAGGAGGGGCGCAGCACGCCGCTTCCGCTGACGCTCGTCTACGTCTCCGATGAAGAGGTGGGCAGCCAGACGTCGCAGGTGCTGATCGAGGCGGAGGCGAAGAAGTCCAAATACGTGCTCGTGATGGAGGCGGCGCGGGGTGGTGGCCGGGTGGTCACCTCCCGCAAGGGCCTCGCGCGCTACGACCTCGCCGTCCGCGGGGTTCCGTCGCATTCGGGCAGCGCGCACAAGGCGGGCCGCAGCGCCGTGAAGGAGCTGGCGCACCAGATCATCGCGCTGGAGGGGATGACGGATTATGCGCGTGGCATCACGGTCAGCATCGGCATGATCTCGGGCGGCACGGCGGCGAATGTGGTGCCCGAGCACGCGACCTGCAGCATCGACCTGCGCGTGCCCACCATGGCCGACGCGAAGGAGATGACAGCACGGATCGAGGGTCTGAAGCCTGTCACGCCCGATGTGACGCTGACGGTGACGGGCGGCATGAACCGCTTCCCCTACACCAAGCCGGAGCGGCCGGACGTGGCGGCGCTGTTCGAGAATGCCCGGTCGCTGGCGGCCGATATCGGCTTCGACCTGCAGGACCTTCCCTCGGGCGAGGGCTCGGGCGGGTCGGACGGCCAGTTCTGCATCCCCTACGCCTCGGTGCTGGACGGGCTCGGCCCCTTTGGCGGGGGCTCCCACACCAATGGCGAGTTCCTCGACATCGGGACCATCGTGCCGCGCGGCACCATGCTGCTGCATCTGCTCCAGACGCTGCGCTGAGGGGCGAGGACATGGCCATGACGGATGCAGGCAGCCGCAACGGCGCCATCGGCCGCGCGGAACACTGCTTCGATGGCGGCCAGTACCTCGCCAACCTCCGCAAGCTGGTCGCGGTGCGGACGGAGAGCCAGCGCGCGGACTCCATGCCGGAGTTGCGCCGCTACTGCGCGGAAACCGTCCCCACCTTGCTGGAGGGCATGGGCTTCACCTGCGCCGTGGTGGACAATCCGAAGCCCGGCTTCGGTCCGGTGATGCTGGCCAGCCGCATCGAGGATTCGTCGCGTCCCACGGTGCTGATCTACGGGCATGGCGACGTGGTGCACGGCCAGTCCGGGCGATGGGGCGAGGGGCTGGATCCCTGGTCCGTCGTCGAGCGCGTCGAACGCTGGTACGGGCGCGGCGTGGTGGACAACAAGGGCCAGCACCTCATTGCTATCGAGGCGCTGCGCGCGGTGATCACGGAGCGCGGCCGCCTCGGCTTCAACGCGAAGATCTTCATTGAGACCGGCGAGGAGGTGGGATCGCCCGGCCTGCGCGAGATGCTGGCCGCCGAGCCCGAACGCTTCGCCGCGGATCTGTTCATCGGCCTGGATGGCCCTCGCCAGGCCCGCGCCGTGCCCGAGTTGCGCCTCGGTTGCCGCGGGGGCGTTGCCTTTGACCTGTTCGTAAAGCTGCGGGAGCATGCGGCGCATTCCGGCCATTGGGGCGGCGTGCTGGCCGATCCGGGCTTCATCCTGTCCCACGCCCTGTCCGGCATCGTCTCGAGGAACGGCCGCATCCTGGTTGAGGGCTGGACACCCCCCTCCATCCCGGAGGCGGTTCGCCGCGCTTGCGCCGGGATCGTCTTCGAGGACATTCCGGGCCTGCCCGAGCCCGATGCCGGATGGGGCGAGCCCGGCCTGTCCAAGGCGGAGCGCATCTTCGCCTGGACGAGCGTGATTATCCTTGCCGCCATCACCGGCCATCCGGACGCGCCGACCAACGCCGTGCAGCCCGAGGCCCGGGCGCGGCTTCAGGTGCGGCACACGGTGGACGTGACGGGGGAGGGCATCGTTCCGGCCCTGCGCCGACACCTGGATGCGCGCGGGCTGGAGGCGGTGCAGGTGATTCCGGTGACTGAGCGGGACAACTTCCCCGCCGGCCGCACCTCCCCCGACGACCGCTGGGTGACCTTCGCAGCGGCTTCCCTGCAGAACACCGCCGGCCATGCGCCCAACCTGGTCCCCAATTCCTCGGGCGGAAACCCGACGGAGGTTTTCCTTTCCGGGCTCGGTGCGCCTGTCCTGTGGATCCCGAATGGCTATGCCGGCAGCAACCAGCACGCGCCCGATGAGCATGGATTGCCGGAAATGCTGAGGGACGGGATTCGCCTAATGGCCGGCCTTTGGTGGGATTTAGGTGAAGCTTAGTTTCGGTGAGCCTGATCCAGGCTACGTCGCGCAGGTCGCGGCGTGTCCTCTCCTCGTCCGTCCAGCGGGTGTCGCTGGGGAGGTAGATCCTGACCGTGGTGGACAAATGCACCTGCACTTATGCTGCATCATCACTCATGAGCGTCGCGGGCGTGTCAGCGGGACCGGGACAGTGCTTCCTTTTCCCCGAAGCGCAGCGGTGCAGGCGTGTGATCAGCACGCGCGCCTTAAGGGCGCGCCGGACCGACTATGGTACGATACAACGGTTTCCCAACTGCTCAGCATCTCGCCACTGCTCGAGAAGGATAGGGGGCTTCCGCTCAAAGCGTGAACGAAGCTAGGCCAGCCGTCCCCTCGACTGTGCCGACCCTTGTGCCGACCCTTGTGCCGACCCCCTGCCGTTTCGATGCGACTTTGCGATGGTTGAGAGCGCGTTCGGCGCGTGGCCGCTGCCAGACAGGGGGGGCAGCGTATCAGGCAAGCTGCATCGGTTCGTACTGTCGTCCCTACCCCAGCATTCCCGGCGTGCCCGGCTCCGCAACCTGCGCAGTGCCAGACGAACTCCTGCTCTGTCTTTAGGGCCGGCGCGGAACGTTGGGGCGAACTGTGCCAAGATGTGTGCCGACCCATTCCTTCAGCGGTCAGGGCATTGCCCGTAAGGTGCAGGATCCAGCACAGCGGCCCGCTCTGCGGCCAAGTACGAACCCGGCGAAAAGCCAGCTCGCCAGCTCGCGTGCAGCAGGCAACTTTCTCGGCAAACCCGTGAACGAAAAGGGAAGCGGGTGAGCAGTCGCTCCATACAAGCGATGAGGGCGCCATCTCTCGCCCGAACCGGCGGGAGCGTAAACTCCGACTCCCTTCCGCGATTATAGCCGAGTCATGGCCCGAGTTCGGCCGGGCGCGGAATGACACCTTTCGGGTACAGGACAAAGGAGAGCCGACATGATCCACAGCCATCGGCGGACCGGAGCTGAGCAGCGCGCTGGAAAGTGCGATCCTACCGTTCTGGCCGCTCGGACTTGCGTTCGGCAACCATTGTCCGTCCCTCCTCAGTCAGCACCGCGACCGCTCGGCAGAAAACCTCGCATTCTGCCTCAGTGAGGGAGGCGCGCAGGCGCTCCCCGCGCTCCAAAGATCCCACCAACCCGGCACCTAAGAGTTCGATCCCCGCCTGGGTTAAGGACAGCACTTGGCGGCGGCGGTCCCCAGCATCGTCGGCCTGCGCAATCAGTCCTTTCGAGACGAGTTCAAAGGCGGTGCGGCTGACCTGGCTGTGATCGTAGGAGGCAATCCGGGCGACCTCGCCCGAGGTCATGGGACCGTGCCGGTTCAGCACCACGAGAACCCGCCACTGCCGACTGGTTAGCCCCAGGTCCTGGTTGACCGACGTGTCCACCAGCCGGGACAGCACTTGAGACAACACCGCAACGCGGAAGGTGATCAGCGTCTCCGGCCTATGCCGCCGAAGCTGCTCAAGGCTGGCTTTCGGCCGATGAGACCGTGACAGAGCAATATTTTACATAGCACACGATACGTCTAGCATCCGGGCAGGGGGAAACCGAGAATGTCGCTTGCCATCGGCCGCCGCATTGCGCTGGCCTGCCTCGCCCTGGCCTTGCCCATGAGGGCTCGAGCTGACACTTGGCCAAGCCGACCGGTGACGGGATCGGATGCACCGGGAGCATCTGCATCCACCCCCGCCAGTTGGCTGTGAACAATGCGGGATCCGGTCCGCCCCCCGACGAGGTAGCTTGGGCTAAGCAATTGATTGAGGCTGCTGAGACGATACGGGCAGGGCGGTCAAATGATCCACTGCCTCACTAAGGCACGAGTTCGCCACCTCCTTGCCGCTGGGGAACCGGCGTGGCGGGCGGATGAGCGGCCCGGGAACGAAGCGCCACAACAAGGGAGGAAATTTATGATCACTCGACGTACCCTACTCGGCACCTGCTTCGGTTCTGCCCTCGCCCACCCAGTTCTGGCGCAGCCCGCCTGGCCGGGCACGCGCCCAATCGAGGTGATCGTGCCCTACCCGCCCTCGGGCGGCATCGACGTCATGGCGCGGCTGCTGACGAAGTACTTTCCGGACCGACTGGCGGGCGCGAACCTCGTCGTGAGCAACCGCGCGGGCGCGGGCGGCCAGATCGGAAACGAGGCGATCTTTGCCGCCCGCCCGGACGGATACACTCTCGGCGCCGTCGCCACCCAGGGCTTCATCACGCGCTCGCTCGACCGGCAGGTGCGGTACAGGACGGGTGAGTTCACCTACATCGCCAACGTGGTGGACGATCCGGCCGCCTTCTGGGTCAAGGCGGACTCGCCGCTCCGCAGCCTCGCGGATCTGCACACTGCCCTTCAGAGGGGGCCCGAGACCGTCTCGGTCGGCACTGCCGCCGGCACGGGCTCGGACGACCACCTGCTGCTCCTCGCTTTCGAGGCAGCCGCGGGGTGCAAAGCCCTCCACGCGCCGTACAACGGCACCGCCCCGGTCATCCGCGACCTTCTCGGCGGGAACGTGGAGGTCGCCTCCTACAACGTAAGCGAGGGCCTGACGCTGATGCGGGAGGGCCGCACGCGATGCCTCGGCCAAGCCGGCACGGCGCGCTGGTCCGGCCTCCCCGATGTCCCAACCTTCCGGGAGCAGGGCGTGGACGCGCTGGGCGGCTCCGCCCGCGGCTTCGTCGGCCCGCCCGGGCTGCCGGCAGAGCTCACCAAGCGACTGGTGCAGGCCTTCGGCGCCATCCTGGCCGACCCCGCCTTCCTAGCTGAGGCTGCGAGGCTGAACATGCCCCTCCGCCCTTTCCTGGGCGATGCCTACAAGGCAGCCGTGCTGGAGGAGGAGGCCGCAGTGCGGCGCCTCTACGAGCGCGCGCCGTGGTCCACCCAGAACTGACGCAACCGGATCCCGAGCCATGCCCCACGTCGTCGTCGCCGATCCCATCCACCCCGATGGCGTCCAGCGCCTCATCGATGCGCCAGGACTCACGGTGAACTACGCGGGGCAGGCAGGAGCGCCCGACCTCGCAGGCCAGCTCCGGACGGCCGAGGCGGCCATCGTGCGCGGTACGGTCGTCGATGCGGCCTTCCTGGCGATGGCGCCTCGGCTCCGCATGGTTTGCCGACACGGCGTCGGCTACGACTTGGTAAACGTGCCGGCGTGCACGGCGCGCGGCGTGACGGTGATGATCACGCCGGAGGCCAACGCCGCCTCGGTGGCCGAGCACGCGCTGATGCTGATGCTGGCGGTCGCGCGGCGGGTGCTGCCGGTGGATGCCGGGGTGCGGGCCGGGCACTGGCGCGTGCAGGGGCAGTCGAGAACCTTCGAGCTGGGTGGGCGCCGCCTCCTCATCCTCGGTTTCGGCCGCATCGGGGCGCGTGTGGCCCGGCTCGCCGCGGCCTTCGGCATGAAGGTAGCGGTGCACGATCCCTACCTGCCCGCCGGCACCATCCGCGGCGCGGGCTACGAGGCAGTGAAGGACCGCGACGCCGGGCTGGCTGCGGCCGACGTCGTCTCCCTGCACGTGCCCGCCAGCGACGCCACGCGCGGCATGGTGGATGCCGCCTTCCTGGCCGCCATGAAGCCCGGCGCCGTCCTCATCAACACCGCCCGCGGCACGCTGGTGGAGGAGGCGGCGCTGGACGCGGCACTTCGCTCCAGCCATCTCGGGGCGGCGGGGCTGGACGTGCTGCGGGTGGAGCCGATGGTGGAGAGGCCGTCCTTCCTCGACCTGGACAACGTCGTGGTCACCCCTCACGTCGCCGCCAGCACCGCCGAGGGGCTGCGGAGCATGGCCTGGGACGCCGCCGGGAACGCCATCGACTTCCTGGCCGGGCACCCAGACCTGGATGCTGTGGTGAATCGCGAAACCGTCGACCTCCGATAGGTTTCCGCGGACGACGGCGCTATCGGGCGACGCGGATCAGGCCAGTCTCATCGATTTCGAGTGGCACCGCCGTCGCCCGCAGCCGTCACCGGGGCCGCCGAGCGCCCGGCCATCATTAACGGCGAACTTCGCGCCGTGGCTGGAGCACCGCAGTCTCCTGCCGTCAGAGCTCAACACGCACCTTCCCCGCCATGTCAACGGCAGGTCCTGGTGCGGGCAGAGATCGATGTGTACGTAGAGTTGCGGGGCCATGCGGACGACCAGCAACAGCGTCTCGCGGCCGTTCAGCACCGTGCTGACCGGCGATGCCGCGCCGCCCGCGAAGTTCTTCAGCAGGCCTAGAGCCCCAGCAGCCCGTTCAGCCATGCATCCCTCTCGGCTCAACAGTTCGAAAGCGTTCAGGTCTCTGCCACCGTCCGAGGGCCGGCGGCGACCCGGTCGATGTTGCCGGCGTTCAGGGCCGAGACGCAAAGGCGTCCGTCATCGGTTGCGTGGTCCGCGAACGCCGCCCTCATCCGTGCCCTCTGTAAGCTGATGAGCAAGCCTCGGCGAAAAGGAGGGGAGGGTAGATTTACTCCCTCTTCGCAAAATCCGCTTCCAGGAGGCACCTATCGACGACGATCGACAGAGAAGCGCGCGAAGCAGCCGCTTGTACTGGCAGTGACGCAATGTCCGTTTGCGCTTCCATGTCCAACTTGGCGCCAAGGAGCACCAACGTCGTGGAAGGGTCGGCACCGGTCATTTACCAGCGGTCAGGGCCGGATGCGGCCAACCACTGCCAACGACACACCTTCCCGCCGCAGCACGACGCCCTCACCAGAGGCGGGCATGATGCCGGTCAGGGCCGTGATGTTCACCTGGTGGGTGCTGACAACCAGCGTACCGGGGCCGTTCCAGGCCCGCAGGATGGCTCGCGCTGCGGCGGTCTGCGCGGGTCCGGTGGTGCTGTCGGCGAAGAAGGAATTGAAGGCCGGCTCCGCCACGACCTGGCCGGGGAAGGCGAGTTCAGCCGTCTCCATCGTCCGGCACCACTGCGAGGCTAGCACCGCGCCCACGGCAATGCCGGCGGCGCGCACGGCGTCACCGATGCGTCGGGCCTGGTCGCGCCCGGCGGCGTCGAGGTTCCGCTGCGTCCCGCAGTCACCAAGGCGCATGCCGGGCGGGTCGCCCCCGCCGGGCGCGATGGCGTGGCGGAAGAGGACGATGCCGCCCTCGCGAAGCGCCTGCCACGCCACCTCGTCCGCCTGGGCGAGGCCGGGCAGCGTCGCGAGCGCGCCGGCGAGGGTCAGCAACAGGGGTCGGCGCAGGCGCATGCTGCCTCACGACTTAGCTGCGCTTGTCATATTGGGAAGGTCTCACCGAGGACCAGCCACGACGTTAAAACTTTTATACCTGCCCGGCCATGGCGTTGGCAAGTTGATGGGCGGTGGTCGGAACAACCGAGCCGGGGCAGTCCGATGGGATGACGTCAGACCCCGCCACTCACTCTGGATACCGCTTTCCGACAGAGATCATCAGCCATGCCGTTTGGCTCTATCACGTGTTCAGCCTGGGCCTGCGCGACATCGAGCTGATCCTTGCCGAGCGGGGCGTGGTGGTGAGCCACGAGAGCATCCGCCGATGGTGCCTCCGCTTCGGCACGGACTTCGCGGCCAAGCTGCGCAAGCGGCGGCCGAGGACGGGTGACACTTGGCACATGGATGAAGTGTACCTGAAGATCAACGGCGAGCTCTTCTATCTCTGGCGTGCCGTGGACCAGCACGGTGTCGTGCTCGACATCCTCGTGCAGGAGCGCCGCAATGCCGCAGCCGCCATGCGCTTCTTCAAGTGCCTGCTGGCCGGCTTCAGGTACGAGCCGCGGCGCATTGTGACGGATGGGCTCCGCAGCTACGGCGTCGCGCAGCGGGAGGTCTTGCCCGGTGTGCGGCATCGGACCAGTCGGTACCTGAACAACCGTGCCGAGAAATCCCACAGGCCGACGCGACGTCGAGAGCGCGGGATCCAGCGTTTCAAGTCACCCAGGCAAGCACAGCGGTTCCTCTCCGCACACGCAATGATCTATGGCCACTTCCGTCCGCAGCGGCACCTGATGACCGCCGATCAGTACCGCCGTTCGCGCAACAAGGCCTTCCGCATCTGGCGGCAGGAGACGTGTGTGTAGATGTCCGGGTGAGATCACGCAGGCCCCATTGTGCGGTCAAGCTCGCCCGGTCATCAAACAATGTGACAATGCCACTCCGCAGCCACCTCCGTGCTCGCGTCCGCCACAACCAGCATGTTCCCCAAGCGCCGCCGTATGCTTCATCTCCGTCGTACCGCCGCCGTGCTCGCCATCCCCGAGGCAGGGCAGGCTGACATCTCGAGTTGGCCTGGCATGGCATCACTGGCGCGAGAGCTGACGAAACCTTCCTAGCGGTGCCCAGGCCGTTACCGTAAATTTCCGCACGGATGCTGCCGGTGGGTCAAGGAAGTCGCGCGAGTGGGTGAGGCGTCGTTCCCAAGGGGGCGGCGAAGTGGTTCAACGGGACGGTCCGCATCGACTGGCTGCCCAGCCCGTCCGATTCGGCGCGGGTTGCCCATGCCTTGGTCATCCTCACGCCCGGCGCGCGTTGATGCTGAACGATTTTACACTGCAAGGGAGTGCGGCCATGGCGATCGTCAAGGTTAACGGCACCGAGCGCCGCTTCGATGGCGATCCGGACACGCCTTTGCTCTGGGTCCTGCGGGACGAATTGGGCCTGACCGGCACGAAGTACGGCTGCGGCATAGCGCAATGCGGCGCGTGCACGGTGCACGTGGACGGCACTGCGGTGCGGGCCTGCATAACGCCCTTCGCCACTGTCGAGGGGCGGGCCGTGACGACGATAGAGGGCCTCTCCGCAGACGGTGAACATCCGCTGCAGGTTGCTTGGCGCGCGCTGAACGTCTCCCAATGCGGTTATTGCCAGACGGGACAGATCATGCAGGCCGCCGATCTCCTGAGTGGCACGCCGAACCCGACCGATGCGGACATCGATGCGGCGATGGCAGGCAATCTCTGCCGCTGCGGCACCTACACGCGCATCCGCGCTGCGATCAAGCAGGCCGCCGGGGGAGGCCGCCGATGAGCATCCCGGCCCTCGAAAATGTCAGCCGGCGTGGGCTGCTCACCGCGGCCGGGCTGGTGCTAGCGCTCCGGCTGCCCGTCCAAGCTCAGCCGGCCGCTCAGAGGTTCGGCGCCGACGGGATGCCGAACGGCTGGCGCGACGACCCGCTGGTCTTCATCTCCGTCGCGCCGGACGGCATGGTGACCGTCACCTGCCATCGCTCCGAAATGGGGCAGGGCGTGCGCACCTCGGTCGCGATGGTCGTAGCCGAGGAGCTCGAGGCCGACTGGGCGCGCGTGCAGGTGGCCCAGGCCGAGGGCGACGAGGAGCGCTACGGCAACCAGGACACCGACGGGTCTCGCAGCCTCCGGCACTTCACCCTGCCGCTGCGGCGGGCTGGCGCGGGGGCGCGCGCCATGCTCGAGGGAGCCGCGGCCGCGCGCTGGGGCGTGCCCATTGCGGAGTGCCGCGCGCAGAACCACTCCGTCACGCATGCCGGCAGCGGGCGCAGCCTGGGCTTTGGTGAACTCGCCGAGGCGGCGGCCCGGTTGCCTGTGCCCGACCGCGATGCGGTCCGGCTGAAGGATCCGGCCTCCTTCCGCCTGATTGGGCAGGACCGGACTGTCGAGCTGGTGGACAACCGTGACATCACCACCGGCCGCGCCGTCTACGGAATCGACGCTCGGATCGACGGCATGCTGCACGCCGTGGTCGCGCGGCCGCCGGTCTATGGCGGGCGTGTCGTCTCGGTGGACGACAGCGAGGCGCTCAGGATCCCGGGCGTGCTGCGCACCGTGCGCATCGATACGCCCGCGATGCCCTCCGAGTTCCAGCCCGTGGGCGGCGTCGCGGTCATTGCCAGCAACACCTGGGCGGCGATGAAGGGGCGCGAGGCGCTGCGGGTCACCTGGGAAGATGGGCCGAACGCCGTCTACTCCTCTGACACCTATCGCGACATGCTGCAGCGGGGCGTCCGCAACCGGGCCAGGGTGGTGCGGGAGCAGGGCGACGTGGATGCCGCGCTGCGCACGGCCTCCACGCGCGTGGAGGCGGAGTACTACATCCCCCATCTGGCGCAGGCCCCGTTGGAGCCGCCGGCCGCGCTCGTTCGCATCCAGAGCGGGAAGGCGGAGTGCTGGGCCTGCACCCAGGCGCCGCAGGTGACGCGCACGCGGCTCGCGCAGAAGCTCGGACTGCGGCCGGAGGACGTGACGGTCCATGTTACGCTGCTCGGCGGCGGCTTCGGGCGCAAATCCAAGCCCGATTTCGTGCTGGAAGCTGCGATCTGCAGCCAAGCCATGGACGGTGCGCCGGTGAAGGTGACCTGGACGCGCGAGGACGACTTGCACAACGGCTACTACCACACTGTTTCCATGCAGCGGCTGGAGGCGGGGCTGGATGCCCAGGGCAGGCCGGTCGCTTGGCTGCACCGCAGCGCAGCCCCCACCATCGGTGCGATCTTTGCGCCCGACCCGAAGGTGCAACTTCCATTTGAGCTCGGCATGGGCTTCCTCAATGCACCCTTCGCCATCCCGAACATGCGGATGGAAAACCCGGAGGCGCCTGCGCATGTGCGCATTGGCTGGTTCCGCTCCGTCTCGAACGTGCCGCACGCCTTTGCCGTGCAGTCCTTCATCGCCGAGATGGCGCATGCCGCCGGGCGCGACGCCAAAGATTACCTGCTGGAGGTGATCGGCCCGCCTCGGCTGATTGACCCGGTGGAGATCGGCGACGCCTGGAACCATGGCGAGGATCCGAAGCGCTATCCGATCGACACCGGCCGTCTGCGTCGTGTCGTGGAGCGTGCGGCGGAGGGCATTGGCTGGGGCCGCCAGATGCCACGCGGCCGTGGCCTCGGCATCGCGGGCCACTACAGCTTCGTCAGCTATGTCGCCGTGGCGGCGGAGGTGGAGGTGGACGACCGCGGCAGCTTGACCATTCCGCGCGTGGACATCGCCATCGACTGCGGGCCGGTGATCAACCCGGATCGCGTGCGCTCGCAGATGGAGGGCGCCGTGGTGTTCGGCACCGGCCTCGCCACCGCGGCGGAGATCTCCTTCCGCAATGGGCGCGCGGAGCAGGCGAACCTAGACAGCTACGAGCTGACGCGGATCAACAGCGCGCCGCGCGAGATCCATGTCCACCTGCTGCCAAGCGGCGACTACGGCCAGCCGATGGGCGGCGTGGGTGAACCGGGCGTGCCGCCCGTCGCGCCAGCGTTGGCCAATGCCGTGTTCGCTGCTACGGGCAAGCGCATCCGACGCCTGCCGATCCGCGACCAGCTCACCTCGTGAGGGCGCCTCCCATGCGAATCATCACCCTCGCCAGTGTCCTGCAGGCACTCGTCCTGCCGGCGCTCGCGTCTCCCTGCGGCGACCGGGTCGCCGCCCTCGACCGGCGGTTGGACGCGGCGACAACCAGTAGCACGGCCGCATCCTCGTCAGGCCAGGGCGTGGCCGCGGCGCGGGAAGGACAGGCTGCGCAGCCCGGCGCTAGCCCCACGGTGCCGTTTCAGGATGCCGGGCGGGAGGCGGATGCCACGCGGCAGGTGGCGGAGTCCGGCGGTGGCGGCGCCGCGGCCGAGGCGCGGGCCGCGCTGAACCGGGCCCGGACCGCCGAAAGCCGGTCGGACGAGGCCGGCTGCATGCGCGAGTCGGACGAGGTCGAGCGCTTGCTGGCAAGGCCGAATTGACCGGGCGAGCTACAGGCCCAGAGGGCGGCGGGCACCGTCAACTTGCCGGCTTCAGGGCGAGGAGGTTGACGGATCGGCAGTGGGATCGAGGGCGATCAAGCCCGCGCGCCGACCCTGCTGATGCCGGACCACCCCTCGAACATCCGCGCCCTTGCGGCGCGGTACTCGCAGGCAGTGACGTGGTCGCGACGAAGATGAAAGAGGTTGTTGATCCCGTCGTGAGCGGAGAGGAAGCGCTGCGCCTGGCCTGGTGATTTGAAGCGCTTCATCTGTCGCTCTCGTCGTCGTGTCGGCTGATGCGAGTTCTCCGCCCTTTTGTTCAGCCCCTTATGCTGCCGGTGCTCGACGGAAGGCATCACCACCTTCTTGACGCCGTAGCTTGCCAGCTTGTCGGTGGTCATTACCCGCGGTTCCCGCATGTGCCGCTTCAGCAGCTTTCGAAAAAGCCGCTTGGCAGCTTGCTTGTCCCGTCTGCTCTGCACCAGCACGTCGAGTACCATCCCGGCCTGATCGACGGCGCGCCAGATCCAGTGCGTCACACCGTTGATCTTGAGGACGACCTCATCCAGGTGCCACTTGTCACCCGCCCGCGGCAGCCGGCGGCGGATCCCATTGGCGAAAGCTTGGCCGAACTTGCGGCCCCACTGGCGCACCGTTCCGTGACTGACCACGATGGCGCGGAAAGCCAGCATCTCCTCCACCATCCGCAAGCTGAGCGGGAAACGGAAGTAGAGCCACACCGCCTGGCTAATGATCTCGGGCGGGAAGCGATACCCGATAAAGCTAGGGCGGGCCGGAGCGGTCATCTCACCCGACTACCCGGGGGTGATCCCATCGGGCAAGCTGGCGGCCGGCCAAGTTGAATGTGCCCTTGCGGGTAAGGATGCGGAGAAGCAGCAGGGTCTCCTCGGCTTCTTGGGCTCGCGCATTCCGCTCGGGCGTGTTGGTGAACCCGAGGAGATTGCACGGGCGGTTCTCTTCCTCGCCTCGGACGAGGCCAGCTTTGCCAACGGTGTAGCATTCTTCGTTGACGGCGGGCAGCCGCAGGTCTGACGGATCGGTCGAGGACCCTACTGGGGCTCGGAGCGCCGTCGGCGCCCGATGTCGCTCCGAGCCGATCGCCTTGTCCGGCACCTGTCGACGACTAACGATAGGACGGACGACGACAGTTGGCGATGCCGCTGCCAGAGCGCGCGACTGCAGGACCACTTCCAGGAAAGCAGGTCAAGTCAGCGCCAATCGGAACTCCATCCAATCACCAACGTTGATGGTAACTTCAGTCACTTGGAATCGCCTTTGGAAGGGGGACCGGTTCGGCGTTCACTCAGACGTGGGTGGCTTCTACCGCCGGTACGATGCCCCAATCTCTGGTACCGCCATGCCCTGGAACTCGGTGCACCGATAGCTTTCTGCCTTGGTTGGGTCGCCAGTCCCGTCGTAGACCGCACGATGAGGGTAGGGGCAGAGCGGGCGGCTGAAGCGCACGGCGATGTCAGGTCGGTTTCCCTCGCGATTGTGCGCCAGGATCTGGTCGGGCGCCGTCCCCTCGTCCACCCATCGCTCGAGCGCCGCCTGGAGCTCAGCCTGATTGGCACCGGGACCACCCCGGCAGTGCTCCATCCCCGGCATCAGGAACAGGCGGTAGAATGAGCCCGCCTCCTGCCTCGCGGCGGTTGCTTCGCCCCCTTGCGCCGTCACAACGCGCTCGTGATAGGCGATGGACTCAGCGAAGGGCACCACCGGGTCGGCCATGCCGTGATAGGCGATGAGCTTGCCGCCGCGCTGCCGGAAGGCTGAGAGGTCTGGGTTCGTCGCATTGATCACGGGAGCGAGGCGTTGGTCGATAGCGGCCATGTCGCGGTCGAAATCGAAGCTCCACCAGTTCCAGTCCACCCCGAACCCTGCCCAGTGGCGCCAGTAGTTCACCCGTGCGGGCGCCCTCGGGTTGCCCGGATCAGCCCAGTACAGGCTCCAGCCGGGGAGGTTCGGCGTCCCGCCACTGTTCTCGCTGCCGCGCGGGAAGGAGAAGTGGATCAGTTCGCCGGTGCGCGGGTTCCGGGGACCGTCGTACATGGTGCGGAGGGCGTTCACCTGCGGGTCCGTCAGGCAGTCCGGACCGTCCTCGCCGGTGCAGCGCAGGCTCGCCGGGTCGAAGCGGCAGGCCAGCGGGTCGTTCAGCCAGGCGTCGGCGGGATGGCCACCGCCGCTGGCACCGTTGTCACCCTTGCAGGCCGCCAGGACGGCGCCGCCGACCAGGCGCAGCTTCGCCGCCGGGAGCACCTGGGCGGCGTCGTCGCCCGTGGCGTGGTTCCGCAAGTACTGCCAGAGGAAGCCCGCGTTCAGATGCGTGCGGTTCCCGCCCGAGGCCCCAGCGATGATGCCGTCGAAGTCCTCCGGATAGCGCTGCGCTGCGCTCATTGCCTGGTGCCCGCCGGTCGAGCAGCCCGCGAAGAAGGTCTGCCGGGCGGGCCGACCGTAGAAGCTCGCGACGACCTGCTTGGCCCGGACGACGGACTCGTGCACTGCGCGGTGCCCCCAGTCCACGATCGCCTCTGGGCGACCCTCGGCGAAGGAGGGGTCGTCACCCTGGTGCCCGGTGTCCGTGCCCAGGGTGGCGTACCCACGCCGCAGAAGCCCGGCCATCTCTCCGTAGGAGATGGCAGAGCTGTAGCCGCCGTTGCCGAACATCTGCAGGCGCCCGTTCCACCCCTCCCGGGGCATCCAGAGCTCGAAGCCGATGCGCGAGCCCGGCACCGGTGTCGCGACGCCGTGGATGCGGCAGAAGGTCGGAAGGGCCTCCTGAGCCGGACCCGTCGGGGGTTGATAGCGCCCTGCAGCGACTTCCTCCGCGGCTTCGACCCGGGCTTGCGGCATGGCCAGGGCGGCGAGCGCGGCGCAGTCCGCCGCATGGGCCTGTCCTGGTTCACTGGCCAGGAGAGCAAGTGCGGGCAAAGCCGCCAGTGCGGGGCTCGTCCACCAGCGCGTCATCCGGTCGTTCTCCCTAAGGGGCTTGGCGGCCCTACTTGTTGTGGTCGTGGGGGTCGGTGTTCCGCAGCATTGGTCCCGTCAGTCCGGGATCGCCACCCACCCCGCGCTGACGGCGATTCGGTTCCCCACCGCGGGCGCGACGGCGGGCGGTGGCACAGCGGAGAGTTGGAGAGGCGGGGCGGCCCCGGTGCTGCCGCCCCGGGGAACGGTCCGGACCACCTGGCTGGGCGGCAGCGGCGCCTGTGACGTGAGATGAGCCCAGAGCGCGTCCAGCCCGCGCAGGAGATAGAGGTTCAGCGGCACGAAGCGTGTGTCGAAGCCCGGCCCGGAGAGGCCGAAATGCTCGGCGTTCTCCACCTCCCAGTAGCGGAGGTTCCCACGCTCACCCTCGGCAAGGTTGTTCAGCGCGAGGTAGGGCCGGGAGGAGAAGGCGGTCGGGACGCGGTCGTCCATGCGGCCATGGACGATGATCGCCGGGCGGCCGCGCAGGTCCCCGCTGGCCAGGAACTCGCTGATGCCCGCCTGCACCCGCTGCGCCTGCGGGCTGCTTCCGACCGCCATCTCCCGCAGGCAGAGCGCTCCGTCGAGATTGTAGTCCTGGCGGCCGGTCGAGGGAGAGGCGGAGAGGCTGTTCCGGCGCGGTCCCGTCGGATCGCGGTCGTTGACAATGTCCACCGGTCCGAAGGGCGCCCCGCCGGGTGCGGTGGCAAAGCTCTGGGCCAGCACCTCGGGCGGGACGGGCACCGGGCGTCCCTCCGCGTTCACGGCCGCGAAGCTGAACCCGCAGACCCGGTCCTCCACCCCGAAGCGACCATGGGCCGAGACGTACTTGGCGGCCGTCGCATCCGGCACGACGGAGTAGTTGTGGGCGTGGAGGATCTCAAGCTCCTGGTCATAGCCGTAGGCATAGACCAGATCGAGCGCCTCCCGTGCTTGCGCCGCCGTGTCGTTCGCTTCCAGCAGCCCCTTCTCGCGCAGCGAAGTGCAGCGGTTGGCCGCGCGGGTTATACCGGCGCGGGCTGGGGCGTCCTCGGGCAGCGCCAGCACGGCACAGGGCAGGTAGAGATTGCCGAAGGTGAAGTAGTCCAGCAGCGTCCTGCCGGGATTGCGCCGCTCCCGCCCGCGGTAGGCCACGACGGTCCGGTCATCGGGCCGAACCTGCACCTGGGGTTCGCCCGCCAGCACCGCGTCCACCAGCCCGCCCTCATCCGCCTCGGCGGCGTAAAGGGCCGCGCCTCCCCCGTTTGAATTCCCGGCGACGATGACCATGGTGTTGGCGCGCGTAAAGCTTTCCGATCCGGCGCGCTCGTTCAGTTGCCAGAAGGCGAAGTGGATGGAGCGGAGCACGTCCCGGCCCCAGCCCGCCTCGGCGTTGCGGCGGGAATGGGCGTGCTTGAAGGCAATGCGGTGCGGCGCTCCGGCCAGGAACTGCCGCCTTGTCTCCGGCGTCAGCTCCGCGGCGAAATGCCCGTGCTCGCCTGCCTCGGCGGCCGGGGCGCGCGTGCCGTCAATCCGGTGAACCGTGTCGCTTTCAAGGTCATGGACGCCATTGCCTGCGCCCTTGTCCGTGTAGACGACCGCGCAGCCACGACGCAGGCCCCAGAAGCCGAAGTCAACGATGTCGCGGAACAGCGCCGATGAGCCGTTCACCGGAACTGCGAGGATGCAGTTCCGCTCCCGCGTGAGATCCCGCGGCACCTGGAGCAGCATGGCGACGTTGCGGGATCTGTCGCTGGCGCGATCATCGGCGAAGGCCAGGTACTCCTCACCCGGAATCCGTCCGTCATCCTCCAGGACATGCCCAGTCGCCGTCTCCACGTTCGGCCCGAAGAGGCGGCCGAAGCCGACGCCCGCGTCGCTACGGCGGAACATCGAGGCGCGGCGGAGCTCATCTGCCGTCGGGCTGCGCGGATCGGCGTAGCCGGGCGCGGGGCCAGAGAGGAGGCGGGCGACGCCCAAACCCGCCGTTACTAGGTCGTTCGACGAGCCATCGACGGTGCGATGGCTCTCCACGCGTAGCCAGTCGGGCTTCGGCGTCACCTCGGCCGTAGCGGGTCCAACCGGCAGCAGGACCAAGCTCGCCAGCAGCGCGGAGTTCAGGAAGTTGGCAGCGACCATCGGTGTTTCCTCGCCCGTCTAGCGCCCTTATGGACGTCTTGCCGCGGCAGATGCCGTAGAGCGAATAAAGTCCCACACGAAAGAGGTCATCAGGCAACTGAAAGTTCCTGATGGCACTCATAGAATTGTTCTATGGGCGTCGCTTCAGGTGAAACGATCTTGGCCGGATCGGGAGCCTGCACTGGACTGACCAGCCCTCACGAGGGAGGCAGGCGGATTGCATGGGATGGCCCGCCGTGTTGCGTGGGTCGGCGGGCATTGGCAAGTTGTTTGACGAGAAGGCGAGTTCGGCCGCGTAACTGGGGGGCAGTAGGCTCAGGAAGCCGCTTGGGCGCACGTCTCCTTTTGCCAGATCCGAAGGGCCTTGGTGCGGGCGCGACGGTACTCGCCGGCCACCATCAGGTGTCGGCGCGGACGGGAATGGCCATAGATCATACCGTGCGCCGACAGGGACCGTTGGGCCTGCTCCGCCGACTTAAAGCGCTGCATTTGCCGCTCCCGCCGTCGGGTGGGTCGGTGCGAGTTCTCTGCCCGGTTGTTCAGGTACCGGCTGCTCCGGTGCCAGACTTCGGGCAGGAGTTCGCGCTGGGCCACGCCGTAGCTCTTCAGTCCATCAGTGACCAGCCGACGTGGCTTGTATTGCAGGCCGGCGAGTAGGCGCTTGAAGAACCGCTTGGCTGCACTCCCGTCCCGCCGGTCCTGAACCAAAATGTCCAGTACCACACCGTGCTGATCCACTGCTCGCCAGAGATAATGCAGCACGCCGTTGATACGCAGGAACACCTGATACTGTCGGCGAATTCATGCGGCTGCTGCAAGAGCCGCAAATCGGGTCACACGCGTCTTGGCTCGTGGCAAGCCATCAAGCCATCGCACTGCGCGGGACACATTGATTGCTGCCGCGGCGCAGACTTCCTGCAGGCTTGTCTTCGCCAAGCCAATGTAGCGGCTCTGGCGCATCCCGAAGGCGCGTATGCCTTGGGAGAGCGTGCCTTCCACTCCGGCGCGCTTGTTGTAACGCTCAAGCCAAGTGGGATCTTCCGCCCGGGTCCTCGCAGCCCGTAGCGCCTCGTATTCCTCGCGCTGGTGAAACTGCATGACCCGACGCGCAGTCTTCGCCGAGGCGCAAGCCGGGCGTGCGGCACAGGCACCGCAGTCCGAACGGCTAAACTGGACCCCAATGCGCGGACTGCCATCCAGCAACCGCAAGGTGCGCCAGTAGACCGAGGTCTTGCCTTGTGGGCAGGTCACCTGCTGCC
>JBHTFH010000048.1:0-27106 GCA_042666135.1 Roseomonas sp. GCM10028921 | reverse complement strand
AACCACATGTTCGGGATCACGTGATGCTGCGTGGGCCCCGCCATCGTGACATCTCTATCCGTGACAGATCGGGACTTCTCTAATGGTGAATAACAGCAGTCTGTAACCCAGGGTGGGTTACGACAAGCCCCAAGCCTCGCCTCCGGCGGTCACATCGGCCACTCGCCGGAGCAGTCCCAACGCCGGTGCGGTCGTTTGGGGTCTATCGCGTCGTACCGGTACGATCCGTCATACCGGCGGACCAGTCGTCCCGTCCCGTGGTGAAAGTGGGCAAGTGTGGGTCAGTCGAGCGCGGCGGCTGGGCACAATGAGAGCACGCGCGCCATATGCCCAGTCAACAGAGCCGCCATCGACGGCCCGCCGTTCTCCATCACCCGTCCGGCCAGATCCTCGAGCATCGCCAGCGCCGCCGCCGGCCGTCCCTGCCGCAGGAGCTCCCGGACGGTCGCGAAGGCCTTGGAGGCCCCCAGCGTACCCTAATCAACCTGAAGGGCGCTCGGCAGCCGCCAGAAGGTCTCCCGCCACGTCGGATCGTCCCGGAAGGCTGCACAGCGCGCATCCTCCGCCTGGGCGGGCAGCGCCAGCAGGCCGGCCAGGCCGAGGATCGCCAGCGCGCGCATTCAGCTCGCCCTCCCTGGTCCGGACGGCATGGCCGGCGGGGTGATGTGCTCGCCCTCGCAGTCGCGCAGCACCCGGTGCATCAGCCGCGCGCCCATGGCCGCGGACGCCACCGCCTGGTCGGGGCTGCCACGGTTCTCCGTCCAGGCCTGCCAGAGCAGCTCGAGCCCCTCCGCCTTGTGACCGGAGAGCGTCCGCGCCATCCCGCGTTCAAAGCCTGGCAGGACGGGCGCACCAGCCCGCCCGACATTGGCCTGAAGCATCACCGTCCAGTAGGCGGCCGGTCGGCTGGGCTCCTGATACTCGGCACAGGGGAGCTCCGAGATCGGCACGGCCCATCCCGCCGCCGGCGAGAGCAGGGCGAGCGTTACCGCCAAGATCGCGAGCCTGAGCATTGCGTCGCTCCGGAATATTCGGGAACTGTATAGCCCAACCCTGCCCTCGGCAAGGAAGCCGACCGACCTCTATCGGGCCAGCACCCACACCGTGCTGAGCGCCGCCACTCCGACCGTGACGGCCACGAGCGCGCCCTGGCGGCCCCATTCGCGCCGGTCGTTCAGCAGGCGCACGTTCAGGATGCCGTAGTGGACCAGCTCGGCGCAGAAATAGCCGATGACGAAGATCGCGGCCGCGAGGAGGCCGGCCACGACCAGCTTCGGCGTGACGAAGCTCGCGAGGCCCGCCAGCGCGAGCAGCGGCAGCACCAGCCCGAAGATCAGCGCCAGGCAGGTGGCCAGGATGATCAGCAGGAACGAGCTGGTGAAGTGGCTGAGGCCGATAAACACGTCCCGGGCCCGGCCCTCCTCGTAGGAGAGCGCCGGCTGCCGGTAATAGCCCGCCTCCCGCTGGATGCGGAATTGCAGGAACGTGCCGCAGAAGCCGGTCAGGATCGCCCCGGCGGAGAGCACGGCCGTATAGAACTCCTTCTCCGGGACCTCGAGCACCACCGCCCCCTTCCGCTCCCTGTGGGAGTAGCGAAGCGTGAACCAGAGCCCTGCCGCAAGTCAGATCCTTGGACGGAGAACGTCGCCGGCACCACGCCTGGACCGGCCAGGAAAGGTCGCGGAGCCAGGATCGCACCCGTGCCCGCGGCGTCGTTCCTTCGTCCTTGCTCTCCCTAGCAGGATTTGTCAGAGCTCGCGCCTGGGGTGCGCGGATTGGCATGCGAGGGCAGGTTTAGATAGGTTCCTGATAGGTTGAGAGGCGGCTGGGAGCCTGGGATGGGGTGCGTGGACTGCGGTTCGGCCGAGGTGACTGAGCGGCGGGACCGTACAGCCCAAGGTTACCGGCGCTTCCGGTGCCGCGCCTGCGGCTGAGGGTTCAACGAGCGCAGCTCGGGGGTGCTGAACCGGACGCAGTACCCGAGCGATGTGACTGCGCTCGTGGTGCTATGGCGCCTGCGCTACCGCCTGACCCTTCGGGATCTGGCCGAGATGTTCCTCATGCGTGGGGTTGTGTTCACCCACGAGGCGGTACGTGGCTGGGAAGCGAAACTTGCGCCGGTTCTCGCGGGTGAACTGCGCCAGCGTCGGCGAGCAAAGGGCGGCCCCGGTCGTCGCTCCTGGCACGTTGGCGGAACATATTTGGAGGTCCGTGGACGCCGGTGTTACCTGTATTGGGCGATCGACAGGAACGGTGACCTCGTCGACACCATGCTCAGCAAGCACCGCGACATGGCAGCTGCGAAGGCGTTCTTTCGCTCGGCCAAGTCCGCCACCGGCATCGTTCCCGGCAAGGTCACCACGGACGGGCACGGCTCGTACCCACGAGCGATCCGCTCGACTCTGGGCAAGCAGGTTGAGCACCGCAACAGCGCGTACAAGAACAACCGACTTGAGCAAGATCATCGGGGCGTAAAAGGTCGCATCCGATGTATGCGCGGGTTCAAGGGCTTCACCTCGGCGGAACGCTTCTGTCGCAGCCACGATGGAATCCGCAATCACCTCCGCCCTCGCGTCCGTCACAACCAGCATGTTCCTGCCAGCCGCCGTCGCATGCTTCATCTGCGTCGTGCGGCCACCGTGCTCGCCATCATCGAAGCAGGATAGGCCGACAGCGTCAGCCGGCGTGTGGCAGCATCTCTGGCGCGAGAGCTGGCAGAACCCTCCATCTCAGGCCCCCAGCCACCCATCAAACCGTCAAAAGCTTATCCACGGCTGACCCAGCTCGCCAACCCAGGCACCCGTGGCGCGAGCGCTGACAGAACCTGTTGGCGGCCGTCTTATCGTTGTGGCTGAATCGCGTCACGCATGAGGTTGGGTTCGCTGAGGGCAGCGCGTGGGATCCCGACCTGCGGTCCCGAAACCATAGGACTTGACATCTGGGCCCCAGGTCCGCCGAAAGCCCGGTCGGGCGCGGCCGTATCGACGAGACGTCCCTGCACCGCATCAAGTCGAAGCGTCGTCTGGCTGCCCTGGCGGTCGCCTTGCATGATGATGTTGGTGCCCTCCCGGCGAAGAACGCGGGGGTTGTCAAAGCCTTCCGCGCGGAGCCGCTGGAGCGCGACCTCGTCGGAAATCTGACCGATGCGCGGGTTGGGATCGCGCCGCGGCTGGGCCGTCGCTGACGTGGTGGCCAGACACCCGGCGGTCACGAGGCCGACCACAAGAGCATGACGTAGGGTCATTGGATCCTCCAGGATCGAGCTATGGGATGGCCAGTCGGGTAGCGGCCTGGGCGCTGTCGGCGCGGGCGGCTGTCCTGCTAGGTGGGGGAACGCAGACGTGGTCGCCGAGGAACGCCTCGCGCCAGACGAAGCCCGCAAGGCATGTATCAGGTCCGAAGGGACCGCCCGCAGGATTGCGGCGGGCGGCGGCCTGGGCGTTCTCGTTGCGGGATTCCTGACGCCGGGCAGGTGTCACGCATACCCAGTCGAAGTCGTCCGCCTCGCGCCACACGAAGCCCGACTTGCATGTGTTTGGGCCAAATACCTGCCGTGCCGGGTTTCCGCGCTGTGCGGCGGCTATGTTGCTTGCCCGCGCCCGCTCCCGGCTGGGCGGGGGAACGCAGACGTGGTCGTTGGGAAGAGCCTCGCGCCAGACAAAGCCCACGAGGCATGTGTCAGGTCCAAAGGGGCCGCCAGCAGGATTGCGGCGGGTGGCGGCTTGGTTGTTCTCGTCCCTGGTGGCGGCCCGTTCCGCGGGAGGTACGCAAATGCGATCCTCCGGCCGAGCTTCGCGCCACACGAAGCCCTGAAGGCACCGCTCTGGCATTTCGGAGCGAATGCGGACGACCACCTGGTTGGCGGCGGCGTTCATGGACACCACCGAGATCTGAACGCCGTTGGCGTTCAGCGTCTGAGCAGGTGCCTTGTCGGGGCGGGTGAGGTCGCGCTGGAGCCAGGCGATCTGCGGACCGGTCGCGTTTCCTCCGGCGTCCCTATTCCGCTTCACCTCGTGGATCAGAAGCGTGTCTGCCGGGATGCCGGCACTCCACCTGTCGCGGCGGCGGAACTCGACCGTGTAATAGTGGAACAGGTCTCCGGGGTTGAAGGGGACGCGCACAAGCAGGGCGCCAGCGGCCTCGGGGTGGTTCGTGGCAGCCAAGGTGTACGTTGCCTCAACGGCGCCACTGCTGCCGTGGACGGCCACCCGTGACCGCGGCAGCCAGCCCATCCGGTCGAGATGCGCTCCGATCAGGCCGGTGGGGGCATCGCCGAACGGGGTCGACGATCTGAAGCTGTTGGCCCAGGACATGGCGTCCCATGGGTCGTCGTACTCGCCAATCTGTGCCCAAGGGGCGTTACGATAGGTCGGGTCGTTCGAGAAGGTATGATCCATCCCGATGCCGTGGCTTCCCTCGTGTGCGACGGCCCCCACATCAGTGTCGAACGGCAGGAACGCGCCGCCGGCCCAGCCGAACATGTCGACCGACGGTGCGGTGATCACGTAGCGGATTGCGTCGGACGGCACCGTGAAGGCGCCGGTGGAGGCTGACCGAGCGGCGTTCAGGCAAGCATCCACCTTCTCCCACCGGCCGAGCGCCTGGTACTGAGCGGTGGTCTGGGTCATCTGATACCAGCCGTGGACCTGCGATCCGGCATTGTTGAAGTTGCCGTAGCTTATGTCCTGCCACCAGTCGGCCAGCCCGCCCGTACCGGCGTTCAGAATCAGGTTCCGGTAATGGTCTACCGTCCGCGGCGGCGCGCCGAAGTCGGACGTGTGGCACAACATGATGTGGATGGTCGTGGAGCCTCGGAACGGCCGCGCCTCAGCTGGCGGTATCAAAGCGGCGGCGGCAAGCAGAATGGCGGCAAAGATGCTTCGCATCTTTTTGTCCCTCCTGTGCACAGACGATCGCCGGCGGCACACCGTGGACTGAAGCAACTGTTACCAGAGGTTGCCGAGGCGTCCTCGTTGGTCAACGGAAAGTATCTAAGCTCACTCGATCAATTGATTGCCGTCACACTGTCGCGATGGCATCGTCAACTTGCCGACCTCAAGTCAACAAGGCTGACTGATCTGCGGCGGGACCAAAGGTGATCAGGTCCGCGCGGCGACCCCGCTGATGCCGGACCATACCTCGAACGCGCGCGCCCTTGCGGCGCGGTACTCGCTGGCAGTGACGTGGTCGCGGCGAAGATGAATGAGGTGGTCCCCATGCGTCGGACGGTTTGACGGCCTGGTTAAGCTCGGTCCTGGTTTTCGTCAGGCCGCTAATCTCTCCACCACGCCTGCCCTGTATGCCTCGTCGGGGGTCTGCCCCGCCAGAGTGCTGTGGGGGCGTGCCGCATTGTAGTAGCTGATCCACTTTGACAGCCCGGCCCGCAGCTCGGAGCCGGTCTCGAAGGCATGCAGGTAGACGCACTCGTACTTCAGGCTGCGCCACAGCCGCTCGATGAGGACGTTGTCCATCCAGCGGCCGCGGCCGTCCATCGAGATGCGCACCCCGGCCTGATGCAGCAGACCGGTGAACCGCGGCGAGGTGAACTGGCCTCCCTGATCGGTATTGAAGATCTCCGGCCGGCCGAACCGCGCCAAGGCCTCTTCCAGCACCTCGAGGCAGAACTCCACCTCCATGGTGTTCGACACCCGCCAGGCCAGCACCTTGCGCGTCGCCCAGTCCATCACCGCGACCAGGTAGAGAAAGCCGCGGCGCATTGGCAGGTAGGTGAGATACTGTCGTCGAAATCAGGCGGCTTGTGCGAGGGCAGCAAACCGTGTTGTGCGAGTTCTGGCGCGCGGCGATCCCGCCAGCCAGTTCACGATGCGAGCCACGTTCATCGCAGCTGCCGTGCAGACCTGCTGCAACCCTGTCTTGATCTCACCGACGTAGCGGCTGCGGCGCATGCCAAAGGCGCGGACGCCCTGTGACAGGGTACCCTCGATGCCGGCACGGACGCCGTAGCGTTTCTGCCAGTCGGGGTCTTTCATCCTGGCACGGGCCGCGTTGAGCGCCACATACTCCGGGCGTGGGTGGAAGTAGACGGACCGGCGTGCCTCCTTCGCCGTCGTGCAGAGCGCCAGGGCCGCGCAGGCGCCGCAATCGGTGCGGCTGAACACCGCTGTGATCCGCGGGGCGCCGACTTCGTCGCGGCCGGCACGCCAGGTCACCGATGTCTTGCCCTCGGGGCAGGTGACCCGTTCCCGATCCCAGTCGATGGCGAACGATCCCTGCTCGTAGGCCCTCTCGGCCTCGGTCCGCCGCCGCGGCATGGCTCGGATCGGACCCTCGAGCGAAACGCCGTGCTCATGCCGGCTCGATACGAGGAGCCCGGCGTCTACGTAGCCAGAGTCGACGTAGTGCTCGGACGGCAGCAGCCCCTTGGCCGCGAGCGCCGCGTGGATCGCGGCCGTGCTCGCCATGTCCGGCAGCATCGCGGGACCGGTTCCAACATGCGTGATGACGTGCGCGACGTCGTCGTCGCAGGCTTCCGTGACATGCACCTTGTAGCCCGACCACTCCATCCCGCGTTTCGCGCTGTAGTGCATCTCCGGGTCATGGGGCGACTGGATCCGCTCGCCGACGGGCGGCCACTCCCTCGCCTCACGCCAGCGCGGCGTGCCGTCCTCGCGCCGCGCGTAGTGAGTGCTCCACACGGTGCGGAGCGTGGCAACCACCTGCGCTGCTTGCGCGGCCGCGGGCGCGCCCTTGGCGTCCAGCGCATCGAGGAGTGCATAGCCGTCGGCTCCAACGGTGACGGCCAGCGCCGCCCGTCCCGCGTCGCTCCGCGGCATGCGGAAGTTCTCGGCGCGGTGGGCGTAGCGCTCGTACCAGTCCGGCCGTGCCACGCCTCGCAGCCAGTCGGGGGCTGCTGCGGCGAGCGTATCCAGCGTCGCCCGCAGGGTCTCGGTCACGAGCTCGAGGAGGTGCAGGTCACGCGCGGCGCCGAGCACGTGCGTGCTGTCGGTACGCTGCCGGCCGCGTGCCTTGATGAGGCCACGGTCCTTGAACCTCTCCAGCATCGTATCGAGCAGGAGGTGGGTGGCGTCGCCGACGACGAGGCGGGTGCGGAACTCGCCCAGGACGCTGAAGTGGAACCCTGGATCCGTCAGCTCCAGCCCAAGCGCGTACTTCCAGTCGATCCGTGCCCGGACCGCCTCCGCCGCCTCCCGGTCACTCAGGTGCTCGAGAAACTGCAGCACCGTCACGAGAGCAAGACGCCAGGGCGCCAGACCGGGCTGGCCACGCCTGGGGTAGAGGGCCGCGAAGTCCTGGTCGCGGTAGAGGTCGGCGAACTCGTCCCGTAGCCGGGTCGCCACCGTTCCGCGCGGGAACGCGAGGGTCGCGATGCGGGCCGTCTCGACGGGCACCTCGCCGATCCGCTGAGGCCGAAGGCTCATGGCATCTGCTCCACCAACCGAGGAGCCGCCCACCATCCGCCCAAACGTATGAACCCGCAATTCGACGTGTCCGGTGGTGAAACCTCCTTTGCGCGTTCCGCGATGAGGCGGGCCTGGGCGATATCGTCTGGGCCGGCACGCCCTTCAGGCGTTTCGGGTTTGGGGCGAGCAAGCTTGCGTCGCGCTCTGAGGCGCTCCTTGACGACTTGATCGGGTGTCTTGCCGTCGAGGACGCGCTGGCGGCGGGCGTTGTAGGCGGCGTTGAAGCCCCGGAGCAGCCCCTCGAGCTGGGCGTGGGACGGGATGGTGATGCCGAGCACCTCACTGCCGACCCGGCCATTGAACCGCTCCACCATGCCATTTGTTTGGGGCGAGTAGGGTCGGGTGTGGCGGTACTCCGCGCCGAGTTCGGCGCAGACGCGGGCGAAGGCGGGTGTGAAGCAGCTGCCATTGTCGGTCAGCACGTGGGTGAGGCGGAAGGGGAAGGCTTTTGCGGCCTCGCGCAAGAAGGCGATGGCGCTGCGCTCGGTCTCGTCATCCTTGACGGCCAGGTGGACGGACCGGGACCTGCGGTCGATGGCGACGTAGAGGTAGCGCTTGCGGCGCTCGCCATTGGCGGTCTGCAGCTTGGGCAGGTGCTCCATGTCGATGTGAATGAAGCCGAGGTCGTAGTCCCGGAAGGTACCCTTGCCCCGGACCGGCCGGTCAGAGACAGGAGGACGTCTGCGGTTCAGCCCCTCGGCCCTGAGAATGCGCCAGATGCTGTCGCGGTTCAGGTGGGGCAGGAAGTGGGTCACGACGAAGGTGAGGTCGTCGAGGGCGAAGTTGGTGCTCCTCCGCAGGGCGCAGACCACCGCACGCTCCTCCTCGGTGGCCTTCCAGGGCAGCTTATGGGGCCGGGCCGAGTGGTCGAGGCAGTCCGAGGGTCCTCGCTTGCGCCACTTGCGGATGGTCTCGCTGCTCACCCCAAAGCGCCGGGCCAGCGTGCCGGAGGGCTCCGTTGAGCGGGCGATCTCGGCCCGGACGGCGGGGGTGGTGCGGGCATTGGGGTGGATCTGGAGCATGGCTCACCTTCCTCCCTGAGCGGCGCCCTTCAGGCGCTCGAAGCGGTAGGCGTAGTCTACAATGGCCAGCCCAACCGGGTTCCAACAATGTTCCGCGACCAGACAGCTAGGTGATGTCGGCGCACCGGACCTGGTTTGGGCGGTCGATCGCCAGATCCCGCAGCAGATAGGGGAACACCCGGTGCTCGGGGTTCGGCACCGTCGTACGTGGCCGTTGGTACATCTGCACCAGGCCCATCTTCGCCATCAGTCTCCGCACCCGCTTGCGGCCGACCACGTAACCCTCGCGCCGCAGGTGCCGCGCCATCTGCCGCGAACCGTACCAGGGCGTCTCCAGGAACTGCGCGTCGATCAGCCGCATCAGCTCGAGGTTCAGCGCCGTCTCGCCTGCGGACCGGTGATAGAACCCCGACCGGCTGATCAAGACCAACTCGCACTGCCGCACCACCGACAACTCAGGATGGCCCGGCTCAATCATCTGGCGGCGCCGATCGAGGCTCATCGACCGGACGCCTTGGCCAAAAAATCCCGCTCCACCACCAACTGCCCGATCTTGGCGTGCAGCTTCTCAACGTCCGCCTCGGTCGCCCTTGCGCTCTCCTGCGCCGCCGCCTTGCCGGAGAACACCGCCGTCAGCCCCTCCATGGCCTGCCGCTTCCACTCACCCACCATCGTCTGGTGAATGCCGTGCTTGGCCGCCAACTGTGCGGTCGTCAGCTCACCCCGCAGCGCTTCCAGCGCCACCTTCGCCTTGAACTCCGCCGAATACCGCGTCCGCTTGCCCGTCATCCGGGTCGGTCCTTCTCACAGGCGGATCGAGCTTAACTACCTGTCCGATATCCGGGGACCACCTCATTTTGGCCCTCCTGTTCCTAGTCTCGACCAGGATCAGCTCGACATTGCGCAGACTGTGGCTGAAGAGGTGATATAGCCATACGGCGTGCTGGATCACCTCGGCGGCCAAGCGGCATCCGGGATACGTGGCGACGCCGGGCGTCATTCCGCCAGCTTCGCCCAGCCGCTTCGCTCCGGCTGCCGGCCGCTAACGTGACAATGCCTGGCAATGCCGTCGACCCTTTGTGCGTTGCACAAAAGCTTACTTGCAACACCAGCCTTACTCAGCGCAGCTAGGGTGAACATTACAAACAATTGCGCTTGCAAACAGAAAAGTTTGCGCGCCACGCTTCGGCCAGACGGATCATCGGGAGGTTCCCGTGGCGATGTGGAGGAAGAGCCGAGCCATTGGTCTGGCCGCGGCCACAACAATCGCCGCATGTGGCGTGCCACATGTACAGACATCTGGAGTGCAGGGTTGGACCGAAGCGGAACGCTCAGAATGGTATGAGGCGACACAAGGCTCCCGCCTAATTCCTTACGACTGGTTCCTTGCACTCGAGCAGCCGGACTCGGACCAGCCTTTTCTCTCTGAGGCCCACATCGCTGGGTTCCGCTACCTGCCTCGTACAACGTCGTTCGGCGCCCGCTTGCCTCTCGGCTTTGCGCTCGATCAAAGGGATGACCGTAGCCTTTCCCACACTCGGCTGCGATGGAAGGCCGGGCAGCGCACTGACGAGCGGTGGGTTGGAATGAATTGCTCCGCCTGTCACACAGCTGAGATCACTTATGCGGGTCGGAGCCTTCGCGTAGATGGAGGTCCGGCCCTCGCTGATTTCCAAGGCCTCATTGAGAGTTTTATTCTTGCCCTAGCTCAGACCTCGGCTAAGCCAGATAAGTGGAACCGCTTCGCTGCCCGTGTCCTGGGCGCCGAGAACACTCCTGCCAACAGGACCATGCTGGAAAAGGCCTTTGGCCAGCTGGCTTCTTGGCATGCAACCCAGCTACGTATGAATCATACCCCCCTGCGCTACGGGTTCGGACGCTTGGACGCCTTCGGCCACATCTTCAACAAGGTGGCCCTAGTAGCGGATCCGGTGAACGCCACGCCCAACCCGTCTGACGCCCCGGTCAGTTACCCCTACCTCTGGAACATTCACCAACTCGGGCATGTCCAGTACAATGCGATAGTTGAGAACTCGCCCATCCGATCGCCTATCAGCGGCGGTACATTTGATATCGGCGCCTTGGGTCGCAACACCGGGGAGGTCATCGGCGTCTTTGCCGACGTGGTGGCACGGCGCGCTCCCGGGCTGGATGGCTTCGCTTCGAGTGTGGACGTGGACAGCTTAACGGCGCTCGAGCAGCGCCTCATGCGATTAGAGCCGCCAAAATGGCCAGCCCACTTCCCACCGATCGATGAAGGGCTCGCGGCCGAAGGAAAGAGGCTGTTCCAGGCAAACTGCGGATCCTGTCACCTGCCCTTGGCAGATCTCACGACCCGCGTTCCGGACCGCATAAGCACGTTCAACAGCGCCAGCGCACCCGATGAGACGGATCCAGCGCGCGGTAAGCCACCGGGCACCGATCCCTGGATGGCGTGCAACGCGTATACCTACCGTTCGGCATCAGGAGTGATGGAGGGCCTGCCTGCGGCTTACATCTCTGGTCCTCCGTTGGAGCAGGAAGCCAATCTGTCGGACATGCTGAAGACCACGGTGGCCGGCGCCCTGGTCGGCGCAAAGGTACAGGTCATCAGAAGCGCTCTGGCCACGTTCCTTTTCGGTGATCGGCCACCGCGGGTGGTAACGGCCCCTCCCCCGGTTGCCGCTGCCCCCGCGCCCGCCCCACGCGCAATCGACCCCCGGCAGGCGCGGCTCGACCGGTGCATGCGGGAACGAAGCGTCCTGCTGGCCTACAAGGCGCGCCCGCTGACGGGGATCTGGGCGACCGCGCCCTACCTCCACAACGGCTCCGTGCCGACGCTCTACCAGCTGCTCCTCCCGCCGGACCAGCGCGTCACCGCGTTCCGGGTGGGCACGCGCGAGTTCAACCCGCGGCACGTGGGCTACGTCACGGACGCGGCGGCCCCGGGCAACACGCAGACCTTTTCGGTCAGGGACGCGGACGGCCGGCCTATCCCCGGCAACTCAAACGCGGGGCACGACTACGGCAACGTGGAGCTCGACGAGGCGGCCCGCCTTGCGATCGTTGAATATATGAAGACGCTCTGAGCGTCGCCTCACGGCCGCGGTCTCCGACCGCGGTCGTGGCGCACCGGTCAGCGGCGCACGGTGCCCGCAGCAGCCCCAAGGGGCGCGTCCGCGCTGCAGCGAGCCCATACAAGCGAGCACCCGTGCGCGGAAGGCTTGAACCGACGCGACGTACTTTGATTCATGCTCTTGGGAGCGTGACGGAGGTGGTCGTGGCGCGACGGCGTATTGGGCAGGAACGGCTGGTCATCGCTGGGGAGACCCGGCTTCGCGGCGGCACGTCGCTGGACGCGGTTGCCGCCCTGATCGACTGGGCCGAGTTGGACGGCCTGCTCACGAACATCTCGGCATCTGCCAAGGGCGAGCTTGGCTGGCCACCACTGGCGCTGTCCCGTGCGCTGCTGTTGGCCACCTAGCACGATCTTTCGGACGTACGGCCTCGCTGAGGCGCTGGATGACCGCGCCAGCTTCCGCCGGTTCTGCGGTTTCGCCGCCCAGGAACCGACGCCAGAGCGCACCGCCTTTGTGCGCTTCCGCGCGGCACTGCTGCGCCGCGGGTCGGATCGGGCGTTGTTGGAAGCGGTCACCCGCCAGCTCGACGCCGACGGCGTGGTGGTGCGCACCGGCACCCTGGTGGATGCGACGCTTCTGCCGTCGCCAAGCATCAGGTGTGACGGAGAGGCGCGCTGGGCGGGGCACCGCCGGCGCAAGCCGGTCCATGGCTACAAGGCCCATGTTACCACGGACCAGGATGCCGGGCTGATCTGCGGTGTCGAGGTCACCACCGCCAACATCCATGACGCGGCGGAGCTGGCCGCGATCCTACCGGAGGCGCCTGGGCCGGTGTACGGCGACACGGCCTATTCAGGCAGCAAGCCGGAAGCGGCTATCCGCGGACGGGGCAGTACGCCCCACGTCACACACAAGAGCACCTTGGGTGGGCCCTCGGCACTGGCGCGCCTGGAGGCGCACAACGCTGAGGTGCGCCGGGTGTGCGGGCGGATCGAGAAGGTGTTCGGCACAGCCAAGCGCTCCTACGGTTTGCGTCGGATGCGCTGGTTGGGGCTGGCTCGGGCGGGACTGCAGGTCCGGCTCGCGGCGATGGCCTACAACCTTCGCCGCAGTTGGCGTCTGCTCAGGGGGGGCGCCTGCGTGAGCCAGGCTCGAACTGTGCCCGTTGAAGGACTGGAATGCCCGCCATAGGACAAATCCGGGGCCTCCGCCGCCCATCGACGCCCCGCAAATCCCAAACCTGGCCAGAACGGCTGAAAACCGCGGCCACCATGCCTTCCGCGCACAGGTTTAAAGTTGGGCCGTGCGGGTGTCGTTGACCCCGTCGCCAGTGACGGAGGCGATCGCCTCCTCCGGTACCTGCGCCAGCAGGTCGGGAAGGATCTCGCCATCGCCGTGCCGGTGATCCGTTATCTCGACCGCGCGGATCCGGTAGCTCTCGGCATCGGTCGCCATGTGCACCCCCTGCACCGCAGTGGATATCACGAGAGCGCGACAGGAGGTTGTAACGGTTACCAATCGACCCGCCGCCGCGTGATATACATCAGCCATGATGTATTTGGGGACAGCGATGCGATCGTCATGGGCCGCTTCTCCCTTCCCGCCCGGGTCGCTGCCCGATGCCCGCTGACCTGAACAGCGCGACCGAGACGCCGGAAGCCAATGCCGCTGGTGCCCGCAGCCGGGGCGCTGCGGAAGGCGGCACCCTCCCGCCCTATGCGCGGGCTCCGGACGGCACTTGGTTCACCGTGGACCCTGTCTTCCTCGGAGCGGCCGCCGTCGCTCCGTATGAGCGTAAGCCGGACGACCCGGTTTACCGCCCACTGCGGATTTACGCCCTGGACCCGTCCGCCAGCCGGCTCGACGGCGCCGTCGCGACCGTCAATCTTCCATACGAGAAATTGGAACCCGGACCACGCGGCGCGGTGCTGGCCGTAGTCGACTATGACGGGACGACAGAGACCATCCACCCGCCCTTAGACCTCAACGACCCCAAAGCGCTTATCCGCGACGGGCGTGACCCGTCGGTCTCCGACCTGCAGTTTCATCAGCAGATGAGCTATGCCGTCTGCACCTCCACCTACCACGCATTCCGCAATGCCCTCGGCCGCGACCCGTCCTGGGGGTTCGAGGCGCGGCCAGGCGAGGATTGCCCCATCCTCCGCATCCGTCCACACGCCTTTCGGGAAGAGAACGCCTTTTACCTGCCCGACTGTGGAGAGCTCTGCTTCGGTTACTACGAGGCACGGCAGGTAGTCAGCGGCCGGAACTTGCCTTTCGGCCGCGTCGACACCTGCCTGTCGCACGACATCGTTGTGCACGAGATGACACATGCCCTGCTGGACGGCATGCGCCGGCACTTTCTGTTCCGCACCAACCCGGACGTCGCGGCATTTCACGAGGGGTTCGCGGACCTTGTCGCCATCTTCACCCGCTTCTCTTACGGGGATATGGTGAGGGCCGCTATCCTGCGCTCGGACGGCAATCCGGGCCGGGATACGCTGCTGTTCTCGGTCGCGCAGCAATTCGGACAAACCACCGGGCAGCAGGGCCCGCTGCGAAGCGCGATTGACGCCGAGGACGCGGCCGGCGGCAGGCTGCGGCTCTACCGGGGGGCGGGGGAGGAGCCGCATGGCCTAGGCACCGTGCTCGTTTCCGCGGTGTTCGAGGCGTTCAATACCGTTTTCTCACGTAAGTCCGCGCGCTATCGCCGCCTCGCGCGGCATGCACCGCAGGGCAGCCCGGATTCCGAACTAGTGGAAATACTGGCGAACCAGGCCAGAGACCTGGCGCAGCAATTCCTCTCAATCTGTATCCGCGCGGTGGACTACTGCCCGCCCATAGACCTCCGCTTTGGCGAATACCTTCGGGCCATGATCACGGCGGATCACGACCTGGTGCCGGATGACCCGCTGGCCTATCGGGAAGCACTAATTGACGCCTTCGCGCGCCGCGGCATCTACCCGGACGATGTGCCGAGCCTGTCGGAGGCCTCACTGCTCTGGTGCAAGCCCCAGCTCGACCTGCCAGCGATTGAGCAGTTGCACTTCGCCCGCCTGCGCTTCGCCGGCGATCCTGGCCGGGCTGCGGATGCGGTGGAGTTGCGGCGGCAGGCGGAAGCGCTCGGCGCCTACGTCATGCGGCCGCGGATCGCGCGCGAGTTCGGCTGCGCTCTTCCCGGCGACCCGGACCTGCAGGGTGACGCGGTCGATCCGGCCGAGGTCTGCTCTGTCCGCTCGCTTCGCCGTATTGGCCCGGACAAGTCGGTCGCCTTCGACCAGGTGGCAGAGATCGTGCAACGCCGGTGGCTGTCCATGCCCGCCGGCCCGCCCGTGGAATTCCTGGGCGGCGCTACCGCCGTCATCGGGGCGGATGGGCGCGTCCGCTACGTGAT
Organism: Roseomonas sp. GCM10028921; assembly: GCA_042666135.1. GTDB lineage: Bacteria > Pseudomonadota > Alphaproteobacteria > Acetobacterales > Acetobacteraceae > Roseomonas. The sequence goes on along the minus strand of JBHTFH010000048.1, from coordinate 12,189 downwards.
CCGCAAGAGCGTGACGGACCCGGTGCGCGCTGCCGCGCAGCGCGACTTGGCCCGGACCGGCAAGGCTGGGATCGAAGCACGCGGCGGGCGCCTACGACTGCGGCAGGCGTCGCTGCGGGAACTGCACCGGCGGAACGCCGCCGGCGACGAAACCGGGCAAGGCCCCGGGAACCGCGCCAGACGGCATAAGGATGACAGCAGATGAGCAGCAGTGACGCCCAGCTCCGCACCGTGCTGCGGGAAATCGCCAGGCTCGCCGGCGAGGCGGCCGACGGGCATGCTCACCATCGTCACCGTGACGACAACGACGACCACTCTCCCGGCGCTGCGGACGAAGTGGCGGCGCGGAGCGCCCAGCTCGGCTGTACGCCGAAGCAGCTGCCGCTCCGGCTGGTGGAGCAGGCGGCGAGGACTGCGGTGCGCATCAATCCGGTGAACCAACCGTTGCTCGGGGCTATGGCAGCGTTCGGCCTCAACGGCGATGTGATGACCCCGCAGCGCATTGCTGTCCTCACCTCCAAATACTGGGGACCAAAGCCGCGGCAGCTGACCGTCAGCTTCATGGATGGCGGCAGCCAGGCGCTGCGTGACAAGATTATCCACCACTTGAATGCCTGGAGCCGAAGAGGCGGCGGCATCTCCTTCACCGAGACGCGCGGGATCGGCGACGTCCGCATCTCGCGCGGGGGCGGCGGCTACTGGTCCTATCTCGGCACTGACATCCTGATGATCCCGAGGGACCAGCAGACCATGAACCTCGAGGGCTTCACCCTCAATACGCCGGACAGTGAGTATGCCCGGGTCATCCGGCACGAGGCGGGGCATACTCTGGGCTTCCCGCACGAGCACATGCGACGGGAGTTGGTCGCGCAAATCGACCGGCAGCGGGCCTATGACTTCTTTCTGCGGACGCAGGGGTGGGACAGGCGCACCGTGGACCAGCAGGTGCTGACGGCGCTGGACCAACGCTCCATCATGGGCACACCGCCGGACCAGGACAGCAGCATGTGCTACCAGCTACCGGCGGAGATCACGAAGAACCGCCAGCCAATCCGGGGCGGGATGGACATCAATGCCTCCGATGCCGCCTTCTGCGCGCGGATCTACCCAAAGGCAGGTTCCACCCCGTCTGCTGCGCCAAGTGGGCATGATGAGCGCGGGCTGGAGGAAACGGCTGTGGAGCCTGCACTGACGGTTACCAACTTCGGCGACTGGGATCCGAAAAACGATCCGCTACCGGATGAGCGGCACTTCGTCTGATCCGGGCGCCTGCCGGGCGGCACCAGACCGCCTGGTAAGCGTTACTTGACGTATGGGCCGGCTGATCGACGTTGTCTCCATAAAAGACCTCCCGCCCGCGGTCATGCTGCAGGTCGGCGACCTGCTTTTGGTTCGTGCTACAGGCGGCCGCGTGCTGGAGGGTGCCGAGACGTTGCAGGCGCTCGGCAGCTTCGGCGCGGCCGCACTGGCCCCGGATGGCCAGGTGCTCGCCGCAACCGGCGGGCCTGCTGCAGTGGCGTTTCTGGCCCGCATGCCCGGGACGGCAAGGATCGAGGTGATGCGGGGCGACCCGTTCGGCGGCCCACGTAGTGCCGTGACGGTTGCTGTAACGGTTGAGGCCGGCGTTGAAGCTCCTGTAGCGGTCAAGGGGACATTGTCACGTCGTTGAGCGCTAGCCGGAATGAGGGGGCTGAGCCAGGCTGGCCGGATGTCGACCGAGCCCGCCAGCGGCACCGTCAACTTGGCCGGCCGCTAGCTTGCCCGAGCGGCTCACCCCCGGGTAGGCGGGTGGGATGACCTCCCCCGCCGCCTGCCCCAGCTTCGCCGGTTATCGCTTCCCGGCCGAGATCATCAGCCAAGCGGTGTGGCTCTACTGAGGTGGTCCCGTCATGAGCAGAGAGGAAGCGTTGCGCTTGGCCTGCTGATTCGAAGCGCTTCATCCCTCGTTCCCGTCGTCGCGTCGGCTGATGGAAGTTCTCCGCCCTGTTGTTCAGCCCCTTGTGCTGCCGGTGCTCGATGGAGGGCATCACCTCGTTCTTGGCGGCGCCGTAGCTTGCCAGCTTGTCGGTGATCATGACCCGTGGTGGCTGCATCTGCCGCTTCAGCAGCTTTCGAAGAAGCTGGAGTGGCCCCCATTTCGACCGGACACCGGGCATAGCCCCGAGGGCCTAGGCTTACGCCTGGGCATACGCCTATGCCGAACGACCCGACACGCGTTGAAATTATCACCGGCCGCGAGCGCCGACGCCCCTACAGTGCCGAGCAGAAGCTCCGGCTGGTCGAGGAGACCATGGCGGCGGGCATGGCGGTCTCGGCGGTCGCCCGGCTGCATGGCATCTCGCCCAGCCTGCTGTTCGGGTGGAGGCGGCGCATGAGCGAGGGCGGCAGAGCCGCGATCCAGGCCGACGACGACGTGGTCGCGGCCAGCAAGGTGCGCGAGTTGGAGAGCCGCATCCGCGACCTCGAGCGCCTGCTTGGCCGCAAGACCATGGAGGTCGAGGTGCTTCGCGAGGCGCTGACCGCCGCCCGGGAAAAAAACTAGGCCAGCAAAGTTGGCTGTTGTGGAGCGTTGAAGGAGCGGTCTTTTGACGAGCTCTGGAGGCGCGGGATGGCCAGGCTGTTGGGGCGGGCGCAGCCCGCACGGGAGCGGGTGCTGGTTCCCCTGCGGCAGGATTGCCCGGGCTGTGGCGGGCACATGCGACTGCGCTACGAGAACCGCCGAACGCTGGTGACGCTGTCGGGGCCGGTACGGCTGCGGCTGAAGATCCGCCGCTGCGAGCGCGAGGGCTGTGCGCGTCATCGTGTGGCGTACCGCCCCGAGGCGGAGGGCGCGATGGCGCTGCCCCAGCATGAGTTCGGCTTGGACGTGGTGGCGCTGGTGGGGGTGCTGCGTCACCGGGATCACCGCAGCGTGCCGGAGATCCATGCCGCTCTGCTTGGACGTGGGGTGGAGATCGCCGAGCGGAGCGTGACCAACCTGCTGGACCGCTATGACGAGCTGCTGGCCACCTCGCTGACCGATGCCCGGCGGCTGCGTCGGGTACTGGCCAGGCAAGGGCGGGCGATCCTGGCGCTGGACGGCATGCAGCCGGACGTGGGCCATGAGGTGCTCTGGGTGGTGCGCGAGTGCCTCTCGGGCGAGGTGCTGCTGGCGCGCAGCCTGTTGTCGGGCACGGCCGAGGACCTGGCGCCCTTGCTGGCTGAGGTGGCGCAGGCGATCGGGGTGCCGGTGGAGGGGGTGATCAGCGACGGGCAAACCTCGATCCGGCGCGCCGTGGCCAGGGCGCTGCCCGGGGTGCCGCACCAGCTCTGTCAGTTCCACTTCCTGCGCGAGGCGGCGAACCCGGTCTACGAGGCGGACCGGCACGCCAAGAAGGAACTCAACAAGGGGGTGCGCGGGGTGCGCCGGATCGAGCGCTCGGTGGAGGGAGGCCAGGACGTCGGCTCGGAGGTGGCGCTGGGCTACTGCGCGGCCGTACGCAGCGCCATCACGGACGACGGCCGCACACCGCTCGCCGCCCCTGGCCTGAAGCTCAAGGGGCGGTTGGAGGCGGTGGCGGACAGCCTGGACCGGGTGCTGGAAAAGGGGGCTCGCTTGCGCCGCTCGCGCGGCTCCGACAGCTGATCGGCCGCGGCCTGGAAGGCACCGCCCCGCTCTGGCCGGAGGTGGAGTGCGCCTATGCCTGGGTGCACGCGGCGGCAAGGATCCTGGGCAACAGGGGCGATGAGAGTGCCGCGCTCGTCCGGCGCCGGTTCGATGGCCTGATCAGCGCCATGCTGCGCCACCGCGACAGGGCTGGCGCACTCTCTCCCGCCATCGAGCACTTCGCCAAGGTGGCCCGCAGCTACCGCCCCGGGCTGTTCCACTGCTACGGCGTGCCAGGCCTGCCCAGGACCAACAACGACCTTGAGCACCTGTTCGGATCCCAGCGCTACCACGAGCGGCGCGCCACCGGACGCAAGGCGGCCTCGCCGGCGGTCGTGCTGCGCGGCGAGGTGCGCCTGATCGCCGCCATCGCGACGCGGCGACACCCACCCGCCGCACGCGACCTCGGCCGCGTCAGTCACCAGCGCTGGCACGAACTCCGCCGCCGCCTCGAACAACGCCGCCACGCGCGGACACTCCGAACCCGGTTCCGTCGCAACCCGCTCGCTTACCTGGCCGAACTGGAGCAAGCCGCCTGCCAGCCAACTTTGCTGGCCTAGAAAAAAAGCCCGTCTGGCAGCTGCCGTCGCCGCCACAGGGCGGCTCCCGGTGAAGGTCGTGGCCGGGCATCGTCAACTTGCCGATCTCAAGTCAACAAGGCTGAATGATGTGCAGCGGAAACAAAGGTGATCAGGCCTGCGCGGCGACCCCGCTGATGTCGGACCATACCTCAAACGCCCGCGCCCTTGCAGCACGGTAGTCGCTGGCGGCGACATGGTTGCGGCGAAGATGAAAGAGGTTGTTGATCCCGTCGTGAGCGGAGAGGAAGCGTTGCGCTTGGCCTGCTGATTTGAACCGCTTCATCTGCCGCTCTCGTCGTCGCGTCGGCTGATGGGAGTTCTCCGCCCTGTTGTTCAGCCCTTTGTACTGCCGGTGCTCGACGGAGGGCATCACCTCCTTCTTCGCGGCGCCGTAGCTTGCCAGCTTGTCGGTGATCATGACACGTGGTGGCCGTGTCTGACGCTTCAGCAGCTTCCTGATTAGCCGCTTGGCAGCTTGCTTGTCCCGTCGGCTCTGCACCAGCACGTCGAGCACCATCCCAGCTTGGTCGACGGCGCGCCATAGCCAGTGCGTCGCACCGTTGATCTTGAGGACAACCTCATCCAGGTGCCACTTGTCACCCGCTCGAGGGAGCCGGCGCTGGATCCCGTTGGCGAAGATCTGGCCGAACTTGCGGCCCCATTGCCGCAATGTCTCGTGGCTGACCAGGATGCCGCGGAAGGCCAGCATTTCCTCCACCATCCGCAAGCTGATACCAACCGCCTCAGAGTTTGACCTGCGTCCAGGAGCGGCGCGTGATGGATGTGATTTGCTCTGGCGTGCTCATCAGGTTGGACCAAGCGTGGCAGCAGGCATCGACGATGGCGTCGTAGCTGTCCCACACGCGATGGCTGAGCAGGTTCTGGCGCAGGTACTCCCAGACGTTCTCCACTGGGTTCAACTCGGGTGCGTAGCGCGGCAGCGGCAGCAAGCTGATGTTTTCGGGTAAGCTCAATCTGGGTGAGGTGTGCCAGCCCGCGCCGTCGAGCACGAGAACGGCATGCGCGTCCTTTGTGACGCAGCGGCTGATCTCGGCCATGTGGATGTTCATGGCCTCCACGTTGACCTCGGGCAGCACGACGGCTGCGCCAACAGCGCGCTCAGGGCAGACTGCGCCGAAGATTCAGGCCCAGGTGTAGCGGTGGTCGCGCACGGCACGTGGCTGTGTGCCCCGCTTGGCCCAGATCCGTGTCAGTGTGCCCTGCTGACCCACACGGTTGGACGCATGCGTCCAACCGTCCATGAACCAAACTTCGATCGGGGTGCCCGGTGCGACCTCGCGGACAACGTCCTTCACCCGATCAGTGAAGCCCCCTTAAAAGCCGCCTGCGCGGCGGGGTCGCTCTGCGGGTGCTGCGGTCGCACGGAAAGGCGACGAAAGCGCAGCTTGGTTAGCAGCTTGCCGACCGTGCGCTCGTGCAGGCCGACCCGGAACTCGCTCCTGATCCGCTCCTGCAGGTCACGACAGCGCCAGCGCACGACCCCGTCCCGCTCCAGGTCCGGTCCTTCCTCAACCCAGCGGGCCACCAAGACCTCCTGCTCACTTGAGAGCCGTGGCGCCGGGCCCGGAGCACGGCGGTTCACCAGCCCGGCAAGCCCCTCCGCGTTGTAGCGGTGCACCCAGTCGCGCAGCGTCTGCCGGTCCATGCCGCAGTTCTCGGCTGCCTCCTCACGCGAGGCCCCCTCCAGCACCAACGCGATCGCCAGCATCCGGCGCGCTGCATTCGCATCACGGCTCCGCGCCGCTGACTTCCGGAGTTCGGACGCCGAAAGATCCTGCCGCGTGATCGCCAACGCCATCCCAACTTCCCAAACCAGTCATCAGGAGAAACGAATCACAACCCCCGCACTGGCGGGATCACATCCGAGTCAGTAGTCAAGGCGGTTGGTATGAGTGGGTAGCGAAAGTAAAGCCACACCGCTTGGCTGATGACCTCGGCCGGGAAGCGATACCCGGCAAAGCTGGGGCAGGCGGCGGGAGCAGTCATCCCACCCGACTACCTGGTGGTGGGCCGATCGGGCAAGCTGGTGGCCGGCCAACCTGACTGTGCCCATGCTTGCCCGTCAACCACTCGCCGGGACCGCAGAGCTTCAACCCCGTGCTGTCCACCAGCAAGTGCACGGGCGCTTGCCCGCCGCGGGGCTGCGGCACCTCGAGCGTTTCCGCACGCCGGCTCAAGGTCGTGTGGTCGGGCACGGCAAGATCGATGCCCAGCAACTGCAGGATCGAGGCAATCAAGCCCTCTGTCTGGCGCATCGCCAGATGGAACACGGCACGCAAGGTCAGCGCCGTCGCGATCGCCAGGTCCGAATAGGATGGCTGCCCGCCGCGGGTGGTCCGAGGCGCTGCCCGCCAGCCCTCAATGGCGTCCTCGGTGAACCACACCGTCAGGCTGCCACGAGCGCGAAGGCCCGCCTCATAGGCGGGCCAGTTCGTGACCCGATGCCGCTGCCGCGGGATCCTATGGCGCCGATCCTTGTTCATTTTGAAGGGCAAGCGCGGTGTCCCTGTCGGTCATCGGGGCACCCCAGCCCCATCCCACCCTACCTCGGCCTCAGATCCAATCCATGCACCACGGTCCCTTTCCGAGGCAAGTCGAGTCCGATCTGGGCAGAGATGGAGGAGAGGCACGAAGACCAGGTCAGATGACCCAGACGGCGGGCCTGACGGTACATTGTGGTTGAAGGTCCTGAGCTGCGAGGCCTAGCCTCAGCCCGGTAAAGCCTTGGACGACCGAGGAATACGACCTCCAAGGCGAGGCCGGAGGAACGAGTAGATGCAAGATGGCTCAGGTAGTGGGCGCGATTTGGCGCCCGTCGGGCGACGTGGGCTTCTGTCTGTCGCGAGCCTTGCCACTGCGGCGGTCACGACTGGCGTTGCCGGACTCAGCGGTCGCACCAAAGCCCAGGCGCAAACCCACCCACAGCCCCTTATTCGACCCTCTGCCGCACCAGACTTGGTGATGCTGGACGCAGCGGAGCTCGCCGCCGCAATCCGGGCAAAGCGCGTCTCCTGTGTCGAGGTCATGACCGCTTATCTCGATCACATCGATCGCGTGAACCCTCAGGTGAATGCGATCGTCGCGCTGAGGGAGCGCGATGCTATCCTGCGTGAGGCGCGCGAGCGCGACGAGCAGCTGGCGCGAGGCCGCTATCTCGGCCCACTGCACGGCTTTCCGCAGGCAATCAAGGATCTTACCCCGGCTGCGGGCATTCGTTGGACCAGCGGTTCTCCGCTGTTCAAGGACCGGATCGCCCAGTCTGACGCGGTGTTCGTCAAACGCATGAGGGACGCTGGCGCAATCATCATCGGGAAAACCAACAGCCCGGAATTCGGCCTCGGCTCGCAGAGCTACAACCCGGTATATGGCGTCACTCGGAACGCCTACGACCAGTCGCGCACCGCAGGAGGTAGCAGCGGTGGGGCTGGAGCCGCATTGGCGCTGCGCATGCTTCCCGTAGCAGATGGCAGTGATCACGCGGGTTCACTGCGAAATCCGGCGGCCTTCAACAACGTGTTGGGCTTTCGTCCCTCATTCGGCCGGGTACCGTCAACGGGCGGCGAGCTATATCTCGGCCAGCAGGGTGTCAGCGGGCCGATGGCGCGGCGCGTTGAGGATCTGGCGATGCTGCTCTCGGTCATGGCAGGTCCAGACGCTGGAGCGCCGCTGTCCATCGAACAGGATCCCTCAGTCTTTGCTCGCCCGATATCAAGCGATGTCCGCGGCCTGAAAATCGCCTGGGTTGGCGATTTCAGTGGCTACTTGCCCATGGAGCCGGGTGTGCTCGACCTTTGCCGGCAAGGTCTCAAAGTTTTTGAGGACTTGGGATGCACAGTCGAAGAGGCGCGTCCCGACTTCGCACCGGAACGCGTCTGGCAGAGTTGGCTGGTGCTTCGTCAAGGTCTGACCGGAGGGGGCCTTGCCTCGCTTTACAATGATCCCGAGAAGCGCCGCCTCATGAAACCGGAGGCACAGTGGGAAGTGGAACAAGGAATGCGCCACTCAGCTTTCGATCTGTACAACGCCTCGGCGACGCGCAGTGCCTGGTACCGCGCGGTAGAGGCCCTCCTCACCCGTTACGACTACCTCGCCCTGCCGAGCGCCCAGGTTTTCCCCTTCGACGCAGACACACACTGGCCCAAGGAGGTTGGGGGGCGGAACATGGACACCTATCACCGCTGGATGGAGGTGGTAATTCCTGTGACCATGTCGGGATGCCCCGCCGTAAGCGTCCCGGTCGGCTTCGACTCCCGTGGGCTTCCGATGGGGATGCAACTCGTGGGTCGGAACCACGGGGAACTGGCGGTTTTGCGTTTGGCGCTCGCTTATGAGCGCGCTACGACCTGGGCTGCACGGCGCCCGCCTCTTTTGGCGTAGTCGTCCGCACGACCGTGGTGGCATTGTTAAGTTGAGGAGCGGTGGCCGGAACGATCAGGGTGGGGCAAGCTGGCGGGATGACAGTCGAGCCCGCCACCTACCCTGGGGGCATCGGCAAGTTGTTCGACGAGCAGACGCGTTCGGTCGCGTGACTGAGGGTGCGGCAGGTTCATGATGCCGCTTGGACGCAGGTTTCCTGCCGCCAGGTCCCGAAGGCCTTGCTGCGGGCGCGCCGGTACCCGCTGGCCGTCATCAGGTGCCGGCGAGGACGGAAATGGCCGTAGATCATGCTGTGTGCCGCGAGGAACCGCTGAGCCTGCCCAGCCGACTTGAACCGCTGCATCTGCCGCTCCCGCCGCCGGGTGGGCCGGTGCGAGTTCTCTGCCCTGTTGTTCAGGTAGCGGCTGCTGCGATGCCGGACCTCGGGAAGGAGTTCGCGTTGGGCCACGCCGTAGCTCTTCAGCCCGTCAGTGACCAGCCGGCGCGGCTTGTACTTCGGGCCGGAGAGCAGCCGCTTAAAGAACCGCTTGGCCGCACTCCCGTTCCGCCGGTCCTGAACGAGGATGTCCAGCACCACGCCATGCTGGTCCACCGCCCGCCAGAGGTAATGCAGCACGCCATTGATGCGCAGAAACACCTCATCGAGGTGCCAGGTGTCGCCCGGCTTCGGCCGGCGGCGCCGCAGCTTGGCTGCGAAATCCGAACCGAACTTGCGGCACCAGTTCCGGATGCTCTCGTGCGTGACGGTGATGCCGCGCTCCGCCAGGATCAGTTCCACATCCCGCAGGCTCAGGCTGAACACGTGATACAGCCAGACCGCGTGGCTGATGATCTCCGCCGGGAAGCGGTATCCAGGATAGGTGGCGGGGTCTGACGTCATCCCGTCAGACTGCGCCGGCTCGGTCATTCCGAACAACGCCCCTCAACTTGCCAATGCCCGCGGTCCCTATGCGGACTTGCGGGGGCGTCCTCCCTTGGACCCGTTCGCGCGCGCCGCAGCGGCCTTCGCCGGTGACGTCGTCCGCCCGGCACGGTGGGCCAGGTAGGCTCTGGTACCGAACAGGCCTGCCAGGAGACCCGGAAGGGAAAGATCAACGTCCAGCGCCTCCCAATGCAGGCCTGAACCGGTCCCGAGGACTTCCACCTGCGCGAGCTGGTCGTCGGTCGCGCTCTCCAGGCCCTGTCCCAAACTTGGCGGGAAGGCGAAGGTGCAGCCATTAGTCAATTCGACCACCACTCGGCCGAGTTGCTGCTCGTAGCGCGCGGTGACGGCCCGTGGTTCAGCGTGACGAGCGGCCGCACCCCGGGCCAGGGCCGCATCGATCTGGGCGTCGGTCAACTCAGCCATGGATCCTCTCCCAATGAGCAAGCAGAGCAGCCCTCTGCTCGACCACGATGTGCATTGCGCGGCGTACCTCACTGCGGCTCATACGGTCGGCCCAGATCAGCTCCGGCAAACCACCGGACCCGAGCAGATTGATCTTGGCCTCACCGTCACCGAAGACATGGACGTGTGCCGGCTCGTGATCGTTGACATAGATGACCACGCGCAGACCGTGGGCACGCAGCACAGTGACCATGCAACCGGATAACCCAACCGGATGGGTTAGTCAAGGACGAAAGCGCGGGTCTGAGCTGCTGCATCAATGCACGGAGGGTCTGGTGACGCCCGAGGCAGACAAGGTTGCTGTCCTCAGGCCGTGTTGCGTGGCTCTGTCAGCCCTCGCGCCAGGGATGCCCGGACTGGCAGGGTTGGGACGGGGTGGACAGACTCCTAGCAGGATGGAGGCGGCTGGGAGCCTGGGATGGAGGGTAGCACCAGCGTCCTCGGACCTTCAGATAAGTCTCGTCAACGTGCCAGGAACGACGGCCAGCGCCGCCTTTCCCACGCCGTCGCTGGCGCAGTTGACTCGACAGCGCCGGTGCGAGCTTGGCTTCCCAGTCGCGGACCGCCTCATGGCTGAACACGATGCCGCGGAGGAGGAACATCTCGGCGAGGTCGCGGAGGGTGAGGCGGTAGCGCAAGCGCCATAGCACCACGAGAGAGATGACGTCGCTGGGGTACTGGGCCCTGTTCAGCACTCCGGAGCTGCGCTCATTGAACCCTCGGCCGCAACTGCGGCACCGAAAGCGCCGGTAACCCCTGGACCGTACGGTCCCGCCGCTCAGTCGCCTTGGCCGAACCGCAGTCCACGCACTCCATCTCATCGAGCCCCCAGCCGTCCATCAACCCGTCTGGAGCCTTCCCACGCCTGACCCAGCTCGCCATTGCGGGCAGCCGTGGCGCGAGCGCTGACAGAACCACTCGGCGGATGGGTACGACTTGGAGAGGCTGCCGAACGTCGAAACGGTCCGAGTGGTGGTTACTATGCTGATTCTGCTCGTCTGCTATCGGTGAATCCGATCAGGGCGCGGTTTCCGTACAGTGGGCGCACCATATCAGATCAAGACCAGAGTAGGATTTTCAGCAGGTCATATGCGGCAGACGCGGCGATGCCGATTGCGGCGTCCGGCATTTTCTCCATTAGCCATTTCAGTGCATTGAGGAGCACATTGGCAACCGCTTTGAGCCGAACGTTGGCGCCCTCCAGCAACGTCCGTCCGGCCTTCACCTCGTGGTACAGCCGGTCCTTCTCCGACGCGGTCAGTACCGGCCTCTCCGATGTGTCTGGTGCGTTGTAGCCACGGAGCAGTTCCTCAACCCGGCCCACCGCGTTCATCGTGTCCCTATATGGAGCACTGTTGTGGTCCAGAGGGAGGATGCGGTCCGGCGGGTTCGCTTCCCAGTTTGGGTCCTCCGGTCCCCAATCGGCAAAAGCAAGGTGCCTGACCCACTCATGCTTAGACGCAATTGCCATTGCCTCGGGTAGAAGGCGCCGGTCGGTTATGATGAGTAAGTTTTCGTCACTACTGTCCCGCCCGTCCCACCCACTGTCTGCCCCCTCGTGGGGTGACTTGAGCTTCCTGCGTTCCGTGTGGTGGCTGATCAAGGCTTGCATGTTTTTTCTGGTTAAGCGGGCGGCGGGAGACGCCTCAACCAGCCACTTCCCCCTCGGCATTGGCCCATCCCCAACACCCCAGTGAATGTGACCTCTTGCGAAGGGCAAAGCGTCCGGCTCGATGGAGCCAACGGAAAACACGTCACCCAATATTTCAAATACGCGCCTTCGTTGATCTTCATCGAAATCCGAATGGAACCGGACGAGGTAATCCTCATTAACGTTCAGGGCCCTGACCTCACCTGTGCGGGTAAGATTGAGTATCCCAGCTTGCCGCGGGGCTGAGAAGAGCCGTCCTCCGGAGGGCCGGTGACGACCTGTCGCTCAGGTCAGCACGCGCGACGGCAGGAGGTGGACTGTCTCGTCGACCAAGGCGACCGAGAAGTCTCCCTGCGCACGAACCGTACCCATCCGGCGAGTCTTACGATTACCCACATCGTGCGGATGCCTATTGCCTCGATTGAATCCGCTGTGATTCTGTCCCTGCTGCCGGATAACGGAGGCGTCACGGGTGCGGGACAAGACCAGCAGCAGCGAAGCCGCTTGGCAGGAGGATGAACTCTCT
>JBHTFH010000047.1:0-28307 GCA_042666135.1 Roseomonas sp. GCM10028921 | reverse complement strand
TCCACCGTCATTAGCTTCTTCTGGGCGAGGAGCTGACGCAGAGCATCCACGCGCTTGCCAAAATCATCTGGCGGTGCCTCGTCGCGCTCCACAGCCGAGCAGCGAAAGCGCGAGGCGCCACCCATGTCGTGGGTGGCGGCGATCGGGGCCTGGGACGGGGACCCGGCAATGTTGTCGGTGTCACTCATGGCTCGAGGCTAAGGCGAAAGGGCTTGGTGCGTCCACTTGCCCGTCTCTAAGCGGATGCTCACTCCGGTCCGCGGTCCAGCGACAGTGGCTGGGCAGGCTGGGCGGAACCGGCCGGAAACGGGATGGCGGCTTTCGGAATCGGGGACGAGGATGTGGACGTCCTCTACCCGGCCACGCCCCATGTAATGACACGGGAACACCCATCGCTTCCCGGAGATGGACGGCTTTTCGCGCCGGAATCAGATGGTGCAGCTTTCCGATATCTATGATTTTGTCCATGATTCGGAGGCGGCGCGCCGCGTGGTCGCCGAGTACTATGTCGGCCTGCCGCCATCGGCTCGGGCCGGACACAACGAGAACAATGACGTTCTGCAAGGAGGAACCATCCGTTGACCCTTCGCCGCACCCTGCTGCGTGGCCTGCCGGCCACTCTCGCCACGCCCGCGCTTCTGCGCGCCGGTCCCGCCGGGGCCCAGGAGGCGACGCTTCGCCTGCATCACTTCCTACCCGCCGCGTCCAACGTGCACCGCTACTTTCTGCAGCCCTGGGCGCGCAAGGTGGAGCAGGAATCCGGCGGCAAACTCCGCATCCAGATCTTCCCCTCCATGCAGCTCGGCGGTGCGCCGCCTCAGCTCTATGATCAGGCGCGGGACGGGGTGGCCGACATCGTCTGGACGCTGTTCGGCTACATGCCGAACCGCTTCCCGCGCATGGAGGCCTTCGAGCTGCCCTTCGTGGCACATGAGAAGGCGGCGGTGAACGCGCGCGCGGCGCAGGAATACTCCGTGCAGCATGCGGCGGAGGAGCTGCGGGAGGTCCACCCGATCTGCGTCTGGGCGCATGACGGCGGGCTGATCCATGCCAACCGGCCGGTGCGAACAATGGAGGATCTGCGCGGCCTCAAGCTGCGCTTTCCCACGCGCCTGGCGGGCGAGGCGCTGCGCGCCCTCGGTGCCGCCCCGATCGGGATGCCGGTGCCGCAGGTGCCTGAGGCGCTGAGCCAGCGCGTGCTCGACGGGGCGGTGGTACCATGGGAGGTGGTGCCGAGCATCAAGCTGCAGGAGCTGGTCCGCAACCACACCGCCATCCCCGGCAGCCCCACCCTCTACTCGGCGACCAACGTCCTTGCCATGAACAAGGCGAAGTACGAGGGCCTAGCAGCGGAGCTGAGGCGCGTGTTGGACGCAAACAGCGGCCTGACCGGGGCAGCCATGGCGGCCGTGCCCTATGACGAGCAGGCCGCCGCGGTGTCCGAGATGGCACGCCGGCGCGGGAACCAGATTATGGCGATCACCGAGGAGGAGAAGCAGCGCTGGATCGTGGCGACGGCGCCGGTGGCGGACGCGTGGCAGGGCCAGATGCGCGAGCGCGGTGTCGATGGGGCGGCCTTGCTCGCCGCGGCAAAGGCCGCGGTAGCCAAGCACGCGGGCGCGTCATGAGCGAGCCCGCCCGGCAAAGCGGGACCGTCGCGCGCCTCGCTACCGGCCTCGCCTATGCCGGCGGGATCGTCATGCTCCTCGCCGCTCTACTCTGCGTGGCAAGCATCCTACGCCGCTGGCTGCTCGGCCAGCCCATCACGGGAGACTTCGAGCTGCTGGCCCTGGGTACGGGCATCGGCGTGTTCGGCTTCCTGGCCTATGGCACGCTGATGCGCTCCAATATTATGGTCGACACCTTCACCACGGCCCTGCCGCGCCGCTGGCAGGAGGGGGTCGATGCTTTCTGGAGTCTCGTCTGGGCCGCCGTTGCGCTGGTGTTGGCCGAGCGCATGACGCTGGGTGCCTACGACACCTTCGCTTCGGGGACGACGACGATGATGGTGGGCCTGCCCACTTGGTGGGCCGTGGGCATCGGTGCCCTCTGCCTACTCATCACGGGGTTTGCGGCGTTGCGCGGTGCCTGGCGCCTCGCGGCGGGGAAGGAGGGGTGATGGGAGAGGAGTTCGTCACCGCCGCCATCGGCTTCGCCGCCCTGCTGGGGCTCATCGCACTGCGTGCACCCATTGGGCTGGCTATGATCCTGACGGGCGCAGCGGGCTACCTGCACATCGTGGGTCTGGCGCCGCTGGCCAGCTATCTCAAGACGACGCCCTGGCACCTCTTCGCCAACTACACGCTTTCCGTCATCCCGCTATTCATTCTGATGGGCAGCCTGGCGGAGCGGGGCGGGCTGGCGCGCGACCTCTTTGCGGCGGCGAACGCCCTGGTCGGGCACCGGCGCGGCGGAATGGCCATGGGCGTGATCGGCGCCTGCACCGCCTTCGGGGCGATCTGCGGCAGCTCGGTTGCCACCACCGCCACGATAGGGCGGGCAGCCCTGCCCGAGCTACGGCGCTACGGCTACGAGCCGGGCTTCGCTACCGGGACCATTGCCGTCGGCGGCACGCTCGGCGTGCTCATCCCGCCCTCAGTAATCCTGGTGGTGTACGGGATCGCGACGGAGCAGAACATCGCCAAGCTGTTCATGGCCGCGCTGCTGCCCGGCCTTATAGCGGTGGCCTTCTACCTCGTCGCGATCGCGTTCACGGTGCAGCGGCGGCCGGACTACGCGCCCGTGCTTCAGCGCGTGGGAGCGACGGAGCGGTGGGTGGTCATCCGGGCGGTGGCCCCCATCCTCCTCGTGGCGCTTACCGTGCTCGGCGGCATCTATGGCGGCATCTTCACGCCGACGGAGAGCGCCTCAGTCGGGGTTGGGGCGACGCTGCTGATTGGCATGGTGCGCGGAACGCTGCCCCTACGCGAGGTCCTCGCCAGCCTACGGACGACCGCCGAGACCACGGCCATGATCTTTGTGATCCTGCTAGGGGCGGAGATCTTCAACGCGTTCCTGGCCCTGTCCCAGGCGCCGGAGCTGCTGGCCCAGTGGATCGTGGAGCAGAACTTTCCGCCCTACGGCGTCCTCGTCGCGCTACTGGCGACCTACATCCTGCTCGGCGCGGTGATGGACGAGCTCGCCATGATTCTGCTGACCCTGCCGATTTTCTTCCCAATCATCTCGGCGCTGGATTTCGGCATGGACGGGGAGGCGGTGGCGCTGTGGTTCGGTATCCTCGTGCTGATCGTCGTCGGCATCGGGCTCACAGCCCCGCCCATTGGGCTCAACGTGTTCGTAATCTCGTCCTTGGCGAAGGACGTGCCGATTGCGCGGACCTACCGCGGGGTGCTTCCCTTCCTGGCGGCCGACCTGTTGCGCCTCGCGCTCTGCGTGCTGTTTCCAGCGCTGAGCCTCTGGCTCGTCCGGCTCTGGGGCAGCTGAGGCTGGGGTCGCGCCGATCTCCTGGAAGTCTGGCCGGGGGCGGATTAACCGCTTCTGAGACGGAGGGCCGAGAAGCCGCCATCCTACCCGAACCCATGGCGGCGCCCGTATCAGCGGCGGCCGGGCGAGCGCGATCGGGTCGGGGCGAGCGAGTCGCTGTCGCGCTCTCGCCCATCGTCAATTTCGGCACTGGCAGTCGGCGCTCGAGGCGCGCCGAGTGGTGCGGGTGCAACGTCAGGAATATGGTAATCGGCAACCCCTCATCGCTTCTCGATGTTCCAGAACACGGGTACGGGCGAGGGCAGCACGCCCGAGAGGCTTGTGCGGTAGGCGACCATCGTGAAGGACTGGCCGAGTAGGCGGTAGGGATGAACCTCCGCGAGACGCCGGTGAAGGCGTTCCAGCAAGGCTGGCCGGTCGGCGTCGGCGGCGTTGATGTACTCGCGCCGCAGGGCCTCCGCTGCCTCGTCGCAGGGCCAGCCGGCGAAGTTGGTGCGATCGCAGGCGGTGTTCACGCCGATGTTTGTCATCGGGCTCCACATCAGCGGGCCGGGCGCCCCGGTGACGTAAATGTTCCACCCACCCTGGGCCGGCGCGGCCTGGCTGGATGTACGGGTGATAACGCTCGGCCAGTCCATCCACTGCAAGTCGACGTTCATACCAGCCCGACGCATCGCCGCGGCCGTCACCTCCGCCATGCGGCCGAAGAAAGGGATTTCGGTCGTGGTTGGGAAAACGATCCGCTCGCCGCGGTAACCGGCTTCGTTCAGGAGTTGGCGCGCGCGGTCGAGGTCTCGGCCGAAGCCCTCGGCTCCGGCCTCAGTGCCGTTGGGAGAGCCGCAGACGAAGAAGGCGTTGCAGCGGCTCCAGTAGGTCTCGTCTCCGTAGCCGGCGGCGAGCGTCTCCGCTTGGTCCACAATATAGGCCAGCGCCGCGCGGGCGCGGACGTCGTTGAAGGGCGGGTGCAGGGTGTTAGGGCGCAGCATCGCCTGGCCCGCAAGGTCGGTCAGGCGCGTCACCCGGATGGCGCGGCTGCGCGACAGGACGGGGAGGAGGTCGAGGGAAGGGCGCTCGATAAAGTCCACCTCGCCGGCCTGGAGGGCTGCGGCGGCGGTGGCGGGATCCGGGAGGATGCGGAACTCCACGCGATCCACTTTCACCACCCGGCCGCCGGCGAGACCGTCCGGCGGCTCGGCGCGGGGCACGTAGTCAGGATTGCGGTCGTATACCACGCGGTCGCCGCTGACCCGGGCGGCGGCGTTGAAGCGGAAGGGCCCGGAGCCGATGAGGGTGGTGGCGGGGCGGCCGCGTTCCGGAATGTCGGCGGCACGCATGATCGCGGCGAAGCGCGACGGCGCAGCGGCAAGGGCGGAGACCATCGCTGGGAAGGGCTCCCGCAGCGTCCACTGGAAGGTGCGGTCGTCCACCGCGTCCATCCCCGCAGTGACAGCGGCGATGCGGGTGGCTGTCGCGTCGATGGTCATCCAGCGGCGGAGGGAGGCGATGACGTCGGTCGTGGTGACGGACGAGCCGTCGTGGAAGCGGACGCCTTCGCGAAGGGTGAAGTACCAGCGCAACCCGTCTTCCGATACGCCCCAGTCCGAGACCATCTGCGGCTGCGGCTGCATTTTTGAATCCCAGGCGAAAAGGGATTCCCAGACCATCGTGCCGTGGATGGTCGAGATCCAGGCCGTGCCGAAGACGGGGTCGGTCACGGCCACGTCGGCCTGCGGGACGACGCGCAGAACGCTCCTGGGCTCCTGTGCCGTAGCTGGTGCCGAGAGCAGGGCTGCCGCCAATGCGGCGGCATGGACGACGCGGGTGGTCATGCGGAGGTCTCCTCGTTTTTCTCTTCTGCTTGTTTGCGGCCGAATGCATGTTCCAAGACCTGGCCGGCCCGGAGCACCGTCTCCTCGTCAAAGGGGCGGCCGACGATCTGTACGGCAAGGGGCATCCCGCCGCGGCCGAAGCCGGCCGGCACGCTCATCGCGGGATGGCCCGTGACGTTGAAAGGGCTGGCCTGCAACGGCCAGGCGGTGGGTTCGGCGCCCGCCGCCGCCTCCGGGGCAATGTCGAGCGAGATGGCGGTGAGGAGGAGGTCCGCGTCCTCCATGACCCTATCGAGCGCGACCGTCAGGTTGCGACGCAGGCGCAGCGCATCGAGGTAGTCTGCCGCGCTGATCGCGACACCGGCCGCGAAGCGCCGTGCGGTGATCGGCGCGAAGCCGCGCGGGTCGCGTCGCAGGGCTGGTGCGTGAATCGCCAGGGCTTCCGATGTCATGATCACGCGGTTGACGGCGAGGAAGAGGTCATAGTCCGGCAGGGTCACGTCCGTCACCGTCGCGCCGGCGGCGCGCAGGTGACCGATCGCTGCCTCGATGGCATCGCGTGCCTCGGGGGCGAGGAGCGGGGAGGTGGCGAAGAAGTGCCGTGGGACCCCGATCCGCAGGCCCGCTACGCCTTCGTCCAGGCAGGCGCGGTAGTCGGGGACGGAGCGATCGATGCTCGCAGGGTCCCGGGGATCGTGGCCGGCCATGACGCCGAGGGCGATCGCGGCGTCCTCCACACTGCGAGCCAGGGGGCCGACATGGTCGAGGGTGGGCGCGAGGGGGAAGGCGCCTCGGCAGGAGACGCGGCCGAGAGTTGGCTTCAGCCCGACGATGCCGCACCAGGCGGCCGGTCCGCGGATGGACCCCGCAGTGCAGGATCCCGGCGCCATTCGAATCATTCCCGCGGCCACGGCCGCGCCCGAGCCGGAGGAGGAACCGCCCGGGATGCGGCCCGGGTCCCAGGGGTTGCGGGCCGGAGGGAAGAGCGCCTCCTCCGTCGGACCTCCGAGGGCGAACTCGTAGGTTTCGAGCTTGCCGAGGATGACGGCGCCGCCCGCCCGCAGCCGGGCCACGACCTCTGCGTCCTCTGCGGCAGGCGTGTCGGGCCGGGTGCGGGAGTTGCAGGTCGTGGGCCATCCAGCGACGTCGAAGATGTCCTTGATCGCTGTGGGGATGCCGTGGAGGGGGCCGCGGTCAAGGCCGCCTGCGAGCTCCCCGTCTGCACACGCGGCCTGGGCGAGGGCGGCGGCGGGGTCGAGGCGCACGAAGGCGCGGATCACGGGCTCGGTCGCGGCGATCCGGGCCAGGGCGTCCCGCGCGAGGGAGACGGCGGTGAGGGTACCGTCGCGCAACCCGCGCGCCGCAGCGGCGAGGGAGGGCGCGCCCTCGACCATGGCAGCGGGGCGAGGATAGGCTTCGGGCCTCATCGCACGTCGCGCTCAGGCACCGGGCGGCAAGGCGGGACAGTGGTCGGAGGCGCTATGGGGAAACAAGGGGACCAGACGCCAGTGATCGCGACGGCGGTCGATGGCGGAGAGGCCGAACTGGCCTGGGCCCTCGCGCGGGAGGGGATCGACTTGCCGCCGGAATGGATTGCCGGGACGGCCGCGGAGTACCATGACCTCCGGGCGAAGATCGCGCGACTGCGCGAGTAGGCGGCCCGTCCCGCTGCCTGCCGGCCCCAGGTCGCCCGGACGGGGCCGCGCCGCTTCCGGAGGGGAGGGCCGGCGGCGGCCGCCATCGGGGCGGGGGGAGGAGGCATTAGGGACTGCGCCTTCCGGGGAGGATCAGGCCGGGGTGGCCGCACCGGCGTCCTGCACCGATCCAGCGCTATTGTGGCCGGTGCGAAAGGCCGCGGCGCGGCGGTGGCCTTCCAGGCCTTCCCGCGCGCTTTGCCGGATGGCAGGTGGCGCGACGGCGGCGACGCCGCGCGAGTCCAGCCACTGGTGCGTACAGACCTTCAGGTAGGAACCCACCCAGAGGCCGCCCGTGTAGCGGCCGGCGCCGAGCGTCGGCAGGGTGTGATTCGTCCCGCAGCACTTGTCGGAATAAACCACGCTCGCAAGCGGGCCGACGAAAAGGGAACCGTAGTTGCGGAGGCGCGCGGCGGTGGCCTGCGGGTCGGCGGTGTGGACCTGCAGGTGCTCGGCGGCGATACGGTCGGAATAGGCGATCATCGCGGCCTCGTTGGCGCAGAGAACGACCTCGCCGTAATCGCGCCAAGCGGGGCCGGCGACGTCGGCGGTGGGGAGGTCGGCGAGCTGGCGCCCGACCTCCGCGACCGTCGCCTCGGCGAGGGCGCGGCTGGTGGTGATGAGGCCGACGCGCGTCATCACGTCGTGCTCGGCCTGGGCGAGGAGGTCGGTGGCGATCATCTCCGGGTCGCCGGTCTCGTCCGCCACGACGTAGATCTCGCTCGGGCCCGCGAGCTGGTCGATGCCGACCTTGCCGAAGACTTGGCGCTTGGCCTCGTTCACGTAGGCGTTGCCAGGGCCGAAGATCTTGTCCACGGCCGGCACGCTCTCCGTGCCGAAGGCCATGGCGGCGATGGCCTGGGCACCGCCGATGCGAAAGATCCGGTCGGCGCCGGAGAGATGGCAGACGGCGATCATGTCCGGGTGCGCGCCAGGGGGAAGGCAGGCAATCACCTCCTCGCAACCGGCGACGCGGGCGGGAACGATCGTCATGACCGGGGCGGAGAGCAGGGGATAACGCCCGCCCGGGACATAGGCGCCGACGCGCTGGATTGGGATGATCCGGTGGCCGAGATGGAGGCCCGGCAGGGGCTCCACCTCCAACGGGAGCATCGTGCCGAGCTGGGCGGCGGCGAAATTCCTCACGCGTGCGATGGCGAACTCGGAATCCTCGCGCGCCACCGGATCCAGTCGCGCCACGGCCCCGGCGCGCTCATCCGGGCTGACCTCGAAGGCGTCGAGATCGGACTTGTCGAAGGCGGCCGCGTACTCCCGCACGGCGGCGTCGCCACGGGTGCGGACACCGTCGAGCACGCTCCTCACGGTGGCTCCTAGTGCGTCATTGTCCCGAAAGGAGTCGCGGCTGACCGGCTTGATGAAGGTGAGACCGGCGTCGGATGAATCTGGGGCGGGCATGTTGAGCCTCCGGGGAGGGGCGGAGCGACAGAGGAACGAACCGCCGTGGAGGCGAGAGTGGCCCCACCGGCCCGGCACCCGGAAGTGGGCAAGGCGGGGTGTGTCGATTATCCTCGACACTCTGGCTACGGCGGGAGAGCGGCGATGGCGATGGTCGGGGCGGAGCTGAGGTCCCTTCGAACGCGGCGTGGCCTGGGCCTGCGGGAACTGGCCGCCCGGTCCGGCGTGTCCCACTCGGCCATCTCGCTGATCGAGAGGGAGCGGATGAGCCCGTCTGTGGATACGCTCGGTGCCATCCTCGGCGCGCTCGGCACGACCCTGTCATCCTTCTTCGCGGAACTGGAAAGTGGGCAACCGAACCGTCCCTTCTACCGGGCGGAGGAACTGGTAGAGATCGGGCGGCCTGACAGGGTTTCCTACCGTCTCGTCGGGATGGACTATCCGAACCGGCGAATGCTCATGCTGTCCGAGCGCTACGCCCCGGGCGCCGCGACGGAGGCGCGGGTGGCGCACCGAGCAGAGGAGGCGGGGATCGTCACACGCGGGGCCGTGGAGGTGACGGTGGGGGACCGAACGGCGGTCCTGCAGGCCGGCGACGCCTACTACTTCGACAGCCAGCAGCCGCACCGCTTCCGGAACGTCGATCCGGGGGTGAGCGAGATCGTCAGCGCCATAACCCCGCCAACCTACTAAGGCGGTGACTATTCTTTCCGCACCGGTCACGGCGCTTGCGCGAACTTGCCATGGCGGGCTGTCCTTCCGGCGATAGTCGGAGGCCTTCGATGGCGAAGAGGCGGATCCTGGCCGGCGGCATCGCGCAGGAATCCCACAGCTTCAACCCCGTGCCGATGGGGCGGTCCTGGTTCAACATCCGATCCGGGGCGGAGGCGGTGGAGGCGGCACGGGGCAGCAACTCCGTGCTCGGCGGCATCGTGGACGCGGCGGAGGCCGAGGGCGTCGAGGTCCTCGTGCCGACAATTTTCCGTGCCCAGTCCGGCGGGCCGGTCGAGGAAGCCGTCTTTGTGGAGATGCGCGACCTGATGTGTGATGCCGCGCGATGCGGAAGCTTCGACGCGATCGTGCTGCCTCTTCACGGGGGCATGCTGACGCCAAGCCTGGAGGACCCCGAAGGCGAGCTGATGGCGGCGCTGCGGGGGATTGTGGGCGACGATGTGCCGTTGACGGCCGGCTTCGACCTGCACGCCCATGTCACCCCGGGGATCCTGTCTCGCTGCGACCTGCTGGCGGGCTACCTGACCAATCCGCACCGGGACCAGGGCCGGACGGGGCAGCGCGCCTTCCGCGCCGCGTTAGACATGCTGGAGGGGCGGCTCCGGCCGGCGCTGGCCGCGGTGCACCTGCCGATGCTGACCCTAGGCAATGACCGCACGGACGAGGAACCGTTGATGTCGCTGCACGCACGCGCCCGAGCGGCGGTGGAGGCCGGGCAGGTCTACGACGTCTCGATCTTCAACGCTCAGCAATTCCTCGACGTGCGCGGCCTCGGGCAATGGGTGCTGGCCTACGACAACAGGGAGGCACCCGACGATCTGGCGCTTGGGCTGGCGCAGGAGCTGTGGGACCGACGACGGGAACTGATCGGGATCTACCCACCGCTGGACGAGTACCTGGACAAAGCGGCCCGCGGGACCGACCGGCCGCTGATCCTGGGCGACCAGGGAGACCGGGTGGCGGGCGGCAGCCCGGGCGACGGGACCTACGTGCTGCGCGCCCTGCTGGCGCGGGACGACCTGCCGGCTTCCGCCGTGCCGATCGCCGACGCGGAGGCGGTGGAAGTCTGCCGGGCGGCCGGTGTGGGAGCGACGGTCACGGTGACGGTGGGCGGGCGGTACTCGACGGTCGCACCGCCGCTGACAGTGACGGGCGAGGTGGTCTCCACCGGGACCTCCGCGCAGGTCGTGTATGACGGGCCGGCGGATGCGGGCTACCGGGCCACGCTCGGGCCCTACGCCGTCCTGCGGGTTGGCGCCGTGAACGTGGTGCTGACGGACCAGCCTT
This sequence comes from Roseomonas sp. GCM10028921, assembly GCA_042666135.1. Taxonomy (GTDB): domain Bacteria; phylum Pseudomonadota; class Alphaproteobacteria; order Acetobacterales; family Acetobacteraceae; genus Roseomonas. Next base: position 17,905 of record JBHTFH010000047.1, on the reverse strand, counting down.
ATTCCTACCTCGATCCCGGCTACTACCGCGCTATGGGGATTGATCCCGCGCGGATGGGGATCGTGATCACCCGCTCGGGCTACCACTTCACCCTCAACTACGCGACGATTGGCGAGTGCGTTACGGTGGATACGCCGGGCATGACGTCCTACCGCGTGGCGGAGCTGCCCTTCGTGAAGGCACGACCCTTCTTCCCGCTGGACGAAATCGACCTGACGCCCCGACTTCACGCGCGCGGGGGGGCGGTGGGCTGAAGAAGACGTCTTGCAATGGGGGCACGGCCCTTGCTGCACTGTCGGACACGACCTTGCCGGCGGGCTGATCCGGCGCGACACGAGGAGGGACCGATGCGTCGTCGCTCACTACTGAAGGGAGTTGCTGCGGGTAGCGCGGCCCTCTCCGCGCCGGCCTTCGCTCAGGGGCGAGGGCGGACGCTGCGGTTCATTCCGCAAATCGACCTCGCCTTCCTCGACCCGCACTGGACCACGGCGAACGTCACTCGCAACCACGGCTACATGGTGTTCGACACACTTTACGGGCTGGACGAGAACGAGGTGGCACACCCGCAAATGGCCGAGGGCCATGCGGTTGAGGATGGCGGGAAGCGCTGGACCATCCGCCTCCGCGAAGGCCTGCTGTTCCACGACGGCACACCGGTGCTGGCGCGGGATTGCATGGCGAGCCTTCGCCGCTGGAGCGCGCGGGACGCTTTCGGCGGCGCCCTGATTCGAGTGACGGACGAGCTCTCTGCCCCTGACGACCGCACGATCGTCTTCCGCCTGAAGAAGCCCTTCACCCTCCTGCCCGACGCACTGGCCAAGAGCACAGCAATGATGCCGGCGATCATGCCGGCGCGGATCGCGGCGACTGATCCCGGCACGCAGATTACGGAGATCATCGGCAGCGGTCCCTTCCGCTACGTCGGGGAGGAGCGGCTGCAGGGATCCCGCAACGTATACGCGAAGTTCGACCGCTACAGGCCGCGGGAGAGCGGGCCGGCGCTCGGCACTGCGGCGCCCAAGATCGTTCACTACGACCGCGTCGTCTGGACCACCATCCCCGACGCCTCCACCGCGGCGAGCGCGCTCGTCGCCGGCGAGCAGGACTGGTGGGAGCAGGTGGCGCACGATCTTAAACCGATGATCGCGCGCAGCCGCGGCATCGAGATGCGCGTGCAGGAGGAGACAGGCACGATCGGGATGCTGCGGCCGAACACCACGCAGGCCCCGTTCAACAACCCGGCCATCCGTCGCGCGGTGATGGGGGCAATCGATCAAGCGTCCTACATGCAGGCGATCGTCGGGGACGACCGGCCATCTTACCACGTGCCGACCGGCTTCTTCACGCCGGGCTCGCCGATGGCGAACGAGGCGGGGATCGATCCGTTGCGAAAGCCAAAGGATGACGCGGTGGTGCGGCGCGACCTGGAGGCCGCCGGCTACAAGGGCGAAAAGGTCGTGCTCCTAGTGCCGACTGACTACGTGACGATCAAGGCGCTGGGCGACGTAGCGGCGGACATGCTTCGGCGGATCGGGATGAACGTGGACTACGTCGCGACGGACTGGGGCACCATGCTCCAGCGGCGCAATAACCGCGGTCCCGTGGAGACCGGCGGCTGGAGCCTCTTCGCGACGAGCTGGACCGGGACGGACCTCCTGAACCCCGCTACGCATGTCGGCGTGCGCGGCAACGGCGCCGCGGGCTATGCTGGCTGGCACGAGAGCGCGCGGCTGGAGGAACTGTACAACGCTTGGTTCGACGCACCGGATCTGGCGGGGCGGCAGGCCGTGTGCCGCGACATCCAGCTCGCCTGCATGGAGGAGGTGCCCTACTACCCTCTCGGCCAGTTCAAGCAGCAGACCGCGACGCGAGGCATCCAGGGGCTGCAGAAGGGCTTCACGAAGTTCTGGGGCATCCGGCCGGCCTGAGAGGACGGGGCGGCGGCTCAGTCCGCCGTCCACCCCCCGTCCACGAGCAATGAGGTGCCGGTGACCAGCGCCGCCGCGTCGGAGGCGAGGAAGACCACCGCGCCCATGATGTCCTCCACCTGCCCGACCCGGCCGAGCTTGATCTTCGACAGCACGGCCTGCCGGAACTCCGGTCGCGCCAGGAAGGGGCGGGTCATTGGCGTCTCGACGAAGGTCGGGCCGATGGTGTTCACGCGGATGCCGTGCGGGGCGAGGTCGATGGCCATCGCCTTCGTCATGCCTTCAAGCCCGTGCTTCGTGGCACAGTAGACGGTGCGGGACGCGCCGCCGACATGACCCATCTGGGAGGACATTTGGATGATGGTTCCCCCGCGCTTGGCCGCGACGAGACCGCGGGCGACGGCCTGGGCCACAAAGAAGGCGGCGCGGAGGTTGAGGGAAGCGACCGCGTCGAAATCTTCGACCGTCACCTCCGTGAAGGGCGCCGGGCGGTTGGTGCCGGCGTTGTTGACGAGGATGTCGTAGGGAGCCACGGCCGCCAGCGCGGCCGCGACGGCGTGCGGTTCGGAAACATCTAGGCAGAGCGCCTCCGCGTGGCCGCTGTCGGCCCGGATGGCCGCCGCCGCGGCCTCGATCTCGTCGCCCGTGCGCGCCACTAGGGTCACAGCCGCCCCGGCCTGCGCCAGGGCGGCTGCGGCGGCGAGGCCGATGCCCCGCCCGGCCCCGGTGACGAGCGCCCGCCTCCCGTCGAGCCGCGACGACGGAAGGCGGGGAAGGGGAGCCGACGCCGCGCCAGTCACTCCCGCTCCTCCACCGCTGCGCCGTACGGGACGTTGCGGCCGCCGTAGCGGCGCACCCGCAGGTTCGCCTGCTCGCCGTGGCCCGTGAAGCCCTCCAGCGCGCAAAGGCGGGAGGTATAGGAACCGACCAGGACGGAGGCCTCATCCGTCAGCACGCGCTGGTAGGTGCAGGTCTTCAAAAACTTGCCGACCCAGAGCCCGCCCGTGTAGCGCGCGGCCTTCCTCGTCGGCAGGGTATGGTTCGTGCCGATCGCCTTGTCGCCGTAGGCGACATTGGTGCGGGAGCCGAGGAACAGCGCGCCGTAATTCTTCATGCCGCGCAGGAAGACGTCCGGGTTCCGGGTCATGACCTGCACGTGCTCGGAGGCGATCTCGTCGGCGATGCGGATCATCTCTGCCTCGTCCTCCGCTACGATCACCTCGCCATGGCTCTCCCAGGCGCGGCCGGCGATGGTGGCCGTCGGCAGGATCGTGAGCAGGCGCTCGATCTCGCGCATCGTGTCGCGCGCCAGGGCCTCGCTATTCGTCAGGAGGATGGCCGGGGAGTCGGGGCCGTGCTCAGCCTGGCCGAGGAGGTCCGTCGCGCACATCTCGCCGTCTACGCTCTCGTCGGCGATGACCAGCGTCTCGGTCGGGCCTGCGAAGAGGTCGATGCCCACGCGCCCGAAGAGCTGCCGCTTGGCCTCTGCCACGAAGGCGTTACCCGGGCCGACGAGCATGTCCACGGGCTGGATGGAACCCGTGCCGAGCGCCATGGCGGCGACGGCCTGGATGCCGCCGAGGCAGAGGATCTCGTCCGCCCCCGCCATGTGCTGCGCGGCGACGATGGCGGGCGCCGGGCGGCCCTGGAAGGGCGGCGCGCAGGTCACCACGCGCGGCACGCCCGCGACCTTGGCAGTGATGACGGACATGTGGGCGGAGGCGAGCAGGGGATACTTACCGCCCGGCACATAGCAGCCCGCGGCGTTCACCGGGATGTTGCGGTGGCCCAGCACCACGCCGGGCAGCGTCTCTACCTCAATGTCCCGCAACGCATCGCGCTGGTGCTGCGCGAAGTTTCGGACCTGGGCTTGGGCGAACTCGATGTCGCGGATGTCGCGCTCGGTCAGCTGATCCAGGCAGTCCTGGATCTCCGCCGGTGTCAGGCGGTAGTCCTCGCGGTCCCAGCCATCGAAGCGGACGGAGAGTTCCCGGACGGCCGCGTCACCCCGCGCCTCAATGTCGGCGAGGATGGCCTCCACCGTATCGCGCACTTGGCGGTCGGCACCCTTCGCGGCGGTCGTATCAAGGCCGCGCTTCAGCCACTGGGCCATCGTCTCTTTCCCTCCCCGTATTCTCGGTGCATGCCTATGCAATGGCGCTCTTGTCAAACCTGCCGGTCAGTTTCCGGCACGCGGCGACCAGACTTCGATGCCGTCCCGGGCGGCGAGGCCGTGCGTCGGGCGCCGTGCCGATCCGCGAACGGCGAGCCAGCCCGGCACCACCCGTCGCTCGGCCGACATGCCGGGATCGGCGAGGCGGCGGCGCACGATCGTGACAACCTCCTCCACCATCGCGTCGACCGGTTGCACGTAGGTGGTGAGGCCGAATAGCGGCCAAGCGGCAGGGCCTGCGTCGTCGAAGCCGACGATCGAGAGGTCCCGCCCGACCTCCAGCCCGAACTCCGCGCGGGCCACGTTGATGGCGGCGAGCGCCATGTGGTCGTTGGCGCAGAACAGCGCGTCGGGCCGGTCCTCGGCACGAAGGAGAGCCCGGGTCGCCTCCGAGGCGGCCTCGAAGTCGTAATGGCCCACCGTGCGGCGCGGCGGCGGAAGTTTCTGGGCGGCGAGTTGGCGCGCAAACCCCTCCTCACGCTCCCGGCTCGTCGAGGCGTCCTCCAGCCCGGCCATGAAAGCGAAGCGGCGATGCCCTCCGGCGGCGAGGAAGGCGGCGATCGTGCGGGCGCCGCCGTTGTTGTCGCCCGTCACTCCCCAGACGTTCGGGCTGTCCGTGCGGCGGTTCACTAGGATCACGGGAATGCCGGCCCTCTGGCACTCCGCGTCAAAATGAGAGGAGAGACTGGCCGACAGCAGCAGGATGGCGTCCACGCGGTAACGCATCACCTCCTCCAGCACCGGGTCGGACGACTCGTGGCGCTTGGCGGTGAAGAGCAGCATCCGGTAACCGGCCTGCCCCAGGGCCTGCGAAAGCTCTTCGAGCACGCGCGGGTAGAACTGGTTCTCCAGGTAGGAGACGGCGACCCCGATGATGCCGGACCGCCGCGTGATAAGGGCGCGCGCGGCGAGGTTGGGGCGGTAGCCGAGCGCCGCCGCGGCCTCCATCACCTTGCGCCGCGTCGCGTCGGAGACGCTGGCGCCCTCCGTGAAGCTTCGGGAGACCGCCGATTGCGAGACGCCGGCCAGGCGCGCGACGTCGTAAGCCGTGGCGGGGCGCGATGCCCGGCCGTCGCCCGGACCCGCCGGCGGGAGGTTGGACCGCTTCGCCATTCCACGGCTATTAGTGCATTCGCTGATGGCTTGCCATCGGTCCGCAGGCGCGCGCGCGAAGACCGCGCCCGGAACAGGTCCAGGAAGATGCCCATGTCCGATGCCCGCCACCCGATCGACGAGCGGCTGCCCGCGATGCTGCGGGGGGGCGGCCGGCTCCGGGGCGTCTTCAACGGCCTTCCAAGCCCGGCGATCGTCGAGATGTGCGGCTACGCCGGCTTCGATTTCGTCATCCTCGACAATGAGCACGGCAGTGCCGATCTCGGCGTCACGGAGAACATGCTGCGCGCGGCGCGGGCCTCCGGTATCATCCCCGTCGTGCGTTGCTTCGAGGCGGACCTGCCGCGCATCCTCGACATGGGCGCGAGCGCGGTGCAGGTGCCCATGGTGCAGGATGCCGCCCAGGCGCGTCGCTTGGTGGAGAAGCTGCGCTATCCGCCCCAGGGCCAGCGCGGCGCCGCCTTCAGCGGCCGCGCCGCCGGCTACGGCGCCTTCGGAGGGGACCCGCACACGCGTCGCAGCAATGCGGGGATCGCCTTCATCGCCATGGTCGAGACGCCGGAGGCCATCGTCAGTGCAGGGGAGATCGCCGCGGTAGAAGGAGTGGATGCTGTCTTCATCGGCCCGAACGACCTGGCGCATGCCATGGGACACGGCAGCGACTGGAAGGCAGGCCCCGTGCAGGAGGCGATCGCCGCCGGGCTGCGGGCCGTCACGTCCGCGGGGAAATGCGCGGGCATCCTGTCCCTGACGGGGGAGGACGAGGAAAGGTTCGCCGCCCTCGGCGCTCGCCTCTTCGCCAACGTCACCACCGCCCTCATCACCCGCGCCTTCGCGCAGGCCGCCCGCCCTGAGGGAAAGGCGGCCCTGCGTTACTAGGGCCGGTCCGGTCAGTCTGGCCGGATGTTACCGTCCCGGATCACCTTGCCCCAGAGCTCCGTGTCCTTCAGGAGGATGTAGCGAAGGACCTGGGCGTCGCCCGTTTCCACGGAGACGCCCCGCTCCGCCAGCTTCGACCGCACCTCGGCATCGTCCGTGGCGACTTTCAGGGCGGCCCCGAGCCGGGCGAGCACCGTATCCGGCGTGCCGCGCGGAGCGAAGAGGCCTTGCCAAAACAGCCCCTCGAAGCCGGGCAGGGTGTCCGCCACGGGTGGAACATCCGGCAGGACCGACGCGCGGCCCCGCGACGAGATGGCGAGAGCGCGGGTCTTGCCCTCCGCCACGAGGGGCTGCGCCTCGAGCACCGCGGAGAACATGGCCTGGATGCGCCCGGTGGTGATGTCGATCACGGCCTGGGCACCGCCCCGGTAAGGCACGTGAATAACCTCCAGCCCCGACTGCCGGCACAGCATCTCCATGCAGAGATGGTTCACCGCCCCCGTACCGGAACTGCCGAAATTGATCTTGCCAGGGTTCGCCTTCGCGTAGGCGATGAACTCCGCAAGGTTTCTCGCCGGCAGGGATGGGTGAATCTGTAGGACGAAGGCGCTGCGGTAGCCGAGGCCGATAGGGATGAACGCATCGAGCGGTCGCTGCGGGAACAGGTTCGGGTGCAGGGTCTGGTTGATCGCCAGCGACGAAGCGCCCATGAGCAGGGTGTAGCCATCGGCGCGGGCATTGCCCACAGCCTGCGACGCGATGGAAGTGGCGCCGCCCGAACGGTTCTCCACCACTATTGACTGACCCAGTTCCTGGCCCATCCGCTGGACGATCACGCGCGTGCTGAGGTCCGTCAGGCCTCCCGGCGCGAAGCCTGTGACGACAGCTATGGGGCGATCAGGGAAGGCCTCTCCCAAGGCGGATCGGCTGCTGGCTCCCGCGCCCAGCAATACCATGCTTGCCCCAAGTACAGAACGTCGGCCGAACAATCTGGCCTCCCTCAATCCATTTTCCTGATGCCTATGCATAGGATTGCATGCGAATGCAATGAGCATCAGATTTGGTTGGGACGCTGGCGCGGGACCCGAGGTGAAGCCGCGCTTCCGACCAGTTCGGCCGGGCTGACATTGCCGGCAGTCCGCTTCTGCCGGGGGTAGGTCATGAGTCGGATAGGCTTTGCGGAAGTAACCTGATCAAGTGTGTTGCACGGTTCGGCTTGGCGGTTTGGGTGGGTTGGGTCCCTGTGGGGCGACGGCCCATTATCCTCCAGGAGAGCCCCGCTTGCCGTTCAAGGCCAGTGCCGACCGTCGCCAGCATGTTCCGAAGCAGCGGTTCCGGGCCACGAACTGGGCGGAGTACGACGCGGCCCTGCGCGGGCGTGGCAGTCTGACCGTGTGGTTCACGGACGCGGCGATCGCGGCCTGGAAGGCCGAGCCCCGGACCACGCGGGGCGGGCAACGGCCTATTCGGCGCTGGCCATCACCACGGCCCTGACGCTTCGGGCCTGTCCGCCTGGCCTTGCGTCAGACCGAAGGCCTGATCGGCTCGATCAGCGCCCTGCTCGGTCTCGACCTGCCCGTGCCGGACCACTCCCATGTGCTGCCGGGCCGAGACGTTGGAGGTGCCGCAGCGCCAGTCCGGCACCCGTCCCATACACCTGACTGTCGACAGCACGGGGCTACAGCTGTGCGGACCGGGCGAGTGGCTGGTCGAGAAGCACGGGAGCAGGACGCGTCGGTCCTGGCGCAAGCTGCACATCGGCGTGGATGCCGGCACCGGGCGGATCGTCGTGTCCACCCTGACGATGAGCGACGTCGATGACGCCTTGCAGGTTGGGTCTTTGCTCGACCAGGTTGCGGACCCAATCGCCTCGTTCACGGTCGATGGCGCCTACGACCAGGACGGCGTCTACGGCGAGGTCACCGCACGGCACCCCGGTGCTGCGGTGATCGTGCCACCCCGGTCCAGCGCCGTGCCGAGCGCCACGGCCGAGACGGCGCCGACCCAGCGGGACCAACATCTTCGGACCATCGCGGAGCGTGGGCGCATGGGCTGGCAGAAGGTCTCGGGCTACAACTGGCGTGCCCTGGTGGAGGCGGATATCACACGCTTCAAGCGCGTTGTCGGCGGCGCGCTGCGCTCGCACACCGACGAGGGCCGTGCGACCGAGATGGCCGTCGCTGCCCGTGGGCTGAACCGCATGCTTGAGCTTGGACGCCTGGAGTATGTCCGCAACGCGGGATCGCGGACATGCCACGGCTCATTATGTTTGCAAGCTGACCCGTGCAACACAGTCCCATCCCGGCCTGATCGACGGCGCGCCAAAGCCAGTGCGTCACGTCGTTGATCTTGAGGACGACCTCATTCAGGTCCACTTGTCACCGGCCTGCGGCAGCCGACGCCGGATCTGATTGGCGAAAGCTTAGCCGAACTTGTGGCCCCACTGGCGCAGTTTTTCGTGGCTGACCACGATGCCGCGGAAAGGCAGCATCTCTCCACCATCCGCAAGCTGAGTGGGAAGCGAAAAGGAGCCACACCGCCGGGCTGACCATCTCGGCCGGGATGCGATACCCGGCGAAGCTTGGGCAGGCGGGGGCGGTCATCCCACCCGACTACCCGGCGGTGAGCCCATCGGGCAAGCTGATGGCCGACCAAGTTGACTGTGCCGCCAGGACGGTCTGGATCGGCACCGGCGTGCCCGTGACCGCCCCGGCCAAGCCGCTGGATTGAGAGAGGAAGGATCGAGCCATGACCACCACCGACACCACCAAGGGCGTCGTGCTCTACCCCAGCGAGATGACCGCCTACGAGCGCGGCGGCGGGGCCAAGACTATTCCCCTGGTCACGCCCCACATCGGCGCCAAGAGCTTCCTCAACGGCATGACCATCTTTGCCCCTGGTGCGGCCATCCCGCTGCACTCGCACAACTGCGAGGAGAGCGTGCTGCTGCTAGAAGGCAACGCCATCGCCGAGATCGATGGGGTGCGGCACGAGATCAAGGCGGGCGACATCTCCTGGATCCCCGAGGGGGTCCCGCATCGCTTCATCAATGCCTCGCAGTCCGAGGGCATGAAAATCCTCTGGACCTATGCCCGGATTGACGCCACCCGCACCCTCATTGAGACCGGCGACACCCGCCCCGTGCTCGCCGAACACACCAAGCCCGCAGCCTGAGGCGAATCATGTTCCTTGAGATCGCCATGGTCGACGTCCAGCCCGGCACCAAAGCCGCGTTCGAGGAGGGGGTGGCCAAGGCCGCCCCGCTGCCGGAATTGATGCGGAACTAGCACGTACGCACTCGTGCAGAACTCGATGCGCGCGTATAATCAGTGCACCGATCGCGGCTTCCTTGAAGAAGGAGCCACGGCTTTGAAGAGCGGAGGAATCGATCTTGGAAATAACTCGGCGCTCGCTCGTCTTGACGACGGCCGCAGCCCTTTCTGCCCCCCTCTTTCCCCGACCCGGTCTCGCCCAGAGCAGTAACTGGCCGCGTGAGCGGCCGGTGACCATCATCGTTCCACATGCCCCGGGCGGCGGCGTGGACCAGATGACCCGCATGATCGCGCCGTATGTGCAACAGCAGATCCCGGATCTCCGCTTCGTCGTCGAGAATCGGCCGGGGGCTGCGAGCCAGTTGGGAACCGAGGTCGCTTATTCAGCCCAGCCGGACGGCTATACGCTCTGCGCATCGGTGATGCCGACCTTGATGAGCATGCCGTTGGAGCGCCGCGTTCGCTATGACGCCAAGCGCTTTGTCTACATTGCCAATGTTGTGCAGGACCCGGGCGGACTCTGGGTAACCGGAAGCTCACGTTTCCAGACGCTTGCGGAGATGCTCGGAGCCGCGAAGGCACAGAAGGGTGCCGTCTCTGTCGGCACCACAGGCATCGGTTCGGATGACCACCTGCTCATCGTTCAGTTGCAGCAGATGGCACCGGGAGTGGAGTTCAACCACATTCCCTTCAACGGCTTCGCGCCGCTGCAGACCGCCCTGCTCGGCGGCCATATCGATGTCGGCTGCTTCAACATGACCGAAGGCCTACCCGGCCTGCAGGACGGGCGCCTACGCGCGCTGGGTCTCGCCGCGGAGGAGCGCCCGGCCGCGATGAAGGACGTGAAGGTCTTCAAGGAGCAGGGATTTCCGCTCGTTGCCGGCTCACAGCGTGGCATCATTGCGCCTCCTGGCCTGCCGAATGATATCCGCGACCGTTTGGTGACGGCCTTCGGCGCCGCAATGAACTCGCCTGGCTTCAAGGCTGAGGCGCAGCGCGTGAACATGCCGATCGTGCCGGTCCTGGGTGAGGACTTCCGCAAGCTGGTGTTGGATGCGGAGGGGCATCTCCAGCGCATGTGGGAGAAGAGCCCCTGGCGCGACGAGTGAGACGCGAACGGCCGGGGGGTCAACTCCCCGGCCGTTCGGCTTGGTGTGCGAAAGGAGGAAAAGAGCCGGAAAGGATGCCTTCTCCGCGGTTGTCTTTACCCGAATGCCTTTTGTAGTTCGTCGATATGACACGCCTGCAGCATGCGGATCGGCGCGCCACGGAGGCTGACGAGGAGCTTCGCCGTCTCCTCCAGTTCCTCGGCCGCATAGACCGTAGAGGGGAGATCCTTGCCGCTAACTACCGGACCGTGGTTGGCCAGCAGCACCGCCGCGAACTTTCCATCCAGCGCGCGGATGAGATCGCCGCCGCGTGCGTCGCCTGGGCGGAAGTAGGGGACCAGCTTCACCCGGCCCACGCGCATGACAACATAAGGCGTGAGCGGCGGGATGCAGTCGTCCTCATCGATGTCGGCGAGGCAGGAGAGGGCCGTCGCATAGGTCGAATGCAGATGAGCCACCGCGCCCGTACCGGGCCGCGTGTCATAGAAGGCGCGGTGCAGGAACACCTCCTTCGACGGCTTGTCACCCGAGACATGGCGGAAGTTGCCGTCGAGCTTGCTGATCCGCGCGGGATCCAGGAAGCCGAGGCAGGAATTGGTCGGCGTGATCAGCACGCCATCATCAGCGCGTGCGCTGATACTGCCGGCTGACCCCACGGAGAAGCCGCGGTCGAAGAGCGACTTGCAGATCCGCGCCATATGCTCGCGCAACTGGTTCTCGATCATGCTGCACCTGGGAGGCGTGCCAGCGCCTTTCCGAAGAAATCGACGCTGCCGAAGTTGCCGGACTTCAGCGTCAACCCGATCATCGGGCGGCCCCTGCGAGACCAACACGGGCACGCCCGGGTCGATTTCCTGCCCGACGGTCAGGGCTCCAAGGTTCAGGGCGCTCACCACAGCACCGGAGGTCTCGCCACCGGCGACGACCAGACGGCGCACGCCCTCTGCGATCAAGCGGCGGACCAGCTGGCCGAACAGGCCTTCCAGCCGCTCCGCCACCTCGTCCTGGCCGTAGCGGCGCTGGGCCGCAGCCACCACCTCGGGATCGCTGGAGGAGTAGATGATTGGCGCGCGGCCCTCATTCCCCCGGACAAAGCGGAGCAGCCATCTCGAGATCGGTCCGCCCGGCCATCATGGCATCGACGTCAATTATCAGCACGGGGTGCTCGGCCGCGTGATGCCCGATCTGGCCCCGCGTGGCGCGGGAACAGCTACCGGCGAGGATCGCCTCAGGCCCTTGCACTGCGGGGGCGTGGGCCGAGCCGCCCACCGCCTCACCGCGCGCGATGAAGTTGTGGGGCAGGCCGCGCGCAATGCCCGATCCGCCCGTGACCAGCGGCGCGTCGGCAAGGGCGCGGCCGATTGTGGCCAAGTCCTCATTCTCGATCGCTTCCAGGATCACCATCACCTCGCCGCGCCCTCCGGCCTCGGCCAGGGCCCTTGCGATGGCCTGCGGACCGGCGGCCACGGTGGCGCGCCCGACATGGCCGACCGCGCCCTTGGTCTGGGCGCGCAGCACGCGGCGGATAGCCGGATCGGTCATGAGGGTAAGGGGATGGTTCTCCATCCCCGATTCATTCAGCAGCCGGTCGTTGACGAAGAGATGGCGCTGGAAGACCGTCCGCCCCGCTCCGGGAAAAGCCGGGCAGGCGACAACCCCGGCAGCGCCGAGAGCTTCCGCCAGCGCCTCACCCACCGGGCCGATATTGCCATCCGGCGTGGAATCGAAGGTCGAGCATCATTTGAACACGATTTGCCGGGCACCCTGCGCCCGCAGCCATTCCTGGGCGGCGAGGGAATGGCGCACGGCCTCCGCGGCCGGGATCGAGCGGCTCTTGAGCGAGATGACGCCCGCCTCTACCTCGGCCGGCGCCGAGCCGCCCGGGATTCCAAGGAACTGCGCTGTCCGCAGCCCGCCCTCGCCCTCAAGCCCCTTCGCCAGGGTGTTGGCAATGTCGCTAGCGCCGGTGAAGTCGTCGGCGATGACCCCAACCAGCATGATCAGGCCCTGACCCCGGCGCCCGCCATGACCATCTCGCGCATCGCATCCACCGCCGCATGGGGCGCGGTCAGCACCGGAACATCCACCACTGCGCGAACGGCCGCCGCCGCGCGCGAGGTCGAGAAATGGGCGAGCATGATGGCGTCGCAATCTGAGAGCTCTGGGGCGCGCTCGGCCACCAGCCGGTTGTGGGTCTCGGCATCGCCGCCCTTCAGCAAGTCGATGGCCCGGTCCACCAGTACCGTCCGCAGCGTCGCCGGCCGGTTGCTGACGGCGACGAACTCGTCGAACTCCTCAGTCATCGTCCCGACGGCGGGGCCGAAGGTGGCGAGCATGCCAATGCGCTGTCCCTGCGCGATGGCGGCGCGGAACATCGCCTCATTCGGCTTCAGGACGGGGATGGGCAGGGAAGCCGCCAGGCGGTCGATGGCAGGGCCGAAGGCGGAGCAGGTGATGAGAATCCCGTCCGCCCCCATCCGGTGCCCATAAGTACCAAAAGCGACGAAGCGCTCGATCAGTGCCTCCGAAAGGTCATCCTCCCGCGCGCGGTCGATCGAAAGGCCGTCATCGAGCAGGTTGACGGTCTCGGCCTCCGGCCAGCGCTCGGCGAAGGCGGCCTGGATCGGCGCCATCGCCACCGGCGTTGCGTGAAGCAGCACGATACGGGGGGGCATAGCTCTACCTCGAAATCAAGGACGCCGGGTTTCTTGTGGCGGCCCGCCTCTCCGCGCGGACAGCCGCGATGGGGTCCCATGCAAGACATGCCCTTAACGCGCAGAGCTTGCAACCGCTTTCAGGCAACAGCGCCCGGCGGGGCCGTGCTGCCGCGGACGATCAGCTCGGCATTGATCTCTGTGACGCGCATGGCCTGGCGGCCTGCCATCCGGGCGATCAGGTGCTCGCCCGCTGCCCGGCCTATCTCGGCTGGGTGGATCCGGACGGTGGTCAGGGCGGGTTCCAGGAAGGCGGAATAGTCGGCATCGTTGAAGCCGATGACGGAAAGGTCCCGGGGCAACACCAGCCCCCGTGCGCGCGCCTCGATCATGACCCCGAAGGCTATATGGTCCGTGCCGCAGATGACTGCGCTGGGTGGGGGCGCCTCTGCCGAGAGCATCTGGCGAATGGCATCTCGGCCAGCCGAGATGCCGTAGGACGAGACCTCGATGTCGTGTTCAGGAAGAAGCGGGAGCCCTCGCGCTGCCAGGGCCTCTGCCAGCCCTTGGACGCGCGCGCCGCCGCGGTCGTTGTCCCGCCGCGTGCCGCTGACGGCACCGATCCGCCGGTGCCCGAGATCGAGCAACAGGTTGGCGGCCCGCGCCGCCGCGGCCTTGTTGTCGAAGCCTACGCAGGCCTGGCCCTCCGAAAGGCTGAAGGTCTGCACCATCGGGATCCGCTGCCGCTGGATCCGGGGCAACAGTTCTGGGTGGTGGATGTCCCCCACCAGCATCAGCCCGTCTATACCCCGCTCCAGCAGGAAGGTGGCCTCGCGCAACTCATTCTCCAGCTCGTAGCCAGAATGGCTCAGGAACAGGGTGTAGCCCGCCCGGCGAAGCTGCTCCTGGAAGCTGGAGAGGGCGCGGATGAAGACCTCGTTCTCAATGTTGGGGATCACCGCGCCGACTGCCATGAAGCGGCGCATGGATAGGGCACGCGCGGCGCCGTTGGCCACGAATCCCAGCTCTGCCGCCGCCCGTATGACCGCCTCCCGCTTGTCGGGATGCACGCTCGCGGTACCGTTGAACACGCGCGAGACAGTGGACGTCGAGACGCCGGCCCGCTCGGCGACGTCCTTGGCCACCGGAAAGCGGTCGGTCTCGCCGTGCTCATCGTGCCGAGACCTCGACAATCCGATTGCCTCCTTCTGCCGCTTCCAGGAACTCAAACGTGTTGACGGGGCAGGACCCGCATGCTCATTTGAAAGCGGTTTCAGGATACGCCAGAAATCGACAGCACGCGAGCGCGGCGTGTCGGTAGGGCCGGGCCCTGAACGCCGCGCCTCCCCGGGGAGATCCAGTGTCCGAGTCCCAGTACCGTGTATCCGATCCCGTGCCGGGAGCCGGGGCGCCACCCGCCCCTCCGCCGGTTCGGGCCCGTGACGCCGAAGCCGCAGCCATCGACCGCGCGGACGGAACCGCCCCTGGTATCGTGTCACCGGCGGCCGTGGCCACCAGCGTTCAGCGTAGCGCAGACGCGACCCCCTGGCGCTTCCGCGATCTGCTCGCTCTCGATGATTTCGAACGTCATGCCCGCCGTCTGCTGCCGCCCATGATCTTTCAATATGCGGCCGGAGCGGTGGAGACGGGTGCCGCGCTGCGCGGCAACGCGGCCTCCTATTCGGAATACGCCCTGCTGCCGCAGCTAATGCGGGACACTTCGGCCCGCAACGCGGCAGTAACGTTGTTCGGCAAGACCTATGACGCGCCCTTCGGGATCGCGCCGCTCGGCGGCGCGGCCTTCGTGGCCTACCGCGCGGACCTCGTTCTTGCTGGCGCGGCCGCCGAGATGAACGTTCCGATGATCCTGAGCGCCTCTTCCCTCATCCGGCTTGAAGAGGTACAGGCGCGCAACCCGGATGCGTGGTTCCAGGCCTATCTAGCGGGAGACCAGGCGCGCATTGATGGCCTGGTCGACCGTGTGGCCGCAGCGGGTTACCGCACGCTGGTCGTCACAGCCGATACTCCCGTCCTGGGAAATCGCGAGCACAATACCCGCAGCGGCTTCAGTATGCCGATCCGGATCACGCCCAAGGTCGCCATCCAGAGCGCCCTGCACCCGCGCTGGCTGCTGGGCGTGGTGGCGCAGACCTTCCTGCGCCACGGTCCCCCGCATTTCGAGAACATGGAGGCCGAGCGCGGGCCGCCGATGATGTCGCGCAACTCCATGCGCAACACCACGGCGCGTGACAAGCTGGCCTGGAGCCACCTGGAGGCCATCCGCCGCCGTTGGAAAGGCCCGCTGCTGGTCAAGGGCCTGCTCGCCCCAGGCGATGCGATGCGGGCGCGTGAATGCGGCGCGGACGGTGTCATTCTGTCCAACCATGGAGGGCGCCAGCTCGACCATGCGGTGGCGCCGCTCGAAACGTTGCCCGAGATCGCGTCCCGGAAGGGTGGGATGAAGGTCATCGTGGACAGCGGCATCCGGCGCGGCACGGATGTGATGAAGGCCGTGGCTCTGGGCGCCGATTTCGTGCTGCTCGGCCGGCCCTTCCTCTACGCGGCGGCGCTCGGGGGGATGCCTGGCGTTCTGCACGCCATGCGGATCCTGAAGGATGAGATCAACCGCGACATGGCGTTGATGGGGGTGAACAGTCTGTCGGAGCTGACGCGGGACATGTTGCGGCGGCGCATCGCCCCGATCTGAGGCAGCAAGCAATGCCTGCGAAAGCAGGCGAATTGGGAAACGGAGATGACATTGACGGAAGCGAGCCGGACCCTGCGGCTGATGTGCGCCCTTGTGGTCCGCGAGGCCTTCGATCGCACGATCGTGCCAGCCTATGAGGCGGAAGCCGATTACCAGACGGCAATCGAGTGGGCTCCCACTACTGTCATCATGAAGAAGATCGCGGCGGGTGGGCGCGCCGATGCGCTGGTGATCATCCGGGATTCCATGGATAAGCTGGTTGAGCAGGGGCTGGTGGACCCGGCGACCCGGTTCGAGGTCGTGGACTCCCGTGTGGGTATCGCCGTGCCCAAGGGTGCGCTCCATCCCGACATCTCCACCCCAGAGGCCTTCATCCGCGCTCTCCTGGACGCGCGCTCAGTTGCCTATTCGAAGGCCGGGGCGAGCGGGATCTATTTCGAGGCGATGATGGCGAAGCTTGGCATCGCCGATGCCATCCATGCCAAGGCCACGGTCATCCCCGCCGGCTTCACCGCCGAGAAGCTTACCAGCGGCGAGGCCGATATCGCCGTCCAGCAACTCAGCGAGTTGCTCGTCGTGCCGGGGATCGAGATCGTAGGGCCATTCCCGGAGGCGCTGCAGAACGTGACGCATTTCTCCGCCGCCATCATGCGTGGCGCCGTGAACCGCGATGGCGCCGAACGTTTCCTGGCGATGCTGACGGATGAGAGGGCAGTCGCTGCCTATCACGCCAGCGGCCTGGATCCGGTAACCCGGTAGCAATCAAGGGGCAGGCGAGGGATCATGCCGAAGTTCTGCGCGAACCTGAAATGGCTCTTCACGGAGTTGCCGCTGCTGGACCGCTTCGACGCGGCTGCGCGGGCCGGCTTTGAGGCAGTGGAGTACCCCACTCCTTATGAGCAGCCCGCAGCCGTGCTGCGGGCACGGCTGAATGACTGCGGGCTTCGGCAAATCCTCATCAACACGCCGGCTGGGGATCCGGCCAAGGGAGAACAGTCGGGCATCGCCTGCCTGCCAAGCCGTCAGGCGGCGTTCCGGGATGATCTCCGGAAGGCCCTCGACTATGCGACCGCGCTGGACTGCGGCTTGCTGCACCTTCAGGCCGGCATCCTGCCGCGCGAGGTCTCCCGGGACCGTGCCTACGCTGTTTATCTGGGAAACGTGTTCTGGGCGGCGGAGTTGGCCGCCCAGGCCGGTGTCCGGCTAGTGCTGGAGCCGATCAACCAGCGTGACATCCCCAACTTCTTTCTGCGTACGCAGGAGGAGGGCGCGGCCATCGTCGAAGCGGTCGGGCGCGAGAGGATCGGTCTGCAGTTCGACATCTATCACTGCCAAGTCGAGCAGGGGGATGTGAGCCGCCGGATGGAAAGCTTAATCTCCTTCATTGATCACATGCAGATCGCCGACTCGCCGGGACGGCACGAGCCGGGCACGGGGGAGATCGCCTGGGACTACATGTTCCAGCGAATTGACAAGCTCGGCTATGATGGGTGGGTCGGGTGCGAATACAAGCCACTTCAAGGGACGATTGAGGGCTTGTCCTGGCGCCGACGTTTCGGGGTGTAATGAGACCTGTGCGCGGATGGCTTGGTAGCCGCCGTTTTTAGCCGATCCCATCCGATCCGGTTTGGGGTTTGCGGGGGCATTGTTACTTTGTTTGGTGACCAGGCGAGCTCGACCGCACGGGTTGCCGGGCGGCGCGCCCCGCCTCCTGTTCCTTCAATGCCATGGCCATTGCGAGCCCGTGCAACTGTGAGCAGCGCGAAGTGCTGCCCGACCTGCCCAGAGCCTATGTTACGGACTGAAAGGATGCCTATCAACCGTACAAAAAGAACTAAGGTCTGGTGGCAAGTAGCTCCGGGGACTTCATCGGGCCACGATTAGTTTCGGCGATCGAAGCAGCACGCTGCTGCCTTCCTTCGGTCAGCCCCGGCACAATGATTTCCTATCAGCGTGCCGAAGCGCCAGGCAGCGGCACTTGCCACAATGGCCTGTCGCGGTGGGCACGATTCAAGACCTCCGGCTCAACGACCCAAACGCTGGCCCTCTCACCATGGCTGGTCAGTGCTC
>JBHTFH010000046.1:0-28741 GCA_042666135.1 Roseomonas sp. GCM10028921 | reverse complement strand
TGGACTGGCATGGCCGACGCGAGATCATCCGCGCCCTCGTGCGCCGGATCGAGGTCAATCGCGACGGGGCCGAGGTGGTGTTCCGTGTCCCGGGCTCATGTCTACCGAGAGACGATGGGAGCCACCCGTCCGGACCGGGCAGCGCCGATCCAGCAGGGCCAAATCGGCAACATCGTGGAGCGAGCCGTCGTCAGGCTCGTCGGCGCACTCCTCCTCGAGCAGTCCGACGGGTGGGCCACCCAGCGCTCCCGCTACATGACACCGGAGACCATCGGCACCGTGAGCGATACTACCTCCGTCAGCCTGCCCGCCGTGGCTGCCCGACGCTGCGGCTCAGCCTGCTGAGGAGCACCGCTCCTACACCACGCCCCGGGGCACGATCGGGCTGCCCTGCTAGAGCGGCACACTGACCCAACCACCAATCATAGGGATCGATCATCGCCGGATCCTTCGCAGGTGCAGGAGGGGGAGAAGCGCACCCAGAGAGGCCTACTGCCGGATCTCCCTGTCCTCACCCTTTGCTCGTCTCGCCAGTTCAGCGGTGAGCGCCTCGATCCTCGCTGAAGCGGTCGCGATCTGGCGGCCGATCTGCTCGGCAGTTAGGCCGTCGAGACCGAACCAGGTATCCGGCACTCTCGGGGTATGATGATCCTAGAATCTGATGTTTTCCACGGAGGCCTCCCTCGATGACTGGAAGGACGGGCCCGCGCACCACCGTCATCCGCATACCGTCCCGCCGGCGGCGCTCCTGCGGCTTCAAGCCAATCCATGCAATGAAGTCGGGCACTGGTGCTCGCCAAAAGTGCAGCCGAACCCGGAGCGGCCCTCGTCGGAGGCGGCGCGAGAAGGCGTTTACAACTCTCCGTGCATCACATTGCGGTCTGAGCGTCGCAAGGTCTAGGGTTCGCCTTCCGAAACTATCCGGGCTCTGGCTCCGGGTTGGGGCCCCGGCACCCGCCGTTAGGCTGTCGAGACTTCGCTGCTTAAGCGCGTAGCAGGTCTGCATCCAACAATGTTGCTGGCCCTTGGGTCGCAGGACGCAGTGGCGCCAGCCGAAGACTATCGCAGGTCGGATTCCAGACCGGGACCCTCTGGAGTGGTGAGTGCCCGTACATCCGACGTCTCGCAGGTCGATGCAGGCGGGCCAAGCGACGGTGCTGTGCCGGATCCTTTTTCGGACCGGCCCATCCGGCTGAGTGACCACAGGTTCAAGCGGCATCAGTTTCGATGGAGGCTGTCCGTGATCGACTATCATGCCAACTGCGCCGTCTTGGCCGACTTCACGGCCACACTGGCGGCCGAGACGTTCACTGATCCGGCCATGACGCAGGCAAGGGACGATGCCCTTACGGCCCTCGCGGCTGCCCCGGGCGGCGCGCTGCTCGGTGCCTTCGTGCATCACCTCTTCGTCCATGCGTCTTCTGACGGTGCTGAGCTAGCCCTCTTGCAGCGGGCGTCCGATCTCTGGGCGAAGGGCACTGCGCTCTATTCCGCGCTGGGCAGGGTGCGTGCCGACATCGAAGGAGCGCTGGTAAATTCGACAGCGCCAGGAGCGGCCGCCACGTTCAACAACGCCTCAGTCGAGGCACAGCACCTGGCAAACAGCGCGATCGCGTTGCAGGGCGAGGTCAATGCCCTCCGGGAGGATGCCATCAAGTACCCGCACCTGCCGAGGCATCCCCGGCAGAGGGACGCGAGCGCGGACATGTGGGACTGGGGTAACCTCGTCCTGGGGCGCCGCACGGACGCCTTCGTCCGGTTTCTCCTGGCAGGAGGGACGAGTAAGATGTCTCTGGCCTTCGCCCTCGGCGCTGCGTCTTCCTACGGAGCCAATGTAGCCGGTTCTGCCTACCTCGGGCAGGCTGTGGGCGGTCCGCGCCGGTTGCACCGGTTTCGGGACCGGATCGCCCGCAACGCTTCTGGTGCCTGGCTGGCCACCAACAGCCCCGGGGGCAAGACGCTGGCCGAGATGTCCGGGCTTGTTGGCACGGGCGCCGCTGCCGGCCTGCCCACGGAACTGGCGAGGCTGCTGCAAGACGCCGGAGAGAGGGCGTTTCGCCCAAGGCCTTCGTTTCCGCTGCCCGACCTCAACCTCGGCTACCAGCGGCTAGTGCAGCATCTCGTCTTGCTTGACGGCTTCGAATTGCCGCCGCCGCCCTCGATGCCTCCTCCGACCTTCGTGTCATCGGTGATGTCCGGCCCCTCTGGGTCGCCGCCGGGACTCAGGCCGCAGGACGTGGACGTCAGCGGTCAGGACGGCGGCGGGGTCGCGGTTGGTATGGGCCCGGACCCCCAGCCCGGCTCGCAGAGCCCGGGGTCATCGGACTCCGCCACCCAGAAAGGGTGCGGCATTCTCGTCCTTGTCATCATCCTCATCGATGTCATCCAAGCCTTCGTCCAATGCTGTGTGCAGTGGGGGAAGAAGGAGACCTGCACGTTCTGGGAGAACATGCTGCTCGAGAAGGTCTGGGAGCAGGATCCTCCCGACCCTCGGGATCCCTCAAACCCGCAGGCGACCGCGCAGCAGCTAGAAGCGATGGCTGAAACACCGCAGATGGCGGAATTTCTATGGATGATGTTCGATACCCACTGCCAGATCTGGGAGGCACTCGCCCGGTCCCGCGAGTTTCTCGCGCTGACCGGCCTCATCTATCCTCGAGACCTGCTGACGCAGCCGCTCTATGCCCAGTTTACCACATTGCCGTTCGCCGGACCTTGGCCACACAGGGAGACGCGCAAGCCAGAGGATAACTATGTCCGTTTCCCGACGTCGCCCCTCGAGCACCCGTTCGGCGAGCCGTCGCCCTACGGCGCCGGGGCACACCCGGATGCCATCCTCGGCCAGAGCAGGCTCCGCGCAGCGGACGTGGGGTTCCGCCTTTGGCGCCAGGTCGCCGCGGACCAGATGGATAGCGAGAACCTCGATCTCGATGCCGACAGGGGGTTCGGCCATGGCTGTTGGACGTCCAGGAACTCCGTCATGGCTGATCCCGTGGACGTCGTCGTCCTCGGCTACGAAGATCAGTAGGAGGATGAGATGAGTGGCCACGAGAACGACGGCAACGATCGTCCTTCGGACACGCGCCCGTATCTTTGCATGCCGTACTGGCTCACGCCCTTCGCGCCCGGCGCCAAGTGGGATGACGGTCAGATCAGGCCGCTGACAAAGGTTCCGGTTGTTATCCCCTACATGTGTGACGCCATCCATCCCGGGTCGTACACACCGGGCGAGCAGTTCGACGTGAGGGTGGATGTCCTCAACTCCGGCGGCGGCAACAGCGCCGTGATAGCGATCGTGTCCGTCTACTGGGCAGAGCCGACTGCGGGTTTCGGCACTCCGGAGTTCCTCGGGTCGGCTCCGGTGGTTTCACCACCGAGTCCGACTGCCCCAAACACCGCCTCTGTCACCATTCCGGTGACCATCCCCCTGGGCTCTCCCGCCCATGTCTGCCTCCTCGTCTCGGTGCAGCATCCGTTGGACAAAGCGGGGGCCGTACCTGACCCGGTGGGCAACCGGCATTGGGCGCAGCGTAACCTGATGGCGGTCGCGGCGGTGACCGTGGGCCCTACTCTCGTGCAGTTCGCCGTGGGCAACCCGTTCGGTGAAAGGGCGGTGTTTAACCTTGTCGTCCGCAGGACTGAAATGCGGCAGGCGCGGGTGGTTGCCGATACCCTGGGTGTCCAGGCGAGCGATGTGCCCGTGGCGCTGCGCCTCCGGGACGCCAGGGGCGGGCTTCTGTCCCGCCAGGGGCGGCGGCAAGTTCGGATCCAGGTCGAACTCGAGGCTCGCGGCTCCCTGCAGTTCCAGATGGAAGCCGAGATCGGGGCTCGGCTACCCGCGGGGCAGGGCATCGCCATCGAAGCGGTTTTGCTCGATCCGGCCCGCGATGGGCAACCCGTCGGATCTCTCGGTGCCGTGCTGCTCGGCGAGTAGGTCGAGGCGACACCTGAGGTCTTCGGCCGCGTTCACAGCATCGGTGCTAGGCCCGTATTGCCTCACCGACCGGCAGGCGCCCGAGTGGCAGGCGCAAGGCGATGGGCCGCGCGTCGGGCATGACCTTCCAGGCACCGCGGAGGATCGACGGAGCGCCCGAACCCAGTGACGTGACCCGGGAGGCAGCCAGCATCCGCTCCGCCATTTCGGGCGTGGCGAGGTCGATAAGCAGGCCTCGAGCACGTCCAGGTCGGGGGCAGGGGCGTGGGTATCGTGGAGACGGCTCAGGGGCGGAGCGTAATCCGTATTCGAGAACTCAGGTCGGGTGGTGGCGTAGCGGACAGGTATGCCCCATCGGTGCTCAGCCACTCGCGACTCGGGGCCTCCTCGGCCCTAGCACGAGGGTGGCGAGGGCGAGGCAGAGAAGGAGGAAGCGGAGGTGCATGACTGAGCACTTGAACTATCCACGTGCAGAGAGTGCTGCCCGTCTGGCAGAGATCGTCACAACCTGCGCGTAGTGGAAATGCGGTCGAAGGGGCGTGCAGGATTGTGGCCTGACGGGGCAGAGGCAGCACGACATGGATCGGTACCGCTTCTCCCAGGAGGACTTGAACCGAGCGCGAGCCCCGTTCTGGTGGTCTCGCGCCCGCATGCGAGCCTGGGCCGAAGCAAAAGAGGAGAATCACAGGGCCCGGCAACGGGCTGCCTCGAGTTCAACGTCTGCCGTTTCTGGATACGGCGCTCGCAGGGATGACCTGCTGGATCCGCTAGATCCCTCGAGTCCGCTGAGCCCCCTATCGCCCGTTCACTCGATGAACACAGAGAATCCGTGCAAGGGTTCCACTGCGAACTCAGCCCCATTCAATCGTGAGGAAGCGCAGGTTCCCGCAGACATCAACACGTCCGCTCCAGCGAGCAGCTCCGGACCATCGGAGAGCAGTTCCTCGAACTGGTCGAGCTCGTCTGACAGCGGCTCTTCAAGCTGGTCGAGTTCCTCCGACAGCAGTTCGTCGAGTTCGTCCTCCGGTAGCTACTGACCCTGCAAGGGTTCCTCATCTACCCCGATCCTCGGGCTGCTGCAGCCTCTCGCCACTGGCCGTGTGGTCCCGCAGCGGCGGGCCGCGGAAGACGCGATAGTTCGCCCGGGCGAGATGCGCGACCACCGCCGCCGCCATGGCCCGATCGTCCTCGCGCGCCCGCTTGCCGTGCGGCTTGCCGGTTAGCCCGAAGCGCAGGGCGTAGTGCACGGCCTCCTCAAGATCGGCAGGGTCGGCAGGGGTGAGGGGAGGGGTCACCACGGCACCGGCTCAAACGGGCCGGCCTCGTCCGGCGCCGGAGTTCGATGCGCGGCCCACCATTCCTCCACCGGCCCGCAGAGCCAGGCTCCCCGCTCATGCGAGAGGGAGGCGATCATGGAAGTGATGACCAAGTCAGCCCCAACCAGCTCGCCACCTGCCTGGAGGGAGGCCGCGCGGGTCAGGTCCACGACGTATCCGGCCTCTCGGAGACGTCGACCAGCCACCTCGCGATGCGTAGACCCGACCACCTCCAGCAGCCCGGTAGGCCACGATGAACAGGAGGGCGGACAGTAAGGCGGGCGTGGCTCACGACACTTCGGCTACCGCCGCAACCTTCCCATACTGCCTCGTGACCTCGGCCGCTGGGCCCGCCGGAGTAGCTACACTCGCATACCCCCACTGACTGGCAGGCGCCCGAGTGGCAGGCGCGAGGCGATGGGCCGCGCGTCGGGCACGAGCTTCCAGGCACCCCGGAAGATCGACGGCCCACCTAGGCCCAGCGAGGTGACCCGGGAGGCAGCCCGCATCATCCGGTCAGGTTCGGTGCGACAGCCACGTTCGGCCGGCCACGAAGCCGGCCATGGCGCTGGCCATGTAGGTGACTTTCCTCATACACGTCATAAGGTTGCTCTGAACCACGAGCCGGCCATTCACCATGCGCAACGCGACGTCGAAACGTCCCGGTTCAGCACTGGGCGTAATCTCAGCAGCGGCGGGCACCCGCACAGCGCGCGCCGAGCACGTCCTTGCCCTCTCCCTCGCTCCACCCATGCGGATCGAGCACCAGCTCCCAGGACTCCCGCCTTCTGAAAAGGCCTACGTGGCGCGGGGCGCAAGATGTTACGATCCGGCATGCAATCCACCCCGAATCCTGCCGCGGCCTTGGAGGCCGCCCTCCTCGATCGTGCCCGCGGCACCCTGCTCGGTCTGGCTGTCGGCGACGCGCTGGGCACCACGCTGGAGTTCTCCCGGCGCGATGCGCACCCGCTCCATACCGAGATGACGGGCGGCGGCCCGTTCCGCCTCGCACCGGGCGTCTGGACCGACGACACCAGCATGGCCCTGGCCCTGGCCGAGAACCTGGTTGAGCATCCGGGCTTCGAGCCGCGCGACCTGATGGGCCGCTTTCTCGCCTGGTGGCGCGAGGGGGCCTACTCCCCGACCAGCACCTGCTTCGACATCGGCATCGCCACGCGCGAGGCGCTGGCGCGCTACGAGCGGGACGGTGATCCGTTCGCGGGCACCACCGACCCGCGCTCGGCCGGCAATGGGTCGCTCATGCGGCTCGCGCCGGCCGTCCTCGTCGCGCTCGACGATGCAGGGGAGGTCCGCCGGATCGCCGAGGCCCAGAGCCGGACGACCCATGCCACCCCCCAGGCTGTCGAGGCTTGCGCCCTCCTCGCCGGGATGATGCGGGAGGCGATCCTCGGCGCTCCGCGAGCCCAGGTGCTCGCCCCCCGGCTCTGGGAGGGCGACGCCGCCATCGCGGCCATCGCCGAGGGGACCTGGCGCGGGCGGTCGCGCGAGGCGATCCGCTCCTCCGGCTACGTCGTGCACACGCTCGAGGCCGCGCTCTGGGCGGTGGAGCGGACGGAGAGCTTCGAGGAGGCGCTGGTCCTGGCCGTGAACCTCGGCGACGATGCCGACAGCGTGGGCGCCGTGACCGGGCAACTCGCGGGCGCCATCTACGGCCTGCGCGGCATCCCGCCGCGCTGGCTGGCGCCGCTGGCCTGGCGCGAGAGGCTCACCGCCGCGGCGGACGCGCTGGTGGGGGCGAGGGTGCGGGCATGAGGGGCACGACCTTCCTCACCAGCGAGACGCACCCGCTGCGGATCGAGCCTGTCACGGCTCCCAGCGGCGGGTCGATCGGCATGACCTTCTGCCCTGGCAAGTTCCACCCCGGCGGGCTGGCCGGGAACTGGCGCCGCGACCTCGGGCTGGACCTGGACAGGGTGCGGGACTGGGGCGCCGTCGCCGTCGTGACGCTGATGGAGGGGCATGAGCTGACCCGCTACCGCGTGGAGGAAATGGGGGCGGAGGTGGCCGCGCGCGGAATGGAGTGGCTGCACCTGCCCATCATCGACGCCGGCATCCCCGGCCCGGAATTCGAGGCGGCATGGGAAGAGGCCGGGCCGCGGCTGCACGCCTGGCTGTCTGCCGGGGAGCGCGTCCTCCTGCACTGCCGTGGGGGCCTCGGCCGCACCGGTACGGTGGCCGCAAGGTTGCTGGTCGAGGCGGGCATGGCGCCCGGGGCCGCCATTGCGGCCGTGCGTGCCGCACGCGCCGGCACGATCGAGAGCCGCACGCAGGAGGCCTATGTGCGGGGCCTAGGAGCTAAGTAGTTGCGGATTCCGGAGCAAGTCGGCACCTGATCGGCGTCGGTGCACGGAGCCGTAGTGGGCGTGTTCGGAACTAAGCGACGGACTGGCCCTGCCCCTCCTTTACGGACAGCCCAGATAGGCTGAACGGCCTGCGAAGTGTCGATGGCGGAGATCAACAGACGGCGCCGGCTTTTTCCGGACGCGTTCAAGCTTGAGGCGGTGCCGGCGCGCCGCGTGGGCCCGAGCCCGGCCGATCAAGAGGCCGAGATCGCGCAGCTGCGGCGTGAGAATGATCGGCAACAGCACAGTCCTCCCGCGGCTCACTGCGCTTGCAAGCTGATCCCTGTAACGCAGTCGATACGCGCCTATGGTACAATGAGGATGGCGCCTTCCGCGCGGCGGTCCTCTGCGACGCGATGAGCATCGACAATCTGTTCGAGCGAGAAACGCTGCCCGATGTCCACCCGAACGTGATTGCGCGCAATTGCGTCGAAGAGGTCCGCCGCATGTGCACGCAGTGCATGCGCATCTGCATTGTGCGGGAACACCGACGGACGGGTCAAAAACAGACCGCCCTTCTGGCCTAGCAATTCCGGATCGATCGCAGGTGGCTTGCCGGAAGCGGCGCCGTAGCTGACCACCAACCCGAAGGGTGCCGCGCAGTCGAGGGACTTCAGCAGCGTTTCCTTCCCCACAGCGTCATAAACAACTCGTGCCTTGCGCCCGCCGGTTGCCTCCAGGAACGCTTGCGGCCAGTCTGGCCCGTTCAGGTCAATGACTGCCGCGCAGCCCGCGGCCGTGGCAGCGGCCGTCTTGTGCGGAGACCCGGTCGTGCCGATCACCGTGGCGCCTAGCGCGGTTGCCCAGCGGGTCAGGATTTGCCCGACGCCGCCTGCCGCCGAATGCACCAGCAGCAGCTCGCCGGGCTGCACGGCATGAGTAGCCCGCAGCAGGTACTGCGCCGTGAGGCCTTTGAAGAGGAGCGTGGCCGCCGACTCAAAACTTATCTCATCAGGCAGCTTGACCAGCTTCTCCGCTGGCACGTTGCGGCGGTCGGAATAGGCCCCGACTCCCGCGTTCATGTACGCGACCCGCTCGCCCGGCTCAATCCCAGCCACTCCCGCTCCGACAGCGTCGACAACACCCGCCGCCTCGAAGCCCAGCCCCGTCGGCAGAGAGAGCGGGTAAAGGCCCTTACGCTGATAGATGTCGATGAAGTTGAAGCCGATGGCCGCGTGCCGGATCTGCGCCTCACCCGGACCGGGAGGGGCTAACTCTTTCGTGACCACCGACATGACTTCGGGGGAACCGAACTCAGTCACTACGACCTGGCGGCTTTCAGTCATCCACGATCTCCCGACGACAATTCTGGCCCCGCCCTTGAACGAAGCTATGTTTACAGGCGTGCTACACTCAGCAGCGGCGCGCATTGGCCGTGCAACCACGCAGGAGGTCCGAGGTCAGGACAGCGGCTCATGGCGGGCCGGCGTCACTGGGTGCCGCCGAAGCCTCAAGGCGCAGAAGCCGAACCGCCGCCAGCAGGAGGCGTTCGTACCGCTCCTGCTCCGCCGCCGCCCGCTCCGGTGGCCACTCTTCGAAGCCGCGCCCTGTCTTAACTCCTAACCGTCCTTCGGCGACCAGCCGCGACAAGGTCGGGCTCGGAACGCTCGTATTGCTAAGGGAGGGGTAGATCGTCGCGGCGGCGGCGAGTTGCGAGTCGAGTCCGGCCAGTTCTTTTTGCGTAATTGGGCCGGCCGCGAGGTACCGAAACCCGAAGGCGTAGCGCACGGCATCATCCACATCGGCGGCGCTGGCCAGCCCCGCGTCGATTACCGCGAAGACCTCGCGCATAAGCGCGTGCTGGATGCGGTTCGCGAGGAAGCCTGGAACGTCCCGCGCAACGCGGATCGGTTTGCGGCCAAGCGAGGCCATAATCGTGGCCAATCGGTCACACGTTGTGGGGTCCGTGTGCTCGCCCCGCACCACCTCTACCCCCGGCACAAGGTGGGCCGGCAGGAAGAAGTGCAGATTCGCCATGCGCGCGCACGTCGGCAAGTCACCGGCTATGTCAGTGATCCGAAAGCCTGAGGCGTTGCTCGCTATGGGGATGCCGTTCGGCACCGCCGCATCGAGCTGGGCAAAGATGGCGCGCTTGACGTCGAGCCGCTCCGGTGCCGCTTCGATGACCAGCGCTGCGTCCTGGAAGGACACCTCCTCCAGCGTGGCTGCAAGATCAAGGTGCGTGTCGTCTGGCGTCACGTCGAGCTGTGACAGGGCTTGGCGCACACGTTCCCGCCGCACGGACCAGTTCGCGAGATCCGGCTCCACCGCAGTCACACGCCAGCCGCCAGCCAGGAAGATCGACGCGATGTCGCAACCCATCAGGCCGAAGCCGACAATAACTGCGCGTGACGCCAAACTGGGCGTGCCCTCTGCCGGCATAGCGTTCTTCCTTGTCGAAAGCGGGAAGATCTTTGACTCCGCTCTTCCCGTACCGTCACTATGGAATGAACTAAGAAGGGAGGAGAAGACCATGATCGCGCGCCGCAGGCTCATTGCGTCCTCCACCGCACTGTTCTCCGCCACCACGATCCGCAGGGCCCGAGCGCAAATTGCCTGGCCACGCAACCAGCCCATTGAGATTATCGTCCCCTATCCACCTGGCGGCGGCGTGGACATGGTGGCTCGCCTCGTCGCTCAGCATCTTCCCGCGAAGCTTCCGGGCGCACGGTTGGTGGTTGTGAATCGCGCCGGCGCCGGCGGACAGGTCGGGTTCGAGGCGATCTTTAACGCCGCCCCAAATGGCTACACCCTTGGTGCGGTGACGGTGCCGGCGATCAACACCTTCGCGCTGGAGCGCCCAGTGCGGTACCGACCGCTCGACTTCTCCTTCCTCTGCAACGTAGTGGACGATCCGAACACTATTTACGTAAAGACCGAATCTCCGATTCGAGGTATCGCCGACCTGGTCGCTGCCGCGAAAGCGCGTCCCGGCGCGTTGAGCTACGGCACCACCGGCAACGGCTCGGACGACCACGTGTTGATGCTGAGCTTCGAGGAGATCGCCGAGCTGAAGCCGATGACGCACGTGCCCTTCGCCGGTGCGGCGCCCCTGCTCACGCAGGTTCTGGGGGGACACCTGGAGCTCGGCGTGGGCAACATGGCGGAGGTTCTGGCGCCGCTCCGGGACGGCGTGCTGCGCTGCCTTGGCAACGCGGCCCCGGCTCGGTGGAACCGCGCGCCGGAGGTGCCGACGTTCCGCGAGCAGGGCCTCGACCTCATCAGCGGCTCCGCGCGCGGTATCGTTGGTCCGCCCGGCCTGCCTGAACCCGTGCGCGAGACATTGACGAAGGCCATGGCCGAAGTCACCACCTCCCCCGCCTTCCTGGCCGATGCCGACAAGGCCGGCCTGCCGCTCCGGATCTTGGCGGGGCCGGCCTACCACACGATGGCGTGGGAGGCGGACCGGTCGCTGGGCGCTCTTTGGAAGCGGCGACCCTGGGGGTAGGCGGGGCCCGACGCGGCAGGCCCGACGTTCCTCACTCGACGCGGATATTCGCCGTCCGCGCCGTCTCGCGCCAGGCGGCGATCTCGGTGCGCAGCCGTTCCGTGACCTCCTGCGGTCCCGCAAAGCGCACGAGAGAACCTGCGTCGAATCCGCGCCTACGAAGGCCGTCATCCGAGAGGATCCGCTGCAGGGCTATGGAAAGTTGCTGCTGCACTGAATTTGGAACGCCTTCTGGCGCGAAGACCGCGAACCAAACGTTGAGAGGCATGTCCCGCATGCCCGCCTCTGTGAGAGAGGGCACGTCCGGCAAGCCGGGATGCCGCTCGTTTGAACTAACGCAGAGCGCACGGACCTTCCCGTCCCGCACCAGCTGCACGAGCGGGGGCGGGGAGTTCATGTAAAACTGCACACGCCCGGCAATCAGGTCGGAGATCGTCTCGCCCGTCCCGCGGTAGGGCACATGCACCATGTCGATGCCTGTTCGCGCCTTCAGCAGTTCCGTGCCGAGATGGTGCATGGATCCTGCGCCAGCCGAGGCGTAGCTGATCTTCCCTGGACTGGCCTTGGCATAGGCGATGAAATCAGGAAGCGTTCGGACCGGCAGGGAAGGATGGATGACAAAGAGCTGCGGCGTGTCCGAGACCTGCCCGATCGGCACGAAGTCGTTAGCCGTGCTGATGCTGCCGGTTCCGTTGATCGCGGCGCGCCCGGCCATCGTACCGCTGTAGCCCATCAGCAGGGTATGTCCGTCGGGCTTGGCGCGTGTGACGTACATCAGTGCGATGAGGTCATTCCCGCCGGGCCGGTTCTCGACCACAACGGGCTGACCGAGCAATGTACTAAGCGGTTCCGATATCAGCCGAGCAGCAAAGTCGGTGCCGCCACCTGCCGGCGTCGGGACGACCAGTGTCACTGGCCGGTTCGGGAAACGCTCCTGCGCGCGAGCCGCCCCGGGCAGGCCGAGGCCACCCGCTGCAAGGAGAGTCGTGCGTCGCCCGATCGGGCAGCCGGCACTGCTCGGCTTCATTTCTCTTCCTCCCTGTTGTGGCGGCGTCAACGGCCGCTTACGTTACGGCATCGCGGCCGAGATTCCGCCATCCACCACAATATCCGTGCCGGTGACGTGCTTCGCCTCGTCCGACACCAGGAAGAGCACGGCATGCGCGATGTCCCAGGCGTCGCCCATTTTTCCTAACGGCACTTGGGCGTTGCGCTTGGCGATCAGCGCCTCTGCGTCATTCGCGCCTAGCTGGCGCACGAGGCGGTGCTCCACCAGCGGTGTATGCATGAGGCCCGGCACTACTGTATTGCAGCGGATCCCGTGCCGCGCCTGCTCCATCGCGACTGAGCGGGTGAGCGCGAGAATGCCGTACTTCGATGCGCTATAGGCGATGTGGGGCCGCTCCGCACTCATCCGGAGCGCGGCGATAGAGGAGAGGTTGACGATCGCGCCCCGCCCACGCTTGCGCAATTCTGGAAGGGCGTGCTTGCATCCGAGGAAGGCGGAGCCGAGATTGAAGTCGATTTGCCGGTGCCAGTCTTCCTCCGACATGCTCTCCGCGCTGCCGGGATGTGAGCCGCCGACGTTGTTCACCAGGACGTCCAGCCCACCATAGAGCCGGACACAGGCTGCAACTGCCTCGGCCACCTCGTCGGAGGCCGTTAAGTCAGCGACGTGCGGCGTTGCCTCTCCGCCTTCCTCGCGAATGATGCCGACTGTCTCGGCGACGGCCTCCTCACGGTTGTCGATCGCGAAGACCTTCGCGCCCTGGCGCGCGAGGATGACTGCGGTCGCCTTGCCGTTGCCCCATCCGGGCCCGGCCGAGCCGGCTCCTGTCACGATGGCCACCCGGCCGTCCAATCTTAGCATGTCGCCTCCTCCTCGAATTTCGACGCCCCTCAAAAATCGACTTTGTCACCGCCTTTGAGATGTAAAATCTCGCGTGCCTCCGAGGGTGTCGCGATCTTCAACCCCGACCCTTCGATGATCTGGCGGACACTGCGCACCTGCTCGGCATTCGAGGCGGCGAACCGGCCGGGGCCGCCCCACAGGCGGTCCTCCAGCCCGACTCGCACATGCCCCCCCTGGCCGAGGCCGTCACTGCAACCGGCACCTGACTGCGCCGCGCCCCGAGAGCCGACCAATCTCCTCGGGTGTGATCGGGAGGTGCGGCGACATGCTCGGCGTATGGATGGCACCTGTCACCGCGCAGCTGATGAGGACCTTCCTCGTCTTGGCCATGGCGGAGCCTCCTCCTATGTCGTACGGTGCATCGGTTGAGATCCCTAGTCGATGCGGATATTCGCCTCACGCACTACCCTTGCGTGCAGTTCGAACTGCTGCTCGCGGAATGCGGCGAATTCCTCGACCGTGTTCGGCCGCGTCGTTGCGCCGATGCCGTCCAGCCGTTCGACAGTCGCCGGATTCCGGACAGCGGCATTAAGTTCCGTGTTCAACATTTGGATAAGCTCCCCAGGAGTACCTGCAGGAGCGAAGAAGCCATTCCACTCATAGGTCTCGAAGCCAACGAGGGTTTCAGCGATGGCGGGGACGTCGGGCAGAACCTTGACAGGGCCGACCGGACCGCTGTGCGCAATTACCTTCGCTGTCCCCGCCTGCAGGTGCGGCACAGAGGCGATTACATTGCTGAATTGCAGCGGCACTCGACCAGCGACGAGGTCGTTCTGCGCGGCGGAGATGTCGCGATAGACGACGTGATTTATCTCTAGTCCGGCTATGTACTTGAAGAGTTCGAGCGAGAGGTGCGGCCCGGCGCCGACGCCGGTTGTGCTGCAGTCAAGCTTCCCGGGCGCGGCCTTAGCAGCCGCGATCAACTCCGGAACGCTGCGGATAGGGACGTTGTTCGCCACCAGGATCGTGTTGGGCACGATCATGGACAGGAAGACCGGCAGCAGGTCACGCCGCGTGTCGTAGGAAAGCCGGGGGCCGAAGAGCGACGGATTTACGGTGTGGGCCGTTGCGTCGTAAAAGAGCGTGTAGCCGTCACCGGCAGAACGGGCTGCGACGGCGGCCGCGACGGTTCCGGCGGCGCCGGGGCGGTTCTCCACCACGAACTGCTGCCCTAGCACCTGTGACAGCCGGGCGCAGAGGACGCGGCAGACAATGTCGGCGGGTCCACCGGCACTGTAGGCGTTGATCACCCGGACCGGCCGCATCGGGTAGCTGCGATCTTGTCCATGAGCTAAACGTGTAAAGGCCAGAGGCGCGGCGAGCCCGCCCGTTGCGCCGGCGAGGAAGGCTCGGCGGCCGGAGAGGCCGCACTTGCTCTCCTTCTTCATGAATCACCTCTTCCGCTGGCCGTCGCGCTCTGTTGTGTGTGGCAGATCGATCCGAGGTATCCCGGCTAGCGTACGGAGTGCCTCTGGTAGAAAGGAACCTTGCCGCAGACCATGTGGGCGTGATCCGCGGAGAACATGTCTGCGTAATGGAGCAGGTAGGCTTCGCGGTTCCGGCCGTGGAACGGAGCGTTAACGGCATGGAGGGCCACCGTACTGACCACGCGGTGGTGGAAGCCCAGATCCTTGAGGAGCATCGCCCCGACGACGCCGTGCGGAAGCTCTTCGGCCAATCGGGAATAGGCTACGCCCGTCCTCTCACGTAAGTAGAGAAGCGGCTTGTCCACGTCGTGCAAGATCAGGATAGGGACAAGGATCTCGGGATCAACGGTCTCGTCCCAGTCCTGTGCGGCGCGGCGCGCGAGGTCGAGGCCTGTCCGGGTCACGTCGTTCACGTGGTCCATCAGCCGGTAGTCGGCGACCTCCGGCGTGAAGGGCATTTCCTCAATCATTTCGTAATTGCTGGAGGACCAGGCGCTTGCCCAGGCCGTCACGATCCGCTCACGCGTCCCAGGTGAGACGAGGTCCAAGCCGTGCAGCCACCGCTCTACGGCGTCCCGGCGGGGACCGGCAGAGCACTCAATGCTATAAGGTTGAGGCCCGGCCTCCAGCGGGGCGACCGTCACGCGTCGACTCCAGGAGTGGGCAGCGGATAGTGCGGCGGGAGCAGGTCGCACCTCATGCCCGCACCGCCGCCACAAGGCCGCCGTCGACGATGATCTCAGTGCCCGTGATGTACTTCGCCTCATCCGAGGCGAGGAAGAGCGCGGCGTTCGCGACGTCGAAGGCCTCGCCCATGTGGCCCATCGGAACCTGCTCATGGCGGCGCCGGTAAAAAGCCTCGCGATCCAGTCCGGTCTCGGAACTCGCGAACTGCTGGGCGACTTTCTCGACCAGTGGCGTCTCGATGAGGCCGGGGAGAACGCAGTTCAGGCGCACGCCGCGACGCGCGTAGTCGACCGCCACAACGCGGCTGAACTGGACCAAGCCTGCCTTTGCCGCCGCGTAGCCCGCCTGCGGCTTACCAGTATAACGGATAGCCGCCGTGGAGGCGACCGACACGATGGCCCCCTTGCCCTGGGCCTCCATGATAGGCAGCGCGGCCTTACAACAGAGGAAGGCGCTCTTGAGGTTCACGTCCATCTGCGCGTCCCAGGTATCCTCCGTCATCGTCGCGGGATCGCCGGGAAGGGACAGGCCGACATTGTTCACCAGCACGTCGATCCTGCCTAGGCGCCCGTGGCAGTCGGCCACCAGCCGCTCGACCGTTGTTCGGTCGGTGACATCCCCGATGCCCAGGTGGAAGCGGCCACCCTCGTCCACCACGATCCGGCGTGTCTCCTCCGCGGCGGCCTCGTTGCGGTCCACGCCGTAGATCGTTGCGCCGCGCCGAGCGAAGGTGACGGCGATCGCCTTGCCGTTTCCCCAGCCCGGGCCCTGCGACCCGCAGCCGGTCAGAAAGACGATCTTCCCAGCCAGGGAAAAGGGGCCGTCGCTCATCGGACCGGGTCCATGTTGTCCGAGGAGGAGATGCCGACCGCCTCGATGAAACGCGACACCATGTTGTAGGCCGCGATCGTCGCGGTCAGCTCCACCATCATGCGCTCGTCGAAGTGGCGGCGGACAGCCTCGAAGACGGCGCCGTCCACGTGGACCGTCCGCGTCATCATGTCGCAGTAAGCAAGGACCGCACGCTCGCGCTCCCCGAACTCGTCAGAGTGCTGCCAATTCGGCAGGGCGCCGACCTGCGCCGGGGTCAGTCCTTCGCGCAGCGCGATGGGCGCGTGCTGCTCCGCCTCGTAGGGGGCGTGGTTGAGATGAGCGACCTGCATGATCACCAGCTCCCGTACGCTGCCGGGTAGGGCGCACTCATGCCGGATGGCCGTGAGGAAGCGCAGCCACCCCTCAGCCACCGGGGCGCTATGGAGGAGCATGGCGTAGAGATGAAGGACGCTCCCGCGCTCCTGGACGATGCGTGCCGTGATGGGCGCGACCTCCGCGCGGTTCGGATCGGCATAGGGCAGACGTGCCACGCGGTTCTCCTGCATTTGCGGCGTTATTCGAGTTCGATCCCGGCGGCCCGAATGATCGAGCCCCAGAGCTCGACCTCTGTCGCCAGAGCCTGCCGGGCCTCCTCGGGGCGCGGTTGAACTACAGCCTCGTAGGCGAACTTCGCCAGCTCGGCCTTCATGCCCAGATCGGCCATGACGGAGGCGGAGGCCGCGGCCAGGGGCGTGAGGATGGCGGCAGGAGTGGCCGGCGGGGCCGCGAGCCAGTTGGTGTTGCGGGTCGCGACATCAATTCCGTCCTCCCTCGCCGTGTGCACCTCGGGCGCCACCGGTGAGCGCGCCTCGCCCAGCACGCTGATGATCGGCAGCTGCCCCGACTGGTGGAGCTGAAGAAGCGGGGCGAAGGTGTCGATCACGAAGGCCAGGTTGCCGGCCATGGTGTCCTGGATGGCGCCGGCAGCGCCGCGATACGGAATGTGCGTCACGTCCAAGCCGCCCACGCGCAGCTTCAGCAACTCGGCGGATAGGTGCGGCACACCTCCAATGCCAGAGCTGCCGTAGGAGTGGCGTCCCGGCTCACGACGTAGCAGATCGACCAACTGTGGGAGTGCGGTGATCCCAAGCCTCGGATTGATAGAGAGGACCATAGGCGTGAAGCCAAGCACGGAGACCGGCGCGAAGCCCCGCAGCGGATCATAGGGCGGGTTGCGCCGCGACATCGGGCCCGCGATGCCGGACGTGGGGCTGTGGAAGATCAGCGTCGCACCATCGGGTGCCGCACGGTTCACCTCCGCGCCGCCCATAAGACCGCCGGCGCCACCTCGATTTTCGACAATAACGGTGCGGCCTATAGCCCGCCCGAAATGGGCTGCGAAGAGGCGGGCGAAGATGTCGGTAGTTCCGCCCGGCGGGAAGGGCACCACGAGGCGAATACCCGATCCGCCCTGCGCCCTCGCCGAGCGCCAGCTGCCCACCATGCTCAGACCGGTGATCCCTATTCCCCGGAACAGATCGCGCTTCTGCACGTCCGTTAACTCCCATTGCGCTGAAGTGCATGTGACGAGCAAGGCGACAGCTCTTGTTCCGTTTAGCGGAACTCTTATGTAGACTACGGAACACCAGGGGGGGCATCCGCGTCAAGCGGGGCAGGGCTGTACTGAAGATGGAGTCACGAAAGTCCGGTCCGGCGGTCGCTACAGGAGATCGGGGGGTGGAACAAACTTTCGGGCGAGCCTCAGCGGTGCTGGACGCGCTTGCGGCGGCACGCGACAGGGGGCTCCGCTTCACCGACCTCGTGCTGGCCAGCGGATACAGCAAAGCCACGGTGCACCGCCTACTTGCCGGGCTGACCGCGCACGACTTTGTCCAGGCGGAAGGAGGGCGCTTTTTCCTCGGCTTCCGGCTCGCGACCTGGGGAGGGGCGGCGCGGGACCGTCACGGGATTGTCGAGCGCACGGCCCCGGCGCTGCGGACACTCGCCGAGCGCACCGGCGATACGGCCTACCTCAGTGTGCGCGTCGGCGCGCTGTCGTTGTGCGTGGCACGGCAGGAAGGGACCTTCCCCATTCGTGCACTTCCCCTGCAGCCCGGGGATGTGAACGCCCTCGGCGTCGGCTCTGGAAGTCTGAGCCTGCTAGCCTTCCTCGGGTCTGAGGAAGAGATTGAACGGGTGCTAGCGGATCCGGAGAACATCAGGGCGCGTCAGCGCCGTGGCGTGAGCGAAGACATGATCCGGCAGCATGTCGCCGCGGCACGCGAGAGCGGATACGTGCTCGCGGGTGGACTGACGCCGGGGATGACGGGCCTCAGCCTTCCGGTCCTATCAACGGCTGGGCACCCGATAGCAGCTGTCAGCATCGCGGCGACGTTCGATCGCCTGCTCCAGCCGCGCCTTGCCGAGGTGCTCGGGTTCCTGAGATTGGCCGCGCAAGATCTCGGCTATGTGCTTGGAGAGGTTCCTCACTTTTAGACCAGATGTCGGTCTGAGGCGGGGGTGGCCCGCCTCGAACTGTGCAGAAATAACGAGGGTTGCGCCGGATGGGCCGGTGCCTTGCCTCGGCACAGGAGACGGGCCGTGGGAGACTGCGTTGCCCGGATCAGCTTGCAAGCGCAGTGAGCCTCAGGAGCATCCGCGATCACGTCATGCGGACATATTCCGGGCGTCCAAGATCAAGCATGCGGTTCAGCACCATAACCGAATCCCGCAGCGCCGCGATCTGGCCCGAGATATCGGGCCCTGGCACCACCATGACGGCAGAGGCCGTGACCATCACCCCACCTCCTCAGCGACGGCCAACGGCGGTCGCGCTTGCCCTGTTCGAGGCCCATCCTCACCACCGTGCCCGGTCCGAGAGCAGATCCTCAACCCGCTCTGATTTCTCATGAGAAGAGAATATTCTAACTTCTCGGAACGTGTCTATTTTGTGCTGGCGAATTTTTCCGCTGGTAAATCGCTCGCCTCGGATCGTTCGCGCCACACCGATCATGGCGGCGGTGCTCACGTCAGCCTTTACCGGCAGAACTACAGGGCAGCTGGCACCGGACCGGCTCGCGATTAGCATCTGCGAACGCCGCGGGTCGCCGCCATAAACAGGATTGTTTGCCGTAAACACGTCCGTTTAGGATTGTGGTCCGAACGGAGGGCAGGACTGCCCTGAACGGCACGGCCCCTCCCCGCGCTTGAATGACAGGGCTTGGCTCAGGGTACTGCCCTGTCCGCGCGCATCATAAACAGGTGCAGCCGCAGACCCAGCCAGGCCGACCCTCAGGCACGGCCGGACCATAAACAAGTCCCCCCGCCCCGGCGCTGAGGAACCAGCTGCATGCACAGCGG
This sequence comes from Roseomonas sp. GCM10028921, assembly GCA_042666135.1. Classification (GTDB taxonomy): domain Bacteria; phylum Pseudomonadota; class Alphaproteobacteria; order Acetobacterales; family Acetobacteraceae; genus Roseomonas. The sequence goes on along the minus strand of JBHTFH010000046.1, from coordinate 9,481 downwards.
CCTAGCTAAACGCCCTCCACAGGGCCGCAGCCATCATAAACAAGTGCCCGTCCAGGCCCAGCCTGGCCGGGCCTCAGGCCCGCCCGCATCATAAACAAGTCCACGCTGCCACCCCGGCCAGCGGGCCAGGACTCACGCAGGGACCATAAACAAGTTCCGCCTGCCCCTCGGAAGAGGGACCAGGCAGCGGGAAGACGGCCACGCCTCTCCGGAGGCGGGCCGCCACCATAAACAGGTCAGTCAGAAGGGCCCGCAGCGCGGGCCCGAAGCGGGCGGCGACCATAAACAAGTCCCCGCCCCAGGGTCCGGCTCGGCCACAGGCCGCCACCGTGAGGAAAACCGGTGAAAACTGGTGCCAACCAGTGAAAAGAGGGGGCAAACCCCCGGCAAAAGCAGGCAAACCAAAGACAAGGCAGCCCGGAGGAGCCCAGCTCCCACCGGCCGCCACCATAAACAGGTCAGTCAGAAGGGCCCGCAGCGCGGGCCCGAAGCGGGCGGCGACCATAAACAAGTCCCCACCCCAGCCTCCGGGCCGGCCGAAAGCCGCCACAGAGAGGAACAGTGGTGAAAACCAGACCTCAGAAAGGCGGAAAACTCCAGAAAAGGCCGCCCTGAGGAGCAGCTCCCCGGGACAGGCCAGAAGACGCCGCTGCGCGCCGGAGAACAGAGCTGACGTCAGGCCGCACGGAGGCGGAAGACGATCGGGCCCTCGCAACACCCCTCCGGATGTGTTCCCGGGCCCAGAAAAGAGGCCCTGAACCGGCCTGCTGGCCGGTTCAGGGAAGCCTCGCCCCTCGATTCCGGGGGCTCGAATTCGCGCGTGACGCGAAAGAGGCGGCTGGAGGGACCGGATCACCGCCCAGGGGGGCGCTGCCCGGCTCTCCCCACCCGCCTCTCAGAGCCTCACAGAGGCCATCGGAGGGCTCCGCCGCGCCGACCACCCTCACGGCCCCCTTGGACCCCCTCAGCGAGGCCGTACGCGCCATCTCCGAAGAGGGGCCAGCCGATCGCCGGAGCCGATCGAGGCCCCAAAGAAGACCCCCTCCCGACCGCCCAAAGGACCGGATCGAGGAAGGGGGCCAGAGGTGTGGCGCAATTCCCCGAGCTAACGCAAACGGCGCCTTCGGCTTGTTCGCGTTAGCTCGGTTTACCCCGTCGGAGGCCTGCGGCCATCCTCGTGTTGCGCCCCCTCTAGGCCGGGGGTGGCCAAAGCTCGGGGGGGCCAGAACCGCCCCTCACGGCTGCCCGCTCAGCCGCCTTCGGACGCTGACCGGAGCCGTCCTTCAGGCTCGCAAGCGAGCCCTCCAGCGGCTGCAGAGGGGCGTTTTCGCCCGCCCAAGAAGCCCCCGCCACCCCCTCCTTTTCGCGCAACGCGCGAACCCACCCCAGCAACGCTGGGCGGCGCTCGCAATGCTGATCACCGGTGAGAGGGGTGGCGAGGGCACGAGGCGGCCAACGGCACGCCCCGAAACAGAAGAAGCGCCCCTGGCGCAGAGAGGCACCGGCCCGCCCGCGCAGAACCGCGGGCGATGCACTACTTTCTTTCCCATGGGAAAGAAAGGACGCAAGCCAACCGCAGGGATCGCGCGCGCCAAGGCGCCGAACCTCGCCCTGCGCGCTCTTCGCTCCACGCGAAAGAGCGCCGGCAACCGCGTCCCCGTCCATTTCCGGCACGTCACCTTCAAGCGCGACGGCAAGGCGGTGGCGACCATGCGCCGCCGCCAAGCCTATATCGAGCGCGAGGGCGCGGCCGAGACGCTCGACACGCCGGAAGTCAAAGCCAAAGGCCTCGCCGACAGCGCTACGCGCTTCATCGACGAGCAAGCGGCGGAGGCGGCCACCCGAGCCTCCTTCGGAACGCTCGGAAGCACGGCCGAGGAACGCCGCGCCTTCTGGTCCCAGGTCGACGCCCTCGAGTGGCCCAGGGGACGCGTCCAGTACGGCATCATCGCCGAACTCCCCCACGAGGTCTCCCCTGCTGGCCGCCTCCGCATCGCCCAGCTCTTCTGCGAAAAAACCCTCGAGGCGCGCCACCTTCCCTACTGGGCCGTGACCCACAAGCCGGACGCGCACAACGACGCCCGGAACTACCACACCCACATCCTATACTATGCGCGCCCGGGAACCCGGACCGGGAAGGGGTGGATCTTCGGCAGCGACCCCGCCACCTCGGCCGGCGTCGCCACCCCAAACCCAGAGGGCAAACCGTTCCCCTGGGGAACGGAGAGACCCGGCGACCGGGTCCGCCGCCTCACAAAGAAACTAAAGACCGCGGACGACCCCGAGAAGCGGCAGGCTCTACAGGCCCAACTCGACCAGGCGCAGGAAGTGGCTCGAGACGCAGCCCAGCGCCGGACCTCCGCGAGAGGCGGCCCCCAGAACAAGAATCGCGATACCTACCCCTGGGGGCAGGAGACCCCCGGTATCCGGCGATCGCGCATCCAGAAGCAGATCGACGCCAAGCCAGACCACCGCCGTCGCCCATTATGGGACGCCTCCATCCGGGAGATCGACGACTACCTCGCAGCCGACAAGAAGGACCAGGCCGGCCCCGCGAAGCCTCCAGCCGTTCACGACAAGCGGTGGTTCGAGAGCATCCGCGCGACCTGGTGCGAAGCGTGCAACGAGGTCCTCGCACACGAGGGCTTTCCCAAACGCTACCACCCCAAGGGCTACAAGGATTTCGGCATCGACGCCGAGCCGACCAAGCACCTCGGCACCAAGGCCGCCGCCCTGGAAGCACGGGGCTTCATGACCGGCGCCGGCCGGGAGAATACAGAGAAGGCGTTGCGCTCCCTTCTCTCGGCCGGCATCGACCTCGACGAGGCCGTGACCGAGGCCGCCCGCCAGACCCTCAGCCGCCGCCAGTCCTGGGCCGAGATGGAGGCGGACGCCGCCCGCAAGGCAGGCCTGCCCGACCGTGTCGAACACTGGACTGTCGAGGCCGAGACCGCCCGCAAGCTCCGCTCCGCCATCGACGAGCGCCTCGCGGCGCCCGAGCCCGAATCCGCCCGCCAGATCTTCGGCGACCGCATCCGCGAGGTTCTCCGGTTCCGGTCCGCCCTCCCGGACCCGCCAGAGACAGGCCTCGCCACCACCCCGGTCATCAACGCGCCGGACATGAGCCGGCTCGCGGCATCCCTTCTCGCCCGGATGCCGTCCGACGTCCTTGCCCGGGCGAAAGAGGCCGAACGGGAAGCGGCCCGCGCCGACGCCGAGGCCCGGGCCGAGGAGGCCGCCCGCGCCGCCGTGGCCGCCGAGACCCGCAAGCCTGCCGCCATCACCCTCCCAACCCCCGCCGCCGAACCCGGCACCGCTCTCCTGCCCATCGCTCCCGGGGAGCAACCAGCCGGGACCCAACCGGCGCGCCCCAATGCCCTCGCGCGTCAGGCCACGCTTGACCGGATCGCGAAGGCGGAACTCCGCCAGCTCACGGAGGACCGCACCCACCGCGCCTTCCGGGTCCGCCCGGACGCCTCCAACGAGGAGCGGACCACCATACGCACCGCCCTCCTGGCCAAGTCCATCCCGGACCTCCGCCGGCACGGCCGCCACACCCGGGCAGCGCTCGAGCACCCACGCTCTCCTGACGAGCGGGCCGCCCTGGAAGCAGGGCTTGAGACTGTCGGGGAGGCGCTCCAGATCGCCCTCTCGCGCAAGCACACCCCCGCCGTCATGAACCGCATCGGGATGCAGGGGGTCGTCCGGAACCTCCGGACCGCCGGCGAGCAAGTCATCACTGCCGCAGAAGAGCTCGGCAAAACCCTCCCCCGGATCCGCCAACGCATCGCCGAGCTCGCCACCTCGCGCCGCACCACTGAGCAGGATATCGCGATCGACGCCATCCCTGCCTATAAGCAGGCCCTCGCCAAATCCCCCGAGGCCGCAGAGGCCGCCCGCCACCTGGCCCATGCCGTCCAACACCTTGACGACGTCTCCGCGGCCAGCGTCAAGGAAGCCCGCCTATACGGCGGCCACGGCGCCGAGCAGCGCACCGCCCTTGCTCGCCTCCAACACAGGGTCAGCACGGCCGTTGCCTGGGTTCCGCCTGTCGAGGAAGGCCGGGGAGCCCTGTCCTGGTACACCAGCCGCGCCCTCGGCGCGACGCGCCTCCCACCCAGCGCGGCCGTGATTGCAGCCATCCAACCCCTGGAGGACACCGAGAGCACCTATGAGCGCGAGCATCGCCTGTCGTATCAGTACACACCCGATGCGGTAGACGCCGGTGGCCGGACCAACGCCGACTGATGGGGTAGACGGTAGCGCGACCCCGCGCGATCATCGGGCCTTCGGTTTTCAACGTCGTAAAGGCGATCGCCGGGCCCCAAGTTTCCCAGTCTGCGGATGCTTTCTGCAGCGGATGCGCGACATGCACCTACCGCGCCGTTGGCTGCCTCATGATGGAGGCCCGCGGCATGCACAGCGACGTGTGTACGGCGAGGGTGGGGAGGTACGTCCTCCTGATCGATGTCGACGGACGCACTCATGCGATCGCTCCGACGTCGGTCGGTGCGATCTGCGAGGAGGACGGACAGTCCATCCTCCTGCTGCCGGGCGGGAGAAGCGATAACCGGGGTAAGTGGCGGGCTCTGGCGACATCCGGCCAACTTCGCCCAGCCGCTCCGTTTCGGCCAGCCGTCAACAACGTGGCAATGCCCTCCGGGCCATGAGCCACGGTGGCGTGGCCGACACCTACATCGTGGCCGCCGGCTACGACCCGCTGGTTGACGAAGGTATCACCTATACACGGAGGCTGGACGAGGACGGCGTGCGCGTAACCCATGTCCGCATGGCGGACCGACTGCACGCCTTTCTGACTATGGGGTGGATCATCCCCGCCTCGGAGCTCGCACCGCGTCAGGCCGCACTATCGCTGTTGCATCATTGGGCTGGCTGCTGACGCGCGGGCAAGAGCAATAAAGCCGTGGTGGATGTAAGCCTGCACTCCTCGTGGGTCGCGAACCGGTGATAGCGGCTGCTCCAAGTGAAGATGCGCTCTATAACTCGGTGGCACCGCGCTGAGGCTACCACGGCCTCGTTTTGGACATGGAGGGCTGCACATGGAAGCCTCTCAAGCCCCGATGCTGCGCGGTTGGCTTCCGCTGCTTGGGGTCCTGCCGGCGCTCGCCCGCGACTCTCTTTCCGTATTCGAACGAGCGCGGGCTCTCGGCGACATCGTCCAGTTGGCAGTTCCGGGCCTGCACCCGGTCTTCGTACTGGCTACTCCCGCGCATATTCGGCACGTGCTTCAGGATAATCATGCCAACTACCGGCGCGCCCCGATCCACGATCGCCTAAAGGTGGTTCTTGGCGAAGGCCTTCTTACCAGCGACGGCGAACTCTGGCGACGCCAGCGCAGGCTGCTGCAGCCTGCGTTCCGGGCTGAGCGGATCCGCCGCTTCGTCGCGGCCATGGCAGCCTCTGCCGTCAATCTGGCCGAGGCCTGGGAGGCTGGCGCGGCGCACAACCGTATTCTGGACGTCTCGCAAGAGATGTCCGACCTTACTCTCGACATCGCAGTGCGCTGCATGTTCGGACGCGAGCAGCGAGGTGGCGATGCAGCAATCAGCCGAGCGCTCTTGGAAGTGCAGGAGTGGATAGCAGCCCGCTTTTGGTCCATCGCACCGACCTGGATGGAGCGCCTGCCGACGCCGGCTAATCGTCGCTTCCGGCGGGCGCTCGCCGTGCTGGACGCCGCAGTCGAGGGCATCGTGACAGCGCGGCTCGCGACCCGGGATGTTGGCAACGACCTCTTGGGAATGCTTCTTGCTGCACAAGGGCAGGACGGTAACGGCATAGACGCCCATCAGGTCCGTGACGAGGCCATGACGATGCTCCTCGCCGGACACGAAACCTCGGCGGCCGCGCTGACCTGGACTTGGCACCTGCTCGCTTTGCACCCTCAAGTGGCGGAGGCGGTCCGGGACGAGCTGGCTCAAATTCTCCACGGCCGAGCTGTTCCAGACGCCGACGACCTGAGCCGACTGGAGTTGACGCGAGCTGTCCTGCAGGAGGCAATGCGGCTCTACCCGCCCGCTGGTTGGATCCCCCGGTTAGCCGCAGGTCCGGATCAAATCGGCGACTACAACATCCCGGCGGGCGCCATCCTTGTTCTGAGCCCTTGGTTGGTACAGCGCGACCCGCGCTTCTGGCCTGATCCGGAACGCTTCGATCCGGCGCGGTTCGCACCCACGGAGCGACCGGCGCCCTATACCTACTTTCCATTTGGCGGCGGCCCGCGAACCTGTATCGGCACTCACTTTGCAATGACGGAAATGCTTGTCGCACTGGCGGTGCTGGTGCCACGGATCCGACTGCGGCACGCCTCTGACGAGCCGATCGTACCGAAACTGCGCATCACCCTGCGCCCGGCGGGCGGAGTACCAATGTGTGTCGAGCGCCTTGTGCGGAGCGGATGACTGATACGCTCCCGCACCTTCTGGCCATGGCTGCGAGCCGCATCATAAGGTCACCCGCGCCCGGCTTGTCGGCCCCCGGATCGAGATGCCCTCCTCCAGGAGCTGCGACAGGGTGTGGGCGCGCCGGGTAGCCCGATCGAGGCGGGCGGCCACCAGCACCGCCCCGAGTTGGCGACAGCGGGTCAGGGCAGCCTGCAACCCGGGCCGGCGGTCGTCCTTGCCCGAGGCGATGTACTAGACCAGATGTCTGTCTGAGGCGGGGTGGCCCGCCTCGAACTGTGCAGGAATGACGAGGGTTGCGCCGGGTGGGCCGGCGCCTTGCCTCAGCACAGGAGACGGGCCGTGGAAGAGCTTATCACCTTTGTCGGGCTGGACGTGCATAACGCGACGATCGCCGTCTGTGTCGCGGAGGCCGGTCGGGATGGCGAGGTCCGGTTCGTGGGGGAGATCCCGAACGAGCCGGCGGCGCTGGACAAGTTGGTGGCCCGGCTTGCCCGGAGCGGTCGGACCCTGCGCTTTGCCTACGAGGCCGGCCCGTGCGGGTACGGAGTGTATCGGCACCTTCGCGACCGTGGCCACGCCTGGGTGGTGGTCGCGCCGAGCATCATCCCGCGCAAGCCCGGGGAGCGGATCAAGACCGACCGGCGGGACGCGACGGCGCTCGCCCGGCTGCATCGGGCGGGCGAGCTGACGCCGGTCTGGGTGCCGGACCCTGAGCATGGTTCGAAGCACTGCTTCGAACAGGAGGGACCTGGTCAGGGCGCGGGCCGACATGGTGGAGGCGCTGCGCAAAGCACGGCAGCGGCTGATGGGCTTTCTGCTTCGGCACGGGCGGAGCTACGACGCCAAGCGCTGGACCTGGCCGCATCGGAGGTGGCTGATTGAGCAGACCCTTCCGCACCCTGCCCAGCAGGTGGCCTGCCAGGAATACCTCGACGCGGTGAACGAGTTGGAGGCACGCATTGAGCGGCTCACCGGCCGCATCCGCGACCTCGTGCCCTGCTGGAGCATGGCGCCGGTGGTCGAGGCGCTGCAGGCCATGCGGGGTGTCTCGCTGATCGTCGCCTCGGCGCTGGTGGCCGAGGTCGGCGACTTCGGGCGCTTCGACAACCCGCGCCAGCTGATGGCCTATCTCGGCCTCGTGCCCTCGGAGCATTCGAGTGGAGCCAAGCGCCGGCAGGGGGCGATCACCAAGGCCGGTAGCCCGCTCGCGCGCCGCATGCTCGTCGAGGGCGCCTGGACCTACCGGCTGCCGGCACGGGTGTCAGCCCAGATGAGGCCCCGCCTGGCAGGCCTGCCGCGCGAGGTGCGCGAGACCGCGTGGAAAGGACAGGTGCGCCTCTGTGCCCGGTACCGCCGCCTGCAAGCTGCAGGCAAGCGGCCGCAGGTGGTGGTCACGGCCATTGCGCGCGAGATGGTCGGCTTTGCCTGGGCCATCGCTCGCATGATGGCACCATCCGCCGCAGCAGCCTGATCCCGTCGATCACAGCAGCCCCGAAAGAGAAGGAAGCCAAACAGACGAGACGCTCGGGCGAGGGTTCGGGGCACTGCCCCGGACGAGCGGTCAGGGGAACCCTCGATGGACACTACGGGGAGGCTTCGTACCGATCCCCGCCTCTAGACAGAGGCAGCCCCGCGACGACCATGATCATGCGGTAATCAACCCGCGCATCAGAGCTGGATCAACCGTCGCTCGTCATCGTCTGGAGCAGTGCTCCAGACCCTCACCCGAACGCCTCCACATCGAGAACAACGCCTGCACGGCGGTCGGTGAAGCACGCCCTGGCCTTGAAAGGACGGACATCAGAGGTGTTTGGTCCCGGGGAGTAGTGGTGCGTCTTTGACCCGCGAGGGGGAGGATGCCCTATGGCAAGCGGTCTTCACGGCTCAGCCCGAACGACGCCGCGTGTTCGAGCCGAGCTCCAAGCGTCGAAAGAAGGCTGCCGGACCCTGGCCGCCCGCTACGGGCTGAACCCCAAGACAGTGTTGAAGTGGCGCGGGCACCTCCGCGCCCGCTCCACTCAGCCACTCCTCCATGACCTCGGCAATGAGGAACTCGTCCTCCACGACAAGAATGCGCCGGCCGGCCAGTCGAAAAAAGTCCACCCGATCAGGACAGTTCGAGTTCGATTCCTTGTAAAACCCGACACCCGAATAACCTTGCAAAATATAGAAATCACGCTCATATAGATCTGGTCAGGTTCGTTGTTTCGGTTTGCTTCTCCTGCCCACTCAGTTGGGCATTTGTTTGTTTCCGTTTCAGAGTGAAGATGATCCTGTGTGCAATGTTGCACACTGGTTTTCCGTTTTGATCGGAAGCAAATCATGTCTATCGGTACCGTTAAATGGTTCAACGCGACCAAGGGCTACGGCTTCATCCAGCCTGAGGACGGCTCCAAGGATGTCTTCCTGCACATCTCTGATGTCCAGCGCGCCGGCATGGACGTCCGTGAGGGCGACAGGCTCGAGTACGATGTACAGAGCGGCCAGCAGGGCAAGTCCTCGGCCGGCAATCTGCGCCAAGCCTAAAGGTTGAGCGACGGGCTCCATCGCTCCCCGAGATCGACGTCGCGGCGCATGCGGTGCGGCGGGATTTGAGCCCCGGCTGGAAAAATCCAGCCGGGGTTTTTTATGTGTTCCGGCCGTTAATCGCGCTCCCCTCGGATTGTGGTTTTCCACCTGCTGAGGCACCCGCGCTGACGCACTCGCACCTTGCGTTCTGTTCGTTCGCTGGACGGCCGTGGCCGGGGTGCAGCTGGACACTGACCGGTACGGCCGACCATGCCGGACCGGTGGACATCGATGCTGAGATGGTCCGCCGCGGCATGGCCAGGGTCTACGGGCGCTACCTCCGAAATTTGGCGCTGCTCTAGGTCGAGGAGGAGGCCTAGCGGGCACGGCGCGGGCTGTGGGCGCTGCCCGAGGCGCAGAAGGTGACGTCATGAGGGTGACGACGGGAGAGGCGGTAGGGCAGGCACTTTGGTGCGCTGCAACATGTTACTTGCCGGAAGGGCGTCTCAGTCCGACATTGTGCAGCGCAGCATCCGGCATCCCCGGACTGC
>JBHTFH010000045.1:0-29198 GCA_042666135.1 Roseomonas sp. GCM10028921 | reverse complement strand
TCAGTTTCCACTGATTGCCCTCATCTGGGCCGACACGGCCTACCGCGGCCTGACGGACTGGCTGGCTTCCACGCTCGGCTGGAAGCTCTCCATCGTGGAGCACTGGTGGACGGGCCTGCAGGGCGTCTGGGTTGGCCCGGGTCAGTTGCAACCAGAGGTTCCGCAGGGCTTCCATGTGTTGCCGCACCGGTGGGTGGCCGAGCGAACCTCGCGTGGATCGGCCGCAACCGGCGCATGGCCAAGGACTACGAACACCTGATGCGGACCGGCGAGATGCTCACCTACATGGCCATGTCGCGCATCATGCTACGCAGGCTCGCGAAAGCCGCGACATGAAATCGCCAAACGCCCTCTAAGTTGCCCTTCACCGGACTTGAATACGGTTAACTGGCGATCCGTGCTGCGTCTGGCGGCACTGTCAAGCTACGCCGATCCTGAGCAGGTCGTGCAGGTGCAGGATCCCAGCCGGACGTCCGTTCTCCAGCACGAATAGACTCGTAATACGGTGCTCGTTCATCAGAGCCAGCGCCTGCTCCGCCATTGCGTCCGGCTCGATCGTGCGGGGGGTGGCCGACATCGCTTCCCGCACGGGCCCGTCCTGGAAGCCGGCCTGGAAGGCGCGGCGGAGGTCGCCGTCCGTCACCACGCCGACCAGCCGGCCCTCCCCATTCACCACGGCGGTGGTGCCGAAGCGCTTGCCCGTCATCTCCATGATGGCGCGGGAGAGAGAGGCGTTCTCCGCCACCGTAGGGACCTCCGCGCCGGTATGCATGACCTCGCGCACCTTGCGCAGCTGCGAGCCGAGCTTGCCGCCGGGGTGGAAGCGCCGGAAATCCTGTGCCGAGAAGCCGCGGCGGGAGAGCAGCGCCACGGCCAGCGCGTCGCCCATCGCCATCTGCATGGTGGTCGAAGTCGTCGGGGCGAGACCGTTGGGGCAGGCTTCCGGCATAGCAGGCAAGATGAGCGGAATATCAGCCGCTGAGCCAAGGGCGCTGCCGGCGCGCGAGGTGATAGCGATCAGGGTCACGCCCCAGCGCCGGGTATAAGCAATCACATCCGCCAGTTCCGGCGCCTCGCCCGACCAGGAAAGGGCGAGGACGACGTCTCCGTCTCCGATCATCCCGAGGTCGCCGTGGCTGGCCTCCGCCGGGTGCACGAAATGGGCCGGCGTGCCTGTCGAGGCCAGGGTGGCCGCGATCTTGCGCCCGACATGGCCGGACTTGCCCATGCCGGTGATGATCACCCGCCCGCTCGCTCCGGCCATTGCCGAGACGGCGCGCTCGAAGCTCGCCCCCAATGCGCCGTCCAGGGCAACGCGCAAGGCGTCCAGCCCCTCGGCCTCGAGCTGAAGGGTGTGCCGGGCGGATTCGAGTGGCGGGATCGCCTTCATATCGGCCAGATCCAGTCCAAGGGCATGGCTACTCATCGAGATGTCTCTCAACGGCATTTCGGTTCGCTCAGGGCGGGGATGTTCGCCCCGAGCACGGGCCAGGGTTGTCGGTCGGATCAGGCGGCCTTCGAGGCGGATTTGACGAGGGAGTCGATTGCAACAAGCTCCCTCAGCAGGCCTTCGAACTCCTTGAGGGGCACCATGTTCGGTCCGTCGGAAGGTGCCTGGTCCGGGTTCTCATGCGTCTCGATGAACAGGCCGGCGACCCCGACAGCAACGGCGGCGCGGGCGAGGACAGGCACGAACTCCCGCTGGCCGCCCGAGCTTCCGCCCAATCCCCCGGGCTGCTGCACGGAGTGGGTCGCATCGAAGATCACCGGCGCGCCGGTCGCCGCCATGATCGGCAGTCCACGGAAATCCGAGACGAGAGTGTTGTAGCCGAAGCTCGTTCCCCGGTCGGTCAGCAGCACTTGGCTATTGCCGGCGCTGGTGAGCTTCGCGACGACGTTGGCCATGTCCCAGGGCGCAAGGAACTGGCCCTTCTTGACGTTCACCACTCGCCGGGTCGCGGCGGCGGCGAGGAGGAGGTCGGTCTGGCGGCAGAGAAACGCGGGGATCTGAATGATGTCCACTGCCTCGGCAACGGACGCGCACTGGGCAGCATCGTGCACGTCGGTGAGGACCGGTAAGCCATAGGTCTCGCGGATCTCAGCGAAAATCGGCAGGGAGCGCTCGAGGCCCAGGCCGCGCGCGGCGGAAGCGCTGGTTCGGTTCGCCTTGTCAAAGGAGGTCTTGTACACCATCCCGACGCCGAGCTTCCGCCCGATCTCCGCAAGGGCTGCCGCCATTTCGAGAGCATGCGCGCGGCTTTCGAGCTGGCACGGCCCAGCGATGACCGCGACGGGCAGCTTCTGGCCGAAACGCACGTTCCCAACTTCAACAACCGAGTCAGGCAAGTTTTCCACGGGTATCTCCGTCGGGTCGGCGGCACGGTCGGGGCCGAGAAAGCCGTTCACAATCTCGCTACTCTGCCACACTGGTTCGCGGGACGGAACTCAGTGTTTGAGTTCCGATGCTGGAGACCACCTGTCCAGCCACGAGGATATGGGATGTGGACAACGGCCAGGAAAGCAGGGAGGGAGCCTGCGGAGGTCTCGCCCGCAGTCTCGCTCCTATGGAAGTGGTGAAGCGGTGGTCCTTCCAGGTCTGGCTGGTCCAGCATGCACCGCATCCTGCGGGCAGCCAGTTCGTTCTGTGTGGGCCGGGGAAAAGGCGGGCTCGTCCGCCTGGGCGTGAGCGGCTAACGGCGCCCTGATCCACCGACTAGCCGGAGATTGCTGCCGATGTTCGAGTCCCCTCTGATCGGCCTGGCGGTGCTTTTCCTGCTCGGCATGGGAGTCATCGCCCTGCAACGCCTCGAATTCCTGAGCGTCTTCAGCCGGCGCCGCCGGAAGGGACCGAGGGCTGGAGGAGAGGATGGCGGGACGTCAGAGTGACCGTATTCCCTGTCAGGGCTTACTCCGCTGCCAAGGCCACCTCGGTGCTGGTCACGGCCACCGACACGCCGGCGGCATCGTCGGGCAGCCCCTCCGGCCTGTTCCGCTTCGCCTCGCGGAGAGCGTCATCGGCCTTCCGTATCGCACCCCCGATGTCCGGTGAGTGCTGCGGTACGAGGGTGATCCCCATGCAGCAACTCAGCACGCCATCCCCCGCGGGTGTCGCGAGCCCGTCGCGAAGCGCCAAGTTCAGTCGCGCTGCCACCTCGCGTGCTGCGTAATAGGCCCGGTCGGGAGCGCCGGGCAGGCAGAGCAGGAAGGTATCCCCGTCGAGCCGCACGGCAGCGTCGTCGGTGCGCAGGTTCTGCTGCAGCCAGGTCCCGACCCGGCGGAGTACGGCATCCCCCGCCGCCTGGCCGTGGCGCTCGTTCAGCATCCTGAACCCGTCCAGGTTGCAGGCGACCAGTGCGCAGCCCATCGCAAGCTCTGGGCGCATCCTCAGCCAGGCGTCGAAGCCAGCACGGTTGAGCAGGCCCGTCAGCGGATCCCGCCACGCCTGGTCCCTTAGTTCTTCCAACCGGAGGGCGAGTTCGTTGCCGCGGCCGCTTCCGAGCACTCCCCGCAGCACCGAGCGTGTCCGACCGGCTATCCGGCCCGCCAGCCATCCGCCAAGCAGCGAGACCGCGACCGTGACAAGTGCGATCGAGGCGCCGAAAGTTCGGAGGCCCGAGAGGGCGGCGCTGCGATCGCTCTGCGCGACAACGGTCCAGCCGAAGCTGGATTGTCCTGGCAAACCATCGGCCCGGGCGAAACCGAGCACCGAGGCGGGGTGGCCCGGGGGGGAGGTCTCCATCCAGTTCACACCCTCGCCGGCAGGCGGCGCGGCGGGCGCGACGCCGGCCTCATCGGGCCCGAGCAGCACCGATCCGTCGGCTCCCAGCACCCAGAGCAGCGGCGCGGGCCGCCGCGGAGCGAGCGCCGTCACCTCGTCCCGCAGTGCCTCGGCCCAGCGCCAGTTCAGATGTCCGGCAACCACGCCGAGCACTCTTCCATCGGGTGACCGGACGGGGGCGGCGGCATCAAGGATACGCTCGTTTCCCGTGCTTTCGGGCAGCATCCTCGCGAGCAGCACCGCGGGATGCAGGTCGCCGAGATGGAGGCCGGCGAGGCCCGGCGTGAACCAGGGGCGTGAGGAGATGTCCATCCCTTCGAGCATCCCGCCCGTTGCGGCGATAAGGCGGCCATCCAGCCCGGCGAAGCCGATCCAGGCAAAGGTGGGCGAGCGCAGCTGCACGTCCTCGAGCATGCGGCGGGCAGCGCGCGGGTCGGCAGGTTCCCTCTCGAAGGTCTCGAAACGGGCGAGGAGCCGCACGTCATTCGCCCACCGGGAAAGGCTGCCGTCCAGGCGCCGCGCCATCGCCTCGGCAAGGCGGTGGGCATGATCCCCGGCTTCCGCGAGAAGGCGTTGCTTCGCGACCTCCAGCATCACGGCCGAGCAAGCGCCTCCCAGCGCGGCGCAGAGTGCCGCAACCGTCAGACCTTGGCGCCAGCCGTCGAGGATACGAGCCATGCCGTGCATCTATTCCCTCGGCGTTCCTGCCGGCGATGCCGGAAGGGTGTAACGTATGGTTGCCTATTTATGTCATTTTTCTACCCAGAGATGTAAAGCGTTAATGTTAGGCCCGGCATGGTAGGATGTTTGACGCGTAGCCTGTGTTCCTGAGTCCGCGAACGCTTGTCCGACAAGTTGCGTCATCCCGTCTGGCGCTGCCACCCGGCCCGTGCGAATCTGCCCGGCACGAGTGGGGGAGGGAGAGGATGGAGGCCGGAAAGGGGGGTGTCGCGTCGCCCTCTATCGAGGTCTCGGGCCGCGTTCCGCTACCGGTCCAGGTCGCGCGCGATCTGCGGGAGCGCATCGAGCGCGGGGAACTGCGACCTGGCGACCAGTTGCCGACCGAGCGGGAACTGATGGCGCGCTACGGCGTGAGCCGCACCGTCGTGCGCGAGGCGGTGTCGAGCCTGCGAGCCTCTGGCCAACTCTCCACACAGCAGGGGCGCGGCGCATTCCTGCTCTCCTCCACCGACCCATCACCGGCAAGGCTCAACGCTTCCGAAATCGGGCCACTCAAGGATCTGGTCCGGCTGATAGAGGTTCGAATCGCCCTGGAATCCGAGGCGGCGTCCCTTGCGGCGCAACGCCGCACGCCGGCCCAGATAGGCGAGCTCTCGGCAATCACGGCCAAGCTCGAGCGCTCGGTCGAGAGCCCGGAGGACTCCACCGCGCACGACCAGGCTTTTCACCTCTGCATCGCCCGCATGTCGGGGAACGAGTACTTCGCCGAGCTTCTCTCGAAGCTCTCGCCGAACCTCCTGCCGCGCGCGCGGGTGGATTTGTTCAAGGGCGACCTAGCGGCGATGGTGGCATACCACCGCCGGCTGCATCTGGAGCACGAGCGGATACATGATGCGGTGACTCGCGGCGACGCCGAGACGGCACGCGCGGCCATGCGCCTGCATCTGATGGACAGTAAGGAAAGGCTGCGGGCCGTTCTGGAGGGGGCCGGGAAGGGATGACGCGGACGGATTGCGGGTCGTCGAGGTAGCTTGTATGACATCCTACCTCCGCCGGCGCCGCCGGCCGATGCAGGAAACGCCCATGCCGCAGCAATTCACCCCGAACGAACTAAAGGCCCAGCTCCCCACCGGCCTTCTCTCCTTTCCCCTGACCGATTTTGACGCCGCCGGCGACCTCGACATCGCGGGCTACCGCAAGCGGCTCGAATGGCTGGCGCCCTATGGTACGGCCACGCTCTTCGCCGCGGGCGGGACGGGCGAGTACTTCTCTCTCACCCCCGGCGAGTACAGCCAGGTGATCAAGACCGCCGTCGAGGCCTGCGAGGGCGGCTCCGTGCCCACGCCCATTGTCGCCGGCGCCGGCCATGGCACGCGTCTGGCCATCGAGTACGCCCAGGAGGCCGAGCGCCAGGGCGCAGCCGGCATCCTCCTCATGCCGCCTTACCTCACCGAGACCTCCCAGGCCGGGTTGCGCGCGCATATCAAGCAGGTGTGCCAGGCCACGAAGCTCGGCGTGATCGTGTACAACCGCGCGAACTGCAAGCTGACGCCGGATACGCTGGCCGCGGTGGCCGAGGACTGCCCGAATCTCATCGGCTTCAAGGACGGGGTGGGCGACATCGAGGCGATGGTCGCCGTCTACAACAAGCTCGGCGACCGGCTGACCTATCTCGGCGGGCTGCCCACCGCAGAGGTTTACGCCCAGGCCTATCTCGCCATGGGCGTGCCCACTTATTCCTCTGCCGTGTTCAACTTTATCCCCCGGACGGCGAAGGAGTTCTACGACGCCGTCATCCGGGACGACCACGAGACCGTCACGCGCCTGCTGCGCGAGTTCTTCTTCCCCTACCTCGCCATACGCAACCGCCAGCCCGGCTACGCCGTCTCTGTCGTCAAGGCGGGCGCGGCGATCGTAGGCCACTCCGCCGGCCCGGTCCGGCCGCCGCTGAGCGACCTGACGGGCGACGAGGTGAAGGCCCTGGCCGAACTGATCGAGAAGCTCGGGCCGCAATGACCGGAAGGGTGAGGGGCGCCTCCGGCGCCCCTCACCCCAGCCGCGCGAGCGCGCGCTCTAGGTTCCGCAGCAGAAGGTCCAGCTCGCCCATATGCGCGGGCGAGAGCTTCGGGCCGGGCATGCGCATGGTGGCGTGGCGGATCGCGCCGCGCCGGCGCATCACCTCCTTGCGGGCGGCCACGCCCCAGAAGCCCTGCGCCTCGTAGTTCAGAAGGGGCAGGTAGGCGTCGAAGAGCCGGTGCGCGCCCTCCACATCGCCCGAGGTGTAGAGGCGGTACACGCCCGACAGCATCTCCGGGTGTGAGAAGCCGGCCATCGGGCCATCGATACCGCGCCCCATCTCATAAGGCAGGTAGAGCGCGTTGTTGCCCGTGAGGATCCCGACGCGCCGCCCCTGGCGGGCGCGGAGCGCGCTGATCTTCTCCAGGCTCGGCAGGTCCTCCTCCTTCACCACCTGGATCTGCGGGAAGGCCTCGACCAGCCGCAGGATGGAGGGCACGGACATCCAGACGCCGCTGGCCCCGGGGAAGTCCTGCAGCACGGTCGGCACGTCGCCGATCATGCCGAAGACCACAGAGAAGTAGCCGAACAGCTCCTCCTCCGTCCGCAGCCCGCCCGCGGGGGCGATCATTACGCCGGCCGCGCCCGCATCCATCGCCTGCTTCGTCAGCAGGGCGAGCTGCGCCGTGCCCGGGCTGCTCACCCCGACGATCACGGGCTTGCCCCCCGCGCGCGCGATGAAGCGGGCGGTGACGGCCTGCGCCTCCTCCGGGGTGAGCTTGCCGCCCTCGCCGCTGACGCCGAGCACGACGAAGCCGTCGGCGCCGTGGCCGAGATAGAAGTCGGTCAGGCTGTCGATGCTCTCCAGGTCCACGGCGCCCCGGTCGTCGAACGGGGTCTGGGCGATGATGAAGCTGCCCTTGATGTCGCTCAGCATGAGTGGCCCTTCGGCGATGATCGGGGATGCCGCCGCGACGAGGAATCGGCCGGAGCGGCAGCACTGCCGTGTTGCTGCTCCGCGATCTCTAACGCGTCGCGCCCGCCTCGCCCACCGTTCCTCCCGTTGGACGGGCGGGGTCCCTGCGCACGCGGTAGAGCTGCGCATATCCCTCGTCCGCCACGGGCTCCAGCGCGGGTGGCATGGTCATGGGGCCCTCGTCATCCGGCTGGTCCGCGTTGAGGACGAGCACGTAGTCGAAGCGCGTCCTCCAGGCCCGGACATACTCGGTGTTCTCCGGCAGCACGGCGCGATCCAAATCGAGGAGGCGGTGGACCGAGACGGCGGTCGTGTTGTCCGGCCCCGCGATCTCGTCCCAGGGCGGCAGAACGCGGAGCGGCTGCTTCCCGCGCGAGGCGAAGAGGATCGGGACGTAGGCGTGGCGCCAGAACACGGCGAGGGCGGGCTGGTGCTCGTAGAGCATCGGGCCGCCGCCGCCGTAGTAGCGCCCGCGCGGCGCGGAGCGGCGGGCCGGAACGGTCATGGTGTGGGCGGTCTGCAGGATCGCGGCGCCCGGCGGAACATGGGCGAGCGCCCGGCGCAGCGAGGCGATGTCGGCCTGCCTCTCGTGCCAGATGCCGCCCACCCATGCCGCGCGCGCCCCTACGAGGGCGAGTAGCGCGACGGCGAGCCCCGCCTCCAGCCCGGGGCGTGCGGACCGGCCGGGGAGGGCGAGCTCCGGCCGCAGCGCGGAGGCGAGGGTGAGCACCATCATGACGGGGAAGCGCGCGTCCACGAAATAGGTGCCGGCCAGCTTGGGCGGGATGGCGAAGGTAAGGACGAGCATCCCGAGCGCGGCGAGCAGCAGCCCGGCATGGACGCGCAGCCCCCGCTTTACCAGCGCCCAGGCCAGGGGCAGGGCGAGCAGCCCCACGAAGATCAGGTCGAGCGGCGACTTGTAGATCGAGATGCCGGAAAAGAGGGTGACCAGCTTCGTGCGAAGATCAAACCCGCCCTGCCAGGAGGTTTGCGTCGCCGGATCCTCCTGCGCCCCGGGCAGGGCCGGGGAGAGGAGCCAGGCGACCACGAAGGGCAGCAGCACCGGCAGCACGGCGAGGATCGCGCGCCCAGCACCCGCTCCGATGCGGCGCGGCGAGCGCAGCACCTCCCAGGCAGCCCCGAGCGCGAGCCCGCCCAGCAGGGCCGCGTAGAAGAGCGCGGCGAAGGCGTGGGTCAGGAGCAGCAGCGCGGCGAGGAGGGCGCGGGCAGCGAAGGCGCCCACCGGGCCCGCGCGGCGCGACAGGGTGGGGTCCAGCGCGGCAGCCGTCAGCGCCAGGCCGAGGCCGATCTGGAAGTTGAGGAAGCCCGCGACCAGGGTCCAGTTCCAGGCGAGCAGGGGCAGCCCGGCCAGCCACCAGTGAAGGCCGCCGAAGAGGGCACGGTTGAGCAGCACGGCCCCGAGCGGCGGCAGCACCACCGCAGCCAGGACCAGGAACTGGCCGAAGCGCTCGATGGGGAGCGCCGGCCCGATCGCGGCCGCGATGAGGTCGATGCCGATATTCGTGCGGACGCTGCCGAGATCGACCTCGTAGATCCGGTCGAAGGGCGCCTCCGCCGCACCGCCCGCAACGAGCCAGAGCCGCGCGAGGTGGTTCGGATAGTCCAGCAGGGGCGGGAAGGGGGTGGAGAGAACCGTCAGCGCCAGCGCGGCGACGCCGAGGGCGAGGAGCAGGGAGGGAAGCCAGTACGACAAGCTCCTGCCTTCCGGCCGCGAGGCGGCCGGGGCAGCGGCGGAAGGCCGGCCCGCCCTCATGTCATTCAGGAGTTGCGCCACGCTGATCCGCTCTCCTTGCTGGCGGCCGCTGCTGCGGACAGCCGAAGGCCCCCCGCGATGTGCGGGCGGCCTCCCAGGTTCCGATTGCGGGGATGCTAGAGGGAAAAGCCCGGCCGGAGGGGGGAAGCGGGCACGAGGACTGCACACAATGGCTTGACCTCCGTGCCCGGCGGGCGGCCCGGGAGGGATTAACTCACGCAGGTGTCACCGGAAGAGGAATGATACGATCCCCTTACATCGGGGTTAGAGGAACATTCGTCACCTAAGAGGAGGAAAATGATGAGGCTTGTTCCGCTGCTCGCCGCCGTTGCCGGCTCGCTCGGCCTCGCGGCATGCACGCTCAACACCGCGCCTCCCAACCCGCCGCCGCCCACGACGATCGTGACGCCGGCCCCGGCACCGGCCCCGATGATGATGTCGCCCGCCCCGGCCCCAGGCTCGACCGTGGTGGTGCGTCCGTAAACCCTGTCCGCGGGGAGTGCGGGTTCGCCCGGCACTCCCCGCGCCACGGGCCGGCCTTCAGGCGGATCCCTGCAGCTCACGCCGCACGATGGCGGCCCCCTCGGCCATGGCGCGCAGCTTCGCGAAGGCGCGCGGCCGGGGCAGGTACTTCATGCCGCAATCCGGCGCGATGACCAGGCGCTCGGCCGGTAGGTGCTCCAGCCCGGTGCGGATGCGCGCGGCCACCGTCTCCGGCGTCTCCACCTTCTCCGTGCCGAGGTCGATCACGCCGAGCATGATCGTCTTGCCCGGCAGTTCGTCCAGCACGGCGAGGTCGAGCCGGGGCTGTGCGGCCTCAATGGAGATCTGGGCCGCGGTGCAGTCGGCGAGCTGCGGCAGGAAGGAGTAGCCGGAGGGCTTGTCCTTCACCACGGCGGCGTAGCCGAAGCAGAGATGCACGACCGTGTCGCCGCCGAGGCCCTCGAGCGCGCGGTTGAGCGCGCGCACGCCGAAGCGCGCGGCGGCCTCGGGGCGGGCCTGCATCCAGGGCTCGTCGAACTGGATCACGTCCACCCCGGCGCGGCGGAGGTCGTGCGCCTCCTCGTTCACCGCGGCGGCGTAGTCCATCGCCATCGCCTCCTCGTCCTTGTAGAACTCGTCCGAGGCTTGCTGTGACAGGGTGAAGGGACCGGGCAGGGTGATCTTTGTGCGCCGGTCGGTATTGGCGACGAGGAATTCCACATCGCGCACCTCCACCGGGCGGTTGCGGCGGATCTTCCCGATCACGCGCGGGACCAGCGTCTCCTTGCCGGCGCGGCCCATGGTGCGGGCGGGATTGTCCACGTCCACGCCGTCGAGCGCGAGGGCAAAACGGTTGGAGTAGCTCTCCCGCCGGATCTCCCCGTCCGTCACGATGTCGATGCCCGCGCGCTCCATGTCGCGGATCGCGACGAGGGTGGCGTCGTCCTGCGCGCCCTCCAGCGCGTCCTCGGCCACGCGCCACATCTGCTTCATGCGCACGCGGGGGACGAGGTTCTGCGCGAGCACGTTGCGGTCCACGAGCCAGTCGGGCTGCGGGTAGCTGCCGACGACCGTTGTCGGAAGCAGGGGCGTGGGGACGAGGGTGCTGGTCATGCCTGGGCCTTGGGAAGAGCGGTGGGCTGATAGGCGAGGAGGCGCCATGCATCGCCCTCCTGCACCCAGAGGGCGAGTGTCATGGCGGCGATCTCCCGCTCGCCGCCATAGCGGATGATGCGGGCGCTCATGCGGCCGAGCGCGGCGGCGGCCCCGGGGCCGGCCTCCAGCACCGTCCCGGTCGAGAAGTCGATGGAGAGGTAGCGCAGGCCGCCATCCGCCAGCGTCGCGAGATAGCTCTCCCTACTGTCCGTCGTCGCGTTGGAATGGGCGTAGACGAGGCGGTCGGACAGCAACTCCCCGAGTGCCCCGGTGTCGCCCGCCTTCATCGCGGCGTAGCGGCGCGCCTCAAGCGCGCGGATCCTGTCCTGCATCGGTTGTCTCAGCGTGGATTGGGCGCGAGCAGGCGCTCGGGCCAGGTGGCGAGGCGGAAGAAGTCGAGCCCGCCCTCGCCGCTGGCCTGGTAGGCCGCGGCGAACTGGCGGGCGAGGGCGGCGAGGGGCATGGGCGCGCCCTCGCGCCCGCCGACCGAGAGCGCGAGGTCCAGGTCCTTGGCGACGAGGTCCAGATCGGCCGCGGGCGTCCAGTCCCGCACCTTCAGCATCTCCGCCTTGTAGGCGAGCAGGGGAGAGGCGACGACGCTTCGGGAGAGGGCGTCCACCATCCCCTCCCAGTCCAGGCCGAGCCGCGCGCCGAAGGCCAGCGCCTCGCCGATCACCGCGGGGGTGAGGGCGACGACGAGGTTGACCATCAGCTTCACGGCCCGCGCCTCTTCGGCGGCGCCGCAACGGAGCGTTTCCTTCCCCAGCACGGCGAGGAGCGGCGCGCAGCGCTCCAGCGCGGCCTCCGGGCCGGAAGCGAAGATCGTCAGCGCACCCGCCGCCGCGGTGCTCGTGCTGCCGGAGACGGGGCAGCGGAGATAGTCCGCGCCCCGCGCGGCCATCGCTTCCGCGACCCGGGCCGAGGCGGCGGGGGTGACGGTGCTGAGATCGATGAAGACCTGCCCCGGGCGGATCGTCTCCGCCACCCCGCTCGGGCCGATGGTGACGGCCAGCAGCGCGGCGTCGTTCGGTACCATGGAGAGGACGATCTCCGCCCTCTCCGCCAGCGCCGCGGCCGTGACGGCCGCGCCCATCCCGGCCTCGGCGAGCGGGGCGAGACGGGCGGGGTCCGTATCCGTCGCCGAGAGCGTCGCGCCTGCCTGCAGCAGCCGCCGGCAGAGCGGCGTGCCCATACGGCCGACCCCGATCCAGCCGAGCTTCCAACCTTCCAGTGACGTCATCCTTAGAGCCCCAGGTAGAACTTGCGGACGAGCTCGCTGTCGCCCAGCGCAGCGGGGCTGTCGCCCTGGAACTCCACCCGGCCGTGGACGAGGACGTAGCCGCGGTCCGCGATGCGGATCGCCTGGTGGAAGTTCTGCTCCGCCATCAGCACGGTGAGGCCGAGCTTCTCCTTCAGTTCCGCGATCTTCTCGATGGTGCGTGCGACAAGGATGGGAGCGAGGCCGACCGAGGGCTCGTCCACCAGCAGCATCCTCGGCGCGCACATCACGGCGCGGCCGAGCGCGACCATCTGCTGCTCGCCCCCGCTCATGCTGCCGACGGGCTGGGAGCGGCGCTCCTTCAGCCGGGGAAAGGCGTTGTAGCAGAAGTCGAGATGGCGCGGGATGGCGGCGCGGGCGGCGCGGCGATAGGCGCCGAGCAGCAGATTCTCCTCCACCGAGAGGCGGGGGAAGAGGCGGCGGCCCTCCGGCACGATGGCGATGCCGAGATCGACGATCTCCTCCGGCGAGCGGCCGATGAGATCGGTGGCCCGCCCGTCGATGGTGGCGACGATCCGGCCGCGCGTCGGGCGCAGCAGGCCGAGGATGCAGCGCATCAGCGTCGTCTTGCCGTTGCCGTTGGTGCCGAGCAGCGCGACCGTCTCGCCCGGGGCCACCTTCAGGGAGACGCCGTCCAGCGCCCGTACAGCGCCATAGGAGGCGTCCACCTCCTCGACGAGAAGACTAGCGGCCAAGATAGGCCTCCTCGACCTCGGGCATGGAGAGGACGGCGCGCGGGTCGCCATCCGCGATCTTCTTGCCAGCGACCAGCACGGCCAGCCGCTGGGAGAACTCCGTAACGGCGCGCATGACGTGCTCGATCATGATGATCGTCGTGCCTTCAGCGTTCAGGCGGAAGAGCAGAGCGAGGACTTGGTCCACCTCCGCGTGCGAGAGGCCGGCCATCACCTCGTCAGCGATCAGCAGCTCCGGCCTGAGCGCCGTCGCGCGGGCAAGCTCCAGGCGGCGCAGCTCCACCTGGGTCAGCTCCTTCGGCATGCGGTGCGCCTTGGCGGCGAGCTCGACGGATTCGAGGCACTCCATCGCCCGCTCGTCCGTGGCGGCGTCGCGGCCGGCATAGGCGAGGGGAACACGGACGTTCTCCATCACCGTCAGCCCGCGGAAGGGGCGCGGGAGCTGAAAGGTGCGGGCAAGGCCGCGCCGGGCACGCTCATGCGACTTCAGCCCCGAGAGCTTCGTGCCCTTGAAGGTGAATCCGCCGTCATGGCTGGGGAAGGCGCCGGCGAGGCAGTTGGTGAAGGTGCTCTTGCCCGAGCCGTTCGGCCCGATCAGCCCGAGGCGCTCCCCCGCGCGCACCTCCAGGTTCACGCCCGAGAGCGCGGTGAAGCCCCCGAAGCGCTTCCCCACGCCCTCCGCGCGCAGGACCACGTCCGGGCTCATGCACGCCTCCGGAACAGGCCGATAATGCCGTGCGGGGCTGCGCAGACGAAGACGACGAGCACGACGCCCACGATCATCAGGTTCGCCGCCGAGGAGATGGTGACGGTCGCCGCCTGCTGGAGCGAGGCGAGAAGCACCGCGCCGATCAGCGGCCCGGCCCAGCTTCCCGTGCCGCCGATCAGCGGCATGGCGATGGCGTTCACCGCATAGGCCAGGCCGAAGGCGGAGTTCGGCTCGATATAGGAGCCGAGGAAGGGGAGCGGCGCCCCCGCCACGGCCATCATCCCGCCGGAGATGGTGGTGGCCACCAGCTTCAGCCGCAGGGTGGGAACACCGGCCGCCTCGGCGGCGGCCTCGTCGTCGCGCAGCGCGGCCAGTCCGAGGCCGAGGCGGGACTTCTCGATGCTGCGGGCAACGCCGATGCTGGCCGCCGCCAGCACCACCATGACGGCGCAGAGAAAGCCGCTGTAGCTGTCGAAGGGCCAGGGAATGTCCCGGGGGCGGATGACATAGGCCCCGCGCGAGCCGCCGACATAGGACCAGTTCACCACGATCGTCTGGAGAACAACAGAGAGGCAGAGCGTCGCAATGGCGAAATAGGCTCCGCGCAGCCGCAGGGTGAGCATGCCCGTACCGAGGCCCAGCGCACCGCCCACCACCGCGGCGAAGGCAATGCAGGGCAGCAGCGAGAGGCCGAGCGCCTTGCCGATGGCGACGGTGGTGTAGGCGCCGGCGGCGAAGAAGGCCGCAGCGCCGAAGTTCACGTAACCGGCATAGCCCCCGAGGATGTTCCAGGCCGTCGCCAGCACGACGTATTGCAGCACAAAGGTAGCGGCGAAATAGGCGTACTCGCTGCCGAAGGCGCGCAGGGCGGCGATGAGCAGCAGCGCCAAGGCGGCGCTACCGAGCCAGAAGGCGCCGTGGCCGATGCGCCGCGGGCGGGTGAGGGCGGGCGTGGCGGGGATCGTCGCGTCGCTCATGCCGCGCGCCCGAAGAAGCCCTGTGGCCGGACCGCCAGCACCAGCAGCAGGCAGCCGAAAGCGACGGCGGGCGACCAGGAGGGGCCATAGAAGGTGGCGGTGACGTTCTCCACCACCCCGAAGGCGAGCGCCGCCAGCACGCAGCCGCCGAGGGAGGAGAGCCCGCCCATGATGACCACGGCGAAGACGCGCCCGATGAAGACATGGCCGGACCAGGCGTCCACTGGCTGCACCACCACCAGCGCCCCGCCGGCCAGCGCCGCCATCGCGATGGAGATGCCGAAGGCGAGGCGCTTGATCCGCACGGGATCGATCGCTAGCAGGCGCAGCGCCTCCCTGTCCTGCGCCACGGCGGCGATGGCGCGGCCGGTGAAGGTGCGGCGGAGGAACAGCACCAGCGCGCCGATGGCGGCGAAGGAGACGAGGGCGGGGACGAGCATCCGCAGGGGAAGGTCGATTTCACCCATCCGCCAGGTGGTGCTGGCATAGGCGGCATCGGCGAAGTGCTGCTCCGGCCCGATCGCGAGGACGAGCCCGACCTCGATGATGAACATCACGCCGAAGAAGAAGGCGAGGCCCTGGATGGCCTCGTCCCCGCGCCGCTCGAAGAAGTGGTGATAGGCGACGTAGATCGCGGCGCCGAGCGCCCAGAAGGCCGGGGTGAGCAGCAGCGAGAGAAGCAGGGGATCGAGGCCCGTCGCCGCCCAGAGCAGGGCGACGAGGAGCGCGCCCAGCACCATGAAGGCGGGATGGGCGATGTTGACCACGTCCAGCATCCCGAAGGAGACGGAGAGGCCGGCCGCCGCGGCGGCGTAGAGACCGCCGAGCAGCAGGCCCGAGACGATCCCGTTCAGGAGGAGGGCGAGGTCGGGGTCCATCAGGCGCCGGCCGTGTAGGGCTTGCGGAGATCGCCCGACTTGTAGCGCTGGGGATAGAGAATCACCTGCGTGCCGGGCTTGCGGAACTGATCGATGCCGTTGCCCTGCACGCCCTGGTACTGGGTGTAGAGGTTGCGCTCCTCCGTCCACTCGCCCAGCGCGTCGAAGCGCAGGGGGCCGATGACCGTGTCGAACCCATTCGCGTGCATGTCTGCGGCCAGCGCCGCCTGGTCGATGCGGCCGACGCGGCGCACGGCCTGCTCCAGCACCTGCATCTGGGCATAGGCGAGCGGCGGCACGTAGTGGCCGAGCGCGTCTGTGCCCTCCCTCGCGGCGAGGGGCTGGTAGCGCTCGATCAGCGCCTGGGTGCCCGGGAACTGCAGCGTGGGCTCGGGCGCGTAGACGTCCCAGACCACGAGGTTGTTCAGGATGGGGCCGAGCTGGAGCTTTTGGGCGGTGATGTGCGGGCCGATCATTGGGCCGCCCATCAGCTGGAAGTTCACGCGCAGCTCGCTCGCCGCGCGCAGCAGCCCCGCCGTGTCCGGCGGGTAGGAGCCGACGAAGACGATGTCCGGGCGCGCGGCCTGCACCGCGCGGATGATGGGCGCGAAGTCCACCGTGCTCGGCGGGTAGGCGCGGTCGTAGACCACGCGCAGCCCGTGCTGGCGGGCGAGGAAGCGCGCGCTCTCGGCCGTGCGCTGGTGGAAGTCGCTGTCGAGGTTCACCAGCGCGATGGAGCGCGGCTTCGGGTCCATCGCCATGGCGATGTCCATGAAGCCCTTGGCGAAGGTCTCCTTCACCTGCGACCCCGTGGGGTTGATCGAGAAGTAGCGGTCGTACTTGAAGTCGTTGTTCACGCCCGTGCCGAAGAGCGACACGAAGGCCATGTTCCGCTGCATCACGATCGGCATGGCCGGCGCGATGATGGCGGTGGCGTATCCGGAGATGACGAGATCGACCTTATCGACGTCGATCAGCTTCGTGTAGATGCCGGGAACCTGCGCGCCCGTGCTCTGGTCGTCGTAGTTGACGAGCTCGACGGGGCGGCCGAGCAGCCCGCCCTTGGCGTTCACCTCCTCCGCCCAGATCCGGTGCGCGAGCAGGGCAGGGCGCCCATTCCCGGCCAAGCCGCCGGAGAGCGACATGGAGTAGCCGATGCGGATCGGCGGGCCGGACGGGGCCGCCTGGGCGCGGGCGGTGGCGGGAACCGTCGCGGCCGCCGTTGCGGCCAGGGCGGCGCGGCCGAGGTCGCGCCTGCTCAAGCTCTGCATCACTCTCCTCCTCTCGGCCCGGTTTCTCTGCCCGCAGCCGGTTTCTAAATGTCGGTAAAGCGGCTATTCGGCCGCGATCTTCGAGGGATCGGCGCCCACGCGGCCCGACTTGTCATGGGCGGCCTTGCGGGCGACCTGGAAGTCGTAGCGCACGCTCGGCAGGTCCGGCGACGGCGAGCCCTCCATGCCCATCTGCGGGCGCACGACCAGGGATTCGGAGACGCCGAACACCGTGTCGGAGGCGATGTTCGCGTCGTCCCCGAGATAGAGGGCGGTGACGAGTTCCCGGTAGCCCTCGGCGCCGATCAGCATGTGGATATGCGCGGGGCGGAAGCCGTGGCGGTTCTGCGCGCGCACCAGCGCTCCGACCGGGCCGTCCATCGGGATGGAGTAGCCGAGCGGGATGAGGGTGCGGATCGCGTAGCGGCCTTCCGCATCCGTGCGGAACTGGCCGCGCATGTCCATCGTCTCGGGGTCGAGCGCCTGGAGGTCGTAGGCGCCGTCCGCATCGGTCTGCCAGATCTCGACGATAGCGTTCGGCACGCCCTCGCCGGCCTCGTTCACCACACGGCCGAAGAGCATCATCTCCGGGCCCTTGGCTTGCTTCGCGATGCTTTCCCCATAGGCGAATTGCGGGGAGGCCTCGCGGTAAAAGGGGCCGAGAAGGCTCGTCTCCGTCGCCTCGCCCACGCGGTTGGCCTGGTCGTCCATCAGGTTCACCAGGCGCGAGAGGCCGAGCGTGTCGGAGAGGAGGATGAACTCCTGCCGGATCGGCGTGCAGGTCTGTCCGACGCGGGTGAGAAAGCCGATCGCGGCCAGCCACTCCGCCGGGGTCAGCCGCACCTCTCGCGCGAAGGCGTGCAGGTGGCGGACAAGGCTCTCCATTACCTCCCGCAGCCGCGGGTCGGGGGTGGAGGCCATCTGCGCGACCACCGCATCCGTCAGCGTGTCCTGGTTCAGGTCAGCCATGTCCGTTCCTCCATTTCCCCCAGGGCGGGTCCTGCTGGCCCGCGCCTTCGTCGTCGGTCTAGTCCGGCCTGATGTTGGCAGCGGCGATCACCTCGCGCCATTTCGAGATCTCGTTGCGGGTCATCTCTGCCAGCTTCTCCGGCGAGCCGCCCGTCGGCTCCACGCCCTGCGCGCGCAGGTTGGCGAGGGACGCCGGATCGGCCAGCAGCGCGTTCGTGGCCCGGTTCAGCCGTGAGACCACCTCGGCCGGAAGGCCGGCGGGGCCGTAGAGGTTCCATAGCCCCTCCACCACGAAGTCAGGGATGCCGGCCTCCACGATCGTCGGCACCCCGGGCAGGATGGTCACGCGGGCGGTGGAGGTGACGGCGAGCGCCCGCAGCGTGCCGGCATCGAGATGCGGCTTCAGGCCGAGCGGGTGGTAGAACATCCCGTCCACCCGCGCCGCCACGAGGTCGGTCACGGCCTGCCCGGCGTTGCGGTAGGGGGCGTGCTGCGTGCTCAGCCCCGCGCGCAGGTTCAGGAGGGCCTGGGAGAGATGGCCCGTCGTGCCGTTGCCGGCCGAGGCGAGGGTGAGGGGGCGTCGCTTCGCCAGCGCCACCAACTCCGCCACCGAGGAGACACCGAGGGAGGGCGGCACGCCGAGCACGGTCGGCGTGGTCACGAAGGGCGCGATCGGCGTGAAGTCCCGGATCGCGTCGAAGCCGGGATCGGTGAAGAGGCTGGCGTTGATGCCGTGCGTGCCGTTCGTGCCGAGGATGAGGGTGTAGCCGTCCGCCGGCGCGCGCGCGACGGCCTGGGCGCCCACGTTCCCACCCGCGCCGGCGCGGTTGTCCACCACCACGGGCTGCCCCGCCTCGCGCGCCAGCGCCTCGGCCAGGATGCGGCCGAGGATGTCGGTCGTCGTGCCGGCGGCGAAGGGCACGATCAGGCGGATGGGGCGGCTCGGCCAGGCGGGCTGCGCCTGGGCGGCCCGGGGTAGGGCATCGGAGAGGACGGGGGCGGTGCCGAGGGCCGCCAGCAGGAGGCGGCGCGGGATGCGAGTCATGCGGCGGCTCCGGCGCGGGAGGTGACATAGCGCTCGACGGGGCCGCTTGCCCTCCCGCGGCGGAGGGGGACGCAGGCTTCCGGGAAGCCCTGCTCGAAGCGGGCGCCGGTATCGGCCAGCCGGCCGAGGAAGCGGTCGAGATGGCGCATGGCGCCGTTGGGAAGGTCGTGCAGCACCAGGGCAACGGGGTCCGGGCCGCGGCACATCTCCAGCGCCCGGTCGGGCCAGCCCTCGGGATCGCGGAAATCGCCGGGCACGGCGTTCCACAGCACGCAGGTGAAGCCGCCCTCGACGAGGTAAGCCAGCGCCGCGCCGCTCAGCAGGTGCGTGCCCAGCGCCCCGCCCCCGCCGAGGGGGCGGAAGAGGCGATCGGGATGGGAGAGCTCGCCGATGAGGTCCTGGGTGCGCCCGATCTCGGCCTTGGCGGTGCCGGCGTCGTCCGGCAGCTCGCCCAGGGGGCGGACGTGAGTCCAGCTATGGTTGCCGATCCAGTGCCCCTCGGCATGGGCGCGTTCGGCGAGGTGGCGATGCGCGGCCAGCTTGTGGCCGAGGACGAAGAAGGTGGCGGGGATGCCGCGCGCGCGCAGCACCTCCAGCACGCCGGGCGTGACCTCGGGCTCGGGGCCGTTGTCGAAGCTGAGGGTGACAACGGGCCCCCCCATGCTCAGCCCGCCTCGTCCTCGATCGGGTTGGACAAGATGCCGATGCCCTCGATCTCGATCTCCACCGTGTCACCGGGCTTCATGAAGACGGGCGGCTTGCGGGGATAACCGACGCCGCTGGGCGTGCCCGTGGCGATCACGTCGCCCGGCTCCAGCGTCATCACCTCGGACAGGATCGCCAGGATGCGCGGGACGGAGAAGATCATGTCGGCGGTGTTGGAATCCTGCATGACCTGCCCGTTCACGCGGGAGGTGATGCGGAGGGCGTTCGGGCCCTGCGGGATCTCGTCCGGCGTCACGATTTCGGGGCCGATCCCGCCGGTGCGCTCGAAGTTCTTGCCCATGGTCCACTGGGCGCCCTTGCGCTGGTAGTCGCGCACGGAGCCCTCGTTCATGCAGGTGTAGCCGGCAACGTGGGAGAGGGCGTTCTCCTCCGTCAGGTGCCGGGCGCGCTTGCCGATCACGATGACCAGCTCTGCCTCGTAGTCGAACTTGTCGGAAACCTTCGGGCGGACCAACGCCTGCTTGTGGGCCGCCAACGAGGTCGGGCCGCGCATGAAGACGGCGGGGTAGTCGGGGATCGGGTTGTTCCCCTCCTTCGCGTGCTCGACGTAGTTCAGGCCGATGCAGAGGATCTTGCCCGGGCGCGGGACGGGGGGAAGCAGCGTCAGCCCCGCCATCGGGCGGCGCGGGGCACCCTCCAGCTTCGCCGCCAATTTCCTGGCTCCCTCGGGCAGGTTCAGCGCGGCGAAGGCGGCCAGCGGATCCGCGGGAAGGCCCGGCACCGCATCGGCCAGGGCCACCACATCATCGCCCAGCCGGGCGCCGAGGGCGGGGCGGCCCTCCTGCTCGAACGCGATCAGACGCACGCAGCGTATCCTCCCGTTTGGGGGACGGAGGTTTTGTCGAAATTCACCCGAGGTCAAGTACGAATGTCGCCAAGGCTTGCCCCGGGCGCGGGTTGCCGGTTAACCCAGGGGGCATGTCCCAGGCGACGCAGAACGAGGCGCGCGACCCCACCCTCGCCACCGCCGTCCACCGGCGGCTGCGGGAGGACATCCTCTCCGGCCGCCTGCCGCCGGGGCTGAAGCTGAAGCTGCGCGACCTCGCCGGGAGCTACGGCGCCGGTGCCTCCCCCATGCGGGAGGCCTTGTCGAAGCTGGTGGCGGAGGGACTGGCCGAGCGGCTGGAGCACAGGGGCTTCCGCGTGGCCGGCGCCGCCCCGGCCCAGCTCGACGGGCTGATCCGCAGCCGCGTGCTGGCCGAATGCGCGGCGCTCAGGGAGTCCATCCGCCGCGGCGACGCGGGTTGGGAGGACGCGGTGGTGGTGGCGGAGCACCGGCTGAACCGCTTGGCGCGCTCGGTCGATCCGCTGCGCTTCGCGACCAACCCGGAATGGGAAGCCGGCCATCTTCGCTTCCATCAGGCGCTCATCGAAGCCTGCGGAGCGCCACAGCTGCTCGCCTTCTGCGACCGACTGCGGGAGGAGGCGCGGCGGTACCGGGCGCTGGCGAACACCGCCGCCTATCCCGACCGGGACGTGGCGGCCGAGCACGCGGCGATCGCCCGCGCGGCGCTCGACCGGGACGCCGAGGCCGCTGTGGCGCTGCTGGCCCAGCACTACGAGCGGACGGGCGCCTTCGTGGGCGCCGATCTCGGGCGCCGGGCGGGGCCGGGGGAAACCGGGGTGGCGGGGCGTCGTTTGGGGGGCTGACGGAACGAAGGCTTCGGCATGGCAGGCGGGGCCGCTCCCCGCCTGATCTCTGTCTGCTCTTCTTCCGGTGCCCAAGCCCTTCAGCAGGACACCGCCATGGCCGACCTCGACCTCCCCCTCAGGCAGGGCTTCTCGCCCGATGCCGGCATCTCCCAGGCCCTGCTGAACGACATCTCCATCACCCTGACCATCAACGGCGAGCGGCGGGAGCTGCATGTCCGGCCCTGGACGACGCTGCTGGACCTGCTGCGGGAGGACATGTCCCTCTACGGCACGAAGAAGGGCTGCGACCACGGCCAGTGCGGCTCCTGCACCGTGCTGATCAACGGGCAGCGGATGAATTCCTGCCTAGCGCTGGCGGTGACCAAGGACGGTTGCGAGGTAACCACCATCGAAGGGCTGGCCGCGCCGGACGGCACCCTGCATCCCATGCAGGAAGCCTTCATCGAGCACGACGCCTTCCAGTGCGGCTACTGCACCCCCGGACAGATCTGCTCCGCTGTCGGCCTGCTGAAGGAGGGGCACGCGCGCACGCCCGAGGAGATCCGCGAGATGATGAGCGGCAACATCTGCCGCTGCGGCGCCTACACCAACATCGTGGACGCGATCGAGGACGTGATGGCGAAGGAGGGCGCGAAGTGAACCGCTTCTCCTTCGCCCGCCCCGGCAGCGTGGCGGAAGCCGTGCGCGAGGTGACGACGCATCCCGCCGCGAAGTTCATTGCGGGCGGCACAAACCTCGTCGACTTAATGAAGTACGATGTGGAGCGGCCGACGCATGTCGTGGATCTCTCCCGCCTGCCCGGTCTGAACACGATCGAGGAGACGGGGGAGGGCGGGCTGCGCCTGGGCGCGCTGGTGAGCAACAACGCCGCCGCCTATGACGAGCGGGTGAAGGATCGCTACCCGCTGCTCTCCTTCGCGCTTCTCGCCGGCGCCACGCCCCAGCTCCGCAACGCGGCGACGATGGGCGGCAACATCCTGCAGCGCACGCGCTGCTACTATTTCTACGACACCGCCACGCCCTGCAACAAGCGCCAGCCCGGCACGGGATGCCCGGCGAAGGATGGCGTGAACCGCATCCACGCCATCCTCGGCACGAGCGAGCACTGCATCGCCACCCATCCCTCCGACATGTGCGTGGCGCTGGCCGCGCTGGAGGCAGTGGTGAAGGTGGCCGGGCCGCAGGGGGAGCGGAGCATCCCCATGGCTGACTTCCACCGGCTACCCGGCAACATGCCGGAGAAGGACACGAACCTGCACGGCGACGAGATCATCCTCGCCATCGAGCTGTCCGAGCCGCGCTTCGGGAAGAACTACACCTACCTGAAGCTGCGCGATCGGCTCTCCTACGCCTTCGCCCTCGTCTCCGTCGCGGCCGCGCTGGAGATGGACGGCGAGAGGGTCGTGGAGGCGCGGATCGCCCTCGGCGGTGTCGCGCACAAGCCCTGGCGCGTGCCGGAGGCCGAGGAGATGCTGCGCGGCAAGGCGGCGGGCCGCGAGGCCTTCTCCGCAGTGGCGGATCGCATCCTCCAGGGCGCCCAGGGCTATGGCGGCAACAGCTTCAAGATCGAGCTTGCCCATCGTGCGATCATCCGCGCCCTGTCCCAGGCGGCGGCCGGCACGCCCCAGTCCCAGACCGACAAGCGCATCCAGTAGGAGGGGCCAGAAATGGATCAGTCCCCAATGTTCGAGACCCATGTCGGCTCCCCCCGTAGCCGCGTGGACGGCAGGCTGAAGGTGACGGGGGCGGCGCCCTATGCCGCCGAGTTCACCGCGCCGGACCTCGCCTATGGCTACGTCGTCTCCGGCGCGATCGCGAAGGGGAAGATCACGAACATCGACACCTCGGCCGCCATGGCGGTACCGGGGGTGGTGCAGGTCTTCACCTACCAGAACCGCCCGCGCACCGCCTGGCGCAGCGGCGCCTATCAGGACGAGGTGGCCCCGCCCGGCAAGCCCTTCCGCCCGCTCTATGACGAGCACATCGTCTATAGCGGCCAGCCCGTGGCGCTGGTGGTGGCGGAGGATTTCGAGATCGCGCGCTACGCTGCCTCCCTGGTCCGCGTGACCTATAAGGCGGAGAAGCACCAGACCGATGTCGCAAAGGTTCTCGGCGAGGCCTATGTGCCGCCGAAGAAGCGCTCCGGTATTACGCCGCCCCCCAAGCCCAAGGGGGACTCCGAGGCCGCCTTCGGCGCCTCGCCCGTCCGGGTGGAGAGCGAGTACCGCATCGCGGTCGAGCACCACAACCCGATGGAGCCGCACGCGACCACCGTGGTGTGGGAGGGCGGCGGCAGGATCACCGTCCACGACAAGATCCAAGGCGCGCAGAACACCCAGTCCTACGTCACCCATGTCTTCGGCCTGTCCAACGACGACGTGCGGGTGATCTCGCCCTTCGTGGGCGGCGCCTTCGGCTCGGGCCTGCGGCCGCAGTACCAGCTCTTCCTCGCCGTCATGGCGGCGCTGGAGTTGAAGCGCTCCGTCCGCGTGTCGCTCACGCGAGACCAGATGTTCACCATGGGCTACCGGCCGGACGGGGTGCAGAACGTCGCGCTCGGCGCCATTCCCGATGCCAGGCTGCAATCCATCCGCCACGACTTGGTCGCGGGCACCTCCACCTTCGAGGACTACCAGGAGGCGACGGTCAACTGGTCCGTCATGCTGTACCGCTGCGACAACGCGACGGCGACGCAGAAGCTGGTGAAGATTGACACCTACACCCCCGCCGACATGCGCGCGCCCGGAGCGCCGACGGGGCTGTTCGCCATGGAATCCGCCATGGACGAGCTCTCCTACAAGTTGGGGATCGATCCGGTCCAGCTCCGCCTTCGGAACTATTCCGAGGTGGACGAGGCCAATGGCAAGAGGCTGACAAGCAAGGAGCTGCGCGCGGCCTACCAGATCGGCGCCGAGCGCTTCGGCTGGGCCAAGCGGAACCCCGTCCCGCGCTCGATGAAGGAAGGGCGGGAGCTGATCGGCTGGGGCATAGCGACCGGCGCCTGGGAGGCGCAGATGGCGCGCACCGCCGCCCGGGCCGTGCTCACAGCGGATGGGCGGCTGGAGGTGGCCTCGGCCACCGCCGATATCGGCACGGGAACCTACACCATCCTCACCCAGATCGGCGCCGACGCGCTGGGCCTGCCGATGGAGAAGGTGACAGCGCGGATCGGCGATTCCAGTCTGCCGAAGTCGCCGGTCGAGGGCGGGTCCTGGACGGCGGCCTCGGCCGGCACGGCAGTGCGGCTGGCCTGCAACACCGTGCGGCAGCAGCTGTTCAAATACGCCCGCGGCATGGACAGCTCGCCGATCGCCAATGCCGACCTGGCACAGGTGGCCTTTCAGGGGGAGCGGATCGCGCTGATCTCCGACCCCTCCCGCTTCGTGACGATCGCGGATGCGATGCGCGCGGGCGGGGTGGACCGGATCGAGGCGGAGGAGACGGCGGTGCCGGACAAGCTCGTCCAGGCGCGCTACTCCTCCTACACCCACTCGGCCGTCTTCGTAGAGGTGCGGGTGGATGAGGAGCTGGGCCAGGTTCGCGTGACCCGGCTGGTGGACGCGGTGGCGGCGGGGAAGATCATCAATCCCAAGACCGCGCGCTCCCAGATCCTGGGCGGCGTCGTCTTCGGCATCAGCATGGCGCTGCACGAGGAGTCGATGCCGGACCACAATCTCGGCCGGTTCATGAATCACAACCTCGCCGAGTACCATGTGCCCGTGAATGCCGACATCCACGACATCGACGTGATCTTCGTGGAGGAGCAGGACGAACTGGCCAGCCCCATCGGCGTGAAGGGGTTGGGCGAGATCGGCATCGTCGGCACGGCGGCGGCCATCGCCAACGCGGTCTTCCACGCGACGGGCAAGCGCATCCGCGAACTGCCGATCACCATCGACAAGGTGATCGGGACGAAGGAGACGGCCTGATGCCTTCCCGGGGCGCCCTGCCGCTCAGTGGCGGCGGGCGCGCCTCGGGGCTTCCTCCGTCCGTGCCTCGTCGTCCATCACGAGGCTCTCCATTCCCGCCCGCCAGGTCACCTGCCAGGAGCGCGGGCGACCGCCACGGCAGCGCAGCAGCTCCAGCGTCCATTGCGGATCGCCGAGATCGTGCATGGACCCGCCGGCCCGGCCCGTGACACGCCAGCGCGTGGTGGCCAGGGACGGTCCCTCTTCCTCCTCCGAAGCCCGCAGGAGCAGGCCGATCCCGCCCCCCGTCTCGGCCGCGAGCTGAAGGCGGCGCATGGCGGTGGCGTCGGGCCGCTCCGTCATCAGCAGCACGGCCGAGACGGCGGGGCAGCGCAGCGCCTCCTCCGTCGCCCAGAGCGCGTCCTGGTGGTTCGAGGGCTGCGCGACGACCAGGCGGGAAGGGGGCAGGCCGAAGCCGGCCAAGCCGGGCGGCCAGGGATCGGGGTCCCGCGCGATCCAGAACACCGTGCTGCCGGAGCGCGCCATCAGCAGCGCCGCGAAGCCGGCCGCGGCACCCGCCCCATCGGACAGGATCTCGTGCAGCGCCGCCCGCGGCAGGCCTCCGCCGGGAAGATCGCGGTCCATCTCCGGGCAGAGGGGGATCGCCGAGGGCTCCTGCCGGCCCGCCAATCCGGCACGTTCGATTCGGGCGACTCGGGCCCGGAGCGCGGCCATAACGGCGCGGCGGTCCAGGCCTCCGGCCACCTGATGAAACGACTCGCTGACCTGCGCGGGTTCTTGATGAACCCCTTCCAAACCACTGGAATTACGGTCAGGAGCGGCGGCGCTATGGAGCCGATGAGGCGAATCAGAAGGCATGATCGTTCATACTATGTTCTTGCCTCGGCCGCACGCTCCAAGAACGCGATCCGTCGTCGCGTCGGACCTTTGCCGGTGAGGCGATCCGAACCCCAGGCCGTGGACCGAGGTGCCGCCCCGATGCTTGCCCGCCGCGGCCTGATTGCGCTGATGCCCCTATCCGCCTGCACCGGCCTGCCCTCCGGCGAGTCCGCCGGCCTGCCCATTGCCTCGCTCGTCGGTACCGGGTTTGCGGTCCTGCATGCGGAGAGGGGAGGGCGGGCCGGGAGCCCTGCTCGGTTCGGCGGTGGCAGTGGCCCCCGGGCTGGTCGCCTGCACGACGCACGCCTTGCCCGCCGGTGCCAGAACGGTCCGGCTGCGCCGCTGGGGCGGTGCGCCGGCCCGCCGCGTGCCGGCTCTGGCGCATAGTCCGCGCATGGACCTGACGATCCTGAAGGACGAGGCGGGGCTCCTTGCCCCTGCGGCTCTCTGCGATCGCCCGGTCGAGGCCGGCGACCGGATCTGGGCGGCCGGGATGCCCGGGATTGGCCCCGGCGTGGCGGCGGGGGTGGTGGAGATCCCCGATGCCATCCTTCCCCGCTTCGGCCGGGGCTTCACGACCCGCCTCGCCGCACTGATGGGCTATTCCGGGCGGGCCGGTAGTCGGGCCGGACGGCCGCTTGCGCGGCCTTGTCGCCGCCCTTTCCGATGGAGACGGCGCGTGCCTCCTGGCGGCGCTGAGCGGGATCGACCTCGGCGGCCTGGCAAGGGGCGCGGACCGCCGGATCTTAATCCTCTCCATCCGGCAGGTGCTGGAGGAGGTCCCGCGGCTTGGCGTCGCGTGACCTGCTGCCCCTTCTAGTTGCGCCTTTCGAGATCCCACGGCGCGCGGGTGGCCTCCCGCTCGGCAGCCAGGCGGTTCAGCCCGACATCGGCCAGCATCCGGTCGTCGAGGGTGGCGAGAATCCGCCGCTCCTCGACCGCGCGCATCATGCAGGCCAGGGTGCGGAGCCATCCGGATGCGTGCTGGACGCCGGCCCGGAGGCGGCGGGCAACGAGGATCTCCCACGCGCTGCTGCCGCTGGGAATGACGTGACCGGACATGGGGGCAATCCCTCTCTCTGTGATGCCGCGACAAAAGAATCGGCCCGGAAGCATCATAAGGGAAACGAGTTGTTTTGAAGGTCGGCATCAGCGATGCTGATGACGTCATGATGGCCATTCCCCCCGGAATAGATCCCGACCTGCTCCGCTCCTTCGTGCTGGTGGCCGAAGGCGGGAGCATCACGCGCGCCGCCGCGCGGGTGGGGCGCACCCAATCCGCCATCTCCATGCAGATGCGGCGCCTGGAGGAGGCGCTGGGGCAGGTCCTGCTGCTGAGGGGCGCGCGCGGCCTGGTGCCGACCCCGCACGGGATCTGGCTGCTCGACCGCGCGAGGCGGTTGCTGGCCATGCACGATGAGATCGTGACGAACTTCCGGGCCCCCAAGATCGCGGGGCCCGTCCGGCTCGGCTGCCCGGACGACTACGCGCTGCTGTGGCTGCCACAGATCCTGGCCGGTTTCGCCGAGGCGCATCCGGCGGCCGAGGTGGAGGTGGTCTGCCTTCCTTCCAGTGTCCTTCTCTCCTGCTTCGGCAAGGGCGAGCTCGATCTGACCCTTTTCTCCGCCGGAACCGAGGCGCCCGGGGTGGTGGCGGAGACAATATGGCGCGGGCCGCTGCGCTGGGTCGGGCCGGCCGCGCGGCCGATCCACCTGCTCCGGCCCCTGCCGCTCGTGCTGTGCCATACCGGCTGCACCTGGCGGGTCGCGGCCACGCAGGCGCTGGACCAGGCTGGGGTGCCGTGGCGCATGGCCTACTCCTCTGCCTCGCAGACCGGGACGCACGCCGTGGTGCTGGCGGGGCTGGGGGTGACGGTCGGCCTGTCCGTCGCGCTACCTCCCGCACTCCGCCTGCTCGGGCCGGAGGACGGGATGCCCGCCTTGCCGGAACTTGAGATCGCGCTCCTCCAACATCCCGGCGCGGTCGCCGAGGCCTTGGCGAACCATATCCGCCGGGGCTTCAGCGGCGGGGCGGAGGTGAGCGCCCGGGCAGCCTGACCCGGCACGCTGGGTTGCAAGGAACGCAACAACCGCCGAAGCTGCGCCCAGCCGCCCGGGACAGGGCGAAGGTGACGTTCAAGGAGCTCATCATGATCCAGCGCCCGAGCACGGGCCGGCGTGGATTGATCGTGGCGACCGCCACCGGCCTCGCCATGCCGTCCGTCCTGCGCGCCCAGGGCACCTGGCCGGACAGGCCCATCCGCCTCATCGTCCCCTGGCCGCCCGGCGGCTCCACCGACGTGGTCGCGCGGATCTTCCAGCAACGGCTGGGCGAGGTGCTGGGGCGTCCGATCATCGTCGAGAATCGCGGCGGCGCGTCGGGGGCGATCGGGGCAGGGGAGGCCGCCCGGTCGGCGCCGGACGGCAATACCTGGATGCTCGCCTACGACACCGAGGCGACGAACCAGACCGTCATGCGCCTGCCCTACAAGGCGCTGGAGGCTTTCGCCCCTGTCTGCCTCGTCGCCACGGGGCCCCTGGCGCTGGTGGCGCACCAGTCCACCCCCTACCACAGCTACCGGGACGTGGTGGAAGCCGCGAGGAAGGCTCCGGACACGATCAACTACGCCACTTCTGGTGTGGGAGGGCTGGCTCATGTCGCCACCACCCTACTGCAACAGAAGGGCGACTTCCGCATCGCCCATGTGCCCTATCGTGGCGGCGGGCCGGCGGCGCAGGACGCGGTAGCCGGCCATGTGCCGCTTTTCATGTCCAATGTCGTGGTGATCAGCCAGCACATCCGTTCGGGACTGCTGCGTCCCCTGGGGGTGACCACCCGTACCGCGTCGCGCCATGTGCCCGGCGCTCCCTCCTTCGCTGAGCAGGGGGTTGGGGATTTCGAGGCTCCGACCTGGTGGATGCTGCTCGGCCGGGCGGGAACCCCGGAGCCGATCCTGGCTCGGATGAGCGCGGCCATCCGCCAGGTGGTGCAGGAACCGGAAGTCCGGCAAAAAATCGAGGAGCAGGGGGCCGACGTGGTCGCTTCCGATCCCGAGGGGGCACGGCGCTTTCTTCAATCCGAGATCGACAAGTGGGCCACCGTGATCCGGAGCGCGGACATCCGAGCCGACGGGTAAGAACTGGGCAGCGCCGGTCGGGCATGATTTTCGTGCCGGGTGCGTATTTTGCCGCAAACGCCTCAAAAGGGGTTTGACGGCCGGCGCTGCCGCCCATATAAGCCGCCCCACACCGACGGTGCTTCTGAAGGGGCGGGTTGGTGGCCTGGACTGGGGTGATTGAGGGGTTGACGCGGTGGCGATGAGCCA
>JBHTFH010000044.1:0-29925 GCA_042666135.1 Roseomonas sp. GCM10028921 | reverse complement strand
TGGGCGGCGCGGCATGTCCGGAGTGCTCAACTGGCCAGACCTGTAACCCACCCGTCCGAGGTGGTGTAGTTAGGTGATGCGAGGTGCGCTCGTGAGAGCCGACGCTAGGGTCCGGACTCGATCAGCACCAAAAGGCGACAATGGCTGCGATGGC
The DNA here is from genome assembly GCA_042666135.1 of Roseomonas sp. GCM10028921. Classification (GTDB taxonomy): domain Bacteria; phylum Pseudomonadota; class Alphaproteobacteria; order Acetobacterales; family Acetobacteraceae; genus Roseomonas. The sequence goes on along the minus strand of JBHTFH010000044.1, from coordinate 29,771 downwards.
GACGGCGGAGGCAAAGTTGCTCGCGATCTTGTCGGAGCGGGTTCCGACGCGCCCTAAGTCCTTCAAGTAGCCGATCGCGGCTTCAATGCGCCAGCGGTCGCGGTAGCGCCTTTTGTCGTGGCGGATGCTCGCTAAGTGGTCACGTCAGACGGGGCGCAGGCCGCATGGCGCACGGGGACGGCGCGCTGCAGGCCCCTGCTGGATGCGTCGGGCCAGTAAGCGGACTGATGGCGGCTAGGTTTCCGCGCCGCCGTTCACCTGCAGCATCTGGCCGTTGACGAAGGCACCGCCCTCACTGACCAGCATGCGCACGACCGTCGCCACCTCGGCCGGCGTTCCCATCCGGCCGACCGGAACCTTCGCGACGTAACCTTGCCGGTGCGCGTCCGCCGAGGGATCATCGCCATCCGAGGCGATGGGTCCCGGCGAAATGGCGTTCACCGTGACGCCCCTGGAGCCGAACTCCTTCGCCAGGGACTTTGTCAGTCCCCAAACGCCGTGCTTTGCCACGGAGACCGGCGCGCGGCCAGAATAGCCGTGAATGGCGTTCATGCCGGTGAAGTTCACAATGCGGCCCCAGCCCTGTTCGAGCATGCCAGGCAGAACCGCCTGGGAGAGCCAAACGGCCGCTTCCAGGTCAACCGCCATGACGCGCCGCCAGTCCTCCACCCCGATCTCCAGGAAGGGCTTCGCCGGACGCAGCGCGGCGTTGTTCACCAGCACGTCCACCGTGCCGAAGGTGGCCAGCGCCTCGGCGGCGATTTGGGCACAGTCCTCCGGCCGCCCAACATCGCCCATCGCCACGGCGGCCTGCACGCCGAAGGCCCGCGCCTCGGCCGCCACCGCCTCTGCCGCGCTACGGTCCGCTGAGCCGTTGATAACAACGTTGAGGCCGTCCTGGGCTAGCCCAATGGCGATGGCGCGGCCGATGTTGCGCCCGGCGCCTGTGACCAGCGCCGCCCGGCGGGGTGTCATGCTCATTACCGGCCTCGTCTCCATGCCATCAGGCAGCACGTTAGTGGTTGCCGCGCCTCCTTCCTACCCTGACCGACGGCATCGCATGCGGCGCCCCGGCCGTGCCGAACCCCTCCACGACCCTCTCGACTCACCCAGCGCCACGGTGCAGGAGGGCGGCCACGGACCTGCTGTCTAGCAGTAGTCACGATGCAGGCGCGCAGGCCCCGCCCCGCAGCCCGAGCGCATGCCGAGCGGGGCTAGCCCGTCCCGGAGGCATGGACCAGGTGCGTCTCGGCTGGCTGGTCCAGCGGCGCCACGGCGCCGTTGACTTCGAAGACGACCGTCAGGGGTCACGACCGGCCGAAGTAGGCGCGCTGCCCTGAACTGGTCCGCTAGCGGTGCCATGCCGGCCGGCGGTGAGCACGGTCACCGCTCCCCAAGTGGCGCGATGCCGGCATCGCTGGCTAGCCCGTCAAGCTGCGCGACCAGGGCCGCGGGCAGGGCGACGCCGTGCGCGCCGCGGTCCCGCCGCCGCTCGCCGCGCAGCTCACCTGGGGTGCGGATCCGATCCACCCCGGGCAGCCGCGGCGACTTCCGCAGGTCGTCCAGGTGGCGACGCACCTCCGCCTGGAAGGCTGCGGGGTCCAGGAAGCGGGAGATGTCGAGCGCGATGAGCGCGTGGCCCGTCTCGGTCACCGTGCGCTCGTCGGCGTTGAAGTCCACCACATCGCGCCCGAAGGCGGCGCGGTTCAGTGGGCCAGCCAGCAGGCCGAGCACCAGGGCCAGCCCGCTGCCCTTGTAGCCGCCCACGGGCAGCAGGATGCCCTCGTGGCTGCGCCTCGGGTCCGTCAGCGGCTCGCCGGTGCGGGCGTCGATCATCCAGCCCTCCGGCATGGGCTTGCCGCGCAGCGCATGGCCTTTCACCGTGCCGTATGAAACGGTGGTCGTCGCCATGTCGAGCACCACCGGGTCGTCCTTGCCCATCGGGATGGCGATCGCCAGCGGGTTCGTGCCCAGCAGCGACTCCGTGCCGCCCCAGGGCGCCATGTGGTTGGCGCTGGCCACCACCGTGTAGATGCCGATCATCCCCGCCGCGAGCGGCAGGCAGGCATGCACTGCGCCCGACCCCGCGTGGTTGGAGCGCCGCGCCCCCACCCAGGCGACGCCGCTCTCCCGCGCCAGGGCGATCGCCGTCTCCCCCGCCTTCGACATGACGAGATGGCCGGGGCCGTTATCGCCTTCCACCATCGCCACCGCCGGCGCCAAACGGCGAACCGCGATCTCCGGCCGCGGGTTCATGCCGCCCGCGCGCATCCGCCGCACGTACTGCGGCAGGCGGAAGATGCCGTGGGCATCGGCACCGGTCAGGTCCGCCTCCACCATCAGCTCGGCCACGCGCCGCGCCTCCTCCGCCCGCATGCCCTGGGCCGTCAGCACGTCGGCCGCGAAGCCGATCAACGTCGCCGCGCTGTGCCGGGACGCCCCGGCCTCTTCCTCCGCCAAGGGTCAGCCCTCCAGCCTGAGGAGCCGCCGGGCGTTGCCCGAGAGGATCGCATCCCGCGCCGCCGGGTTGGCGATGGCCTCCTCCACCTCCTCCACGCCTCGCGTGGTGCCCATGTCGAAAGGGTAGTCGGTGCCGAAGACGATCTGCTCCGGGCCTACCTCGTCCAGCAGGAAGCGCAGGGCGCCGGGCGCGTGGGTGATGCTGTCGTAGAGCAGCCGGTCCAGGCTCTCGGCCGGGTCGCCCTTCAACCGCGCCTTCGGTTCTTGTCGGACGCGCCATCCGTGGCGGAAGCGGCCAGCCTGAAAGGGCACAAAGCCTCCAGCATGGGAGAGGAGAAAGCGGATGCGCGGATGCCGCTCGATCACCCCGCCAAAGACGAGCGAGGCTGCCGCGATCGTGGTCTCCAGTGGATTTCCGATGAGGTTGGTAAGGTAGTAGCTCCGCATCCGCTCGGCCGCGACGACCTTGTGCGGGTGCACCAGCACGACCAGCCCGTGGCGGTCCGCTACCTCCCAGACCGCGTCCAGCGCGGGATCGTCCAGGTTCTTCCCGCCAATGTTTGAGCCGACATGCAGGCCGCGGAGCCCATGCGCCGTGACGGCCCGCTCTAGCGTGGCGGCTGCGCGCGCCGGGTTCTGCATCGGCACGGTGGCAAGGCCGACGAGGCGACCGGGATGCGCGCGTCCTAGGGCGCCGATCGCCTCGTTCTGGATCTCAGAGACAGCATCGGCCGCGCCCGCATCCGCCTCGTACAGGAAGGTGTGGGGAATGTTGCAGACGACGTGCATATCCACGCGCTGCTTCGCCATGTCGGCGAAGCGCCTCTCCAGGTCCCAGGCCGCGCGGGGGAAGGGGTTTTGCCGGATGTCCAGGATCTCGAGGACGCCGGCCTCGTCGTCCAGCCGCGTCAGCCGCGGCGTCAGGGCCGGCACGTCGCGCGCGATGGCCGCGATCATGGCCTCCGTCAGGACATGGGTATGGGCGTCGATCACGGGCACGGCGATCCTCCATCGCGGTTCGGCGCCGCGATTTCATAACAATATGGGACGAATTTGCCGGGGCTGGTCAAGGCCGGACGGCGCGGACCTCTCCCCGGCGGAGAGTGCGGGTGAAGGAGAAGCTGTCCGCGCGGTAGTAGGTCCGCGCGCACTCGATTGCCTGGCCGAGGGCGTCCGAGGCCACGCGCTCCGTCATCACCAGTGGCTCGTGCGCGGCAATGTCCAGCAGCCCCGCTCGGAAGGCATCCGCCCGGATCACCTCCATGCGCTCCTGCGCCTCTCGCGCGACGAGGCCAAAGACGGTCTCGAGCACCAGGTGCAGCGGCGGCGAGTGCTCGGCCTCCAGCAGGTCTGGCGCCAGGGCCGCTGGCACGAAGCTCGTGCGGATGGCCACCGCGGCCCCATCCCGGCGCAGCAGCCGCCGCAGCTTGTGCACCAGCGCGCCAGGCGCGATCCCCAGGCGGGCGGCCACCCAGTTCGGCGCCGGCACCGTCTCCGCCGCGTGGATCTGCACCGCGCCGGGCGGCCCCGCGTCGAAGGCGCTGGACAGGAAGTGCCCGGGGTTCTGCAACGGCGCGTCCCGCCGGGTCAGCCGTACGAAGGTGCCGCGCCCCTGCTGGCGGTGCAGCAGCCCCTCATCCACGAGGGAGGTCACGGCCTGCCGCACCGTGATCCGGGACAGGCCGTAATGCGCGCCGATCTCCGCCTCGGTCGGAATCCGGTCACCGGGGCCGAGGTCGAAGGTCACGAGGTCGCGGAGCGCGTGTTTTAGCTGCAGCCAGCGGGGAATGGCGGCGCTGCCCCTCAGTGGCCGCAGCGGCGGCGGGCCGTCCGGCTCCCCCTGCCCCTCCACCCGCCCGTTCCCTTGCTTCACCGGCGCGTCCCCGAGCTTGACAAACTAGCACCTGGATAGGTCTTGTGTCATTATAAAGCAAATGCGGCAGGTGACTGCCGCGACGGAGGAAACAGGATGGCGGGCAGGATAGGCCGGTGGCTGCTGGCCGCCGCGATGACGGCCCTTTCGGCAGGCGCCGGCCTCGCCCAGGGCTCCTATCCTGACCGCCCCATCCGCGTGATCGAGCCCCTCGCGGCCGGCAGCGCCGTGGACGTCGTCGTCCGCATCGTGACGGAGCGGATGGGCGACCTGCTCGGCCAACGCCTGGTGGTCGAGAACCAGACCGGCGCCTCCGGCCTGGCCGGCATGCGCGCTGGCGCCCGCGCCGCGCCGGACGGCTACACCCTCCTCGCGGTGAACGACGCCGTCGTGACCGCGCTGCCGAACATCAATCCGGCCGCCGGCTATGATCCCCTGAAGGACCTCGCGCCCATCGGCCAGATCGTGCGCATCCGCTGGGGGCTTGTCGCCCACCCCTCCGCCCCTGCACGGGACGTGGCGGGCTTGATCGCCGAGGCGCGCGCCAGACCCGGCGCCATCGACTACGCCTCCGGTGGCGCCGGCAGCCCGCAGCAGATCGCGATGGAGATGCTGCTCAGCGCCGCCGGCGTGCGGATGAACCACATCTCCTACCGCGGCGCCACGCCCGCCCTCGTCGCGGTCACGGCCGGCGAGGTGCCCTACGGCTTCTTCGGCCTGCCGACGCCCAACGCCTATGTGCGGGACGGGCAGCTCCGCATGCTTGCCACTGCCGGCCCTGCGCGGATCCCCTCCTTCCCCAATACGCCGACCGTGGCTGAGACCCTGCCCGGCTTCTCCTTCTTCACCTGGGGCGCCTTCCTCGCCCCCGCCGGCACCCCGCCCGGGATCGTGGCCCGCCTGAGCGCGGCCCTGCGCGAGACGCTGGCAGTGCCAGCGATCCGCACCCGGCTGGAGGAGCTGGGATACGAGGTCGTCGGCAACACACCCGATGAGTTCGCCACGGCGCTCGCGCAGGACTTCGCCAGGATGGGCGAGATCATCCGCGCCGCCGGCATCCGCATGGAGTAGCCACACCGCCCCGCAACGGCCGGACCGCATCGGAGGAACCGGACATGTCCCATCACACGCGCCGCCTGATGCTGGGCGCCGCAGCCCTGGCAGCGGCGTCGCGAACGGCCCGCGCGCAGGGCTGGCCCTCGCGACCGGTCCGCCTGATCGTTCCGCTCGTGCCCGGCGGCACGACCGACCTGATCGCCCGGGTGATCGCCGACCCGCTTCCGAAGCTGATCGGCGGCAATGTTGTCGTCGAGAACCGACCCGGCGCGAATGGCTGGATCGCCAACGAGTACGTCATGCGCGAGAGGCCGGACGGGCACACGCTGATCATCAACAACGTCTCGACCCATGCCATCAACTCGGCCATAGCTGGGCCGGAGCGGACACTCGTGCCCTCCCGCGGGCTGATGCCGATCACGAACCTTATCGAGACGCCGCAGTTCTTCCTTGCGCCCAGCAACTTCCCGGCGGCCTCCCTCTCCGAGTTCGTCACACGGGCCAAGGCCAGCGCCACGCCCCTCGTCTATGCCTCAGCGGGCGTGGGTTCTTACCAGCACATCGACCTCGAGACCTTCGCCCGGCGTGCGGGCATCAACCTCGTCCATCTGCCGCTTCGCGGCGCGGGGGAGATCGTGCCAGTCATGCTGCGCGGCGACGCGCAGATTACCGAGTTCAACGTTTCCTCGGCGGCGCCGCATATCGAGGCAGGCCGGATCCGCCCCCTGGCCGTGGTCGCGCGCCAGCGCCTAGCCGCCTATCCCGACACGCCGACAACGGTGGAGGCAGGGTTCCCTGACCTTGTCACGACCCTCTGGAACGGCCTTTTCGCGCCGGCTGGCACGCCAGCCCCGATCATCGCCGCCCTGCACGGCCACGTCACCGCCATCCTACGGGATCCGGACGTGCTGGCCACGCTGGAACGCCAGGCCGTGCGGGCCACCCCCAGCGAGAGCCCCGCAGCCTTCTCAGCCTACCTGGCCGGGGATGTTGCGCGCTGGAGCGCGCTGACCCGCGAGTTCAACATCCAAATCAACTGAGCTGACCCGTCCCGCCGCGTGCCCTCCGCCGCGCGCAGGCCAGGACGGGCCGGACAGCGTCACGGTCGGCAGCGGCCCGGACAGCCTGGTCCTCAAGATCAGTCAGGACGTCTACCAGGGCAGCGCGCAGTACGACGTCAGCGTCGATGGTGTGAGGATCAACGCCTCGGCCCTGACGGCGGTGGCGGTCACCGTCCCTAACGACGCCTGTGGCGGCACGGCGACCACCGGCCGGAATCTCTACGTGGACGGCATCACCTTCAAGGACGACGCCGCGGCATCGGCGATCACTGTCTCCAGCGCCACCACTCTCCTTCTGCCCGCCGGCTCTACAAGCTTTACGTTCACAGATGCGGGCGTGGCGTCGAAAGTCGCAGCAGCTTCTACTGATTTTCATTTTCCAGTGAGGCTAGACCGTAGGGACTGGCAAGTCGCTTGCGGGGAGGGCGACCTTGCCCGCTTGACGGAGGGTGCGGCCGGATCAGGATGCCGCCTGCACACCTCTATCCTGCACCCAGATCCAACGGCCTTCGGTCCGAGCGCGCCGGTAACCGCCAGCCGTCGCCTAGTGCCGGCCCGGTCGGAGATGGCCTTGGATCATACCTCGCCTGCACCCGTGTCTGCCTCAGCTGAGGCAGGGGGCTCCGTCGGGTGTTCCAGGTGACGTGTCACGGTAGACTTGGCACAGTGCCGGACTTGAAGCGGCTAGGGCGTCTCTGCAAAGGCTACAGCCATAGTAGCAGCATGGCGACGTGGACCATGGCGAGGTAGTTGGCGGCACGCTTCTCGTAGCGAGTGGCGATGCGGCGGAACCCCTTGAGGCGGTTGATCAGGCGCTCGACGAGGTTACGGCGCCGATAAGCTGCATGGTCGAAGCGGGGCTGGCGGCGCTGGTTGCTCCTGCGGGGATGACAGGCCGAATGTGCCGACGCCGCAGGCGGGCGCGGGCGGTCGGGCTGCTGTAGCCCTTTTCACCGGCAACTCGTCGGGGCCGCAGGCGGGGTCGGCCCTGTCCATGGCGACGGATCGTGCCCCCGTCCAGCAGTGCCTCGAGCGCAATCTGCTCGTGCCGCTCGCCGCCGGTCAGCACGGCCGTGATCGGCCGGCCATTCCTCTCAGCCCGCAGGTGCAGCTTCGTCGAGAACCCGCTCTGGCTGTGGTCCAGAGCCTCCCTGGCCTGGGCCACGCCCCCCGATAGCGCCGTCTCGGCGGGCGCCGGCGGCGTGCTGATGCGTTCGGATGATGGTCGCGTCCACGAAGTGCCGGTCCCAGTCCACCTCGCCACGCGCGTCGGCCTCCGCCTGCAACGCCGACAGGACCCGATCCCAGAGCCCGGAGGCACGCCAGCGGTAGAAGCGGCTCGACACCGTCCCGGCCGGACCATAGTGCCGTGGCAGGTCATACCAGGGCGCTCCCGTGCGCAGCACCCACAGAGTGCCATTCAGGATACACCGGTGCGACGCGTTCGGTCGCCCCGTACGGGGCTTCTCGGGCGGCAGGTACGGCTCCAGCCGCCGCCACTGCGCCTCCGTAAAATCACCTCATCTTACCCCAGCCATATTGGGTCACAAACCCCGAACGTCCGCCCTTTCCGGAGACGCCCTAGCCAATGCGCCGCAGCCCCGCAGAAAAGCGGCGCCAGTTGTTCACGTAATGTGCGGCGGAGGCCCGGAGCCCCTCAGAGCTGGCCGGATCCAATTCGCGCGCCACCTTGGCCGGCGCACCGATGATGAGGGAATAGTCGGGGAACTCCTTACCCTCGGTGACAAGCGCGTTTGCTCCGACGATGCAGTTGGCACCGATGCGAGCGCCGTTGAGCACAGTCGCTCCCATTCCGATGAGCGAATTCTCGCCTACGGTGCATCCGTGCAAAATGGCATGGTGGCCGATGGTGACGCCCACGCCGATGCGCAGGGGGTACCCTGGATCCGAATGCAACATGGCGCCCTCCTGTATGTTGGTGCGTGCGCCGATCTCAATCAGTTCATTGTCCCCGCGGACCACCGCTCCGAACCAGACGCTGACTTCCTGTCCCAAGGCGACGCGGCCGATGACGTGCGCGTCCGGGGCGATCCAATAATCACCCGTCTCCGGCAACAAAGGCGCCTGATCGTCCAAGGTGTAGACTGGCATCCATGTAACCTCCTATCTGGGGGAGCAAACCGGGGTGGCCCACCCTTCTTGATCTAGCATGACGAAAATAGGTGCCAGAGCAACGGCAGAGCCTGCCTGAGGTCCGTTCCTCATCCCGGCGCTTCGGGCGCGGACAGTGGCCGGTAGTCAGCCAGAGCCTGCCCGACGTTGACCGTCGTCGGGTTCCGAAAAGCGCTTGAAGTGATCGCGGCTCCTATGGGGCTCAGCGGTCCGCGAACTTCAGCTCACCCCTCAGGGTGGTGCAGCCCTGCATGACCCCGGGCTCCGGTGCCGGGGAAGGGCCGCCCGTTGTCAGGGTGTATTCCCCGGTAGCGCCGCGGTACCGACCCGTGCCGCCGGCGATACGTCCGGCGCCACGCCCACCCTCAAGTGACCACTCGAGCAGCACCCGGTCGTTTGGAGATCCCGAAAATTCGCAGAAGCCAGCGAGCCGATACGGAGCACCGCTGACCATCCCCCCCAGGGCCTTGCACTGAGACACGTGACGGTCCAACGGACCGCTCTCACCTATCGACCGCACGGTGCCACGGAAATCGAGTGCCATGATGTTGTAGGCCTGATCTCGCTGGATCGCCGTTGTCGTTCCACCAAAGCAGTTCGTCACTTCGAAGTGGCCGGCCTGCGGGGGTTGCTGGGCGAATGCGCTCCCGACAAGGACAAAGACCGTCGCGGCAGCCAACGTGATGACGCATCGCGGCATTGATCATTCCTCCGCAGGTATGAATAGCACCCTCAGCCAGCGGTCTGGACAGTCTGTTCTCCACTTCCGGCCTGAACCCTCCATCACGCTCACGCGCGTCTACCACTCTCGACCGGCGCGGCCTTCTTCTGTCGGACTTCCTCCCCCGGCTTGCCCGTCGTCCAGATCCGCTGGGTGGGGCTGTTGCGCCAGACGTTGGCGGGTCGGAGGTAGCCGAGGGCGACGTCGGCGGCGCGGTGACGGGTCTGTCGCATGACCTGGGCGAGGTCGGCGCCGGCCTCGCCGGCGGCGGTGGCCAGGCCCGCGCGGAGCGAGTGCCCGGAGAAGCGCTCCCATCCCTCGATCCCGGCCTCCCGCGCCGCCTCCCTGACCAGCCGCCACCCCGCCTCGTCCGACAGCCCCCGGCGCTGAGGCGCCCGGCCTTGCTCATCCCGACAAAGACCGGCAGCGCCGCGTCCGACGCCCCGCCCGCGGTGTCGGGCCCCTCTCGCCGGAAGCCCAGCCAGGCCTCGAGCGCGGAGGCCGGGCAGAAGCCGCTCTCCCGTGGGTTGGCCCAGATCGCGACCTCCTGGCCGGCGCCGCCCTGGTCGGTCTTGGAGCGGCGGATGAGGAGGCGTAGCCCGCGCCCGCGCCCGGGTACGGACTCGACGTCTCCGAGGGAGAGACCGGCGAGTTCATTCCGGCGAAGCGCGCCGCCGAAGCCCAGCAGCAGCGCCCGGTCACGCGCCCCGAGCGGGGTGAAGGCAGGGGGAGCGGGTGGCGAGCAGGAGCCGGAGCGTGACCGGGCCGGCGGCCGCCGCCCTCTTGCGTGGTCGGGTATCCTTGGCGCGGGTAATATCCTTGAGGACCATGGCCAGCCGCGGCTGGCGGAGGTCGAGGACTATGCCGGTTAGGACACCGCCGCAATCGAGCGAGTGGCGGGGCCGCCGCTGCCGATGCTCCGCAAGCCGTTTCGCCTCGACGAGTTACAGACCGTTCTCGGCGAGGCTCTGCGCGGACGGCGGTGAGACGGGACGCGCCAGGCACGACGACGGTTTTTGGCCGAAAACGGAACGTCGGCGTACGGGCGCCCGTATAGCGAAGTCTAATGAACTGGGTCACGGATGGCCGGTCAGCTACCGACTAGCTCGATAGCGTTCGACAAGTTGGCGTCACGGTATGGAAGCGGTATGGCACCCGGCACAGGCAAGAACGCGAGCTCTGTCATGAGGACCAGGATCAAGGTGTGCTGCATTGCCTCCAGCGAGGAGGCCAGTTTGGCAATCAGGGCTGGTGCCGATGCATTGGGGCTGGTGGCCCGCATGCCCTCAGGTCCCGGGCCGATCACGGATGCGAAGATTGCGGAAATCACGGCCGTGGTGCCGCCTCCCGTGTCCACCTTCCTGCTCACCTCGGAAACAACGGCACACGCCATTTCGGCGCATATCCGGGCTACCCGACCTTCAACCGTGCAGGTGGTCTCGCACATCGCTCCGGCAGAGGCGGCGTGTCTGGCCGAGATGGAGCCTCACGTGCGCCGAGTGCAGGTCATTCACGTCGAGGGGCCGGAGGCTTTGGAGTTGATCCCAGCGTACAGCCCTTATGTGCATGCGTTCCTGCTGGACTCCGGCAGGCCCAATGCAGCGGTGGCCGAACTGGGCGGCACCGGTCGCTGTCATGACTGGGCGATCAGCGCCGAGTTCGTGAAGGTGAGCAAGAGACCCGTTTTCCTGGCCGGTGGTTTGTCCTCCGACAATGTTCACGATGCGATAAGGCAGGTGCGCCCATTCGGGCTGGACCTGTGCTCGGGTGTTCGGAGTGGTGGGCGTCTTGATGCCGCCAAGCTGAAGGCGTTCGTACTCGCCGCCGAGCGCGCCGACACCGAGCAGGCAAGCAGCTAGCTAGACAAGGACACCTACCCCCACCTATGCGCAGTAGGACGCAAAACGCCAGTCTCGCAATCCACCCCATCAAGCTGTCTGCCAGCGGTGATCTGATGTCCGCTCTTGAGCGGCTGCCACGTCCCGCCACTCGAGCTGCCGATCCGGAAGTACTTTGTAGATAGTGGCGAACAGAGCGGCCGCGAGACAGAAGGATATGAGGAAGTTACAGATCTGCAGCAAGAAAACCAAACTTGGCCATAGCTCCGTCGCCCACGCTTCCAACGCAGCCAGGACGGTGCTTGCCAGGAGCGAGACCAGCAGGAGAAAACCCGTCACGACGACCAGTCCGATGCTGAGCAGCCGGGCTTGGATCAGATAGGAAATGGTCATCTCCCTTGGGATGGCCTTCCAAATAGCGTTGAGCGCGGATTGGATCTCGGCAAAGACGCCGTTTGCGCTGGCCAGCAGCATCAGGCCGCTGATGAGCGCCAATGGGCCGCTCGAACCCTCGCCTCCGGCTATGTCAGCACCTCTTATGATTTCCTGCACGGCCGCGGAGCCTTCGCGGCCTACGAGGGCGCTGACCTGGGCCGCGACAGCATCGCGGACCGTCTCGCCGCTGATTACAACACCAGCAATCGCGACCGCGATCACCAGCAGTGGTGCAAGGGAGAAAATGGTGTAGCAGGCAATTGCAGCGCCTCGGCTCATCGCCTCATCCTCAATGAACCCAAGGACGGTGCTCCTGGTCAGAGCTCATATCCTGGCTAGCAGAATGTCCCTCACTCCCGACCCCAGCAGCCTCGCCTGGCCCCGCCCGCCCACGGGCCGAATAGAAACTTTCAGCCTTCCCGGTACCTACGACCCCAGTGCCGGAGGGGAAGCGGATCGGGGTGATCAGCGGCGACTGAGCATACGACACCCCGGGGCGTCTATGAGGCCTCTGCCTCAAGGGATGCAGCCCTGGTCGTGCCACCGCGCCGCAACGGCAAGCCGTAAAAGCGACGAACCACCGGAGCAAGCGAGCGGAACAAGACGCTGCGCACCATCAGGCACTTGGACGGCGGCTCTGGAAGAGTTGGAGCGGCTACCCCGGCGCAACCTCGCCGAGACGGCAATGTCACGCCTCAGGCGCCCGGGCGAGCGGCTGTCAGCGCGCGATCTGGCTCGTGAGGTCGCCGGGGTCCAGATCCGCTGCGCCATCCCGAATAACTACGACGCCCTCGGCATGCCCGACACCATCGCTCGCGCCTAAACCGGCCCGAACGAAAGATCAGCTCTGACCTCAGCCGGATTTACGTAGCAGCGCCGCCGGGACTCGCGGCGCACCTCAGCCCGCAGTGATCTTCGCGTCCCGGATGACAGCGGCCCATCTGGCGTAGTCTTGCCCGATGAGTTCGCTAAAGGCCTCCGGCGTGGTTGGGGAGGGGATCATGCCTTGGGCACTCAGAGCCTCCCGAGTGGAGGCTTCCGCCAGCCAAGCGTTGAGCTCCGCGTTCAACCGGCGGACGAGCGGAGCGGGAAGCCCGGTCGGACCCAGCAGCCCGTACCAGAGATCGGCCTGGACGCCGGGGAACCCCGCCTCCAACAGAGTGGGTACATCCGGGGCGGAGGCCGCGCGCCGCTCCCCGGCCACCGCGAGCATGCGGATCTGACCCGCTTGCACCAGCGGCAGGGCCGTGTGGACGGGCAGCACCATGGCCGCCACCCGCCTGCCAAGCAGATCCTGGATGGCCGGGGCCGATCCTCGATAGGGGATGTGTGTCAGTTCCACCTTCGCTGTCAGCGCGAAGAGCGCCATGCCCAGGTGCTGCGGCGTGCCGTTGCCAGGGGATGCGTAGTCGATCGCGCCGGGCCGGGCGCGCGCCAGCTCTGCGAAGGCCCGTGCGTCCCGTGCAGGCACCTCCGGGTTCACTACCAGGGCCAGTTCGCCACGCGTTAGCAGCGCGATCGGCGTGAACCCCGCGACTGGATCGTAAGGAACCTGCGCGAAGAGGCTGGCGTTCATAACGAAGGTGTTGGGCTGCATCATCAGCGTGCGCCCGTCCGGCGCTGCGCGCGCGACGACCTGGGTGCCGATCAGCCCGCTGGCTCCGGCGCGGTTGTCCACCACCACGGGCTGGCCCAGCCTAGGCTGCAGCCAGGGTCCGACCAGCCGGGCCAGGATGTCGGGCCCCGTGCCGGCCGTATAGGGCACGATGACCGTCACGGGCCCATCGGGCTGCGTCTGCGCCCGGGCGGCGCGGGGCAAGAAGGGCAGAGCGGCAAGCGCCGGGAGCCCGCGGCGCGGGAAGCGGTGAGGCAGCACGGGACGTTCTCTCGGTTCTTCGGTCTAGGTCCTGAGCGTGTCGACTCCCTCAGACGTCTGTCAATACGGAGCGGCCGGGCCTTGTGGCTGCTCAGTCCTTCTCGGTGCGCCGCAGCGGCACCCTCACCTGGGCATCGTGATGCTCCAGCAGGCGATCCAGGAGGGCGGCCAGCGCAGCAGCCTCTGCGCGGGTCAGCGGGGCCAGCAGGCGGCGCCGAGCCTGCTCGGCCGCCGGGCCGATGGCGGCCAGCAATGCTTCTCCCTTCGGCGCCAAATCCAGCACGCGGCGCCGCCCATCCGTGGCGTGCTGGGCCCGCGTCACTAATCCCCGAGCCTCTAACAGGCCGAGGACCATGCCCGTCGTCGAGCGGTCGAGCCCTAAAGCCTGGGCCACCCCGGCTTGGTCCAGGCCTGGGCGGGCATGAAGGGCGAGGAGGATGCCGTACTGGGTGGTCGTCACCTCGAACGTCCTGCATTCCTCGGCGAACATCGAGAGGGCGACCTGGTGGGCCCGGCGAAGCTTGAAGCCCGGCCGCTCGTACAGGCAGAGGAGGAGGTCGGGCGAGGCCGGGCGGCTCGGAGTGGCCGTCATGGGCGTGGAGAGGTCCTCTGGAGGGGCACCTCTTGCCTTTGCCGTAAAACTCCGGTGCCCGCCACGGGACATTTCCTCAGACGACTCACGATGTTGACCCGCCGCATCAGGCGTGGAAGCGTTGCGGACAGGGCAGGATCTGCCCGTTGTCCGAGGAAAAAGCGCCCGATGTCCCTAACCGATCCCGACACGGTCCAGGTCGCCATTGTCGGCGGCGGCCCGGTTGGCACCGGCCTCGCCATCGCCCTGGCGCAGCGCGGTCTGCGCGTGGCGCTGACCGAGCGTTACCCCCAGCCGCAGCCTATTCCCAAGGGGCAAAACCTGACTCAACGCACGATGGAGCACATGCATTTCTGGGGCGCCGAGAGGGCGCTCCGCGAGGCGCGCACCATTCCCAGGGAGTATGGCATCGGCGGGATGACCGCCTACGGGACGCTTCTCGGCGAGCACCATTACGACTGGCTGCAGCGCGAATTGGTTCGCCCCTACTACTTCACTGACAACGAGCGCCTTCCGCAGTACGCCACCGAGGCGGTGATGCGCGCGCGCCTCGCGGAACTGCCCGCGGCGCAGACCCTCTACGGCTGGTCAGCTACTGACCTGGAACAGGACGAGGCGGGGGTGACCCTCACCCTTGCCGAGCGCGGCGGGGACCGGCGGCGCAGCATCCGTGCGGCCTATGTCGTCGGCTGTGATGGTAGCCGTTCCACGGTGCGCGAGGCCGTGGGAATCACCCAGACACGCTCAGACCACGACCGGCTGATGGTGCTTCTCGTCTTTCGGTCGCAAGGGTTAAACGCGCTGCTGGAGCGCTACCCCGGGAAATCTTACTACAACGTCCTTCATCCGGAGTTAAAGGGCTACTGGCAGTTTTTCGGCCGCGTGGACCTAGAGGGCACCTTCTTCTTCCATGCGCCTGTCCCCGCGGGGACGACGAGGGACAGCATGGACTTCGCGGCACTGCTACACCGTGCCGCCGGAGCAAGCTTCGACGTGGCGTTTGAGCACATCGGCTTCTGGGACCTTCGCTTCGCAATCGCTGACCGCTACCGGCAGGGCCGCGTCTTCATTGCGGGCGACGCGGCGCACAGCCACCCGCCCTATGGTGGCTACGGCATCAACACGGGGCTGGAGGACGCGGCGAACCTGGCTTGGAAACTCTCGGCCGCACTGCAGGGCTGGGCGGGACCGGGGCTGCTGGACACTTACGATGTGGAGCGCCGCCCGGTCTTCGCCTCGACGGCGGCCGACTTCATCGGCCGCTCGATCGAGGTGGACCGCGACTTCCTCGCCACCTTCGATCCCACTCGGGACCGGGCTGCCTTCAACGCGGGGTGGGCCGCGCGCGGGAGCGGCGCGAAATCAGAGGTCGGCGCCTTCGAGCCGAACTACGAGGGATCGCCGATAGTGGTCGGCCCGCCCGGAGTGCCGAGCGCGGTCGGTTCCCACCAGCACGCCGCCCGGCCGGGCCATCATCTTTCGCCGCAGCCGCTGGCGGACGGGCGGAACGCGTTCGACGTGCTGGGTAGCGGCTTCTCCCTACTCACCATCGACCCGGCTGGGGAGACGGCGTGCGCGGCGCGGGAGGCAGCCGGACCGCTGGGCGTGCCGCTCTCGGTCGCCGCCCTCTCTTCCGAGGCGCGGCACGCCTACGGCGCTGACCATGTCCTCGTCCGGCCCGACCAGTTCGTCGCCTGGGTGGGAGGGGCGGAGCCCATCGACGGCGTGCTCCGGCGGGCAACGGGCCGGGGTTGAGTCGCCCCATCATGCACAACGCCGCCCCAGACGCCCGCAGCGGCCATGCGGTTGAAGGAAGAGCTTCCAGCCGAGCGTGGAAGCCAGGCAGTCCGCCAGGCCACGACAGGCCGTGTCAGCCCAGATGAGCGCAATCAGGGGAAGCTGAGTGGCCAAGCCCTGGAGCAGCACCTCAGCGCCACGGCGGTCGTGCAGGTCGGCGGGGTGGACGCGGACCTTGAGCGAGTTGCCCTGCGTGTCCACCATCACGTGCCGCTTGGGCCTGTGACCTTCTTGCCCCCCTCATAGCCCCGCGGCCCACCCGTCTCGGTGGTGCGAACCGACTGGCTGTCGGTGATGGCAGCCGTTGGTTGGGCCGCACGCCCGTGGGCGAGCCGCTGGCGCTCACGAAGGGCAGCGTCGGTTGCCTCCCAGGTGCCAGCGTGCCGCCACTTGGCATCGTGCCAGTACACCGCTGGCCAAGGTGGGAACTCATGCGGGATCGCCCGCCACTGGCAGCCGATGCGCAGGAGGTAGAACACCGCCTGCACGATCCGCCGCAGGTCGAGCACCTGTCGGTGACCCGCCTGCCGTGCTCGGGTGGGGAGAGGACACAGGATCGCCCACTCAGCGTCGCTCAGGTCAGAGGGATAGGGTAAGGTGCACATGCGAGCCAGATGGTTGCTGCCCTGGCCGCATGCCCGCCCCAGCAGCACGCAATAAAATTGCCAAACGCCCTCTCAGGCGTTCGACACGAACCACTAGCTGCCGCCGGTGACGGGCAGGACCTGCCCCGTGATCCAGGACGCTTGGTCGGAGGCGAGGAAGAGCACGGCGCTGGCAATGTCATGCGGCTCCCCGAGCCGCCGCATCGGGATGCGGTCCAGCATGGCCCGTTGCCCCTCCTCGCCGTAGGAGTCCCACTGCCGCTCGTAGTCCGGGCTAGTGCGCAGGAAGCCCGGCGCCACGGCGTTCACCGTGACGCCATGGGGGCCTAGCTCGGCGGAGATTTGGCGGACAAGGCCGATCTGCGCCGTCTTTGCGGTGCCATAGGCGTGGATGCCGGTCAGGCTGACGCCGAGTCCGGCGCGGCTGGAGATCACCACGATGCGGCCGTACCTGCGCCGCTTCATCCCCGCGGCCACCGCCCTGCAAGCGTGGAATGCGCCGCGCAGGTTCACGTCCATGATGGCGTCCCACTCTGCGTCGGAGAGCTCCTCAAGCGGCTTGCGCGCCTGGCCCATCACCCCTCCGGCGACGTGCACGAGCACGTCGACGGGCTCAACTCGCCCGACCAGCGCGTCCACCGCCGCCCCGTCAGTTACGTCCAGGGAGTGGTGCTCGACCAGTCCACCGATCTCGTCCGCCATCCGCTCCAGCGGCTCCGCCAGCACGTCGGTCGCCACCACGCGGGCGCCGCTGGCGGCGAACTCCTCGACGATGCCGCGCCCGATGCCGCGCGCCGCCCCGGTAACCAGCACCGTCCGGCCGCTGAAGTCGATCAGCACCGGCTCAGGCCGCGTTGTCGCGGGCGTAGGCCGCGACCTCGGCGTGGGTCGCGAACCAGACGCCGCCCCTGGATTTCGCATGCGCGATCAGCTCCTCCAAGATCCAGATGCGGGACCGGTAGCCGATGATGTGCGGGTGGCAGGTCAGCTGGAACAGACCGCCATCGGCGTAGGCGGCGTCGAACTCGCGGCGGAAGATGTCGAGCACGTCCGCGGGCGGGGTGTAGGGGCGCAGCGACTGGTGGCGGTGCATCATGAAATACACCGCGTCGTCGCGCACCCACTCGACGGGAAGCTCCACAATACCGGTGGGCTCGCCGTCCATGAGCAGCTCATAGCAGTCCTCGTCCGCCATGAGCGAGGAGTCGTAGAGCAGGCCGAGCTCGCGCTCGATGCGGAGCGTGTTGGGGCTGAAGTCCCAGGACGGGGTGCGAAGGCCGACGGGCCGGACGCCCGTGATCTCCTCGAGCTTGTCCGCGGCGCGGAACATGAGGTCACGCTCCGCCTCGTAGGGCAGCACCGAGTTCAGCTCGTGGATCCAGCCGTGGATGCCGATCTCGTGCCCGGCGGCGGCGAGCGCGCGCTGCTCGTCCGGGTAGGTCATGGCGGCCACCGCGGGGACGTAGAAGGTCGCGCGGATGCCATGGCGGTCCAGCATCCCGGAGATGCGCGGCACTCCGACGCGGCTGCCGAACTGCCCCCAGGACATCCGGCCGATCGACCTGCCGCCCTCGCGCAGCTCGTTTGTCTCGTGGTCGCTGTCGAAGGAGAGCGCGACGGCGCAGCGCGCCCCTCCCGGCCAAGCGCGCGGGCGCAGCGGCCGACCGGCGCGCACCTGCCCGATCAGCCCCTGCCAGTGCCGGTCCGGCCACTGCCACGGCTCCATGCGGGAGGGATCGCCGGGGTTGTCCTGAGGCATGGTGGGTTCCTCGCTCGGTTCAGGCCAGATCGGAGCGCGCGGTCTCGCGCAGCTGCAGGATGACCAGGGTGGACAGGACGGCCGAGGCGATCAGGTAGTAGGTCGGCGACAGGGGCGACCCGGTCGTGGCGATGAGCCAGGTGGCGATGTAGGGCGCAAAGCCGCCGAAGACCGCGACGGACAGGCTGTAGCCCGCCGACATATATGTGGAGCGCGACGCCGTCGGGAAAATCTCCGAGATGGCCGCCGGGCCGGGGCCCGAGAACGCCGAGATCATTAGCGCGAAGGCGATCTGGACCAGGATGACGGTGCCGAGGCCGCCGCCCGAGAGGACGAGCAGGAACAGGGGGTAGGTGAGGACGACGAAGGCCAGGCAGCAGCCCAGGAGCAGCGGCTTGCGCCCGACGCGGTCGGAGAGCAGGCCCATCAGCGGGACGGCCGCGACCAGCACCAGCAGGCCGACGGTGTTGGACCAGAGCGCCTCCGATCGGCTCAGCCCGGCGTGCGCCTGCGTGAAGGTCGGCATGTAGGCGAGCATGATGTAGTAGGAGACGGTCCAGAGGATCGTGAAGCCGAAGGCGCGCCCGGCCAGCACCCAATTGCCGGGCTCCCCGGCGCGCGGCGCCGCTGCCGCGGCCTTGGCCTCCTGGTAGGCCGGGGTCTCATCGATGTTCCGGCGCATGTAGACTCCGACGGGGATCAGAAGCCCGCCGAGGAGGAACGGCAGCCGCCAGCCCCACGCCTCCATGGCCTCCGCCGGGAGCAGGGTGCTGAGGGCGGCGGCGACGGCGGAGCCGAGCAGAAGCCCACCGGCGACGCTGGCCTGCTGGAAGCTGCCGAAGAAGCCACGGCGGTTCTTCGGTGCCCATTCCACGATGAACGCCGTGGACCCGCCCCACTCGCCGCCCGCGGCGAAGCCTTGGGCCAGTCGGCACACGACCAGGAGGATCGGTGCGAGGATGCCGATGCTCTCGTAGGTCGGCAGCAGGCCGATGGCGACCGTGCCGAAGGCCATCATGAAAATGGTCAGGAGCAGGGCCGCCTTGCGCCCGCGAGTGTCGCCCATTCGGCCTATCAGGATGCCGCCCACCGGGCGCGCCACGAAGCCGATGCCGAAGGCGGCGAAGGTGGCGAGCAGCGCGGTCGTCGGATCCTCGCTGGGGAAGAAGCGCCGCGCCAGGATGGTCGCCAGGTAGCCGTAGACCGAGAAGTCGTACCATTCCAACACGTTGCCGACCACCGCCGCGCCGACGGCCTTTCGCGCGGTCGTGTTGTCGGTTGCCCCCGTGGCCGTCGCGCCCCGTCCCGCCATCTGCACCTTCCTCATCCCCGGGCGGCCGTCCCGTCGCCGGGGCCGCCGCTCCACGCCGCGAAGGCGGAACCATAGCGGGGCCTGTCCGCCCCCGGCCAGCGGGTGGCTCAGCATCGCTAGGTGAATGCGCGATCGACCTGCAGTTACGGCTTTAGGCGGGTCGCCACGGCCGAATGACGCGCACCACATCGCGCTGTCCGCGCTCTCCTGCGCCGCCGACTTGGCGGAGAACACCGCAGTCATCTCTTCCATCGCCTGCCGTTTCCAGCCGCCAATCATGGGGGGTGGAGGCCCAGGTGCTGGAGCGGTTCGCGCCACCCTTCGTTGTGGTGAACGGGGACGGCGAGGTTGCCTAGTACTCGGCGCGGACAGGGAAGCATCTGGAGACAACGGCGGGCGTGCCGACGCGCCAGATCCTGGCCCTCGCGCGCAAGGGGCTCCGCCTCGACCTGAGGACGACCCTGTGCGAGGCCGTGGAGACCGGCCGCCCCGCCGCCCGGCTCGGCGTTGCCCTCGAGGGGGAGGGCGAGGACGAGCGGGTGCAGCTGCTGACCCTTACCGTCGAGCCCCTGCGCGAGCGGGGCGAGGAGGAGCCGCTCTACCTCGTGCTTTTCGCCGACGAGGGGCAGGCCCTCAGCCAGGACGAGGCACAGGCCCTGGCCCACTCGCAGGGGGAGAGGGCAACGCTGTGGCTGGAGGGCGAGCTGCGGGAGACCCGCGAGCGCCTGCAATCCCTGATATAGGGATACGGGACGGCGCTCGAGGAGCTGAAGGCCGGGAAAGCGGGGCCGGCCTCGGATCTTCAGCGATGCGGCGATCGGGTGCGTGCTGACCCTGAAGGAGCTCTTCGGGCTACCGCTGCGGGCGGCGCAGGGCCTGGTAGGAAGCCTGATACGCTCGGCCCGGCTCAACTGGCCGGTGCCTCGTTAAGCCCCCCCTCGCGCCGGCAACGGGACGTGACGGTGGTCATCCCCTGCCGTCCCCGGGGCGAGCCGCTCCATCTTGTCGTGGACAGCACGGGGGTGAAGGTGCTGGGGAAGGGGAGTGGAAAGTCCGCCGGCATGGGACCGACTGACGACGGGTCTGGCGCAAGGTGCACCTGGCCGTTGATGCAGAGAGGGATGAGATCCGCGCTGTCGAGATGACGGATCACCGACACGGCGACGGCGAGATCCTTCCCGATCTGCTGGCGCAAATACCGGAGGGAGAGGGGGGCGCCTCCGTCACCGGCGACGGTGCCTATGACACCCGCTCGGTCTAAGAGGCGGCTGCGGCCCGCAACGCGGCCCTCATCGTGCCACCCCGGCGCAAAGGCAAGCCGTGGAGGACGCCGACCATAGGAGCAGACGAGCGCAACAAGACCTTGCGCGCCGTTCGGCACCTTGGACGGCGCATCTGGAAACGGTGGAGCGCCTACCACCGTAGAAGCTTGGCTGAAACCGTCATCTCGCGCCTGAAGTGCCTGGGCGAGCGGCTGGCCGCGCATGATCCCGCCCGTCAGGTCGCCGAGGTGCAGATCCGCTGCGCCATCCTCAACACCTACAACCGGCTTGGCATGCCTGATACCGTCGCCCTCGCCTGATCAAACCAGCACAGAGGAGACGTTGTGCCCCTCGCCTGAAATCTGCAACAGGGCCACGCAGCAGCACGGGAGGCCCCGGCATCGTCAACGAAGGTCGCGGATTTGTAAGCCGAACCTGGGTCCCGGTTCGCTACTGACCTTCGACCGAACGCTTCCGGGGTCGCTGCTGCCTAACAGTCGTGACCGGAATGGGCGCGCAGCGGCCGGATGTGCACGGTGAACGATAATGTCGGCTCTGCCCTTGCAGTCCGATATCGGCTGGCTGGCCAGGCCCGCAGCAGCTCCCCGCCGCTGATCGCAGCAGCCAGTTGGCGCTGCTCGTCACCTTCGGGCATCACTGGGCATCCCGGAGGAGGCGCATGATGCAGGGAATGCCGAGAATGAGGTTCCCTGGAGGCAGCCTGCTGGCGGCCATGCTCGGCGAGAACGCACCGATGGACGCCCGGCGCGCGGCGCGGCGACTGCGCTCTGAAGGCGCGCCCGCTCTGGCGATCGACGACGGTATCGCTGACCTGGCACGCGGGCTGGCCTCCTCCGAGGTGTCCCATTCGCCCGCCGTGCTGGACGTCCTGCCGGCGCTGTTCTGGCTCGAAGCCCGACGGGCGGACGGAGCTGGTGCCCGCGGGATCCGCGGATGGGTTGCGGAGAAGAAGCGAGGCGGGCTCGCCGTCCGGAGCTTCCGCATCGCCTCCGATCGTGAGGCCGTTCCCGAGCCGGGGGGAACCGCGACGGTGCCCTTCGGCGCGGGGCCGCAGGAGGAGGACGAGGAGACCCGCTTTGTGAGAGGTCTGGTTACCGCCGTCAGCCTGCCCGAGATGCTGTCGCAGATGGGAGAGAACTCCCCCGTCACGCTGATGCCAGCCGACGCGCTCGACCAAGACATGCGCCTCCTGCGCGGCTTCAGGCTGTCCGTGGCGATATCACCGGACGCGGCGCCGACCTAACCCCTGCCTTCGCGGCCAGCGAAACCCGGCTTGGCTGAGCCGGGGAGCCAGGCTCAGCGCCCGATCGCGCCGATTGGGAATGCCGTACCCCATGCTGCCGCAGGCCCGCGGAGGCTATTCTTGGGTCTATCCTGTCCTTGGTCCCGCTTTAGGGATTGGTGCTTCGAGAAGGCCCTGGTTCGGCGCCAGGGCCTCCAGGATCCGGCACTCGGCGACCGTGCCGTGGCTGCACTGCCCGATAAGGGAGGCGAGCTCACGGCGGAGGGCGCCGAGGTCGGCGAGCTTGCGGTCCACCTCGGCCATATGCTCCCGCGCGACGGCGTCCACCGCCTCGCAGGACCGTTCCCGCTGGTCGGCGAGGCCGAGAAGGGTGCGGACCTGCTCGAGAGAGAAGCCGAGGTCGCGGGCACGCCGGATGAAGCTCAGCCGCGCGAGCTGCCCAGGCCCGTAGCTCCGGTAGCCCCCGGCCGTGCGGGGCGGGGCCGGCAGGATGCCGATCCGCTCGTAATAGCGGATCGTCTCCACCTTCGTGCCCGTGGCGCGGGCGAGTTCGCCGATGCCGAGGCTGGCGCCATCCATGTCCTTGACCCTGTAGCGACTACAGGGCTCATTTGGGGCGCCATGCCCGATCACGGGAGAGGATGCCATGGCCTGCTGCCACGTTGACCACTGCTCCAGCCGGGCGCCGCAGGCGCTGAACAGCCCTGCCTGGCGCCGCGCGCTCTGGATCGCCCTCGCCGTCAACGGCGTCTTCTTCCTTGCCGAGATCGTGGCGGGCGCCGCGGCCGGCTCGGCCTCCCTCATGGCCGACGCCCTCGACTTCTTCGGGGACACGGCGAACTACGCCATCAGCCTCGGGGTCGCCGGGATGGCGATCGCCTGGCGGGCCCGGGCGGCCCTGATGAAGGGCTGGACCCTGGTCGTCTTCGCCGCCTGGGTGCTGGGCAGCACGGTTTGGCACGCCTTGGCCGGGACATTGCCGCGGGCGGGGGTGATGGGCATCGTCGGATTGGCCGCCCTCCTCGCGAATGGCGGCGTCGCGCTCATGCTCTACCGCTTTCGCGAGGGTGACGCGAACATGCGCTCGGTCTGGATCTGCTCCCGGAACGACGCCATCGGCAACCTCGCCGTCGTGCTCGCCGCGGCAGGGGTGTTCGGCACCGGCACCGGCTGGCCGGACGTGATCGTGGCGGCCATCATGGGGGGCCTTGGCCTGCAGGGCGGCTGGCAGATCATCCGGCAAGCCCGTGCCGAGCTCCAGCAGCCCGCCGGCCTGATAGCCGCCGAGTAGCCTCAGAGAGATGGTCTGTGGAGCGGGCGCAACTGCCGACAGTCCCGATGTCGCCCAGCTCGGCCAAGTGCCGTCCGGGTGGTCACGTCCGCTCCCGGGAACACGACGATGCCACGCCGATGGCTGGGATGGGCGCTGGGCGAAGATCGACTCTAGCCGAGAGCGGAAGGGCTGCTTCGGAGCAACTCAGGTGCTGGGGCAGACAAGCGCCGGCCCGTATCAGTCGGGTTACTCGGCAGCTGCAGTTTCAAGCTCCCTGAAGGCGCGATCTGGCCTTTGTCTCTTTTGATCCCTGCGCGGTACGAACCCGCCTCGTCCCGGCACGTTCTGTCCAGGTTCGCCAGGAGCGGTGTCGCATAGTGCCTGGCCAATCAGACCCTGTCCCCACCGCTGCCGAGCCCTCACTTGGCCGCCTCGCCGACGCCGAGCTCGAACGGGCATAGCGTGCCCTGGTGGGCGATGCTGCCTGGGCCAGCTTCATCGGCGTGCTTTCCGGTGGCGTCGTTCTGGTAAGCCTTGCCCTGGCCCTTGGTGCTGGCCCCCTCACGGTCGGCCTGCTCGGGGCCATCCCCGCCCTCGGCCAGCTGGCCCAGCTCCCCGCCATCGGGCTGGTCGAGCGCCTGCGCCGCCGCCCCCTGGCAGTCTGGCTCGGCGTGGCCGAGCGCGTGGTGGTCCTCCTCCTGGCCGGCTTGCCCTTCCTGCCCGACCGGCAGCTCGCCCTTATCATCCTCATTATAGGCGAGGTCCTGATCGCCACGACCGCGGCGATGAGCGCCTCCGCCTGGAACTCCTGGATGCACGACCTGCTGCCGCGGGAGGGCATGGGATCTTTCTTCGCCAGCCGCCTCTCCTGGTCCACCATTGTCTCGCTCGTTGGCGGCCTGCTCGCTGGCGCGCTGGTGGATCACTGGCCGGGGCGTGAGCCGATCCACGCCTTCGCTGCGGCCTTTGCTGGTGCCGCCATGGCCGGCTTCGTCTCCTCCTGGTACTTGGCGAAGGTGCCGGAAGTGCCGATGGCGCCGGCTTTCGGCGCGGCGCCAGGCCCTGCGCGACCCGGTTTTCGCCCGGTTGATCGGCTTCCTGGCCAGCTGGAGCTACTCCACAAATCTCGCTGCGCCCTTCATCACCGTCTACCTGTTGGAGCAGACGGGACTTGGCCTCGGGATGGTCCTGGTTCTCTGGGCTGTTAGCCAGATCGCGAGTGCTATCACCATCAGCCTCTGGGGTCGTCTGTCCGACCGGCTTTCGAACAAGGCCGTCCTGCGCGCCACCGCCCCGACCTTCCTGCTCTGCCTGCTGCTCCTGCCTGCCGCGGCCCATGCCGGGCCGGTCCTCGCCTTCCCCGCACTCGCCCTTCTTCACCTCGTCATGGGCATCGCAACTGGCGGCACCGCTCTGGCGAGCAGCAACATCGCCCTGCAGCTCGCCCCGCGAGGGGAAGGCACGGCCTATATGGCCGCGATCGGCGTCTGCAACGCGGCGGCCGCGGGCGTTGCCCCGTGCTGGGCGGGGTCCTGGCCAGCTGGTTTGCCGCGCGCGAGCTGGCGGTCACCATCACTTGGCGCGCCCCGGCCGGGGAGCTCGCCCTCACTCCTATCCACCTGCGTCACTGGGAGTTCTTCTTCGTGATGGCAGCGGGGCTCGGGCTCCACGCGCTGCATGCACTCTCCCTCGTCCAGGAAGGGGAGAGACCCGCCGGCCGCGTGCTCGTCCGCGACCTCGTGCTGGAAGCCGCGCGTACGCTTCGCAGCCTCTCCAGCGTTGCTGGGCTGCGCGTGGCCGGGGGCTTTCCCTTCGGCCGGCTGGTCGGTGGCCGGCCCGCCCGCCTCCGCGCCCTCTCCGTCTGGTCCCGGAACCCGACGACGTCGTTGCAAAGCCCCAGAGCCAATGAGCTGACGCCGTAGAGCGGATGAACGCTTCCCGGCGATGCCGCCCTGCAGCGATCCACTCGTCATCTGCAAAGCTCCGCTTCAGAGGAGCGACGTGGGTAGCTCAAACGGCTACTCCGGGCGCCGCGCGAACATGGCGACGCCTGCCGATAACGGACCAGCAGGTTTCGGGGCTCGGGCGGGTGGAAGCGGACATGTGGCTTCAGGCTTTCGACCGCTGGACTCGACCTGATACGAACTCTCTCAGCGCCTGTCCGAACGGGAAGGCTGGCCGAAGGCTGCGGTCCGCTCTAGGACGAGGCCAGACGAAGCGGACGCTGGCTTCAAGTGGATATTTGGCAATCACGGGCTCTATGCTGACCAGCCGAGGTTACCAAAGCCGAGGCTTGTTCTCGGAGTGTGGCTCAGGACTTGGCGCGGCGTTGAGCCGGTGGTGACGCCATTTTCGCGAAGTCCAAGCCTCCTCAAATTTTGCGGCGTCTTGGATCAGAGGAAAAACTTTTCCCACTACGGCGAAAGTCAGAAAAAAGAGGGGTAGCCAAACAGGCGCTAGAACTACGATCAGGACCGCCGCCACCATCCGCCATCCTTTGGAGACACCAGCCCTTTCCAGAACGGACCGCATCTCTTCATTCGGAACCGATTGCGAAGCCATGACGCTCTCCGGGTTGAGCAGGTTCCCTCCTGAACCTCACCAGGAGAATGTCATCCCGTTCACTGCAAGGTCCGCCCGTATTGCGTCACCTTTCTTCACGTCTCGTTGCTCAGCGCTTTCCATCATCGGGGCTGCTGCGACGCTGCTCTGGGCTACGGTAACTTGCGGGTGGGCTGCGACGGACGAGAGTCCGCGTTGCAGGGCAGGGGAAGGCTCAGCTTGTAGTCTGACAACCTTTCCCCACCGAGTGCGACTAGCTAGGGCTTGGAGCGCTCGTCCGCTTGCAGGACGCCGGCGGCGGCAAGCTGATGACCGATATGGGCGCTCAGCGGAAGTGCATGGCTTGGCGTGAGCACGGGTAGCGGCCATTGGGTGATGAAGCACGCTGGTAGGGACCTGCCCTTCAGCCTTGGTCAGGCCTCGCGCAAGCACCACCCCGACAGTCCCGCTCGGATGACAAGTCATCGAGCCTGTAAACAAACTTTCTCCCCACGCGGAGCGGGGAGGGGACGTGTGATCAGCACGCGCGCCCCAAGGGCGCGCCGATCGGACCGGGGACTCAGATCAGGACCAGAACAGCAGCCCGGTCGCGTGCGCCATACTAAGCCGTCGTGCCGCATCCGGTCCAGCGCGCGCGGATCTCCGCCGGACCCCTCCACACCCCTGGCCAGTCTCGCGAGAGCCACCGCCAGAAGCCGATGCCGGTTCTTCGCTTAGTAGACCGCACGCAGATGACCGGCCCTGCCTCCTCACGTGACGCCACGCCCTGGGACACCACCGAAACGGGACGCCGCCCGCGACCGGCCTTGTTGCGTAAACCAGCAAAGGTGAGGTGCCAGGATGGCGGCAGGCACGGGCTCCGGCCGGCCGCGGCGGGGTACTGGGCGTGGAACTGGCGTGAGTACGATCGTGGGCTGGTTGGACGTGGCGGCCTGACGGTCTGGATTTCGCCGGAACTGGCCTGGCCGCGGTGGAGAGTACGGGCCGGCGTGGCCGGCCTCAGGTCTTCACGGACACGGCGATCCAGACGGCGCTGACGCTGAAGGTGCTGCACCAGTTACCGCTGCGGGTGGCCCAGGGAATGGCAGAGAGCCCAATCCGGCTGGCCGGGTCAGACTGGCGCACGCTCCACTACAGCACGCTCTCGCGCCGGCAGAAGGACCTCACGGTCGTCATCCCCTATCGCCCATGGGGTGGGCCACTGTACGCGTAACCCAAACCAATCAGCCTCCGGCATACCCGAGGCGGTTCACCCTCTCTGGATGTGGCGTTCAGGTTGCACGAACTCGGGAACGGCGCGCGGGCGGAAGGCCGTTCTTGCCCCTCCCGGTAACTCTCCCCATCGTCCGCTTAACGAAGGGAGTCTGGCGTAGCGGCCTGGAGCAACCGGTGGCCAAGCCGGCGCTCACAGCCGCTGGGCAAGGGGGGAGCTGTGCAAAAAACAACCACCATGCTGGGCGACTCCGTCACGGAGGCCGGCCGGTGCGCGGGCGGCTGGCCGTGCGGCACCGAGACGAGGAGAATGCCCGCCCGCGTACAAGGCGAGCCAGGATACCAGGTCGGGGGCCTCATCATCTCTCGCGTACGAGTGGCAGCGCTGGCGGGATCAGCCCTGATCGCCGCGTGCGATGAGCTCTCTGGCGAGCCAGGGATCGCGCCCGATCCTGTCAGGACCGCCCAGGGCCTCGTGGAGAGCGTGCTGCGACAAGAAGGCGCGGGAGACATGGCGCTGCGGGCTGTACGGGCCCATCCGCAGGCTGCTCCCAACGAGGTAGCGGTCTGCGGCCATGTGCGCTTCGGCAGCTCCGCCTTTTTTACCCCCTTCGTAGCGCTGGTCACTTATGAGGCCGACCGCAGCATTCGCCCGCAGCGCATCGAGCACCACATCGCCAATACAAGTATCGGAACCTCGCGGGTCTTCGCCGAGACGTTGAGGCGGTGCTACGACCGCGGCGGCCCTCCGTCGGCTCCGCCCGCGGTGGGCGTCCTGAACGCGATGGAGCCCTCAGCGGCAGCTCCAGAGCCACCCGCGTTGATCGCGTTGGTTGAGCCCGGGGTCACCCGGCTTTCCGCCTCCATCCCGGAGGTCGCTTACACGCCACTGCAGGAGCCTGACGTGGTGCTGCCCAAGGGCGGCTCAGTTACGGTACGCGCGGGTGCCAATCTCCGAACCCACCCCCGGGGTGGCGGTGCGGTCCTCAGAACACTGCGCCGGGGCGACACCATGGCGATCTATGACACCGCTCCGGGCGGATGGTACCAGGTTGGGGATCCGTTTGGACCTGTCGGCTGGGCCCATGGCGGACGACTGCGCGTCTCGCCTCCGTGATGTCTATCCAGGCCTGCCATACCGCTCGGAGGGTGGGCTACCTCATCGACGACCAGGCCACCGTCGGGATCTCGACGGCCGTCGACATCACGGGCTGGATCGGAGGCGGGTATTACGACGGTCAGGCCACCTCCGCCAGGTTTGCCCACCAAACCGACCCAGGCCTGCCCGCGTAGAGGTTGGAAATCGTCGATCTCCATTGCCGAAAGACCAGGGCTGCTCATGAAAAGCAGCCGCCCATCAAGGTCGGTGACTTTCACGCAGTCCGGACTGTTGTCGAGCACGCTGCGGCTGAAGGCCTCGTTCTCCCGCAAGGCCTCCTCGGCCGATTTGCGGTCATGAATGTCTTCCAAGGTACCGTACCACCGAATGATCCGGCCGCTCTCGTCATGGCGTGGTGCCACCTGCGCACGCCTCCATCGCCAGGAGCCGTCGAGGAGCCGCACCCGCAGTTCGGCTATTGTGGCACGCCCGGTGTTGACCGCTTCGGACCAGATCCCTTGCACGGAAGGCAGGTCGGCTGGATGGACCGCCTTGGTCCAGCCCTGGCCGATGCTCTCCTCGTGCGACAGGCCTGTGATGGACAGAAAGCGCGGGCTGAACTCCAGCGTCATGCCGTCCGCATCAGCCGTCCACGGCATGAAGGGGCTGAGCTCGATAAGGTGCCGGTAGCGCTCCTCGCATTCTTGCAACCTGGTCCAGGCATGGCTGCGAGCGCTGATGTCGGTCCAGGACTCAAGAACCCCAGATACCGATGCACCATCGCAGTCCCACATTGCGTGGAAGGAAACGAGAAAGACCCGCTCACCTTCGGGAGCTTCAGAAGCTCCAAGTCGGACGGTGAATGCGTCAATCTCGTCCCCGGCCAGGACTTTCCGCAGAGCCGGTTCGGCTTGGGCTGCGAGGTCTGGAACAACCTCGCCCATGGTGCGGCCAATATAGGCCTCGACGGGCAAGGCATTCATGGCTGCCCGACGCTCATTCACACTGATATAACGAAGGTCCGACCCAATCAGACAGAGCCCGATGGACGAGCTATCGTGCATCGCCTGGAACACGTCCCGGGGGAGTTCATTCTTTGGAGCCGCGCCCAGTCCTGATGAGTGGACGGCGGGAATACTATTCTGCGCACCTGCGGTACCTGGAGGGCCGGCATTAGTGGTTTGATCGACGTTGATGATTTCCATGCTGGCCCGGACCTGCGAGTCTGGGCGCATGAGGGAAGGCGTTGAGGTTCGGCTACGGCCAGGTGACCGGGAGCGGCTCGAGGGCGTGGTTTCGGACCGCAAGAGCCCGCAGCACCACGTCTGGCGGGCTCGGATCGTGCTGATGACCGTGGACGGTGCGGGCACGATGGCGATCCGCGCGGCGACTGGGAAGGGCAAGCCGACGATCTGGCGCTGGCAGGCGCGCACTGGACGCTGCGCTCGATGGCCAAGGCGAGCGGTCTGGCGCCCTCCACGGTACACCGCACCTGGCGCGAGCATGGGCTGAATCCACACCGGGTCGAGACCTTCAAGCTCTCGAATGACCCCCGGTTGTCGAGAAGGTCCGCGACATCGT